>SVKQ01000012.1 GCA_015068325.1 Oscillospiraceae bacterium | reverse complement strand
TATTTCCATAGCTTTCAAAACTCTTCCCGCGCTTCGGGTAATTGACAACCCCGCTGCGCAGGCTCTTGATCTGCACGCTTTCGCGCACAGATCTTCTGGTGCTTTTCGTCCATTGTTTAATTTACAAGGTACACGCCCTTTTTGTTGCCGGTATTTCGGCGACAGCTTTGTTAGAATACCACGGACGGCAAACTTTGTCAACACCTAATTTCACAGTTTTTTTTCTTTTTTTCGCGTGTGCCAAAAGCAGAACTTATGCCTGACCGATTCTGACAAAAAGCCGATTATGATTGCGCAACGCGGCATACCATGGTATACTGTTTCTATCACATAACAGGAGCGCTTACCCATGATCCGTTACCCCTACCTGCTGCTGGATGCCGACAACACGTTGTTCGACTTTGACCGCGGCAACCGCAACGCCTTTCACCGCGTCTGTATGGAGCACGACCTGCCGGAGAGCGACGAGACCTTCCGCATGTATGAGAGCTGCAACAACGCCATGTGGCGCGCCTTTGACCGGGGCGAGTGCACCAAGGACTTTTTAGTGCTTGAGCGGTTCCGGATGTTTCTGGATCTGCTGGGGATCGTGCGGGATCCAGCAGCGTGCAACCACACCCACCTGACAGCACTGGGGCAGAGCACCCTGCTTCTCCCCTATGCCGAAGAAGTGTGCCGCACGTTATCCAAAGGCCACCGTCTTTATCTGGTGACAAACGCTGTGGCCGCCGTGCAGAAGAGCCGACTGGCGCGCAGTACGCTGGCCCCGTACATCACCGACGTCTTCATCTCTGAGGAGGCCGGTGCCAGTAAGCCGTCGCGGGCCTACTTCAACTATGTATTCGCCCATATCGACGGTCTCGCGCCGGACAACTGCCTGCTGGTGGGCGACTCCCTCTCCAGCGACATCCTGGGTGCCAACAACGCCGGCCTCCCCTGCTGCTGGTACAATCCGAAACGGCAGCCCCGGCCGGAGGAACTGCGCATCGACTACGAAATCGCAGATCTGCGGGAGCTATATGATATTGTGTAACTATACAGGGACTATTTCAATAATAAGACACGCGGCGCGTCTTTGGCGTGCCGCGTGTCTTGTTATTACCTATACCTCAAAATCCTCTTTTTTCAGTTTCTCCGCGGACAGCTTCAGTGGACGGGGCGGCGTGCGGCGCAGCGGATCGTAGACAAAGCTGGCGCAGTGATCCTCCGCCGCCACGATACCTTTCTTGACACAGGCCACCTGCCCGTCGCCGATGTCACGTCCCTTGACGCAATAGGCGCAACGGGGATCGATCTTTTTACGAAACAGCATCTCTCTCACCTCACAACGTGTACAGTTTCACGGTGTCGCCCTCCATAGCTGCCCGGATCTGAGTGATGGGCTGCTCAAAGCTGGCGATGATTTGGCCGGCCATGGGGTCCTCCAGCTCACGCTGGATGGTACGGCGCAGGTTGCGGGCGCCATAGGCGGCAGAATAGGATACCTTGACCAGGTGCTCCACCACGGCGTCGTCGTAGCTGAATTGGTAGCCCTTGTCGAACAGAGACCGACGCAGCTCCTCCAGCATGATGCGGGCGATACCGGCAAAGTTCTCCTCGGTCAACTGGTTGAAGTAGACGATCTCGTCCACACGGTTGATGAACTCAGGCCGCAGGAAGTCCTGCAGGGCCTTCATCACCCGCTCCTTGCCCTGCTCGTTGGCACTCTTTCCAAAGCCTACGGAGCCCACCGCCTTGCCGGAGCCGGCGTTGGAGGTCATGACGATGACGGTATTCTCAAAATTCACCTTGCGGCCGTGGGCATCGGTGATCTGCCCGTCGTCCAAGATCTGTAGCAGCACGTTCAGCACGTCGGGGTGGGCCTTTTCGATCTCGTCGAACAGCACCACGCTGTAGGGCTTGCGGCGGATCTTCTCCGTCAGTTGGCCAGCCTCGTCATAGCCCACATAGCCGGGGGGCGAACCCACGATGCGGCTGACGGAGTGCTTCTCCATAAACTCAGACATATCCAGGCGGATCAGAGACTCAGGTGCGTTGAACAGGTCGTCTGCCAGACGCTTGACCAGCTCCGTCTTGCCCACGCCGGTGGGGCCCACGAAGATGAAGGAGACCGGCTTGTGCTTGGGACTGATGCCCACCCGGTTGCGGCGGATGGCAGCGGACACGGCAGCCACCGCCTCGTCTTGGCCCACAATGTGCTCCTTGAGGCGCTGGTCCAACTCGGCCAGGCGCTTGAACTCCTCCTCCTTGATCTTGCTGGCGGGGATCTTGGTCCACATCTCGATGACGCGGGCGATGTTCTCCATGGTCAGCTGGGGCGTACCCTTGGCCTCCAGTGTCTGCAACTCCGCCTGGATGCGCATCTCCTGGCTGCGCAGCTGGGCGATGCGGGCGTAGCCGGCCTCCCGGTCGGCATCGGCAGTTTCCCCCGTCTCCTGCTGCATCAGGGCATCGCGCTCAAAGGCGATGTTCTCCAGGTCCTGCTTGAGCTCCATACGGCGGTTGATGTCCGCATCGTGGAGGTTCAGGTCGGAGCAAGCCTCGTCAATGAGATCGATGGCCTTGTCAGGCAGAAAGCGGTCGGTGATATAGCGCTCGCTGAGCAGTACAGCCTGCCGCAGCACTCCCTCCGGGATGGACACGCCGTGGTAGTTCTCGTAGTAATGGGCAATGCCCTGGAGGATCTTCAGCGTATCCTCCAGATTGGGCTCGTTGACGGTGACAGGCTGGAAGCGGCGCTCCAGCGCGCTGTCCTTTTCGATGTGCTTGCGGTACTCGTTGAAGGTGGTGGCGCCGATCACCTGGATCTCGCCGCGGCTGAGGGCGGGTTTGAGAATGTTGGCGGCGTTCATGCTGCCCTCGGCGTCACCGGCGCCCACGATGTTGTGGACCTCGTCAATCACCAGAATCACGTTGCCGGTCTTGCGGATCTCTTCGATGAGGCCCTTCATGCGGCTCTCGAACTGGCCGCGGAACTGGGTGCCGGCCACCAAAGCCGTCAGATCCAGCAGGTAGACCTCCTTCTGGCGCAGCTTGAAGGGCACCTCGCCCGACACGATGCGCTGGGCCAGGCCCTCGGCAATGGCCGTCTTGCCCACGCCCGGCTCGCCGATGAGGCAGGGGTTATTCTTCTGGCGGCGGTTGAGGATCTGCACCACGCGCTCGATCTCCTCCTCCCGGCCGATGACCGCATCCAGCTTGTGCTGCCGGGCCCGCTGGCTCAGGTTGATGCAGTAGCTGTCCAGGAACTTGTGTTTCTTCTCCGTCTTCTTGCCGGTCTTGCCGCCCTCCCGGCCGCCGGCGGCGCCGCCCTCCTGGCCGGGGGCCGGAGCGCCGCCGTTGAACAGACGGTTCAGGAACGGGAAGGTGGCCGTCTTGCCGCTCTCCTCGTCGTCCTCCGAACTGGCATCCTCCTCTGGGATCTCTTCCAGCTCTTCGGCGCCGCCAAAGGCCTGTAACATCTCGGAATTCAAGTTCTCCAGATCGTCCGGTGTGATGCCCATGCGCTTCATCATGTCCTCCACCTGGGGCAGGCCCAGTTTGGCGGCGCAGCTGAGGCACAGGCCCTCGTTGGTCATCTCGTTTTTCTCATTCATGCGGGAGATGAATACAACGGCTACGTTCTTTTTACATTTGGAACAAATCGTCGGTTGCATGGTTTTCCTCCAGGTCGTTGGGATATTCTGAAACAGATAGATGGTTTACAGGGAAGTGATCAGGCTGATGGGGGTGTTGTTCACGAAGATAGGCAGCAGCATGGACTCCTCCACCAGCTGCGGCGTGATGACAAGCTGCAGCTTCTGCAGCCCCCATACCAGCAGATAGACCAGCAGGACGCCCTTGATGAAGCCCAGGAGCGCACCGCCCAAGCCGTTGAGGGTACGCAGGCCCGGCAGCTTGGTGGCCAGTTCCAGCGGCTTGATCAGCAGCGTCAGCACGATCAGAAGCAGGATGAAAGACACCAGATAGACCACCGCATAGGCCACCGAATGTATCACGCTGCCCACCACGGTCTCCAGCAGGGTACGCCCCGTTTCCAGTGCCTGTCGGGTGACATTTTGGGCCAGCTCCACCAAGCTTTGGCCGCTGAAACCGAACACGGACAGCATCTCATCGGCGGAGGCCGCCGAAGCCGACTGCCCCTGCAGATGCTCCGACAGCTTCTGCTCCAGCAACGGCTGCAGCCACTGGGCCACGGGGTCGGCCAGCATACGCGCGAGCCACGCCGCGCCGAAGAAAGCGGCGACCACCACGATCAACCCGGCCAAGGATTGCAGCAGGCCCTGTCGGGCGCCCAAGAAGAGGGCAGCCAGGATCACCGCCACGATGACGATATCCGCGATAACGGCCATGAATGTTTCCCCTTTCTTACGGCAGATACAAGTGGGCTGAGGAGATACCGGCCAGCACGGCCGAGCCGTCGGCACGCATCATCACCTGGCGCACGGCGCTGACATCGTCCAGTGTGGCGCACTCCTGCAGATGCCTGTCATAGATGGTCATGTGATCGCTGTACAGCGCAGCCACATAGCGACCCGTCACAGACAGGTCCACCACGTCGCTGCTCACCTCCAGCGAGGCGATCTCCTGTCCCTCACCGTCCACCGTCACAAGCCGGCACTGGCTGCCGGACTTATAGTGCCCCAGCAGCAGCGCAGCAAATCCGTCTCCTTTCAGGTCACAGCGGCGCAGACTGTCGCCGCCGAAGCTGTAGGTATCCTGCAACGCCCCGGAGGCAGACAGAAAGTGGAGCGCGTCCTCCGCCACAGCGCAAAAGCTGCGGTCCACGGTGCCGATATCGTACACGGCGCCGCCGGACAAATCGCACTTGCTGTCGGGCTCTGTGCTGTTGAGCCGGTAGGTCACAACACGGCTGGCAAACACGCCATCCGCCTCGCCCATAGTCACCGCCGCCACGGAGCGGCAGTCGCGGGACACCGTCGCCGTCATGGCAAAGCGGTCAGCAGAGTGGAAGGTGAACACCGGCGCACCCTGATCGTCGTACACATTGACGGAGGCCTTGTAGCCGCTGCCATTGACCGTCACCGCCAGGTAGCCCTTCTCATTCAGCGTCACCGACAGAATGGTTCCCTCGGCGGTCATCTGGCGCACCAGCCCGCGGCTGTCCATCACATAGATGTCGGTGCCGCCGATATCATAGACCGCGGCCAGCTTCTCCCGGGCGGCAATGCCACAGCTCTGAAAGCGAATGCTCCCCTCATAGCGGACCTTGCCCTCCTCGTCCACCAAGCGGATCTGGTTGGGTGAGGCAATCAGCAGACTGCCGTCCAGCGCCGCAAAGCGGCTGGTGCGCTCCGCCGAATAGCCGTACAGCTCCGCACAGCCGTTTTCATCCTTTTGCGCCCGGGCATAGATGATGCGGCGACGCAGACCGTCAAAGCTGTTGGCGTCCCACAGCACGGCTGCCAACACGGCCAACAGCGCCACTGCTGCCACGATGACAAGGAGCAGCGTCTTTTTCTTTTTCGGCTTTTCCTCGACGCGTTTAGGCGCCTCCTCCTGGGTGTTGCCCAGGGTGAATTCCATCTTATCCATTCAGTCGCTCATCCTCATACCAAACGTGTGTCAGATACAGTCCTCCCGGCGGCGCCGTGGGACCGGCCAGTGTCCGGTTTCCGCCCTCCAGGATAGCCGGGATATCCTCCGGCTGCAGCTTCCCCTCCGCCGCGTACAGCACCGTGCCTGTGATGGCCCGTACCATATTATACAGAAATCCGTTGGCGCAGACCTTCAGCTCCAGCAGGTCGCCGCTGCGGCTGACCCGACAGTAGTATATGGTCCGCACAGTGCTCTTTACGTTGGTGCCCACGCTGCGTACCGCTGCAAAATCATGGGTTCCCTCAAACATCCTTGCTGCGCGGTCCATCACATCCTCATCCAGCTTTTTCGGATAGAAATAGGCTCGATCCACATAAAAGGGATTCTTGAAGCGGGAGTTATAGATGCGATAGGTATACTCTTTGCGCAGACAGGATCCAATGGCGTTGAAGTCTGTTCTCACCTCATAGGCTGCCTTGACGGCGATGTCCTCGGGGACGTGGGTATTCACAGCAAAAGGGATACGGTCCACCGGAATACGGGAGTCGGTGTGGAAATTGGCCACGTAGTGCTCGGCGTGAACGCCGGCGTCGGTGCGGCCGCAACCCACCACGCGGATGGGCTCGCCGCAGACCATGGTCAGGCCGCGTTCCAGCGTCTCGGCCACGGAGCGCTCCGTCCTCTGCACCTGCCAGCCGTGATAGGCGGTGCCATTATACATCAGGATCAGGGCGATGTTGCGCAACGGCGCCGCCTCCTTTCATACGATTCTTACAATCCGAACCGCCGCAGCACGATGACCGCCGCCGCCAACAGTACGAAGCACGCCAGCGCCGCATAGTCCGCCGCCCGGTAGCGCAGCACATACAGCGCCGTGCGGCCGTCGCCGCCGTGATAGCAGCGGCTCTCCATGGCCGTTGCCAGCTCATCGGCCCGGCGGAACGCGCTGACGAACAGCGGTACCAGGATGGGTACCAACGCCCTGGCCCGGCGCAGGATGCTGCCACTCTCAAAGTCGGCGCCGCGGGCCTTCTGTGCGGACATGATCTTATCCGTCTCCTCGATCAGCGTAGGGATAAACCGCAGCGCCAGCGACATCATCAGCGTCAATTCGTGAATAGGCACATGCAGCTTCTTCAGCGGAGAGAACAGGCTGTCCAGCGCGTCCGTCAGCGAAATGGGGCTGGTGGTATAGGTCAGAAGAAAGGTTCCCATGATCAGCATCACGATGCGCAGCATCATGAACAGCGCGGCATAGATACCGGCCTGTGAGATATGGCGCAGCACCGGCAGGTCGCTGACCGGCTCACCGCCGGTAAAAAACAGGTTCATAACGGCGGTGAACGCCACGATGATATACACCGTCTTCAGTCCGCGGGTCAGTGCCTTCAGCTTCACCCGGGAGATGCAGATACAGGCAATCAGCGCCGTCAGCACCACGCCGTAGGAGACGAACCACTTGGCGCAGAACAGCGCCACGATATAGAGCACCACGCACAGCAGCTTGGTGCGGGGATCCAGCCGGTGGATCAGGGTATCGCCGGGAAAGTACTGGCCCAGGGTAATGTCCTTCAGCATGTGCCGCCGCCTCCTCTCAGAGCCAGCAGCTGTTGCCGCAGCGCCGCCACGGTGTAGACAGCCGGATCTACCGGCAGCCCCCGCCGGCGCAGAGCCAGAGCCACCTTGGTCACCTGGGGCACATCCAGGCCGATATCCGCCAACTCGTCAGCTCGGGCAAAGACCTGGGCTGGCGTGCCATCCATATAGTTGTGGGCCCTGTGCAGTACTGCGATGCGGTCCACATTGCGGGCGATCTCCTCCATGCTGTGGCTCACCAGGATCACTGTGGTGCCCCGAGTGGCGTGGTATTCCCGGATCTGGCCCAGGATCTTTTCCCGCCCCCGGGGATCCAGTCCGGCGGTGGGCTCGTCCAAGATCAGCACCTCCGGCTCCATGGCGATGACGCCGGCGATGGCCACCCGGCGCTTCTGTCCGCCGGAGAGCTCAAAGGGCGAGCGCTGCAGCTGCTCCTCCGTCAAGCCCACAAAGGCCGCCGCCGCACGGATGCGGCGGTCCACCTCCTCCTCGGACAGGCCCATGTTCCGGGGGCCAAAGGCGATATCCGCATAGGCCGTCTCCTCAAAGAGCTGGTATTCCGGATATTGAAACACCAGTCCCACCTGGAAGCGCACGCCACGGATCTCACGGGGCCTCTCCCAGATGTCCTGTCCATTCAGATAGACGTGACCGGCGGTAGGCTTCAGCAATCCGTTCAGGTGCTGGATCAGCGTGGATTTGCCGGAGCCGGTGTGGCCGATGATGCCCAGGAACTCGCCGGGCATCACCGTCAGGCTCATATCCTCCACCGCGTTGCGCTGGAAGGGTGTCCCCTCGCTATAGGTATGCGTCAGATGTTCAACGCGTAAGATCGGTTCCAATGTTCTCTTACTCTCCTTGCCGCAGCGCCGCAAAAATGGCGTCCGCACAGTCCTCCACGGTGATCGCGTCCAGCGGCAGCGACACGCCGTTCTGACGTAGATCGTACAGCAGCTCCACCGTCTCCGGTGAGGCAAGACCCATAGCGTGCAGCTCCTCCACCCGGCTGAATACCTCCCGGGGGGTGCCGTCCATGGCCACGGTGCCGTCGTTCATCACTACCACCCGGTCGGCGTCCGCCGCCTCATCCATGTGATGGGTGATGAGCACCACCGTGATGCCCCGCTCCCGGTTCAGCCGGTGCACGGTGGCCAGTACATCCCGCCGGCCCACCGGGTCCAGCATGGCGGTGGCCTCATCCAGCACGATATACGCCGGCTCCATGGCGATGACGCCGGCAATAGCAATGCGTTGCTTCTGCCCTCCGGAGAGCAGATGGGGCGCATGGCGCGGGAACTCCCCCATACCCACGGCCGCCAGCGCATCATCCACGCGGCGGCGGATCTCCGCCGTGGGCACGCCCAGGTTCTCCGGGGCAAACGCCACGTCCTCCTCCACCACGTTGGCCACGATCTGGTTGTCGGGATTCTGGAACACCATGCCTACACGGCGCCGGATCTCCAGCAGCAGCGCCGGATCCGCTGTATCCATCCCCTCCACCCACACGTTGCCGCCGGAGGGCAGCAGCACGGCGTTGAAGTGCTTGGCCAAGGTGGATTTACCGGAGCCGTTGTGGCCCAGGATCACCACGAAGCTGCCCGCCTCGACGGCCAGATCCACCCCCTGCAGCGCAGCCTTGGCCGTACGGCCTTCCTCTGCCGGATAGGTAAAGGTCAGTTGTCTCGTCTCGATCATCTATAGTTCCTCACAACAGAGCAACGGTTTTTTCAAAAGCAACCACAGCAGCCAGCCCAGCATGGCACCCACGGCATTCAGCAGCAGATCGTCCACATCGAAGGTGCGACCGATCTGCAGCTGCCAGCACTCGATAAAAGCGGTGATACCTACGGCAAAGGCCAGGGCGCGGTACCATCGGCTCCCCCGCCACAGCACTGCCGGCACGAAGCCAAAGGGGACAAACAGCACCACATTGCCCCAGAAGATCAGCCGGTCGTAGCGGAGCGTCCGCATCACCTGCCAGCTCATCTCACCAGGCCGGAAAAAGGGACCGTCGTATCCGTGCCGGAGCACGTCCAGCAGGTCAAAATCCAACGGGAACAGCGTCAGCATGGCCATGGCGCCGCTGTACATCATGAACAGCGCCAGCAGCAGCTCACGCCCGCCGGAGCCGGTCAGCCCCATACGCGCCAGTCGCCGGCGGCGCGGCACATACAGCGCGCCGTACAGCAGTGCCGCCAGCAATGCGCCGGGCAGCGTAGTGTGAAAAAAAGCATATACGTTCATTCGCTCATCCAGCGGCCGGCGGCGCCGCAGGGCAGCGCCATACCGGAGGCAGTGCAGGGTAGGCCCAGCTCGTCCCAGGTCACCTTGCCGCCAAAGGGGCGGCCCACCAGCAACTGCAGGATATAGCCCAGCACCGAGGGGGCCAGCCCCGTGGTATATGAGTTCAGGATCACAAACAGCGGCCTGTCAGACAGCACCTGTGCGCAGAGCCGGACGAAGGGAAACAGGTTCTCCTCCAACTTCCATACCTCGCCGCCGGGACCTCGGCCATAGGAAGGCGGGTCCATGATGATGGCGTCGTAGCGCCGACCGCGGCGGATCTCCCGCTCCACGAACTTGGCGCAGTCGTCCACGATCCAGCGGATGGGGGCGTCGGTCAGACCGGAGCAGCGGGCATTCTCCTTTGCCCAGGTCACCATGCCCTTGGCCGCGTCCACGTGGCAGACGCTGGCACCCGCTTTGGCACAGGCCACCGTGGCGGCGCCAGTATAGGCGAACAGATTCAGCACCTGGATGGGGCGGTTCGCTGCGCGGATCTTCTCCATGGCGAAATCCCAGTTGACCGCCTGCTCCGGGAACAGGCCCGTGTGCTTGAAGTTCATGGGTTTGACCTGAAATATCAGCTCCTTATAGCGAATGGGCCAACTCTCCGGTACTTTTTTCTTGTCCCAGTAGCCGCCGCCTGTGGAGGAACGGCTGTAGCGGGCGTCGGCCCCTTTCCAACCGGGATGGCGATGATCCGTCTCCCAGATGGCCTGCGGGTCCGGACGCACCAAGATCTGCCGGTCCCAGCGCTCCAGCTTTTCGCCGCCGCCACAGTCCAGCAGTTCATAGTCCTGCCAGCCGTCTGCAATCCACATACAGGAAATACCTCCGCATAATAAATCAATTTATTATACATGAAAGGCTCCGGACCGTCAACCGCAGAGGAGTGCTGTAATTTGTTAATTTTTTCTGTTCATTTGGCCCGCTGTCTGCTACAATCAGCACAGAATATCCGGGAAAGGAGGGCTGTGGGCATGACGAAGAAGAACAGCAGAACGCGGCGGATCCTCGTCCTGCTCGCCGCGGCAGCGGTGCTGTGTGGCGTTTATCTGCATTATGAAAATACGGCGTTGGTCACCACCTGCCACACGGTATCAGCTGAAAGGCTCCCTCCTGCATTTGACGGGTTCCGGATTGCCCAGGTGTCCGACCTGCACAACACCGGCTCGGCCAGACTGGTGCAGCGTCTTGTCACGGAGCTGCGGCAGCAGGCGCCGGATATCATCGCTCTGACAGGCGATCTGATCGACGCCCGCAGAACGGATATCGACGCTGCCATCCGCTTCATCGAACAGATCCGGGACATTGCTCCCGTCTATTACGTGACCGGTAACCATGAGGCGTCTGTCTCCGCATATCCCACCCTGGCAAACCGGTTGGAGGAGAACGGCGTCGTCATTCTTGACAACCGGACACAGGTGCTGACACGTGGCAGCGGCTCCGTCAGCCTCATCGGCGTACACGATCCCCACATGGCCCACGAAAGCTTTGTGCCAGACGCGGAGATCATGGCGGCGCAGCTGCGCATCGCCGGATATGACCGTACCCTTTACAGCATCCTGCTGTCCCACCGGCCCGAGCTGCTGCACATCTATGCGGCGGGTGGAATAGATTTGGTGCTGTCCGGGCACGCTCATGGCGGCCAGATCCGGCTGCCGCTTGTCGGCGGTCTCGTGGCCCCCGATCAGGGGCTCTTCCCCGCCTACACGGCAGGTCTGTACCGGGAGGGCGGCACCACCATGGCGGTCAGCCGCGGGATCGGCAACAGCATCCTGCCCTTCCGGATCAACAACCGCCCTGAACTGGTAGTTCTGACGCTGGCCGCAGGCTGACGTCCGTTCTCCCGGCGAACATCCACAGAGGAGGTCTTATCCATGGCCAACAAAAAACTGAAACCGCTGTATCTTGCGCAATTCCTCGCCCAACAGACCGACGAACAGCACCCGAAGACCATGCAGGACATGCTCGACCACCTGGAGCGCTGCGGCATCTCCGCCGAGCGCAAGAGCATCTACGATGATCTGGAGCTGCTGCGGGCATGGGGCATGGACATCCAGAGCGTCAAGGGAAAGCATTACGGCTACTTTCTGGGCGAGCGGGATTTCCAGCTGCCGGAGCTGAAGCTGCTCATCGACGTGGTACAGGCCTCTCCCTTTCTAACCCCCGGCAAGAGCATGGAGCTGATCGGCAAGCTGGAGCAGCTCACCAGCCGCCCCCAGGCCCATCAGCTGCGGCGGCAGGTCTATGTGATGAACCGGGTACGCACCCACAACGAACGTTTATATTACACTGTGGACGGCATCAACGCCGCCATCAATGAAAACCGGCGTATCTCCTTCCGCTACTTCGACTGGACGGTGGACGGCAAAAAAGCTTACCGCCGGGACGGTGCCCTCTACACCACCGATCCGGTGGCCCTGTGCGTGGACCGCTACTACTACCTGGTAGCCTATGATGCCGCGCTGGGCGACTACCGCCATTACCGGGTGGACCGCATGGATGCTCTGACCGTGCTTGGCGAACCGCGCTGCCGCCTGCCGGAGAATTTCGACCTGGGCGCCTATATCAAGGCCAGGTTCGACATGTACAGGGGCGCCACCACCACCGTATCCCTGCGCTTTTCCAACTCGCTGCTCAACGCGGTCATCGACCGCTTCGGCGCCGACGCCCACATGTATGCCGACAGGGAGGATTTCTTCCGGCTCACCGCACCGGTGGAGGTGGGGCCCACCTTTTTCGGTTGGCTGTTCCAGTTCGGTGTCCAAGCGGAGCTGTTGGGGCCGTCCGATGTGCGCAAGGCCTTCGCAGACCATTGCCGCGCCGTGCTGGCCGTCTATGGGCGATCGGTTTTTTCGTGAAAAGCCATAGGAAAAAGCTATACATGGCCCATGTTGATTTTCCCTTCCGGGAGTAGTAAAATTTTTTTGGGTATAACAGTTTTTTCCTTTTGGGTGTCTCGTTTTTGGGAGGCCCGCATCACTTTGAACACCCGAAAGAAGGTGCGGTTCTTTGAAACGTCTGTCAGCTTTTCTCCAGAGCAAGGATGACACCACCCTCGGCATCCTCAGCTGTCTGGTCGGCAACGTGATCTTCGGACTCAGCTTCATGTTCACCCGGATCGCTCAGCGGAGCGCCATGCCGGAGGTGCAGTTGTCTCTCCGGTTTCTCTTCGCGTTGGTCCTGATGACCGCCCTGTTGATGGTGCAGCACAAAATGCCCTCCCTGAAGGGACGCCGCAAGTGGCCGCTGCTGGTTTTTGCGGTGCTTGTCGTAGCCATCTTCTACACAGAGAGTCTGAGCGTCTATTACTCCAACAGCTCCTTCGTCAGTCTGGTGCTGTCCATCCTGCCGGTCGTGTCCATGGTACTGGCCTTCTTCTTTTTGAAGGAGCGGCCCAACCGGCGGCAGGTGATTTTCAGTTTCTTCCCGGTGATCGGCGTGGTGTTCATCACGCTGGCCAACAGCAGCATGGGCGCGATCAGGCCGCTGGGTGTCCTTTTCACCGCCGCCTCACTGCTGACCACCGCCGTTACCCGCACCTTCAACCGCCACCTGGCCAATGAGTTCTCCACTCCCGAGCGCACATATACCATGATCCTGGCCTGCAGCGTCTTTTTCACCGTTACGTCGCTGATCAAGCTGAAGGGGGACCTGGCCCCCTTTGCCTATGCGCTCAGTCAGCCCTCTTTCATCGCCTCTTCGCTGGCACTGTGTATCCTCTGCTCCATTGTGGGCGAGCTGCTGAACAACTACGCCTACACCCGCCTGCCCATGGTGCAGATCTCCTCCATTGGCACCATCTCCACGGTGGTGGGCGTGCTGGCCGGCATCATCCTGCTGCGGGAACCGGTCAACGCCCTGTCCGCCTTCGGCGCTGTGCTGACTGTCTTCGGCATCTGGCAGGTCAACCGTTCTGACGGAAAACCGACCGACTCCCCCGCCTGACCTCCGCAGCACACATATCGATCAGAAAGAGGGTACAACCGTGAAAAAGCTTTCAGAACTCCTGCGCAGCAAGAACGACCTGACCATCGGCATCATCTGCTGCCTGATAGGCAACGTCTTCTACGGTTTCAGCTATATGTTCACCCGTGTGGCCCAGCGCAGTGCCGTACCGGAGGTACAGCTGGCGCTCCGCTTCGTCATCGCCTTTATCCTGATGACGATCCTGCTGCTGGTGCGTCACCAGATGCCGTCGCTGAAGGGTCGCCGCAAGTGGCCGCTGATTGTGTGTGCCTTTTCCGTTCTGAGCATTTATTACACAGAGAGCCTGGGTATCTACTACTCCAACAGCTCCTTTGCCAGCCTGTCGCTGTCCATCCTGCCGGTGGTGGCGCTGATTCTTGCCTTCATCTTCCTGAAGGAACGGCCCACCCGCCGCCAGGTGATTTTCAGCTTCTTCCCCGTCATCGGCGTGGTGCTCATCACACTGGCCAACAGCAACATGGGTGCGGTGCGGCCCATCGGCATCATCATGATGGCAATCTGCATTCTGGTGAGCGCCGTCAGCCGTGTCATCAACCGGAAATATTCCATCGAGTACAGCTCTGCTGAGCGTACTTACACCATCCTCTTCTTCGGCAGTATCTCCTTCACTATCACCGCTCTAATCACGGTGAAGGGCGATTTAAGTGCCTTTACCTACGCACTCAGCCAGCCCTCCTTCCTCGCCTCCACGCTGGCATTGAGCATCCTATGCTCCATCATCGCGCTGTTTCTGGTCAACTACTCCTACAGCAAGCTCTCAGTGGTCCGGATCTCCGCTATCAACACCGTCTCCACCGTGGTGGGTGTGCTGGCCGGCATCATCCTGCTCCGTGAGCCTGTCAACGCTCTGTCCGCTTTCGGCTCCGTGCTGACAATCTTCGGTATCTGGCAGGTAAACAGCTCCGGGCAGCGGGAGCAGATCCCGCAGGTGAACACCTCTGGGAAAGCAGACGCCTGACATAATCCTTTTTTGACACAGCACATGAAAACAAACAGACAGGACGTGGTGTCGGACACCGCGTCCTGCCTTTTCACTTTGTGAACTTTTTAAAACCTATTGACTTACAGGGTTATGTGTGCTATCCTTGCATTGCCTACAAATATACTATGTTTTATTTCAGAAAGGAGCCTTCTTTATGTATGTCTATGCGGACAACGCGGCCACCACGAAGATGAGCCGCGCCGCCGTGGAGGCCATACTCCCCTATTTGGATCAGGAGTACGGCAACCCCTCCAGCCTGCACAGCGTCGGCCAGCGGGCCAACGAGGCGCTGCAGAGGGCCCGGGAGACAGTAGCGCGGCTGCTGAACGCCGACCCCAAGGAGATCACCTTTACCTCCGGCGGCAGCGAGGCCGACAACCAGGCCATTCGCACCGCCGCCGCGCTGGGCAGCCGGAAGAACAAAAAGCACATCATATCTACCGCCTTTGAGCACCACGCTGTGCTCCACACGCTGGAGAGGCTGAAGAAGGAAGGCTATGAGATCACACTGCTGCCCGTCCACGAAAACGGCATCGTGTCCGCCGATGAGGTGGCCGCCGCCATCCGTGAGGACACCTGCCTGGTGACCATCATGTTCGCCAACAACGAGATCGGCACGATCCAGCCCATTGCGGAGATTGGGGCCGTCTGTCGGGAAAAAGGCATCCTCTTCCACACCGACGCGGTGCAGGCCGCCGGACATATCACCATCGACGTGCAGGCGATGCAGGTGGATATGCTCTCTCTATCCGCCCACAAGTTCCACGGGCCCAAGGGTGTGGGGCTGCTGTACGCCCGCAGGGGCATTTTCCTGACCAATCTGATCGAGGGAGGCGCCCAGGAGCGCGGCAAACGCGCCGGCACCGAGAACATCGCCGGTATCGTGTCCATGGCGGCTGCGCTGGAGGAAGCTGTCGGCCACATGGACGAGGTGTCTGCCCGGCTGACCACGCTGCGGGATAAACTGATCGACGGACTGAGTGCCATCCCCCACGCCGCCCTCAACGGCGATCGCTGCCGGCGTCTGCCCGGCAACGTCAGCTTCTGCTTCGAGGGCATCGAGGGTGAGTCGCTGCTCCTTTTGCTGGATCAGCGGGGCATCGCTGCCAGTTCTGGCAGTGCCTGCACCTCCGGCTCGCTGGATCCCAGTCATGTACTGCTGGCCATCGGCCGGCCTCACGATGTGGCCCACGGCTCTCTGCGGTTGAGTCTGAGCCAGTACACCACCGAGGAAGAGGTGGACCACATGCTGCGAGAGATCCCGCCGGTGGTGGAATATCTGCGCAACATGTCTCCTGTGTGGAAAGATCTGCAGCGGGGCCTCAAGCCCCATCTGCTGTGAGAAAGGAGCGACTTCTATGGCATTGTATAGTGAAAAGGTAATGGACCACTTCCTCCATCCCCGCAACGTAGGCGAGATTGAAGGTGCCGACGGCATCGGTGAGGTGGGCAACGCCAAATGCGGCGACATCATGAAGATCTATCTGAAGATCAATGACGGCACCGTGACCGACGTAAAGTTCAACACCTTCGGCTGCGGCAGCGCCATCGCCTCCAGCTCCATGGCCACCGAGATGATCAAGGGCAAGCCGCTGGAGGAGGTGCTGACTCTGACCAACCAGGCGGTGGTGGAGGCACTGGACGGTCTGCCCGCTCACAAGCTCCACTGCTCTGTGCTGGCCGAAGAGGCCGTCAAGGCCGCCCTGCGGGACTACTACAAGAAAAACGGCATTGCGTACGACCATGAACTGCTGAAAGACACCACCTCCTGTGACCACTGCGAGGTATAGATACCCCACCATATACTACCGGAGGACACGGATCGTGTCCTTCGGTTTTTTTCCTTCACAAATTCTTAAGAAATCCCCCTCTTGTTTCTTAAGCCGAAGACTACTATACTGGAATCATCCCAAATGAGATCTCACCAACTTTCACATCGTGCCCCGCCTCCGGTGCGCAGCCTCTGCACACCGGGGCCTCATGCGCGCCGTTTTTCCTGCGCGCGGAAAGGATCTCTCACTATGGAAACCCTGAAAACCGTCAACTGGATCATCGGTATCATCTTCTTCGTCTGCTACACCTATCAGTTTCTCTACATTCCCGTGGTGTGGTTCCGTCGGGCCCGCCCCCATGGCAGGCCGGCAGACAACGACTTTGCCGTACTGATCTGCGCCCGCAACGAGCAGGCCGTCATCGGCGACCTGATCGCCAGTCTCCGGGGGCAGACCTATGATGCCTCGCGAATCCACATCTTTGTCCTGGCAGACAACTGCACCGACGACACCGCCCTCATCGCACGGGCAGCGGGCGCCACCGTGTACGAACGGTTCAACAAAGTGCAGATAGGCAAGGGCTACGCGCTCTGTGCACTGATGGAACACCTGCAGGAGGATTACCCGGACGGCTTTGACGGTTACTTCGTTTTCGACGCGGATAACATTCTCTCTCCCGACTATGTGGAGCAGATGAACCGCACCTTCTCCGACGGACATGACATCGTCACCGGCTATCGCAACTCCAAGAATTACGGCGACAACTGGCTCAGCGCCGGCTCCGGTTTGTGGTACCTGCGGGAGAGCCGCTATCTCAACCACGCCCGCCACCTGTTGGGCACCAGCTGTGCCGTGGGCGGCACCGGTTTCCTCTTCAGCCGCGCCGTAGCCGCAGAGATGGGTCCCTGGCCCTTCCACAGTCTCATCGAGGACATCGAGTTCTCTATCCACCAGATCGTGGCCGGCCGGCGCATCGCCTTCTGTTTGGAGGCCGTGCTCTATGACGAGCAGCCCTCCGACCTCCGCCAGTCCTGGCGTCAGCGCAGCCGCTGGTGCAAGGGCGCGCTGCAGGTATTCTGGCGCTACGGCAGCGCGCTGGTCCGCGGCGTGTGCCGGGGCAGCTTTGCCTGCTTCGACATGGCCATGGCCACCATGCCGGCTTTCATCCTCTCCGCCACGGCCCTCTTCTGCAACGTGATCCTGGCCATTTATGGAGCTGTGGTAGGCGACGACCTGATGATTGCCGTCATCTCCATCGGTCAGATGCTGGGGCAGATGTACGCCACTATGTTCGCTGTCGGTCTCATCACCACTGTTACCGAGTGGCGGCAGATCCGCACCGCACCGGCCAAGAAGGTGCTGTACGCCTTCACCTTCCCCCTGTTCATGTTCACCTACATCCCCATCGCCGTGTCCGTGCTCTTCTGTAGGATCGAATGGAAACCCGTGGAGCATCGGGTCTCCGCCGCCGCACTGCGCAAGCGCGGCAGCCAAGAGGCGCTGCCCTTTTGATTCTCCCGCCCCGCCATCCCATCGGAGGTAATCCATGTACAACATTTTAGTCTGTGATGATGAAAAGGATATTGTATCCGCGCTGACCATCTATCTCTCATCTGAGGGCTATCGGGTCTTCACAGCCTGCAACGGCCGCGAGGCACTGGAGGCGGTAGAGCGTGAGGATATCCACCTGGTGCTGATGGACATCATGATGCCTGTCATGGACGGCATCACCGCCATGACGGAGCTGCGCCGGCGGGGCAATGTGCCGGTGATCCTGCTGACCGCCAAGGGAGAGGACACCGACAAGGTACTGGGGCTGAACGTGGGAGCTGACGACTATGTGACCAAGCCCTTCAACCCGGTAGAGCTGCTGGCCCGGGTCAAATCCCAGCTGCGGCGCTACCTGCAGTTGGGCGGGGGCGCGGTACGGCCCAGCGCCATCACCATCGGCGCCGTCTCACTGGATGACGACGCCAAATCTGTCACCGTGGACGGCGAGCCGGCCAACCTGACGCCGCTGGAATACGATATTCTGAAGTTTCTCATGCAGAACGCCGGCAAAGTGTTCTCCCCAGCGGAGATCTACCGCCGGGTCTGGCACGAGGAGTGCCTGGGCGAAAATCCCGTGGCCGTCCATGTGCGGCACATCCGGGAGAAAATCGAGATCAATCCTGCCGAACCCCGCTACCTGAAAGTGGTCTGGGGCAAGGGCTACAAGATAGAGGGTGACATTCAATGAGGAAATGGATCGACAGGGCTTGGGCCAAGGTCACCGCCTTCTGCCTGTTGATCGTCTTCTCCGTTCTGCTTCTGCTGGGCGGCGCGCTGATCGTATATCTGGGCGCCAACAACGTCTATCTGGACGGTGGGCAGCAGTTGCGCGCCGGTCTGTTCAGCGATGTGTGCTATGACGAGCTGCACTCCGCGGAGGACTACCTGTGGGCGCAAACCGGCGGCGCCATCGTGCCTGCCTACCTTGCGGGCGAACAGGCCGCCTCTGTCGAGCCCTGGGACGGCGATACAGAGCTCCTGGGCAAGTCCTTCGCCCAGCGCTTCATCGACAGCTCCTGTTCCCTGCGCCTGTATACGATGGAGGCCGAGCTTCTGTTCAGCAACTACCTGTCCACGGACGGTTCCCTATGCGCGGTGGAGGAGCCCCTTTACGCCGGCGTGGAGGCGGCAAAAGAAGGCACTCCCTCCTATGTGCTTCGGGCGGAGTTGACGACGCAGTACCGTTCCAACAATTTTGACGTCCGCGTGATCGACACCGCCATCCGCTGTCGCTATGGCGTCGCGGCGCTGGAACTTCTGTTCCTGGCCGGCTGGGTCTTTTTTCTGTCTTTCACCCTGGCCTCTGCCGGCCATTGGCAGGGCCACGAGGGCATCCACCTGACCTGGTTCGACCGGATCCCCGTGGATCTATGGCTGTTCCTCCTTTTCTTCTATTATGCCGTTACCGATTCCCCCTATAACCGCTATAATGTCTTTTCCATTGCCGGAGGCGTGGTACTGCTGTACCTGTTCCTGACTGTCTTTTCCGCCCAGTGCAAAGCCGGCACGGTGATCCGGGGCAGCGCCGTCGCCTGGCTGCTGCGGCTGCTGTGGCGTGCTCTGCGGTGGCTGGGACGGGTGTTGTCCAGCATACCGCTGGTGTGGCGCACCACACTGGGCGTGACCGCCATGCTGCTGTTGGACCTGCTGTGCGTCCTGAACTACTGGGATTCGGAATTTCTTATCATCATGCTTCTGTTCAATCTTTTGATGGGGCTCTTCCTCATCTACATCGCCATCGGCCTGCGCAAGCTGCAAAAGGGCGGGCACGAGTTGGCGGCGGGCAACTATGACAACCGGGTGGATACCCGGTTCCTCATCGGTGATTTCCGCCGCCACGCCGAGGATCTCAACGCCGTGCAGCAGGGCATGCGCAGGGCGGTGGAGGAACAGCTCAAGTCCGAGCGGATGAAGACGGAGCTTATCACCAACGTCAGCCACGACATCAAGACGCCGCTGACTTCCATCGTCAACTACGTAGATCTGCTGAAAAAAGAAGAAATCGACAATCCTGCCGCCGAGGAGTACATTGCGGTGCTGGACCGCCAGTCCAGTCGTCTGCGCAAGCTGACAGAGGATCTGGTGGAGGCCTCCAAGGCCGCCAGCGGCGCCATCCCCGTGGCGCTGGCCGACACCGATGTGAACGTGTTCCTCTCCCAAGTGGCCGGCGAGTACCGCCAGCGCCTGGCGGACAACGGCATCGAACCGGTGCTGACGCTGGACGAGACCTCGCCCCACATCCGCGCTGACGGCAAGCTGCTGTGGCGGGTGCTGGACAACCTGATGAGCAACGTATGCAAATACGCCATGCCCGGCACCCGAGTCTACCTCTCCAGCGAGGCACTTCGCGGCCGTGTGCTTATCACCGTTAAGAATGTCTCCCGCTACCCTCTCAACATCTCCGCCGACGAACTGACCGAACGGTTTGTCCGGGGCGACGCCTCCCGCTCCACCGACGGCAGCGGTCTGGGGCTCAGCATCGCCACCGGATTGACCCGGCTGCAGCAGGGCGACTTTCTCCTTTCGGTGGACGGTGACCTGTTCAAGGCCCAGCTGGATTTTGCAGCCTATATCGAATAGCGACCTTCTCACAGGCCGGCGCTTCGTGCGCCGGCTTGTTTTTTGCGTGCAGACGTGCTACAATCGAACCATCCTTTGACTCTTTCGCGGGAGGTGATCCGCTTGTCTGAGCTCCAGTGGCCGAAGCTGGCCCCCAGAGACCGCTGCACCGGCTGCGGTGCCTGCGCCAGCGGCTGCCCCAAAAACGCCATCCATCTGCTGCCGGACCGGGAGGGCTTTCTGCGCCCCACGGTGACGGACGCCTGCATTCAGTGCGGCCACTGTACCCACATCTGTCCGGTGCTCCGACAGCGGGAGAAACGCAGCGCTCCCGCCGTATTCGCCGCCTGGTGCCCCGATGAGACGGCGCGCAGCGCCTCCACCGCCGGCGGCGTGTTCTACCTGTTGGCAGACTATATGCTGGAGGGCGGCGGTATCGTGTTCGGTGCGGCACTGGACGAGGAGCTCCACGTTCGCCATGTGGCCGCCCGGAACGGACAGGAACTCACTCGTCTGCTGGGCGCCAAGCCGGTGCAGAGCGATATAGGCGACACCTACGAGCGCATCCGGCACCATCTGGAGCAGGGGCGCCGCGTTCTCTTCAGCGGCACGCCCTGTCAAGTGGATGGCCTTTACCACTATCTGGGAGAACACCCTGAAAACCTGCTGACGGTAGACGTGGTCTGCAGCGGTGTGGTATCCCCCGGCGTATGGGATCAGTTGCTGCGCTCCATGGCCTATGTCAAGCGCAAGCGTCCCACGGACGTCTCCTTCTCTGCCAAGCTGTCCGGCAGCACAGAGCGGCGTTTTCGCGTCCTTTTTGAGGACAACTCCACCTTTGATGCGCCTGCAGGCAAGAGCGAACTGGGCCGCGGCCGGCGGCGGGCGCTGCTTTTCCGTCCTTCCTGCCACACCTGTTCCTATGCCTCTACCGACCGCCCCGGCGACCTGACGCTGGGTGTCTTCCGTGGACTGCCCAGGGATTTCTATCCCCAGGAGCAATGCCGCGGCATCTCACTGCTGCTGGTAAACACCGCCAAGGGGGCCCAGACCCTGGATGTACTGCCGCTGAAAAAGGAGGCCCGCACGCTGGAAGAGGCCGTGGCCTGTGATCCGGCGCTGTCGGCCCCCGTGCCCGTTCCCGCCGAGCGGGCAGAGTTTTTCGCCGCTTTTGCCCAGCAGCCCTTCCGCCAGGTACAGAGCCGCTTCCTCGCCCCGCTGGCCTATCAGGCTGGGAGAGGCAGACGGCGCCTGCGGGATCTGTTTCACAGAAAGTCCAAAGAGGGAAAGTCATGAGTAAGACGCTGATGCACACCTGCTGTGCCCCCTGTTCCGTCTCCTGTATCGAGCTGCTGCGCTCACAGGGCGTCGAACCGGTGGCCTACTGGTTCAACCCCAATATCCACCCATATCAGGAGTACAAAGCTCGCCGCGACACGCTGATGGCCTATGCCCCCTCCATCGATGTGGAGCTGATCGTGCAGGAGGACTACGGGCTGCGGGGCTTCTGTCGGACCGTGTGCGATGACATCGACCGCCGCTGCGGCAAGTGCTATGAGATGCGTCTGGCACAAACAGCGCTCTATGCCGCACAGCACGGCTATGATTCTTTCACCTCCACGCTGCTGGTAAGCCCTTATCAGCAGCACGAGCTGCTGGCCGAGACAGCCCGCCGCATGGGCGAGCGCTATGGTGTTGAATTCCTCTATCGGGATTTCCGCCCCGGCTTCCGGGCCGGGCAGGCCAGGGCGCGGGAACTGGGCTTCTACATGCAGAAGTACTGCGGTTGCGTATTCAGCGAGGAAGAGCGATACGCCAAACAGATCCAACGGGACATGTCCCAGCCGGAAAAGCATATCGGTTAGACCAACATTTACAAAAAGAGACCCCGCCGAGCGATCGGCAGGGTCTCTTTTTCGTTCATCCAGCGTATCCTGTACGGTTAGCCCGCCAAGATCTCGAACTTCAGCACACCCGCAGCAGCGGAAACGCGGGTGATCATCTCATCGATGTCCTCCGTCATCTCGCTGGTCTCGGCGGAGATGGTCACGCCGGCACAGCCATTGGTGGGAATAGTCTGGTTGATGGTCAGAATATTCGCACCGGACCCGGCAAAAATAGAGAGGTAGTGGCTCAATACGCCGGGGTTATCCTTCAGTAGAGCGTAAAAGGTGATGATCCGTCCGGCTTTCATATCCTGAAAGGGCTGCACCGCGTCCTTGTACTTGTAAAAAGCACTGCGGCTGATGCTCACCTGGGCCGCGGCCTCTCCCACCGTGCGAGCCTCCCCCACCTGCAGCATCCGCTTGACCTCTGCCACCTTGACAAAGACCTTCGGCAACGCTTCCTCCGCCACAATGTAGTATTTGTTCCCCATGCTCGTTCCTCCTCGTCCGTGTATGAAGCACAGATACCTTGTAAATTGTATTGTCATCGTAGCATACATCGGTACAAAACACAAGTTCTCTTTTTCGTGAAAGGAGCCGCACTTGTACGAAAAACAAAAACACTTTCTCGTCCGGGCTGCCTGTTGGGCCACTGCTGCCTCGCTGCTCTGGTTGTGCCTGCGTTATCTGTTGGGGTGGCTGCTGCCTTTCCTGCTGGCTCTGGGGATCGCCGCACTGGTAGATCCTGCTATTGAAGCAGTACGACGGCGGATGCATCTGCGCCGCGTCTTTCTGTCTGCTGTGTTCACGCTGCTGCTCTTCTCCGCTGCAGCCGCACTGGTGGCCACGCTGCTCAAGCATCTGCTCCGTCAAGCCAATGAGGCCCTGCAGCGGCTCCCGGCCTATCTGACGGGTCTTCCGGCACTGGCGGACAGTATTTTTCGCCGCCTGGAAAGCTTCTCCGCCTCCTGTCCTGCCGGCCTGCGGGAGGACATGGAGCAGCTGGTAGCGCGGCTGCCGGAACAATTCTCCGCTCTGGCGGGCGATTTCTCCGCCGCCGGCCTGCGCTTTCTGGCATCGCTGGCCGCCTCACTTCCCCAAGCAGGCCTGTTCTGTGTCACCACCGCCCTGGCGATGTTTTTCTCCGTCAGCACCTATCCCGCCATCGCCGCCTTTGTCCGCCGTCAGCTGTCACCTGCCGGGCAGACCTGGGCAAAGGGTCTGCGGAACCATCTCTTCTCTACCCTAGGCAAGTGGCTGAAAGCACAGTGTATTCTGCTGACCCTCACCTTTTTCCAGTTGCTGGTTGGGTTTTTGCTGCTGCGCCAACCCTACGCCCTGCTGCTGGCAGTCACCGTGGCGCTGATTGACGCTCTGCCGGTGTTCGGCACTGGCACGGTGCTTCTGCCCTGGTCCGCCCTGCTGCTCCTGGCAGGCAATGTGCCCCGGTCGCTGGCGTTGGCTGCCCTCTACGCCGTCATCGCCTTTGTGCGCAGCGTTACCGAGCCACGCATCATGGCGGCTCAGGCGGGTCTGCCGCCGCTGCCAGCGCTGGTGGCCATGTATGCGGGCTTCCGCGCCCTGGGGGTGGGCGGCATGATCCTGTGTCCCATCGCGTTGCTGCTGCTCAAACAGCTTCATGACGCCGGATACCTGAAATTATGGAAATAACCGTTCTCTTTTTTCCTTTTTTATGGTATGATAGACGCATATTCCACGGGAAAGGGCGGTGTGTGCGTTGTCCAAACAGAGAAAAGCCGATCTGCTGCTGGTCCTGGTCACCGCCTTCTGGGGGGCATCCTACTATCTCACCGACCAGTGCCTGCAGGAGATGCCGCCCCTGTTCCTCACCGCCTTCCGGTTTCTGAGTGCGTTTCTGGTGCTGAGCGCGGTCTTCTTTAAAAACGTGCGGCATGTCAACGCCGCCACGCTGCGTCACAGCCTGCTGGTAGGTCTGGCGCTGGCAGGCTGCTATATCTTCTATGGCTACGGCATATCCCGTACATCCCTGTCCAACGCCGGCTTCATCTGTGCTCTGCCGGTGGTGTTCACACCGGTGCTGCACTTTTTGCTTTACCGTACGCGGCCCCAGAAAAAGCTGTTTTTTGCGCTGCTTTTATGCACGATCGGTTTGGCATTGCTGACGCTGAATGAGCAGTTTCGCCCCCGCAGCGGCGACCTGTTGTGTCTGGGCGTGGCTCTTTGCTACAGCATCGACCTGCTGCTGACAGAGCGGGCCGTCCGCCAGCCGGGCGTGGACCCGCTGGCACTGGGTGTGTGTGAGTTGGGCGTGGTGGGCATACTGACGCTGCTTCTCTCCCTCTTCATGGAGACGCCGCGCCTGCCGCAGACGCCGGGCATCTGGACCGCGGCCCTGTTCCTGGGCATCTTCTGCTCCGGCATTGCCTTTGTGATCCAAACCGTGCAGCAGCAATACACCTCAGCCACCCATGTGGGGCTCATCTTCACACTGGAGCCCGTGTTCTCTGCCATCGTTGCTTTCTTCATCGCCCACGAGGTGCTGCTGCCCCGCGGCTATTTGGGTGCGGCGCTGATGCTGCTCAGTCTGGTCCTCATGGAACTCCACTCTGCCAAAAAGGATGTTTAGCGGTTTCCCTGCAAAGCAAAAAGCTGTAAGGTAAAATAGCCTTACAGCTTTTCCCTGTTCAAGCGAGCTGTCGCCCAGGCCAGCAGTGCTGATCGTTCGTTGGGCAACCGCTCCTCCAACACCTGCCCCAGCAATGTCTGGAGCATCCGCCCTACAGCCTGGCCCCGGAGTCCCAGGGCCATGATGTCCCGGCCGTTTACCGCCAACTGTTTCAGTGAGAAGCAAGCATCTGCTGCCAGCAGTTCATCCAGCAGTCGCTCCGCCTGATCCAGCTTTTCCAGCCGGCTCCGGTAGGCCGGCGCCTGAGCCATGTTGTCCGCCCGTTTTACCGCCAACAGCTGGCGCAGAGCCTCCTCACCCAAGGCGTTCAGTGCCCGTCGGAAGCTTCTGTGGGTCAGCGGAATATATCGGTCGTGCCAGGTCACCAGCAGCTCGATCCGCTCCCGGGAGGCATTGTCGAATTTCAGCCGAGTCGTGGCCTCTGCCGCCAGACGGCAGCTGACCCTTCCATGGCCGTAAAAGTGCCCGACACCCGCCTCATCCTGTGTAAAACATTTCGGTTTGCCGAGATCATGGAACAAAAGCGTCCAACGCAGCATGGGCTCTGCCGGTGCCGCCGCTGCCGCCCGGACAGTGTGCTCCCATACGTCGTAGCAGTGATGCGGGTTTTTCTGCTGGAACCCCACCGCATCCCGCATCTCCGGCAGGAACACGGCGATCACATCGGGAAAAGCCAGCAGCACCTCCGCCGCGTGGGCACCGCACAGCAGCTTGTCCATCTCCACACGGATGCGCTCCACGGCGATCTTTCGCAGATCCTCTGCCTTTTTCCGTATCGCGTCTGCCGTGTCCGGCGCAACGGAGAAGCCCAGCACCGCGGCAAACCGCAGCGCCCGCATGATGCGCAAGGCATCCTCGTCAAAACGGCGCTCCGCGTCCCCCACGCAGCGGATCACGCCGTTCCTCAGATCCTCCTGCCCGCCGAACAGATCCACGATCCGTCCGTCCGCTCCCATGGCCATGGCGCCGATGGTGAAATCCCTGCGCCGCAGGTCCTCCTCCAGAGAGTTGGAAAAGGCCACTGCGTCGGGATGGCGGTGATCGGAATAGACACCGTCCGTGCGAAAGGTGGTCACCTCGAAGGATCGATGCTCCTGCCGCACCGTCACCGTGCCGTGCTGCAGTCCTGTGGGGATACAGTGTCCGGCAAACAGCGCCATCACCTGCTCTGGCCGGGCCGAGGTGGTCATATCCCAGTCTTCCGGCTCCCGGCCCAGAAGCTGATCCCGCACGCAGCCGCCCACGGCATATGCTTCGTATCCGTTTTCATTCAGTCGATGCAGAATATCCAGCGCCTGCCGCGGCAGCATGGCTCACCCTCCCCTCTGCGGGACCGGGAAAATAATTCCAACGGGCCCCGTTGCACTTCTTCGCTAGGCGTATTATAATATATACTACGAAAAAAAGCAACGCGGCACCCGTCCGCCTTGCTCTCGATTATCTTGGGAGGAGATCCGTATGACGCATCCTCAAGAGGATATCCGCAACTATATACACCCCGGTGTCCAGGTCCATCTGGCCGGCATCGGCGGCGTGTCCATGTGCCCACTGGCAGAGGTGCTGCACGGCATGGGCCTGCAGGTACAGGGTTCCGACATGAACGACAGCACCACAGTGGCCCACCTGCGCTCACTGGGTATCCCGGTGGCCATTGGTCACAGCGCTGAAAACCTGCGCGATTGCGACCTGGTGATTCGTACTGCCGCCATCAAGGACGAGAATCCGGAGATCGCCGGCGCCGTGGCTCGAGGTATCCCCGTCTACGAGCGGGCCCAGGCCTGGGGCGCCATTATGCGGGGTTACCCCAATGCCCTGTGCATCTCCGGCACTCACGGCAAAACCACCACCACCTCCATGGCCACCCACATCTTCATGGCCGCCGGCGCCGATCCTACGGTGATGATCGGCGGCACGCTGCCGCTGCTGCACCACGCCGGTTACCGGGTCGGCCAGGGCGAGACCATCATTCTGGAGAGCTGTGAGTACTGCAACTCCTTTCTGAACTTCTTCCCCACCGTGGCGGTGATCCTGAATGTGGCCGCTGACCATCTGGATTTCTTCAAGGATCTGCAGGACATTGAGCACTCTTTCCGCGCCTTCGCCGAGCTGGTGCCTGACAGCGGCCACGTGGTAGCCAACCGGGATGACCCCGGTGCCCGGGAGGCGCTGGCCGGCTACAACGGCTCGCTGCTGTGGTTCAGCCTTTTCGACCACAATGCCGATTGCTATGCCGACAACGTGGCTTTCTTCGACGGTCTCCCCGCTTTTGACATCGTGATTCGCGGGCAGACATATGCCCACGTGGAGCTGCAGGTGGGTGGCAAGCACAACATCGCCAACGCACTGGCGGCTGCCTGCTCAGCATACCTGCTGGGCATCGACGGCAAAGCCGTGGAGGAGGGGCTGAAGGCCTTCCACGGCGCGGGGCGCCGCTTTGAGCACAAGGGCACCTACCACGGTGCCGAGATCTACGACGACTATGCCCACCATCCAGACGAGCTCCACGCTCTGCTCACCATGGCCAAGCAACAGCCCTACGAGCGCATCATCTGCGCATTTCAGCCCCACACTTATTCCCGCACCCGGGCCCTGTTCGACGAGTTCGTGCGGGAACTGCGTCTACCTGACGTTACCATTCTGGCGGAAATCTATGCCGCACGGGAGAAAAACGAATACGGCATCTCCTCCCAGGATCTGGCCCGGGAAATCCCCGGCGCAGTCTACTGCTCCAGTCTGGACAAGGTAACAGACGCGCTGGCGGAGATCGCCCGGCCGGGTGATCTGATCCTCACCGTAGGCGCCGGCGACATCTTCCGCGCCGGCGAGCGTCTGCTCCAGCGCGCCTGACCACTCTTTCAATCTGCCGTGCGGCCCTCTGGGGCCGCACTTTTTTCTTGCTGCAAAAAAATGCAAAAAGTTTTCATAAAAAAAGAGGAAAACGGGAAAATGATTTGTATATGTAAAATAGACGATCATTTCCCCGACCAGCGCAGAAAAAAGCACGGGTCTGCAGCGAATCCGACGGAAAGGAGGTCGGTCCCATGCCGTTTCCCCAGAGTTTTTTAGACGAGCTGATTGCCCGCAGCGACATCGTCGACGTGGTAGGCAGCTATGTGACGCTGACCAGCAAAGGCGGCAGCTATTGGGGCTGCTGCCCCTTCCACAATGAAAAGACCCCCTCCTTCCACGTGCTGCCGGACCGGCAGTTCTACCACTGCTTCGGCTGCAAGAAGGGCGGCGGTGTCATCAATTTCATCATGGACATCGAAAATCTCAGCTACCCCGACGCGGTGCGCTTTCTTGCCAGAAGAGCCAATCTCCCCGTGCCGGAGGATCAGCCGGACGGCAGCGATAAACTGCGCCGCCGCATCCTGGAGCTGAACCGGGACGCGGCCCGCTTTTATTACGACCTGCTGCAGCAGCCCGAGGGGGCAGCGGTGCAGGCCTATCTGGACAAGCGTCAGATCCGCCGACCCATCGCTGTGCGGTTTGGCATGGGCGCCGCACCTGACAGCTGGGATACGCTGCTCAACGAAATGACCGGACGAGGTTACAGCAAGTCCGAGCTGATCAGTGCCGGGCTGGTGGTGCAGAATAAAAACGGCCGCGTCTACGACAAGTTCCGCAACCGATTGATCCTGCCGGTCATTGACATCCGGGGCGACGTGGTGGGCTTCGGCAGCCGCGTGCTGGACAAGTCTGAGCCAAAGTATATGAACACGCCCGAGACCGTAGCCTATAGCAAACGGCGGGTGCTGTACGGACTCAATCTGGCCAAAAAGACCAAACGGCCCAATATCATCCTGTGTGAGGGCAATCTGGACGTGGTCACGCTGCACCAGGCCGGCTTTGACAACGCCGTAGCCTCCATGGGTACTGCACTGACGCAGGAGCAGACCCGCCTGCTCAGCCGCTTCACCAAGGAACTGGTGCTCTGCTATGACAACGACAACGCCGGCCAGCTGGCTACGCAGCGGGCGCTGGAGCTGCTGAACAATTCCGAGTTCTCCGTCAAGGTACTGCGTCTGCCCAACCGCATGGTGGACGGCAATCCAGTCAAGCAGGATGCCGACGACTTCATCAAGAACTACGGACCGGATGCTTTTGAGCGCCTGCTGAACGGCAGCGAAAACGGCATTGAGTTCCGCATGGCTCAGATCGCCGCAAAGTACGACCTGACGGAGGACCGCCAGCGGATCGCCTATGCCGCGGATGTCAGCGCGGAGCTGGCCACGTTGGAAAACGCTGTGGAGAGAGAGGTCTACACCGTCCGCGCCGCGGAGACCGCCGGCTTGACGCCGGAGGCCATGCGGTTGGAGGTGAAACGGGCTTTCCGGCGGCGGATCGCCGGCGAGAAGAAGAAGCAGGAGCGGCGGGAATTGAATCCCAGCGCCACTCTGCAGCCGCGGGAGCGGGGCATCCGCTACGAAAACCTCCGCAGCGCGCTGGCGGAAGAGGGCGTGATCCGTCTGCTGATGCGGGACGACTCTCTCTTCCCAACAGAGATGCCCGTGGCGCCGGAGGAGTTCTCTTCCCCCCTTCTGGGTCGGATCTTTGTCCGGCTGTGGCAGGACAGACAGTCGGGACAGGCGTTGAGCGTCGCCCGGCTCTCCTCAACACTAAACAGCGAGGAGATGAGCCACCTGACCGCCATTATGCAAAAGCCGGAGTCCGCCGCCAACGCGCTCCAGGCACTGCAGGACTACATAGCGGTGATCCGGCAGGAGAAGGAAAAACGGGACGGCAGCGGCACCACAGATCCGCTGGCCGCCGCAAAAGATACGTTTAAACAAAAAAAGGGATACGGAGGAAAGCGTAATGACTGAAAAGATCAACGAGCAGCCGGCGGAGGAACTGACCACCCAACAGTTGGACGAGATGGCCGACCAGTTTCTGGCCGAGAATGACAAAGGCGCCGACACCTCTGCTAAAAAGGGCAAGAGCCCCAAGCTGGACGACAAGACCATCGCCTCCCTGCCTGCTGCGGCACTGCTGCAGAGTCAGGAGAAGCTGAAAGAGCTGTTCGTCCGCGGCAAGAAGAAGGGCAAGGTGTACGCCAACGAGCTCAGCGATCTTCTGGACGAGTTGGATCTGGAGAGTGAGCAGATGGACCAGGTCTACGATTCACTGGAGGAGCTGGACATCGAACTGAGCAGCGATGACTTCCCCGGCGATCTGGCAGAGGACATGGAGCCCCCGCTGGAGGAGATTGCCGAGATCGAAGAAGAAGAACTGGTCGACCCCAACACACTGGTGGACAGCTTCAATATCGATGATCCGGTGCGCATGTACCTGAAGGAGATCGGCAAGGTCTCCCTGCTGACTGCCGACGAAGAGGTGGTCTTGGCCACCGCCATGGTGGCCGGCAGCGAAGCCAAGGAGCGGCTGGCTGCCCTGGAGCCTCTCAGTATGGATCTGTCTGAACACCAGGCAGAGGTAGAGCAATGGAAGAAGGATGTCAATCAAGGTGAGGAAGCCAAGCAAAAGTTGGCAGAGGCCAACCTGCGCCTGGTGGTGTCCATTGCCAAGCGCTACGTGGGCCGCGGCATGCTGTTCCTGGATCTGATCCAGGAGGGAAACCTGGGCCTCATCAAGGCTGTGGAAAAGTTTGACTATACCAAGGGCTATAAGTTCTCCACCTATGCCACCTGGTGGATCCGCCAGGCCATCACCCGCGCCATCGCCGATCAAGCCCGCACCATCCGTATCCCCGTCCATATGGTGGAGACCATCAACAAGGTTATCCGCGTCAGCCGCCAGCTGCTGCAGGAGTTGGGTCACGATCCCACTCCCGAGGAGATTTCCGAGGAGATGGGCATGCCCGTGGACAAGGTCCGGGAAATCCTGAAGATTGCCCAGGAGCCCGTGTCGCTGGAGACCCCCATCGGTGAGGAGGAGGATTCCCACTTGGGCGACTTCATCCCCGACGAGGGGGCCAGCGAGCCCAGCGAGGCCGCCAGCTTCACGCTGCTGAAGGAGCAGCTGGTGGATGTGCTGAGCACCCTGACTCCCCGGGAGGAGAAGGTGTTGAAGCTGCGCTTCGGCATTGAGGACGGCCGCACCCGCACATTGGAGGAGGTGGGCAAGGAGTTCAACGTGACCCGCGAGCGCATCCGCCAAATCGAGGCCAAGGCTCTCCGTAAGCTCCGCCATCCCAGCCGCAGCAAGAAACTGAAGGACTTTTTGAACTGAGTCAGGCAACCTGCCCCCCTGCATAAAAAGAGCTCCACCCGCATGGCGGGTGGAGCTCTTCATTTTGATCGCGTGGGTTCAGACCGGATCACATGGCCTTAATGATGTCCACAATCTCCGCGCCGATGCGCTTCTGCGCCTCCACGGTGGCGGCGCCGATGTGCGGCGTGCAGCTCACCATGGGGTGGCTGTAGAGGGCCTTGTTAGTGGCGGGCTCGTCGGCATACACGTCCAGTCCGGCGGCGCGGACCTTGCCGCTCTCCAGGGCGGCCAGCAGGGCGGCCTCGTCCACGTTGGTGCCGCGGGAGGTGTTGATGACGACCACGCCATCCTTCATCTTGGCGATGTTCTCAGCGCTGATGAGGGCACCGCCATCCACCGCCGGAGCGTGGACAGACACAAAGTCGGCCCGCTCCAACAGCTCGTCCATCTCCACATAGGGGATACCCAGCTGCTCCTCAATGCCGGGGATATGATAGATATCAAAGGCAATGACCTCCATGCCGATGGCCTTGGCCATCACACCCAGATGCTGGCCGATGCGGCCGAAGCCCACGATACCCAGCGTCTTGCCCTGCAGCTCAATGCCCTTGCCGTAGGCTTTCTTCTCCCACTTGTCCTCGCGCATGGTGTGGCCGGCGATGGAGAGATAGCGGGCGCAGGCGAACATGTGGCCCATGGCCAGCTCCGCCACAGACTGAGAGGAGGCGCGGGGCGTGTTCTTTACGGCGATGCCGTTGGCCTCGGCATACTTCACGTCGATGTTGTCCACACCCACGCCGCCGCGGATGATGAGCTTCAGTCTGCCGCCCTTGGCCTCATCGATGTGGTTCGCGCGGACCTTGGTCTTGGAGCGGACCACCGCCACATCAAACTCCCGCAGAGCCGCACCCAGCTGATCAGGCTCGTAGAACTGTTCCACCACCTCGTGACCCAGCTCGTGCAGCTGCGCCATGGCGGTCTTGTCCATACCGTCGGTAACCAGAATACGCATGATCATGTTCCCCTTTCTATGTTCCTTTACTTGTGGTCCTTCTCAAAGTCGGCCAGAAATTCCACCAGTGCCCGGGCGCCCTCGATGGGCATGGCGTTGTACACGCTGGCCCGCAGGCCGCCCACGCTCTTGTGGCCCTTCAGGTTGTCAAAACCAGCCTCTTTGGAGGCGGCCACCACAGCGGCGTCCATGTCCTTGTCGCCGGTGACGAAGGGGATGTTCATCAGGCTGCGGTCCTGAGGCACCACAGATCCCTTGAAGAGCCGGGAGCTGTCCAGGAAGTCATAGATGACCTTGGCCTTGGCCTCGTTGCGGCGGTGCATCTCCTCCAGGCCGCCGATGCTCTTGAGATATTTGAACACCTTGCCGCAGCAGTAGATGGCCCAGCAGTTGGGCGTGTTGTACATGGAGCCGTTGTCGGCGTGGGTCTTGTACATCATGTAGATGGGCGTCTTGGGGTCCAGATCGTCGCGGATCAGATCCTCCCGGATGATGACCACCGCCATGCCGGCAGGCCCCACGTTCTTCTGCACGCCGGCCCAGATCAGGCCATAGTCGGCCACATTGCAGGGACGGCTGAGGAACATGGAGGATTGGTCGGACACCAGCACGTGGCCCTTGGTGTCGGGCAGTTTGTTCCAGGTGGTCCCGTTGATGGTTTCATTCTCGCAGATATACACGTAGTCACAATCATCGGGAATGTCCAGATCAGAGCAATCGGGGATATAGGAGAAGTTCTTATCCTTGGAGGAGGCGACGATGGTGACCTCACCGAACTTCTTCGCCTCGGCAATGGCCTTCTTGGACCAGGCGCCCGTCTCCACGTAGCAGGCCTTGCCGTTTTTCATCAGGTTCATGGGGACCATGGCGAACTGCAGCGTACCGCCGCCCTGGATGAACAGCACCTTGTAGTTATCCGGGATTCCCATCAGCTCCCGCAGGTCGCTCTCCGCCTCATCCACGATTTGCTGGAACACCTTGGAGCGGTGGCTCATCTCCATGACGCACATGCCGCTGCCGCGATAATTCATCATCTCATCCCGGATCTCCTCCAGGACGCTCTCCGGCATCATGGCCGGACCAGCGGAAAAGTTAAAGGTCCGATCGTATTTCATCTGAATCTCCTCCTGTTTTGTCATAGGTCGTAACATCCGCATGTCGACGATATCCTTGTATCATATAGTATACGACAAGTCACAGCCATAATCAACAGCAGTTGCATAAAAATTATTTGATGGGCTGAAAAATTTTTAGTATCGATGGGTTTGACAGCCGTGCCGAATGCATGGTATAACTGTGTGCGTACATGCGGCTAAGCGCGAAACGGAGCGAATCATGAAGGTTTTACAAGAAAAATGGCATACGGCATGCCGCTATGGGGCGGCGCTGGTGAAATGGCTGCTGGTAGGTGCGCTGATCGGCGCCGTTGGCGGCGCGGTGGGCTCCGTGTTCCACCTGGGCGTGGACTACGCCACGTCGGTGCGGGCCAGCTACGGTTGGGTGCTGTACCTGATGCCTCTAGGCGGACTGGCCATCGTGTGGCTCTATCGGGTGACACGGACCGAGGGCAAGGGCACCAATGCGGTGATCGAGTCAGTGCACTTCGGCCGCGATGTACCGATCCTGCTTGTGCCTGTGATCTTTTTCTCTACGGTGATCACCCATCTGGTAGGCGGCAGCGCCGGGCGCGAGGGTGCCGCGCTGCAGATCGGCGGCGGCATCGGCCACGGGACGGGCAAGCTGCTGCATCTGGGCGAAAAGGATCTCCCCCTGGCCACCCTGTGCGGTATGAGCGGTGTATTCGCCGCCCTGTTCGGCACACCGCTGACGGCCACCGTGTTCGCGCTGGAGGTCATCTCGGTAGGTGTGCTGTACTATGCGGGGCTGGTGCCCTGCATCACAGCCTCTATGACGGGCTACCTGGTGTCGCGGTTGGCGGGCATCGCCCCCACCAGGTTCGAGGTGGTTCTGCCGGAGTTGAATGTATCCCTGATGCTGCCGGTGCTGGGTTTGTCCATTTTGTGTGCACTGGTGAGCATCCTTTTCTGCCGCGGTCTGCACATTACAGAGCACCTGGCGGAGCAGTACATCCCCAGCCCCTGGCTGCGGGCCGTGGTCGGCTCTGCTGTGCTGATCGGTCTGTCGCTGCTGACGGGCGGCGACTACAACGGTGCCGGCATGGACGTGATCCAGAGGGCCGTCGCCGGAGAGGCAACCGCACTGGCCTGGCTGTGGAAGTTGCTGTTCACCGCCATCACCATCGGCGTGGGCTTCAAAGGCGGCGAGGTGGTGCCTTCTTTCTTTGTGGGCGCTACCTTCGGCTGTGTGGCAGGCACCCTGTTGGGGCTGCCTGCTGGCTTCGGCGCCGCCCTTGGCCTGGTTGCGGTGTTCTGCGGCGCAGTGAACTGTCCGCTGGCCTCCATCATCCTGAGCATCGAACTGTTCGGCGGACAGGGCCTGCTGTACTTTGCCATGACCTGCGCCATCAGCTACCTGCTCTCCGGCTACTGCGGCCTCTACAGCAGCCAGACCATCCTGTACTCCAAGCTGCGGGCGGAGTTCATCAATCTGCGGACGCGGGAATAAGCTTTACATATGAGCAGAGCGCCGGGATCATCCCGGCGCTCTTTTTATGATTGATCCGCTGCAGCAAGAATGGTCTGCAGCTCCTCCAGCCATTTTTCGTTTTTGATCTTCAGATATCGGTTCCAGAACTGATCCGACACGAGTATATAGCGTCCGTCGTTCACATAGAGGCTCAGCACCAGTTCCCCATCCGGAGAGGTGACAAAAATGTGATAGAAAACTGATTCCAACGGAGCGGAGTCGGCCAGGGTGCGGGCCAGCCTCGTGTGCTCCAGCAGCCGCTGCAGGGTGCGGATCTGGTCGGTATCGAGCTTATAGACGCTCTCGACACCGCGGGTATCACCGGACCAGGGGATCTCGTGGATCTCCGCCAGACAACCGGATGTAAGCTCCGGCACGCCGCGGATTCGGCTGCCGGACACGTGGGTAAACAAATAAGCTCCGCCGAACATGATGACCAGCAATGCCGCAGGGATGAGCCAGTGGAGGATTCTTTTCATATTGTGATCCTTTCCGACCATGAATTATAAAGCACGTGTAAGCACATCGAGAAGTCAGCCCAGCCGACCAGCCAGCCGTCCACTGGACCACGCCCACTGGAGATTGTAGCCGCCGCAGTCGCCGTCTACATCCAGCACCTCGCCGCAGGCATAGAAGCCGGGGACCAGGCGACTGCGCAGCGTCTCCGGATCGAACTCGTCGGTGCGGAGGCCGCCTGCCGTGACCTGTGCCTGATCAAAACCGCAGGTACCGGTGACAGGCAGGGCAAAGCGGTGGACAGTACGGGCGATCCGCCCCAGATCCGCGTCACTGAGAGTCTCTGTCGCCTGCGCTGTAAAGCCGGATGCCTTGCAGATCACCTGCCCCAAACGTGGGTGGAACATGCCGGTCAGCAACAGCTGCGCCTCGCGACCGGTCATAGCGGAGCGGCGGTGCAGCAGCTCTGTGACTGTATCCGTTTCGGCCTGTCCCGGAAGAAAGTCCAGTTCACAGGTCAGCCCCTCGCCGCCGGTGGAGACAGCGCGAGACACGTCGAACACGGCAGGTCCGCTGACGCCATACTCGGTGAACAGCACCTCTCCTGCACGACTGGCCAACCGTTCAGCACCCCGGAAAACGGAGACGACGGCTTGGGCCTTGACGCCCTTGAGGGCACGAGGATAGGTGGGGTCGGTGGTCAACTGCACCAGAGAGGGATACAGCGCCGTGCGGTGGTGGCCCAGTTCCCTTGCCAAGTGGTAGCCGTCCATGACGCCGCCCACCTTGGCGCCTGCGGCGCCGCCGGCAGCCAAGATCACCGCATCGGCGGTAAAGATCTCGGTTCCTGCAGCAATGGTAAAGGTTCTTTCCTTGACATGCAGATCCGTCACAGTGCAACCAGTATGCACCTCTACACCCAACCGCTCCAGGGCAAAGCGCAGTACGTCCAACACGCTGCCAGCCATGTTCGAGTAGGGATAAAGCCGGCCGCCGTCCTCTTCGGTGGTCAGCAGGCCCAAGGATGTGAACCAGTCCAGCGTGGCGGCTACGTTTAGGTCGTCCCGACACAGGGCTGTGCTGCTGAAAGCGGCATCGGCGCCGTGGTAGCGGCCCGGCTCGCTGTCGGCGTAGCGGTTGGAGAGGTTGCAGCGGCCGTTGCCGGTGGACAGGAGCTTGCGGCCCACCCGGGTCTGCCGCTCCAGCAGCAGTACCCGATGGCCGCCCTCCGCTGCGGTGAGAGCGGCAGCCATGCCGCTGGCGCCCCCGCCGATGACACAAACTCTCATGGCTGCGCCTCCAGCCGCCTGCGGGTCAGGTAGCCTTCCAGAATCAGGCTGGCCGCCACTGCATCTACAATCTTTTTGCGCTTTCTGGCATTCTTTCCGTTTTCAAAGAGGATATTGTGGGCCTCCACGGTGCTGCGGCGCTCGTCCCACAACGCCACGGACAAGCCGGTGCGCAAGCGCAGTACCTCCGCCAGCGCGGCACATTTCTCCGCCCGGGGGCCCAGTGTACCGTCCATATTCTTGGGATAGCCCAGCACCAGTTCCCCGACGCCATGGCCGGCGATGAGCCGCTCCAGCTCGTCGAGGACGACCTCCTCCCGACGGCTGTGGATCACCGCAGTATGGCCGGCCAGCGTGCCGGTGGGGTCGGAGATGGCGACGCCGGTGTGGGCGTCGCCGTAGTCGATGGCCATGATTTTCATCGCGTCCCTCCTGGGTAGATGTGGTAGTTTTCTCTATCATACACGATTTTACGGCGCGACGCAATAAAAAAGGCAGAAACGCCATGGGAAAACGCAAAAAAATGCGGAAATTTCTGTTGACCTTGGGTAAAAAGTATGCTACAATTTCTATTACCTGTGAGTGGGTGTTTTCTTTTTGCGCGCTTTTTCGCTTCGGGCGGGCAGGAAGAGCAACGCCGAGCAGGGAGGCAATCAGGTGTGTCCGCCGGGCGCGGGCTGCCTAATCTAATAAGGAGGTGCCGTTATATGCGCGTGAAAATCACTCTGAGATGCAACGAGTGCAAGCAGAGAAACTACAACACGATGAAGAACAAGAAGAATACCCCGGATAAGCTTGAGCTGAAAAAGTATTGCCCCTTCTGCAAGAAGCACACGGTCCACACCGAAACCAAGTGATCGGAGGGAATGACGATGGCTGAAGAGAAGAAGGTAAAGAAGGATCGCGGCAAGTGGTTCCGCGAGATGAGAAGCGAACTGAAGAAGATCGTATGGCCCAACGCCGAAACGACCGCCAAGAACACCGGTACCGTGCTGCTGTGCTCCCTGTGCGTCGGCGTGGCGATCTGGATCTTTGATGCAGTGGCAGTTCTGGCTGTCAATACGCTGATCGGCCTGTTCGCCTGAGAGGGACAAAGATGGCTGATAACGCGAAATGGTATGTGGTCCACACCTACTCCGGCTATGAAAACGCGGTGAAGGCGGCCATCGAAAAGTCCGTCAACAACCGCAGCCTGCAGGATATGGTCCTGCAGACGGAGATCCCCATGGAAACCGTGACCGAGGTCACGGAGGAGGGGAAGGTCAAGGAAGTGGAGCGCAAGGTGTTCCCCGGCTACGTGCTCATCAAAATGGTGCTGACGGATGACACTTGGCATCTTATCCGCAACATCCGCGGCGTCACCGGCTTCGTCGGCTCGGCCAACAAGGCTATCCCCCTGACGGAGGAGGAGGTCGCCGCTCTGGGTATGGAGAAGCATGAGATCGTGGTCTTGTACCACGTGGGCGACACCGTGAAGATCACGGACGGTCCGCTGTCCACCTTCACCGGCACGGTGGAGGAGATTGAGCCAGAGAAGAACAAGGTCCGTGTGGTCGTGTCCATGTTCGGCCGGGAGACCCCGGTGGAGCTGGAGCTGGATCAGGTGGAAGTCCTGTCCTGAGGCGGAGTTCTTCCAAAATGCCGGTCACAGACCGGCGCAAGTGGGAGAGACGCTCCTGCGTCTCGCCAAGGGCGCGCGGCTGCCAACGAGCCGTACGCTACCACATCATAATGAAGGAGGTGCCTATCCATGGCACAGAAAGTTGTTGGTTATGTAAAACTGCAGATCCCTGCAGGCAAAGCGACCCCCGCTCCCCCTGTCGGCCCCGCTCTGGGCCAGCACGGCGTCAATATCGCCGCCTTTACCAAGGAGTTCAACGAGCGCACCAAGAATGACATCGGCCTGATCATCCCCGTGGTGATCACCGTGTATTCCGATCGCTCCTTCTCCTTTATCACCAAGACCCCTCCCGCAGCCGTTCTGATCAAGAAGGAGTGCAACATCGAGTCCGGTTCCGGCGTGCCCAACAAGACCAAGGTCGCTACCATCTCCAAGGCCTCCATCCAGAAGATCGCCGAGCTGAAGATGCGCGATCTGAATGCTGCTTCCTTGGAAGCCGCCATGAGCATGATTGCCGGCACCGCCCGCTCCATGGGCGTCGTCGTGGGCGAGTAAGGAGGGTACAGAGATGTTTAGAGGTAAGAAGTATAAAGAGATCGCCAAGCAGATCGACAGGGCTACCCTGTATGACCCCAAGGAGGGTCTGGATCTGATCTGCAAGACCGCCAGCGCCAAGTTCGACGAGACCGTCGAGCTGCATGTGAAGCTGGGTGTTGACTCCCGTCACGCCGACCAGCAGGTCCGCGGTGCCATCGTGCTGCCCAACGGCACCGGCAAGACCGCCCGCGTGCTCGTCTTCGCCAAGGGCGACAAGGCCGATGCGGCCCGCGCCGCCGGCGCTGACTACGTGGGCGACATGGACATGGTGGAGAAGATCCAGAAAGAGAACTGGTTCGACTTCGACGTGGTCGTGGCCTCCCCCGATATGATGGGTGTTGTGGGCCGCCTGGGTAAGTTGCTGGGTCCCAAGGGCTTGATGCCCTCCCCCAAGGCCGGCACCGTGACCCCCGATGTGGCCAAGGCCGTGCAGGAAGTCAAGGCCGGTAAGGTGGAGTATCGTCTGGACAAGACCAATATCATCCACTGCCCTATCGGCAAGGTGTCCTTCGGCGCCGACAAGCTGTATGAGAACTACACCGCTCTCATGGGCGCCATCATCAAGGCCAAGCCCGCTGCTGCCAAGGGCCAGTACGTCCGCTCCTGTGTGGCTGCTTCCACCATGGGCCCCGGTGTGAAGATGAACGCCGCCAAGCAGCTTTGATCTTCCGCGCCCGTAAAATCTCCGCAAAACGTATATTTGAGGCTTGACAAACTCCAACGCCTTGGATATAATCATCGTTGCGTTCCAAAGACAGCAGGTGGCCGCCAGGCCGTAAGTCCTGCCGAGGATGGCATAATCACCTGATGATGCTGTACCGTCCTTCTGCCTTTGGGCAGAAGGACGGTTTCCTTTTTTTGAACGCACCGACAAATTCTCATGGAGGTGAAACAAAAGAATGCCCAACGCAAAGGTTCTGTCTGAAAAGCAGGCGATCGTGGCGGCGCTGACCGAGAAGCTGCAGAACGCAGCCGCCGGCGTCATCGTGGACTACAAGGGCATCACCGTGGCAGAGGATACCGCTCTGCGCGCTGAGTGCCGCGAGAACAATGTTGACTACGCCGTCATCAAGAACACCCTGCTGCGCTTCGCGTTCAACAACTGCGGTCTGGACGCTCTGGACGATCAGCTCAACGGCACCACTTCTTTGGCTGTCTGCGCTGATGATCCGGTGGCCCCCGCCCGTGTGATTGCTGGTTACGCGGACAAGCTGAAAGGCAAGTTCGAGATCAAGGGTGGCTTCATGGAGGGCAAGGTCGTCTCTCTGGAGACCATTCAGGCTCTGGCTGCCATCCCCGCACTGCCCGTCCTGCAGGCACAGGTCCTGGGTACCATGCTGGCCCCCATCTCCGCGCTGGCCTGCGTCCTCAAGCAGATCGCCGAGAAGAACGGCGCTCCCTCTGAGGAAGCTGCCGCTGAGTAAGCGGTATCCACACAAACAACAAAACAATCTTACAAACAGGAGGATATTACAATGTCTGAGAAGATTACTGCTCTGATCGAAGAAGTCAAGGCTCTTACCGTCCTGGAACTGAGCGAGCTGGTACACGCTCTGGAGGAGGAGTTCGGTGTTTCCGCCGCCGCCATGGCCGCTCCCGCTGCCGGCGCTGCTGCTCCCGCTGCCGAAGAGAAGACCGAGTTCGACGTGGTCCTGGCCGGTTTCGACGCCGCTCAGAAGATCAAGGTCATCAAGGTCGTCCGCGAGGTCATGGGTCTGGGTCTGGCCGAGGCCAAGGCTGCTGTTGAGGGCGCTCCCACCACGCTGAAGGAGGCTCTGTCCAAGGAGGACGCCGAAGAGCTGAAGAAGAAGGTCGAGGAAGTCGGCGGCAAGGTCGAGCTGAAGTAAGTCTCACCGATACTCTGAAAAAGCAGATGCGATCGCTCGCATCTGCTTTTCTATTTTCCGGGAAGCGTCTGGCCTTCCCTGTTCCCACTGGATCAATCCGTTTCCCGACTCCAGGGCTGCCGGCAGGAGGTATGGACTGGACCTCGCGATCCGGCAGCTGCGGCGGACAATGCCGCCAAAGTGGAAATATCCCCCGGCCTGAGCCGGGGGATATTTCCATTGTTTCAAATACGGATTATCCGGCCGGTGCCGCATCGTCAGGTGTCACTGTCGGATCCGGGTCCACCGGTATCGGCTCCGGAGTCGGCTCCGGTGTCGGTTTGTTGGCTTCCTCCTCCTGACGCTTGCGCTCTTCCTCCTCCTGACGCTTGCGCTCTTCCTCCTCCTGACGCTTGCGCTCTTCCTCTTCCTGGCGCTTGCGCTCTTCCTCTTCCTGCTTTTTACGCTCTTCTTCCTCTTCCTTCAGTCGTTGCTCCTCATATTCCTCGTTGTGGACCGGGCACAGCTTTTCGCCGTCCTTCACATCACCGGAAGCCACTTTCAGCAAATACTTGTGGTCGCCGGCCTCCACTTTATTGTAAATCTCACGGTCGTAATCCAGCAGAGCCACCTCTTCCACCGTATCCTCCGGGCAATACTCAGTAGCAACGTGTTCACCCTCGGTGCAGTAGGAGACCATTTTGTGCATGTTACAGGCTCTGGTAGGTGCCGTATCCGACGCCACCAGCACCGAGCGGATGCGGTTGCCCCGCAGATCGTGCTTGCAGGCCTCGGTGGCCAGCAGACCACTGTCGGAGCACACGGACACCCACTGCATGCCGCTGGGCGCCTCATGGAAACCGGGATCCTCCAAGCCTTCGTGAATCCTGCTCATGACCTGTTTCCACAGGTTGCAGGAGGGATTGCCGCTGACATAGATGGTCTGGTTCTTGGCATAGCCCGTCCAAACCGCCGCGCAGTAGTAGGGGCTAAAGCCCACGAAATAGCGGTCGTACTCGTCATTGGTGGTGCCGGTCTTGCCGGCGATGCTCATACCGGAGAAATAAGCCTCATAGCCGGTACCGGAGGTGACCACCTGACTCAGCGTCTGCCGCATGAAGTAGGCAGTGGTCTCCTTCATGGCCACGCTGGCCTCGGGCTTGTTCTCCAGCAGCACATTCCCGTCGGCATCCTCCACCAGAGAGAAAGTGTAGGGTCTGTTGTAGAGGCCGTCGTTGACAAAGGCGCAATAGGCGGCGGCCATCTCCTCGGTGGTAACGCCGTATTCCAGGCCGCCCAGGGCCATAGCACCCACTTTCTGGGAGTCATCCACCGTCAGCGTGGTAAAGCCCAGATTCTCCGTCATGAAGTTATAAGAACGGGCCGTGCCGTAGGTCATGTTGACGCGGCAGGCACAGGTATTCAGTGAGCGGACCAACGCCGTCTGCACGCTTGTCATGCCGCCATAACTGCCGCCGGAGTTGCGGGGATAGGGGCTGCCGTTGAGCAGCATGACGGGATAGTCGTCGATGGCCGAGGCCATGGTAATGGTGCCGTCATCCAGTGCGGGCGCATAGGTGGACACGGGCTTGATAGCCGAGCCGCACTGCCGTGTGGACGTGGCCCAGTTCCAGCCGCGGTCAGCGGTCTTGACACCGGTGCCGCCCACCATGGCCAGCACCTCGCCGGTATAGGGATCCATCAGCGTGATGGCTGCCTGCAGCGGGTCGCCGTAGGTGCGGCCCAGATAGTCGGCATAGGTGGTGTTTTCAAAGATCTCCTCGCAGATGTGCTGGAAGTTGATATTCTGGGTGGTGTAGATCTTACACCCGGAGAACACCTTATTCTCCGCCGTGCGGCGGTCATAGCCGTACTTGTCCATCAGCGCGGCCATGACATCCTCGATCACCTGGTCGGTGAAGTAGGAATTGTGGGCCCGGGTGACCTCCTGCGTCTCGCTGTCTGTCGTCTCCCCGGTCTCCCCTTCTTCCCCGGTCTCCTCGCCCTCCGGCTCCTCCGGGAGCTCCTTTACGTAGTTGCCGAAGCATGTGTAGCCGTTGGAGAACACGATCTCTTCGTTTTTGGCGGCGTTATAGACCGCCTCGGAGATATCCCCCAGCTCCAGCATCTTATCCAGCACATCCAGCTGGCGGTTCCGGTTATTAGTACGGGTCCAGTCGCTGATCAGAGGGTCGTACATGGAGGGGTTGTTGGTGATGGCAATAAGGCTGGCGGATTCAGCCAGATCCAGTTCTGAGACATCCTTGTTGAAATACATCTTGGCCGCCGTTTTGACACCGTAGCAGGACTCGCCCATATAGATGTAGTTCAAGTATATCTCCAAAATATCATCCTTGGAGTTCTCCTCCTCAAAGGCAATGGCGCGGTAGATCTCAATGACCTTGCGTTTGATGGTGTTTTCGTCGTCACCCGTCACATTTTTGATCATCTGCTGGGTGATGGTGGACCCGCCCTGCACTCCGTCGCCGGTGAGGGTGCTTCTGATGGCCCGGAGGATCCCCCGCGGATCCACACCCTTGTGGGTCAGGAATCGCTCGTCTTCAATGGCGATAGCGGCCTTCTGCAGGTGCTTGGGGATCTCGTCCAGCGTGATCCAGATGCGGTTCTCCGCATTCAGGAACAGCGTGTCATACATGACCCACTCGTCGGTATCGGGATCTTTATAGTAGAGCTCAGAGGACACAGAGGCGTCATAGGCAGCGACGTCCACCTCCACATGGCCCCGCAGGTTCTTGTTGACATAGGTCATGAAGATCCCCACAAAGATGGCCACGGTCAGAACGCCTACCAGCACCAGCGTGCCGATCGCGCCGAAGATCCGTCCGATCACGCTGCGTTTTTTCCTGCGCTTTTTCTTTTTGGGTGCGCTCCCACCCGATGTCCGGGCGCTCTGCTGTGCCGCTCCTTCCGAGCTGTTGATTCTGTTTTTCTCATCCACGACAGGGCACCTTCCTTTCTCATGTAATCTGATATCTGCAGCGGCTGTTTTCAGCCGCCGGAGCCTATTGTGCACCAGTATCAACTTTATTTTACCACGCCTGTCAACCTTACAAAACCTTCCGTTTTCAGGAAAATAGTTTTATAATTTATTCGTTTTTTGCTGTTTTTATGAGAATTATTTTAGTTTCGTTCTCTTTTCCCATAAAATACAGCCGCAAAACTGTTGCATTCTCTGCGAAAATCAGTTATATTGGTAGGCACCAACACGAAGGAGGCAGCGACATGAGTGAGGATTTCGGCCCCAACTTTATCACTGTGACGGACGACGAGGGCAACGACATCGAACTGGAGTACGTGGACGCGTTGGAGCACAAGGGACAGACCTACATGGCCTTTTTCCCCGCGGTGGAAGACGAAAACACAGATGACGCAGATATCGGCTTGGTGATCCTGAAGAGTGTGGTGGAAAACGGCGAGGAGTTTCTCTCCACCCCGGACACCGACGAGGAGTTGACCGAGGTATACGAGCTGTTCATGGAGCAGCTGCTGGAGGACGAGGAATAATTTCCCGCCCGCTTTTTGCAAAAACCCCTTTTATTTTTCTTCCATATCTGATACACTATGGGTGGACACAGAGATGTGTCCACCCTGCCGCGGTGTGTGATGGGTCTTTTTTATCCTCACATTTGGTTATAGGGGATGTCGGATCAGTATGTGGTTTGCAGGCCTCCCGGCTGCCTTTTGCGGCTGGACGTTGGAAGCAGTAAAGCAAGCTGGAGACAACCCACCTGCTGAGTAGGTGCAGGTTATAACTTGGCTCACACCGCCGCCGCAGCGGTTTTATGGCAAAGGTGCCGCTCCCGACAAAGAGCGGCATCTTTTTTGCGCATTCGGGCGGATACGGATAATTCCCTCTTGCGCAATCCATTGTTTTCCTATATAATAATTTGGCAACTTTGTAATGGGGTGCTATCACCCCGAACTGAGAGGACTGACAACATGAGCGCATCAAGAGAAAAGAAGCTCCGCCAGCAGCTGGCCGCCAGCGGCACGCCCGACCCTAAAAAGACACGCGAGGAGGAGGAGCGTCGCCAACAGCACCGTTCCAACTGGCTTTACGGCGGCATCGCCGCGGCATTTGTGTTGGTGGCCGCACTGCTGCTGCTGTGGAATTCCAATGTGATCCAACGCAGCACCACCGCCTTGACGGTGGATGGGGCCGGATACTCCGCTGCGGAAGTGGATTACTACTATTATAACCTCCGCACCTCCTGGCTCTCTTCCAGCTATGCCAGCTATTTGAGTCTGTCCACCGCTACCGATTTGAAGACCGCCCAGATGACCGATCTGGACAAGACGCTGACTGGTGCGGAGGGTGATGACATCACCTGGGATGCTTTTCTGAAGCAGATGGCTATCCGGAGTATTACTGCCGTGGAGAAGGCCAAGGCCTTGGCCATTGCCGAGAACTATGTCTTTACCGACGCGATGCAGCAGACGCTGGATGAAAACCTGAAAGGCCTGCAGGAGTCCGCCAAATCTGCCGGCTACTCCGCCGGTGCATACCTGAAAGCTCTCTTCGGCAACAACATGACCATGTCTACCTTCAAGAGCCTGCTGCACGACAATATTCTGGCCTCCCAATACCAGCAGGACTATGCTGATTCGCTGACCTTCTCCGATTCGGACCTTGAGAATTACTACGGTGAGCATCAGAACGATCTGGACGTGGTCGACTACGAGTATATCTACTTCAGCGGCATCGCCCCCGCTACTCAGGATGCCGACGGCAACACCGTGCAGCCCACGGACGAGGAGTCCGCTGCCGCCAAGGAGGCGGCCAGCAAGGCAGCCAATGAGGCACTGGAGCGCTACAACGCTGGTGAGTCTTTGAAGGACATCGCTGAGGACTACGACATTGCCAGCTATACGGAAGTGCCCGCCGGCACCTACAGCAGCACCGCGATCGGCGTCTGGGCCTTCGACAGCAGCCGCCAAGCGAACGATGCCGCGGTGGTCGACAGCGATCCCAGCAGTTATGTGGGCGTGTTCCACAGCCGCAGCCGCAATGACTATGCCACAGTGGACGTGCGCCACATCCTGTTCCTGGCGGATACTTCTGAGTTGGACACCTCTTCTGAAACCTATGAAACAGACTCCAAGGCCATTTGGAAAGTCGCTGAGTCCAAGGCCAACGACGCCCTGCAGCAGTGGAAGGACGGCGAGGCCACCGAGGATTCTTTCGCAGCGCTGGCCAACGAGCTGTCTGAGGATCCCGGCTCCAACACCACCGGCGGTCTGTATGAGAAAGTCACCAAGGGTGAGATGGTCACCGCCTTCAATGACTGGATCTTTGACGAGAACCGTCAGGCCGGTGACACCGGCATCGTGGAGACCACTCTGGGGTACCACGTGATGTATTTCTCTGGCGAGAACATGGCCTACTGGCAGCGCCTGGCGGAGGATGCACTGCGCACCGAGAGCTACAACCAGTGGCTGGAGGATCTGATCAGCAGTGCTGAGGTGGTTGAAAAGTCCGGCATGAAGTACGTGGGCTAATCACATATCTGAAAAGAATAGGGACCGGCTGACGCCGGTCCCTGTCTATATATGCGCAGGTATTCCAGGTACGGATGGCACATAGGGCGCCCCGTGAACGAAGGAACGGCAAAAGGACCGGCAGCTCGCTGCCGGTCCTTCCTTTTTCTATCTCATATACGGCGCTGCCCGTTCAATGAGCTTGCGATAGACGTACTCTACCATCCACGGCTCTGTGGAAGCCTGGAGTGCCTCTTCCGGCGTCATCCAGCGGACGGCGCTGTTCTCGTCCGGTTTGGGCCGCAATGCCTCGCCTTCCGCCTGCAGAAGATAGGTCACGTTCATATGGACATGGCCCGGCACCCAGACACCGTTTTTTACATGGCCCTCCACCGTGAGATTCTCCAGGGAAAAGAATCCCTCCGCCAGCGGATGGGTCCGCAGACCGGTCTCCTCCCATACCTCCCGCATGGCCACAGCCAACAGATCCTGCTCACCGTCGGCATGGCCGCCGGTCCAGGACCAACTGTTGTACATGTTATGGTAGCACATGACTACCCTCGTTCTGTCCGGGCTGAGGACCCAGGCGGAGGCGGTCATGTGGGCGGTGAGATCGGTCCGGTCGAAAGCGTCTTTATGGGCGGCAAGACAGGCCAGCATGGCCTCCCTGTCCCGCACCTCCTGCTCACAGCCGGGTATGTAGTGCTCCAGTTCTTCAATGATTGTCATGCTGCGCTCCGTTTTACAACCGAGAGGAAGCGGAGAGCCGAAGCTCCCCGCCTCTCCCTTCTGCTGATCTGCACTCAATAGTTCTCTTTCCGGACCTCGAAATAGCTCTGGGGATGGTTGCACACCGGGCAGACCTCAGGAGCCTTCTTGCCGATGACCAAATGGCCACAATTGCGGCACTCCCACATGGTCTCTTCGCTCTTTTCAAAGACCTGCTGCATCTCGATGTTGTTCAACAGGGCACGATAGCGCTCCTCATGGGCGCGCTCAATGGCGGCCACGCCGCGGAACTGCTCCGCCAGCTGGTGGAAACCCTCCTCATCGGCCTCCCTGGCAAAGCGATCGTACATATCCGTCCACTCATAGTTCTCACCGGCGGCCGCAGCGGCCAGATTCTCGGTGGTACTGCCGATGCCCTGCAGCGCCTTGAACCACAGCTTGGCGTGCTCCTTCTCGTTGTTGGCGGTGGCCTGGAAAATGGCTGCGATCTGCTCATAGCCCTCCTTCTTGGCCACAGAGGCGAAGTAATCGTACTTGCTGCGGGCCTGGGTCTCGCCGGCAAAGGCATCGCGCAGATTCTGCTCGGTCTTGCTGCCTTTCAGTTCCATGTCATCTGCTCCTTTCTCATTTTCGCATATCCAGTTTGTGCGGTACAGACGTATATCTATGTTATAACAAGTTTTCCCCAAAAGCGCAATTCTTATTTTTCTGTCATCACATTTTGTGATGCTGCGCAGCATATGCCACCCAAGCCGAAACATCATCATTTTTTCACTTGCAAAGAGCGGAAAACTGTGGGAAAATAGGAAAAAAGCTCGAGAGGAGGTCTGCGCCTGTGGAGAAAAGGAAACGGAAGAAGTGGAAAAAGAATGCCGCTGTGGGTATGGTGGCAGCCGCTGCCTCCGCCAGTGTGCTGGTGGGTGGGGCCTTTGACTCGCCCGCAGACCTGCTGACCACCGACGGAGACGGGGATGAAGACTCCCCTGCCCCTGTGGTGGAGACGCTGAATGCCCAGGTACCGGAGCTGATGGATGACGGGGGCGATGGCGGCGACGGAGACGAGGAGGAGCGGCGGCAGCGCTTCCCCGCGGTACGCCGCTGGGTATCCGGGCTGCCGCTTGGCGTGCGGGCACTGGTGGGTGTGCCTCTGTGGTGTGTCGGCTGGGGCATCACTACGCTGCTGAGCCTGCTGTGGCAGGCTGCACTGACGCCGCTGGGCGGCCGGATCCTCTCCTGGGTGCTGACGGCTGCGGCTGCGGTGCTGGTGTTCGCCCTGTCCGCCAAGGCACTCTTCCCCCATGTCCCCTGGCGAAAACTTCTGCGTCCTCGCAACATCCTGCTGGTGACAATCGGGATCGCCCTGTTGGGCACGGCCGACACGCTGCTGTCCGCCTTTTGGAAGGATTATCCCCCCATCGGACAGGCCCTGCGCCTGCTCGGCGGCGCCGTGATGATTGCTCTGGCCTGCTTCTCCTCCCGGAAGCTTCTGGAAAAAAAAGAATTGGCAGAACCGGGAACGGAGCTTGAAGCCGGGAGTCCATCCCCCCGCACAGAGATCGAGCTGCAGGCCATGTCGCTGGCGGACAGCGTATGTGCCCCTTCCCCGCCTCGTTCCTGAAGTAGATAAGGTGAACGCGCGGAGCTGTATGCTCCGCGCGTTTTGCAATGATGGCTGCTTATTTGGCGTACAGCAGTCCCACCAGCCAGTTCAACGTCCGACTGGGCAGGATGCGCACTAAAAAAGTAAACAGCTTATAGGAAAATCCAATGGTGTAAAGGGGTTTTACCGTACGCTTTTGCGCCACACCGGCAATGAAGTGGCCCGCTACAGACGGGTCCATGCCGGTCTGCTCATCGTGCTCCATCCGCCCCACGCTGCGGCTGATGCGGCCGCCATACACGTCGTCACCCTCAATGACCTTTTCCCGTGCGGCAGTAAAGCCGGTTTTGATGTCGCCTGGCTGGACAGCGCAGACAGTGACACCGAAAGGCCGCAGCTCATTGGCCAGCGCCATGGTATAGGCGTTGACGGCCGCCTTTGTAGCGGAGTAATAGGCCTGGAACGGGATGGGGATAGGGGCCGCCACGCTGCTGAGGTTCACGATGCGGCCGCCCCCCTGCCGACGCATGACGGGGATCACGGCCCGGTTCATGCGCACCATGCCGAAGAAATTGGCATCGAACAGACGCTTTGCCTCCTCAACGGGGGTAAACTCGATGGCGCCCGAAATCCCGAAGCCGGCGTTGTTTACCAGCACATCGATACGTCCCTCCCGCTCCATCACCTGTGAGATGGCAGCGTTCACCATCTCCTCCCTGGTGATGTCGGTGGGGATATGCTCCAGACCCTCCACGCCCTGGGTACGGCGGCTTAACTCGTAGACCGTATAGCCCGCCGCCCGCAGTGCCAAGGCTGTCTCTTTTCCGATGCCGGAGGTACCTCCGGTGACCACAGCGACCTTATGCATGCTCATGCACCATTACGTCGGCGATGATATCCATGGCCTCATCCAGCAGGGCCTCGGTATGGGTAGCCATGTAGCTGGTACGCAGCAGCGCCTCCCCCTCCGGCGTGGCGGGGGGCAGTGTGGGGTTGACGTACACACCTCGGTCATAGATCTTCGCCGCCACATCCAGCGTGCGGTAGGTCTCGTATGTATAGATGGGGATGATGGGCGTGGGCACATGCAGCGCACTCTCGCGGATGGTGAGGCCACGCTCCGTCAATCCCTTGCGGGCATAAAGGCTCAGTTCCTTCAGCCGCTCCGGCAGTTCCGGGTGGGCCTCCAGATGGCGCAGGGCGGCCAGCGCCGTGGCGCAGTTGGCCGGCGGGATGGAGGCAGAGAATATAAAGGGTCTGGAGGCATGGCGCACGAAATCGGCCACCTCTGCACTGGCGGCCATGTAACCGCCCAGCGAGGCCAAGGACTTGGAAAAGGTGCCCATATAGATGTCCACCTGATCCTCCAGACCGAAGTAGCTGGCAGTACCGCGGCCACCCTCACCCAGCACACCCAGACCGTGGGCGTCGTCCACCATGACCCGGGCACCGTACTTTCTGGCCAGGGCGCAGATCTCCGGCAGCTTGGCGATGTCGCCGCCCATGGAGAACACGCCGTCGGTGATGATGAGCGCGCCGTGATCCTCCGGCACCTTCTGGAGACACTTCTCCAGCGCCGCCATGTCGCTGTGGCGATAGCGCAGCATGGTGCCGTAGCTCATCTGGCAGCCGGCGTAGATGCTGGCGTGGTTTTCCTTGTCGCAGATCATGTAGTCATGGCGGCCCACCAGCGCACTGATGATGCCCACGTTGGACTGGAAGCCGGTGCCGAAGGTAACAATACCGTCCTTCCGCAGGAATTTGGCCAATTCGGCCTCCAGCTCCAAATGCATCTCCAGCGTACCGTTGAGGAAACGTGAGCCGGAGCAGCCGGTACCGTAGCGCTCCAGGGCCTTGATACCGGCCTCGATGATTTCGGGATGGATGGTCAGACCCAGGTAGTTGTTGGAGCCCAGCATGATGCGGCGTTTTCCCTCCATCACCACCTCCACGTCCTGCCGGGATTCCAGCGCGTGGAAATAGGGGTATACGCCCTTCTCCTTCAGCTCACGGGCCAGGGACGGGGCGCTGCACTTTTCAAGAATATCCATATAATTCCCTCTCAGTCGGATGAATCAAGCGATACACACGATCGCAGTTTGTAACTGATTTATTATACCCGGCTGATCAGTTTTTGTCAAATCATTCTCCATCCAGCAGTCCGATAAATGCCATCAGACCGTGGGCCAGCGTGGCAGCCCCGCAAAGGGTGAAAATCCAGGTCAGCGTTCCCATTCGTTTTTCCTCCTTATGTTTGATGAGGCCAGTATAGCCTTTGATATGTCCTAAAAACCGGACAGTTCTGACGAGGGTCTGCAAAAAAGAGCGGTCCCGGCGCACATTGTCGCCGGGACCACGTTTTATTATTGGGTGTACACTGCTCAGTCTCTGTAATCCCTTCAATCGCTGAAATCCGTATCCAGCACCACATCGAACCGGTATTCCGGATAGCGCTCATGCAGCCGGTTCTGGATATCGTCCCGGATGCGGGAGGCATCACAACCAAAAGCCAGGATCAGGTCAAAGGTGACTGTCTTTTCCGCCGGCTCCACATAGAAGGCGTGGATCTGCCGGAACTCCGGATACTCCGCTGCGATGGACTCCACCGCCGCCTTAATCTCCCGGCTGCCCGCCACATCCATGTTGGCGGCATAGATGCCCACCGTCAGAATGATGCCGAACTCCTGATAGACACCTGCGGAGATCTCACGGGTCAGACGGTGCAGTTCCCGGGCCGTCAGATCGTCATCCACCTCCACATGGACCGACCCGATGACCCGTTCCGGCCCATAATTGTGCAGGATCAGGTCATAGGCGCCGTGGACGCGGGGATAGCCCGTCACATACTCCTTCAGCCGAACGGACAGCTCACTGTCCACCCGCCGGCCGATGATGCTGCCCAAGCTCTCCATGAGGATCTCCACGCCAGATTTCACAATAACTACAGAGATGACCAGGCCCAGCCAGCCCTCAATGCTGACATGCCAGAGCAGGCTCACCGCCGCGGCCACCAGCGTGGAGACCGAGATGGCAGCGTCGAAGAGCGCGTCGCTGCCGGAGGCGATAAGTGCGTCGGAGTTGAGTCTTTGGCCCTGTCCCTTGACATAGCGGCCCAGCAGCAGCTTTACCACCACCGCCGCCGCGATGATCACCAGGGAAACGGCCGTGTAATTGGCCTCTTCTGGATGGAGCGCCTTGTCCAGCGACTCTCGGAAGGAGGTCAGCCCTGCCAACAGTACGATGACCGCGATGGTCACAGAGCTGATGTTTTCGATGCGGCCGTAGCCGTAGGGATGCTTCGCATCCGCTGCCCGGCCCGCCAGCTTGGTACCCACGATGGTGATCACCGAGGAGAGAGCGTCACTCAAGTTGTTGACCGCGTCCAGGATCACGGCGATGGAACCGCTGATGAGACCTACAGCGGCCTTGAAGGCTACCAATACCAAGTTGGCAAGAATGCCCACGATACTGACGCGAACAATCTCACTTCTGCGTTCCATGTTCTTCCTCCTCCATTCCGGCCAGCACCCGGTACAGCAGTGTGTGGAGCTGGATCGCCTCCTCCGGCGTCAGCTTCACGCAGCTGCCGATCTCCATGGGTACGCCGGCCGCCCGGTCGCTCAGGGCTCGCCCTTCTTCCGTGGGGATGATGACCACGCTGCGCTCATCGTCCGCGCTGCGACAGCGGGATACATAGCCCTTGCCCTCCAGTTTCTTCAGTACGGGCGTCAGCGTGCCGGAGTCCAGCCGCAGTCTCCGCCCCAGTTCCTTCACCGTCTGTGCGTCATATTCCCAAAGGGCCATCATCACCAGATACTGGGTATATGTCAGATCCAGCGGATCCAGACTGGGCTGATAGCGCCGCACGATCTCCTTGGCACAGGCATAAAGGGGAAAGCAGAGCTGGTTTTCCAGTTTCAACTGTTCGTACCGCTGTGCCATTTACTCCTCCACCAGCGCAGCCACGCAGGCCTCGACCTTCTTCATGTCGGCGGTGGGCTCAAAGCGCTCCACCACATTGCCCTGCCGATCCACCACGAACTTGGTGAAGTTCCACTTGATGTCGGGGTTGCTCTTGTAGTTCTTGTCGATTTTCTTCAGCATGGCACTCATGGCCAGCCCGGCAGGCCCGTGGCCGAAACCGGAAAAGCCCTTCTCCCCTTTCAGATAGGTGAACAGGGGCAGTGCGTCAGGCCCGTTGACATTGGACTTCTTCATCTGTGGGAACTGCGTGTTGTACTTCAAAGTGCAGAACTGGTGGATCTCCTCGTCTGTGCCGGGAGTCTGGCCGGCAAACTGGTTGCAGGGCACGTCGATGACCTCAAAGCCCTTGTCATGGTACTTCTCGTACATCTTCTCAATGGGATCGTAGTGAGGCGTAAAGCCGCAGCCCGTGGCGGTGTTGACGATCAGCAGTACCTTACCGCGATACTGCTCCATATCCACCTCGCTGCCGTCGCCGGCGATCAGCTTGTAATCATAAATGCTCATGTCACAACCTCCTGTTTTATTTTGTACAATTTGATTTTACAAAATCTAATTATAATTTGATTGTACACAACGTTTCTGCGTTTGTCAATACCTCCCCGATCTTTTTTTCCAGAGATGCACATCCATATGCATGCCTGTCGGGAAACAGGCGTGTTTTCCTCTTTTCTTTTCCCACAAAATCGTGTATACTGACGGCGAATACTTCCTTGGAGGACCGACATGAGCTTTCTGTATTTTCTGGAGGGGCTGCGGAACCCGGTGACCGACGCCTTCTTCTCCGCTGTGACTTATCTGGGTGACGAGATCTGCTTCATGGCGCTGGCGGTGCTGGTTTTCTGGTGTGTCAGCAAACGCCGCGGCTACTATCTGTTCAGCGTGGGCTTCTTCGGCATCGCCGTCAATCAGTTTCTCAAGCTGCTGTTCCACATCCCGCGGCCGTGGGTCCAAGACCCCGATTTCACCATCGTGGAATCGGCACGGGCAGCGGCGGCCGGCTACTCCTTCCCCTCCGGCCACACCCAAAACATTGCAGGCACCATGGGCGTCGTCGCCGTCAGCACGTCCCGCCGATGGCTGCGGGTGTTGTGCGTGCTGGCAGCAGTGCTGGTTTCCTTCTCCCGCATGTATCTGGGTGTCCATACGCCGCTGGACGTGGGTGTGGCCCTCGTGACCGCCCTGGCGTTGACGGCCGCTCTCTATCCCTTGTTCCGCGATGAGGTCAGCTTCCGCAACAGCATCCCCTTCGTGTTGGGCGCACTGGTGCTGGTGTCAGCGCTCTATACCGCCTTCGTGCTGCTGTTCCCCTTCCCCGCCGATGTGGACGCGGAGAATCTGGCTTCCGGTGTAAAAAACGCCTGCACCATGTGCGGCTGCTCTCTGGGGCTGGCAGTCTCCTATCTCTATGACCAAAAGGTGCTGCATTTCGATACCCGCGCGTCCTTTGTCGGGCAGGTACTGAAGCTGGTGCTGGGGCTGGCTGTCATCATAGGGCTGCGGATGGTGCTGAAGGCCCCGCTGCTGGCCCTGTTTCACGGCAGCCAGGCCGCCAACGCGGTACGCTACTTCATCATGGTGCTGTTCGCCGGCTGCGTCTGGCCCCACACCTTCCCGCTCTTTGCCCGGATCGGCCGGAAAAAGCGGTGATTGTTTATAAAAACGTCATGAATTTTCCCTCTGTGAGGCGTATACTATCCGCAAAGCTCATTTCCGTGATAAGGAGGAACCGCCCTTGACCAGGATCCGCGACGCTGTGGACCGCTTCTGCGCCCGGCACCCACGCTTTGGCATCTCCAATCTGATGCTGTACATCGTGGTCGGCACCGGTATCGTATACCTGCTCTATATCCTGACCCGCGCCAACGACGCCAATGCCATCAGCTTTCTCTACTTCAACCTCAGCGGTCTGTTGAAGGGTGAAGTCTGGCGGCTCATCACTTTTGTCTTTGTGCCCAATGATTTTCGCCCCTTCTGGCTGCTGGTCTCCCTCTACTTCTATTACTGGATCGGCTCCACGCTGGAACGGGAGTGGGGCACCGCCCGCTTCAATTTCTACTACTTCTCCGGCGTACTGCTGTCCGTGCTGGCCGCCGTGCTGGTCAGCCTGGCCACCGGGTATTACGGCTACCCCATGGCGGGCACATCCTATGTGAATCTGTCCATGTTCCTGGCGTTTGCCGTTCTTTTCCCCGATATGCAGGTGCTCTTGCTTTTCGTCATCCCGGTAAAGATGAAATGGCTGGCCTGGCTGGACGCCGCGCTGATCGCCTTTGACATGATCCGCGCCGTCATCGCCGGCAGTTGGCTGGGTGTGGTGTTGCCCATCGTGGCGCTGCTGAACTTTCTGGTGTTCGTATGGCCGGAGGTACAGCGGCTCAACGGTATACGCAAGCGGCAGAATTCCGGCCAGGCGGTGGACTTCCGCCGGGCGGTGCGCCAGCAGCAGCAACAGAAGGGCTATCACCACAAGTGTGCTGTCTGCGGCCGGACAGATTCCGATTATCCCGACCTCCAGTTCCGCTACTGCAGCAAGTGCGCCGGCTACCACTGCTTCTGCCAGGACCACATTTTCAGCCACGTACATTTTACCGAATAGGGATTGACAATCCATCGCGGTGTGGTACAATACCATCTTGCAGGTGTTCCTGCAGACAACTGAATACCTTATCAAGAGTGGTTGAGGGACCGGCCCGATGACACCACGACAACCTGCGAAAGCAAGGTGCCAAATCCGGCGAACGAATCGAAAGATGAGGGTAGCAAACGATCATCGCGCTCTGCCCCGTCGGCAGGGCGCGTTTTTCGCGCCCGCACTAAAGAAAGGAAGGAACTCCCATGGCAAAACGTCTCTTTACCTCCGAATCCGTCACAGAGGGACATCCCGACAAGATCTGCGATCAGATCAGCGACGCCGTTCTGGACGCCATTCTGGAGCAGGATCCCAACGGCCGCGTGGCCTGTGAGACCTGCGTCAGCACCGGTCTCATCCACATCATGGGTGAGATCACCACCCACTGCTACGTGGACATCCCCAAAATCGCCCGTCAGGTGGTGCTGGACATTGGCTATGACCGGGCCAAATACGGCTTCGACGGCCACACCTGCGCCGTCATCACCAACATCGACGAGCAGTCCGGCGACATCGCCATGGGCGTGGACAAATCGTTGGAGGCCAAGGAGAGCGGCGACAGCGGGCTGGATAACGGTGCCGGCGACCAGGGCATGATGTTCGGCTACGCCTGCGACGAGACGCCGGAGCTGATGCCTCTGCCCATCTCACTGGCACAGAAGATGGCCCTTCGCCTGACCAATGTGCGCAAGCAGGGTCTGGTGGACTATCTGCGACCAGACGGCAAGACCCAGGTCACCGTGGAGTACGACGAGAATGGCAAGCCCGTGCGGGTGGACACTGTGGTCCTCTCCACCCAGCACAGTCCCGACGTGGCGCTGGAGGACATCCGCCGCGACATGATCGAACTGGTCATCCGCCCCACCGTACCTGTGGAGTTGATGGATGAGAATACGAAGATCTATGTGAATCCCACCGGCCGCTTCGTGATCGGCGGACCTCAGGGCGACTCCGGTCTCACCGGCCGCAAGATCATCGTGGACACCTATGGCGGCAGCGCCCCTCATGGCGGCGGCGCTTTCTCCGGCAAGGACCCCACCAAGGTGGACCGCAGCGCTGCCTATGCCGCCCGCTGGGTGGCCAAAAACGTAGTGGCCGCTGGGCTGGCCCGCCGCTGCCAGGTGCAACTGGCCTACGCCATCGGTGTGGCCCGTCCTGTCAGCGTGCTGGTGGAGACCTTCGGCACCGGTGTGGTCAGTGACGAGGCGCTGGAGGGAGCCGTGAACAGGGTCTTCGATCTGCGTCCCACCGCCATCATCCGGGACCTGGACCTGCGCCGGCCCATCTACCGCCGGTTGGCAGCCTACGGCCATATGGGCCGGGAGGATCTGGGCGTTCGCTGGGAGGACACCGACCGGGTCGATGCACTGAAGGCCGCTCTGGGGCAGTGACCTTATTTTTTCTTTTCAGGACGGCCGCGACCGTGGGTCCCGGCCGTCCTGCTCCGCTTCTGCTGCGCCGCGATATTTTCCCGCTCCACGGACTGTTGAGGCGCGCCGCAGATCATCGGTCTGCGGCATTTTTCCCTTGCCAACCTCAAAAAAAACTGCTATAGTAGATACGCTCTCCAGCACCCGCCGGCGCTGCTGGGCACATGTGGACTAAATCCGGGTGTAGCGAAGCTGGTATCGCGCTTGATTTGGGAGCGTGTAACACCCCCGCCGTTTCGGAGAAATCCGAAATCCCGGGAAGCCTTGCAAACACTGGGGTTTCGGCTCTTTGGATATTCCGCAAATACTCCGAAAACCGCCGCTTGACCACATCTTTGACCACAACGGCAGAAGCAAAAAACTGAATATCCGGGTGTAGCGCAGTTGGTAGCGCGGGTGGTTTGGGACCATCAGGCCGCAGGTTCAAATCCTGTCACTCGGACCAAAACGGCGGTTTTTACCGCAAAGAGCCGCAGGGATCACCTCTCTGCGGCTTTTATTCCATCTTGTGTTATGAGGGAAATAATGAAACTCATCTTATTTCAAATCCATTTTTGTGGAATGTCGATGAAAGATTATTCCAAAAAAATACTGATATACAGTCCGTTTAGGACTTTACGCAAGCTTTTTTCACTAAAAAACTGTTCATTGAATCAGGTCAAAACAGCATCCGACTTGGTTAGTCGAATCAAGCAAAGTGAAGGTGACCAAATCCGCTCGGTTTCAGGCGAATTTGGTGTTTCATGTCTCAGCCTGCCGAATGTATATATCGAACATAAAGGCTATTTATTTGGTTTGAAACACGATAAGTCGCTTTCAGAAATAATCTCACAATTCAACAAGGCTCTTGTAATCTTCCATATTTTCATTGTTCCGGGAGGCGCTTCGCGTGAGCATCACGGATACAAGTTTATTATCCATTCCGATGAGAGCATACACAAATACTCACCTCATGTTCATGTTGAAAAGAGCGGAATCTCTACAAGGTATTCTTTGGTAGATTTTAAGCGCTATCCGAACGATAAATACTCCACCGAACATATCCGTGACGAGAAGAAAGTCATCATTCCTTATCTCAAGGAAAACCATAAATGGTTCATTGAGAAGTGGAATTTGAGCATGATGGGTTATATTCCCCCTGTAGAAACATTAGAAGGTCAACAAATATGCCGGGAGTCATAGAGATTGTCGTAGCCTTGTTCAGTTTTCACAAAACAGCATTGGCGTAAAATACAGGTTCAGCAATAGCCAAAGATTTCCCTCTGCACATGAATGTGCAGCCTTTTTCTTTGTTTACTGCCCCACATTTTCCGCCTTGCTCACTTTTGTTTTCAGTCGCCGTTTCTCTTCCCTGATCCGCTCCCGCACCTCGGCGATCATCTTCTCTAGAAGCACCTCGCACTCCTCTTTCGTCTTGGCATAGACCGTATGTACCTCGCGCTTGCCCTGGGCGTTGGTGGGAGAGTAGCGGCCCTCAAAGAGGTGGTCGTTCAGCTCGTAGATCCCGCCGGTACCGGGCTTGCGCACCTTGCCCTTGTACGGGGCGAACGGTGGGCGTACAGGCGGTTTTCCGTTCTCGGTGGGAAGTTGGTCGTCCAGCGTTTCGAGGGGCTCAAACGCCTCGCTGTGGCCGATCCCGCGCTCGATCTTCTGCGCGGCTTGCCGCTGCATGGCGCCGGTGATGTGGCTGTAGATATCAATCGTGGTCGCCGATGAGATGTGACCGATGATGGCGGAGAGCGTCTTCACGTCCATGCCGTGCTCCAGCGCGGTGGTAGCAAAGGTGTGGCGCAGATCATGGAAGCGAATGTTCTTGCACTGCGCCCGTGCCAACACCTTTTTCATCTTTCGATAGACGCTCTGCGGATCCAGCGGAGCGTCTTCTTTTACCGGCGATGGGAACATCCATCGGGAGTCCGTCCGCTCCTTCAGCTCCCGCAGCACGTTCACCACGGACGGCGGCAGAATGACGACCCGATCCGAGCCTTTCGTCTTCGGCGACGACACATGCAGCGAGCCCGCCACATGAATGACCTGCCTTTGGATGTGCAGCTCTCCGGTGCGGAGATTCAGATCATCCCACATCAGCGCACAGATCTCACCGCGACGCATACCGGTGGCCAGCTCCAGCAGCATCATCTCGTAGAAGCCGTCCTCCTTCGCCTGGATCAAAAACCGCTGCATCTCCTCGTGGGTGAGGACCTTCATCTCGCCCGCCTTCTTGGGCGGCAGCTTGCAGCCCACAGCCGGATTGACACGAATCAATCCCTCCGTCTTAGCCTTCTCCAGCGCGATCCTGCAGGTGGTGTGACAGGATCGTACCATGCGGTCGGACAGGCCGGGGCCAAACAGATCGCGGCGGATACGCCGACCGTTCCGTTTCAGCTCCGCGTAGAACTGCTGGAGGTCGCTCTGTGTCAACTTGTTCAGCGGGATCTCTCCGACGTGCGGAATGATGTGATTGTAGATCCGATCCTCGTAGCACTGCTGCGTTGTGATCCGCAGGCCGGGCTTGGACCAGGTCTGATACCACAGGTCAATCCACTCGCCGAAGGGCATGTCCGGTTTCGCTCTGCCTGTGACGACGCCGCACTTCACTTTGAGTTCTTCCAGCTTCTCCTGGCAGACCATCTTTGACATGGCGGTAACGCTTTTCGTGATGGGCGCACCCTTCTCATCGTAGCCGACGACGATGCGGCCTTCCCATCGGCCATCTTTGCGGAGTCTTAAGGTTCCTTCTCCTGACTTTCGTTTTCTTGCCACGGTTTCAACTCCTTCCCGAACAGCTCCTCCATGAAGTCTCCCACGATGACCGACGCGTTTTTCTGCATGTCTGTAGTGACATGGGTGTACGTATCCAGCGTGAAGCTGGCGTTGGTGTGGCCGAGGATACCGGAGAGCGTCTTGGCGTCCACGCCGCTGCGCATGGCATGCGTTGCAAAGGTGTGGCGCAGATCATGGAAGCGAATGTCCGGCAGACCTGCATCTTTGAGAATCACCTTCAGCCGGTGATACGCTGTGCTGGGTGACGTGGGCTTCTCCGGCTCCAGCAGACTGGGAAAGATCCATTCGGTCAGTGCCGTCTTGCGCCGCTCCTTCAGCACATGGAGCGTACTGGGCGGCAGCAGGATCGTGCGCGTTCCTTTTTCGGTTTTTGTCTCCCCCACCGCCAGCGTTCCTCCGGGAACCACGTGGATGGAACGACACACCTTTAGCGTTCCGTTCATCTCATCCAGGTCGCACCACTTCAGTCCGCAGATCTCACCGCGGCGCAGTCCTGTTGTGATCTCCGTGTAGAAGAAATCATGCCACAGCGGCTCGCTCCGAATCGCCTCCATGAACTTGTCCAGCTGCTCTTCGTTGAGAATCTTCATGGACGGACGGTTGAGCTTTGGGATCACGGTTCCGTCCGTCGGATTCTGCACGATGAGCCGGGAGCGCACCGCCGCTTCCATGATCTCGTGTAGCAGCATGTGAACGCCGCGCACCGTTGCATCTGCAAGTCGACGCTCGCTTCCGTCGCTGGCCTTGTATTTCTTTCGGCCCAGCGCGTTATAGAATTTCTGCACGTCCCGCTGCGTGATGGAGCGCAGCATCTTACCTCCCAGCGCAGGATTGATGTGCTGCCGGATGTCACTGCGATATCCGCGCACTGTACTCTCGCGCAGCGTCGGTTCCGCATAGGATTTGATCCACTGTTCGATCCAATCGCTCAGCGTCATGTTTCCCTGTTCGCTCAGATCCGCGTCGCGGTAGCAATCGATTGCCATGTGCAGCTTCGGCATCAACTCTTTTTGGGTTTTTGCGAAGACGGATTTGGAGATCGGCGTACCGTCACCCTTGTGTCCGATGACGATGCGCCCTTCCCATCGTCCGTCTTTTCTTTTGCGGACGAGCCCGTCCCCATCCGGTCTTTTTCTTGCCATAGCGTTTCACCTCTTTTCGCAACACAAACACATACCACAACGCTTTCGGAATATCCAGCGAGAATCGAACTTTATTCCTCGTTGTAGTAGCCCCTCATGATTTCCTCCAGCGGGATCTTTCCTCTCGTGCGACGGACGTTGTTGACCGCCTCACGGCGCATCTCCTTGAGCTCGTCATCACTGAACTCACTGACCTGCGCGAACATGCGCAACAGGATTTCAAGTTGCACCGCGTAACGGAACAGTCCTTTTGAAATTGCTCTGGCGTTGTCTTCTGAAAGCGCATGTACCGCCCGCGCCAGCTTGTCGGTAAGCGCGCTTTTTATCACGTCATCCTCCAGAAGCTGTTCGGCGATGAAGCTCTCGACGGCTTTGGCATAGAACTCGTTGCGGGAAGAGAAGCCGCATTTTTCTTTCGTGCGGTCCGCCTCCTGAACCAGCTTTCTGGGCAGATACAGGCTGACGCGCTGCATATCGGGTGAATCCATAAAAACCTCCTGTATTTAGGCAATACACCAAGCGGTGGCACCGTAGTTTCCCTTGTAAAAACCGCGGTAATTCGGGGATAGGCGCCGCACCGCGGCGCCGAATTTGACACCAAAGGGCTGTGAGCAACCCCCAGGGTGGCACCTATCACCGAACCCGCAAAAACCGCCTAACGGTCGGCATTGCCGGCCGTTGTGAGTCCGCGACGGCGCTGCTTGCAACGCCGTCGCTTTCTCCTGCTTGATTTTCGACCCTAACCCGCTCGCTCTCGTTTGCGGTCGAGCTCGGCGAGCTTTTTTCGGATCGTCTCCTGGTCTTTGACTGTTTCGAACTGATGCATCTGTTGCTCGTAGAAGTGCCGCAGCGCTTCCTCCACCGGGCGGATCGTGTAGAGCAGCGTGCCGTTTCGCTTCTCGCCGCGCCTGGTGACGATCTCGGTGTTCTCCGTGATGATCAGACGCTTTTCCCGCAGACCGTTCACGTGCTTCGCCACCGTGTTCTGCGAGAGATGCACGGCTCTGCCGATGGTTCTGTAGCTTGGGTGGCACTGGTGTGTCTTGCGATCCTCGCAGCGCATCAGGTAACTGTACACCGCCAACTCGCCCGGCGTGAGGCCCAGCATAAAGATTTCGTTGGGCAGCGGGAAATAGTTTTTGATCGGATCGCGCTTGGGATAAGGATAGAAGTCGCTCACGGGTTCCCTCACTTTCCAACGTTCTGTTCCACCCAAGCGAGGAGCTTATCCCTGGGCACCACGAGGCGCGTTCCGATTTTCAAAACCGGAAAGCCCTTCTCGTGCATCAGCTCGTACATGCCGGAGATGGAGATCCCCAGCAGTTTTGCCGTTGTTTCCGCGTTGAGGAACAGCGGCAGCTCATCGTATGACTTGTACATGGATTGTTTCATGGAACGAACATCCCTTTCTAAAATTTCCATACCGGCTTAGCCGATATGTAAGCAGCTGACGCTGTTCTCTCTATTCAGTTTTCAATTCAAATTTTCAGTCTATGTTTATTCAGTTTTTCTCCGGCTCGCTGCGGCGGCGGGAGGCGATCTCGCCATTGACTTCACCTCGATTCAAAATAAAACGGGCAGGTACACAAACAAAGCAGCACCACAAAGGAAGCGCAGTCGGCATTGCCTATGTGCTTTCAGTGTGACGCTGCAAATTTGGTACCTGCCCTTTGTTATTCATCAACGGATCGGCGGCTCGCTTTCGCGGGCGCGCAACCCGAAGACTGCATACCTTTACAGTATCCCATATTCACAGATGGGAGGACGGTCGGCTTCGTCGATCATTCAGTTGTTACGCCAGTGCGATCTTCTCGTGGCACTCATGCTCCGGCGGTAGGCCCAGCCGCCGCCTTTCTTCCGCGCTCAGATAGTGAACTCCGATGGTATGATGACACCTTGCGCATTTATACACGTGGTTCCGTGGGATATTCTTGTATCTTGGGTCCGCCACATCGAAAAGAATCGCGTCGTTTTTTACGCTGGCATTGAGCACCGGATGCAGATTCTTTTTGCAAAGCGGACATTTGAGAACGGGAAACCTCTTCTTCTCCGGATTGGAACCCTTCCATTTTCGAATGTACAGGAGGTCACCGTTCTCCTGCTCCTGCAGCAGAATGGTTGTTCCGTTCATCCTAAAACTTGTGATAGACGCCCACGGCCACGCCCTGCACCTGCAGGTCGGTCACGTACATATCCGCGTACTTTTTCTTGTCCGGGTTGCAGGAGCGCAGACAGTACTGTTCTTTTTCTGCATCGTAACCCAACACCTTCAGATTGCTCAGGTTGTCATAGAGCGCCACGACGATGTCACCGATCTCCGCAGTCTGCGTCTGACGGACGATCACATAGTCGCCCTCGTGAATGCCCGCGTCGATCATGGAGTCGCCCTTGGCGATCAGCGCAAAGAAGGTTCCCTTCCCCACAAGATTTTCCGGCATGCGGATATACTCCAGCACTTCCTCCTGTTCCTCGTCGCCGGGACCGCAGGCAACACGTCCCAGAACCCGCATACAGTTGACCGGCGTCATCTTCTGTGTCGCCGCTGTGTCGATGCTTTTTCCGTCGTACTCGATCTCCCCCGCCTCGTCCATGGCCACCAGATAGCGATGCACTGTCGCAGGATGAATGCCGGTACCGCTGCTGATTTCCCGCACCGAAGGCGACGCAGAGTGCTGACCGATATAGCTGTTGATGAACTCCAGGAGCTGGAGTTTTTTCGATTCATCCTTCCGGCGCATAAGCAATACCCCCACGACTTCTTTTCTGTCGTGAGGGTATCGTAACACATCGAACATCCGTTTGTCAATATGTTTGATACAATTTGTCTCAATATTCTTTGCGATCTATTTCTTTTTCTATTCCCCCGCAGTTTTTGCGCCGCCAGAAAGCTATGTATATAGTCAGAGGTTGCGCCCACAAAATGGGCGCAACCTCTCTTGCGTAATCAACGTCGATTCAAAAAAGCTGTTTCAGTTTATACACATTGCATTCATCATGATTGCTTCCGCCACGCCTTATATTCCTTGTTCGTGATTTGCTTCATGGGCGGTCACCTCGTCAAGCTGGAATTTAGCAGTCAGATTAATTGATACGGTGCCTTCCTGAACGTATAGGTTCCAAAATCAAACTTCTTCGGATCCACCTTGTTCGCCAGTTCTCTGCTCGTTATGAAATCCGCTGACACATTCACAAGCAGTTGCTTTTCGCCGGTTTCAACAAGATAATACGCTGATGAATCTCTCAGATAATCTGCCCCTTGAATAATACCAGGGCCTGCAATCAGGTCTGTAAGCCACTCCGCCTTACTCATCCGCTTCCTTCGAACGAGCGGATAGATGTAATCAGCCTCACGGAATCTGAAATAGCATGCGGCATCCTTTTTATCTCTGCATTTACCTGTCACTTCAAATGAATTCAGGTCGATCGCTTCCTTCGTTTCATTGAAGCTGAGCTTTTCATCTTCGTCAAGCAGATAGTCCACGCTGATATCCAAAAGCTGTGCCATTGCCTTTAGATTGTTTATATCCGGCATTCCCTTGTCAGACTCCCACTTAGCGACAGCAGATCTTGAAACGCTCAGTTTCTGTGCAAATTGTTCCTGAGATAATCCTGCCTCTTTTCTTGCTTCTTTTAATTTCTCTCCAAATGTCATGATGATGACCTCCTTTTCATTTCCGCACCTATGCGGTTTTCTTTACAGCCTCATCATGGGAAAGGTTCCCCGTAACAGTAAAGAGATGCTTTGTCACAGTGATGTTACTCTTCGTAACACTGTGCATTTCCTGGAGTTTTCATCAAGCTCCAAGACTTCCTTCAAGAACTCGGCAAACCGGAATTTGAAATTCCCGAAATCATAGGCATCCGCCAGTGATTATAGGGCGTTAATGAAGTCCTCTGAAACCGTTGAAAACAAAGGATTTTCCGCAATCTGCTCACCGAATTCCTTTATTAAATGTTACACCGTTTCTACAACGCCCGCGCCGCTCATAAGGGCAAAAGCAAGGGCAAGATTAACCCATAACAGGATATAACAAGGTGTGGCAATCGGGAGCCTGTGACATATGTGCGAATACATCAACGGAGCTATTATACAGGAGGATTTCACAATGGAAAAGACCATTTATGACGAAAACAATGGATTGTGGTACGAACTGCGGGGCGACTATTACATTCCCTGCCTGACAGTACCGGCTCAAGAAGAAAGACCTATCGGCATCTGGGTGCGGCGACATCTGCAATATATCAAGGCGGAGCGCAAAACCCTGTACACGGAACTGCTGACCAGCGGTAGGCTAAACACATACCTTGCCGACATCAACGAGCAGGCAACGTCGCAAATGCGCCTCCTGATAACGCAAATGGCTGAATGTGAGGACGTCACCGAACCACTCAAGGCACAGGATCAATCTGGCGAGGCAGCCGGAAAGAAAGAAGCAAAAGGATCGTGGATGGGAGCGATAATGTATCCAACACAATAGTTGAGAGAAATCATCTTCCACTCAGGTGTCGCAGCTTGTCTAATGCCTCCAATGTCGAGTGTCTGTCAGCGGCATAGTTCCCGATCAACTCGGAAAGGTAATCGGAAACCGATTTAGTCAGCGCTGAATTTAAGAACACAAATGCGGTGTACGGTTCTTTACAGCGAAGCACGGATACCGCGTCCCCAGGCATGGCAATCTGGATTTCCTGGAACGGCGATTCGGGCAGCAGCGTCAGATGAAAGTTCTTTTCGTTCTTTACAAGATCCATGACAGCAGAAATATGCTGAGCGTATTCGTCATTCGTATAGTCAATCGAAAGATTCACCAAGTCCAACGCGAAATTGAGTCGCCTGCTCTTCTCGATACCAGCTCCTGCAGGACAGAGTATCAGGTTGACTGCACCCTGCCGCAGCAAGTCCCGGAACCGGCTGTGCATCCCCTTATACAGGTCAAGCACAGTGCCTTTGAGGGGTTCTGCCATCTGAACACGGTCAAGGATCCGCGTGAACAGTTCCTCCGGCATGGTGAATACGGGAAACTCGGAAAGCAGGAATGTCCTCGTCCCCTGTTGTTCTATGCAGTAAGAACGATACCCCTCACCGTCCGCGCCGCTAAACACCTTCAAAAACGGCGAGGCGTCGTAGAGCATGGAGTTATACTCCCGCTCCAACAAGTCCAAGCGTTTTTTATCTGTAATATACTCATACCAGCGGCTGTCACCCCCTTGCGCAGGAAAAAAGCCGTAAATGCACGCGCCGCCGGAGCGCAGAAAAACTGTATGGTAAAACCGATTGTTTCTGACGCTTCGGAACACGAAAGGCTCGATCCTGCCGGAAATATAGAGCGGAAGCCATCCTCGAATGGCATTGATCATCTCTATGCCCACACGCTCTACGTTGTGAATGATTTTGATCCGCACGCCGCTGCTGACGCACTTTGCCATCAGAGATGCCCACAGCGCAAAATAAGCTCGATCACCGGTCATCCAATCCATGGGCTCGTCGGAGTATAATAGCAGTTCCTCGTTCTCTTGGGCGGCATCGGTCAGAAAGCGTATCACGGCGCTGCGAAGCCCCTCCATCCCGTAATAGAGGGTCACGTCCGTCGTCTCGGGCACCTTCGGGACAGTTCCTGGCAGACTCTTGTGAGGGGTAAACTCGTCAAGCGAACGCAGGAGCACCTGCGCGATCGCTGCGTTGTCCTCCTCTGGCGTGAAATCATAGAGCCATGAAGATACCATATCGGCGCTAAGCTGTTCTGCTTCCGACCCGCAAAGGGCGGCAAGATCCGGCGTTTTGCCGATCCTTTCCGCACGGGATACCAGAGCGTCGGACAGCTTTTCAGCAAGCCTGTTGTTTCCGTGGGGGGAATAGATCCCTTTGCGGTATCGGCTGACAAGAGAAACGTCGATGTTCAGAAGAACTGCAAGCTGGCTGTTAGAAAGCTCCAGAAGCGTTACGGCACGGTCCAGACGCTTTCCGAAGGTCTGCCGCCGCAGGTTTTGCAGTCTTTTACTCTTTGGCGTAGCCGCATATGCAGGCAGTACGATCTCATCCGTTTCATAGAGCCATGAAATCAGCGCGGGAATCATGCTGTCCCTGGTAATATCAGCAGAGCTGCAGATCTCCTGCAAAGCGGGGAGCATATTTTCATAATCTGCGTATCCATAGACGCCGCTTGCAAGTGCCGCAATCGAACGGCTTGTATGCTTCGGCTCCCGATGACCGGTCTTGAGCTTGGAGATATTCCCCGACGAGCAGCCGACGTAACGGGCAATGTCGGTATTATTACATCCAAGCAGTGTGAATAATGCGTTAATTCTTTCTGAAAGCATGATGTGGTAATCTTCCCCTGTATCATGAGATGAGTACAGTATAGCATATGGACAACAAAAATTCAATGAAAGAAAGTTGTCCACTATTGTTCCTTGATTGGTCCTGGCATATAATATATTTATGCAGCTTTTTAAAACTGGAAGTTGCTGTTGATGAAACTTTCCAGGAGATCCGTTTTGAAAAAAACATCGACTGTATCAGGGGGAAAAGCTATGAAAAAGAAACAATCGAAAGCTATATTGCTTCTGTTGGTGCTCTCTATGCTGCTTTCAGCTTGCAGCGGTTCCGGCGGTGGCGGCGGTGGTGACAATAACCAGGCGAAAAGTGTAGTCTTGTCTCCGGAAAACACTAGTGCTGTTTCCAATGGCGTTACGGTAGACGTGGGAGATTTTGTGCTGGAAGGAGAGGCCAAGCTCTCCGTCGCCAAGGGACAGAGCGAGGATCATTCGGAAGACGGTTACAAGATCGACGTGTACGACATCAGGCTCGGGGACATGCACGAGCTGGGCGATTACATCACGATCCGTATCCCCTATGACACGAGCTACTGCAAAGAGGGCCAGGATCCGGCCAAATGCGTCGGCGCGAAGTATAAAAACGAAGAGACCGGCGAATGGGAGGATGTTTTGTTCGAAGTGGATGCGAACGCGCAGGAACTGGTCATATACACGGATCATCTCTCGGAATACGGAGTGTTTTGCGTCGCAAACGAGGGAAACAGAAACGCTCACATTACGGACATCCATGATTCACGGCTTACAATGAGCCGCGACCAAGCTATCGACTTTGCCTCGCGCATCGCGGAAGACGATCCGGATGTAGGTAAAGATCTGAGGGAATTTGTCTCAAACGCGTCTGACATGTTCTTTGATTGGTCTGACCGGCTCGACAATGCTATCAATATAGCAACGCTGGGAGATGTCCCCGATTGGCTCTCCTCAGAAATACCGAATACAAACCAGACTCTTTTTTCCGCTCTTGGCTACCTTGCGACGGCTAAAAACCTTATGACGATCGCCGTGAAAGATTCTGTCGGCGGCGGCGCGTCAGACGGGGAAATCCTCAATCTGATCCGTGATGTCGGAACCAAGGTTACGACCTACTGGGCCGACGCCTTTACTTCCGTGGGCAGCGGAGCTCTTTCCATCGGCATGGGCGGCGTACTGATCATAGACAAAATGCTGACTGCCTTTGCGGAGGAGGCAAAATCCACAAAGCTGGAAGATATCGGCTATGTATATCATCACTATAACGAAGGTTTTACCTCCGCAAACTGGGCGCATAAGCTGATGAAACCAAAAGATTGGCGCAAGCTCGTTATCCAGACCATCGAAAAGAATCCGGATGACGCGGACTCGGTCATCGACATTCTGGAGGAGCAATTCCGCAGTTATGCTTCGGATTTCTTCTTCCTGACGGCGGATCAGCAGGCAGAGGTAGCCGCTGACGTACCAAACGTTACCGTCAGGCGTATCCCGGACTTCACGGAAGCGGAAAAAAATCAGATGATCGACGAGTATGTGGCCTACCTTAAGGATAAATTCATGCCTGCGATATTGAAGAGTGTTCAGACCTACTTTATCAGGAAGAGTGAGCAGGCAGAGCTGGATGCCATAAACAAGATCAAGAATTTCTATAACACAAAGATCACGATCACGATATCCGAGGACCTGAAAAAAGGTGAAACCTCCCAGTACGCGGGTTATCGGCTTCGCTTTGCTCCCCTGGACACGGACGCGGATGAACGCAGCTGGACAGGTACGTGGCCCAAAGAAGGAAAGCTCACAACTACCGCGACTCTGCTCGGGTTTATGACAGCAGGTTATCCCCATACGGTGGAATTTTTCAAGCCGGATGCGAATATAAACACGGACAAGCCAGAATTTACCGTTCCCTTTGTTATTTCCATGCCGACAATAACGATAAAACTGGAGAAAACAGAAAAAGGAAAATGGGTGCTTACAGACAGCGGTTTTGAAGTGCGTGAAAACTCGACAGACGGAGGCGGGGAATACACGCTTACCTTTGACGGGGATCTTTACAAGCATCTTGCGTCCTACCGATATGATCCTGAAACACGTGTGGACGCGGCTGACGTTCCATGGTTTGTCAGCTACAGTTGTTCTATCAGTCCGTTGCCTAAAGAACTGATGCCTGAGTCATCCTTCTCCATTGATATCAATACGAGTGTCGAATCTTACGATACGCAAATCCATAATATCTTTTGCGGACTTTATGTGGAGGCCGACGATATCCTGGACGAAATGGCCCTGACAGACAGCCTCAGCTCTGCCAACGGATACGTATATGGCGATGGAGAGAGGCCAATTTATGCGGGCGATTCGCCCGGACCTGTATATGGCGTTCCTTGGGATGCTCCATGGATCGAAGGAATGAGTGACACTGTCACCATGACTATGCCCGATGCCAAAGAACCGGTGCCATCCTTCCGCATTGTTTTCGATTCAAACGCAGGTAGATCCTGGTTCGAGTATACTTGGACTCCGGAATAAGCCTTATACAGAAAGCAGTAGTCTGACATATTTATCTATACTTTTTGAGAAGTAACATATTGACAATACAAGTCTAATATCACGCACACTTCGCCCTGCAAGCCGCAAACTTGCAGGGCGTTTCTATGTATGCACCGCAGGGGGCTCCTGCGGTGTGTTTTTCTGTCTTAGCGTCCTCTGTCATAATCGTGGCTGCGGGGTCGTGTCTGCTGTCGCCGGGCGTCGTTCCGGCGCTTGGCCTCCGCATCCATTTCCCGGAGCTTCTTTCGGATGCTCTCTTTTTCAGGCGGTGTCTGCTGGGGCTGCGGCTCTCCGTGGACCTGCCGCTCCCATGCAGCCAGATCACGGTTGTACTGCTCCACTAAGATCGTGGCCTCGTCATACAGCCGCTTGAACGCCTGTACATCGGGATAGCCGTCTGCTTTCAGGATACCGGGCAGCCGGTCCATCCGCCGGTCGATCTCCTGTTGTACGCCTGCAATCTTTTCCTGCAGGGCCTTGCGTTCTTTGCCTTTGAACAGGCCGGTCGTTTCGGCGAGCTGCTTCTCCAACTTCGGCAGTTCTCCGTGCATGAGCTGCTTAACTCCCCTGGCTTCATCCTGTACCTTGACCATCAGCTTCTGCATCTTGCGGTACTCCGCCATATCAACGGACAGCGTAGGTTTGGGCGGGACCTCCGTCTCCCGGATCAAGCCCATCAGGATTTCCTTGGCCTTTTGGATGATGCCACGGAACAGTCCCGGCAGCCAGCCGTGCTTTTGCACGGACCGGGAGGCTTCATCGTAGACGTGTTCATTTCTGATCTCTATGATCTTGGATTCTTCGATCCCGGACACCAGCGCCATATCCGCTGTTCTGTTCCAGTCCTGCCGCGCCGCGTTGTCCGCTTCGATCTCCGCCGCTTTGGGATTGTTCTTCCCGATCTTCTTTGTGGGGAGGTAGACGCTGTTCGGGTCAAAGACCTTCAAGCGTCGCTCCGGGTCGTGGATATGCTGGTTGATCAGAGCGGTGTAGAAGTGCTTTGCTTCTTCCAGGAATAGCTCATTCTTGAACGTGTCGTCCTTCACCGTGAACAAGTGGCTTTCGTAAGCCTCGCCCTTCTTGATTACGATGCAGCCCTTTCGGATCGTGCCGTCCTCGCCGGTGATCTCCTTCTTCGTGCGTACCCGCTTTCCCGTTTCATCGTAGAACACACTGCGGGTGGCGATCTTGATATCCGGCTCCGGCAGCAAGCGCCGCTCTGAGAAGATCAGATGGATATGATAATTATTCTTAGTCCTGTTGTGGTGGAGCGCCGAGACGCATTCCACGCCATACCGTTTTTTGAACTGCTCCGTGAACTCCCGCAGCACCCGGTTGGGATCAAACTGCGTGTATTCCTCCGGCAGCGCAATGATCAGTTCCCGTGCCTCGATACACTTCCCCTTCGCCATGGACCGCCGGAACTCCTCCTGACACTCCTTCGCCAAGTCGTTCCAGAAGGTCATATCTTCCCTTGTAGAGAAGGTGGCGTATAGGTGTTCCTGCCTCTTGGGGTCCGAGATATAGGATATTCTTCCCTTGACATCAGACAGCTTTGACATCTGGATAAAGCTGTGCCGAGCCATCGTTCACCTCCGTTCCTGCTTTCGTCTCCCGTCCTCCGTCCCCGTATGTTGTCACGCCGCCGCAGCGGTGGGACAACACCGGAAAGCGCCGGGCGGTTTCCGGCTGCGCCTCTGTCCTCCATCGCTGGGACAGAGACGCAGGCCCTCCGCAGGAGCGAAATACCTCTTGTACAAATCGCCAGATTTGTGCGAGGGGTGTATTTCGCTCTCAAACGGCGAGGCCTTTTTCCTGCTGTGTCCATCGTCAGCGCACCTCCCGGACGTCTGCCTGATTGAGCAGGTTTCTCCCCTGATTGACGGTCATAAAGTTCTCCAGCGTATCCCTTCGGATGATCGTCTTTCGACCCACTTTGAGCACGGGCAGCTTGCCCCAGTCCACCAGCTTCCGCATGGTGTTCCGTCCGATCCCGGTCATTTCGGCGGCTTCGTCGATGGTCATTCCCATTTTGGGTTCTCTCATATTATCACCTCCATTCTGCAAATACCTGTTTTGCAACCTTTGCTCTGTCATTATACTTATTCTGCCTCTGCTTGTCAACTCATTCTGCAACCATTTAAGAAATGTTTCTGAAAATATATGTGATTAGGGGTTGCAAATTAGGTTTTACTGTGTTATACTTGCATACGTTAGGAGGTGAACGCCTTGAAGACAAAAGAAATGTTCAGCCCGAAACAGGTCGGAGAACGGATCAAAGAGCGGCGGACGGAGCTAAAGCTGTCCATGCCGGAGCTGGGAAAGCGGATCGGCGTCAACAAATCCACTATCCAGCGGTATGAGGCGGACGGGGTCGATCCCAAGCGGACAATGATCATCAACGGTCTTGCGGAAGGGCTGCTGACCACTCCCGAATGGCTGACGGGACTTTCCGATGATAAGGAATACAGCATCTATACCGTCTGCCAGATGGATCTGGAGAAGCACATCAAGGGCTATCTGGAAGCGGTGACGAACACCGTAAACGGTGAACCGCACCAGCAGCTTTTGACCACCTTCCTCGGTCAGATCGTGGACCTCTACACCATCCTCACCAAGTATTGGGCGGTGTCCATGGAGAAGGTCGATGAAGTGGCGGAGGACGAAGGGCTGAAAGAGTCCATCGGCAAATATGCGATCCATATCGGCTCCATCACCGAGCAGGTCTATCAGAAGGAGATGGAAGTCCCGATAGAGGACATGAAGCGATACCTCGACGGCATCCTGCATCTGTACGATGAAGGCCGGACAAAGGTATCCATCCCGGAGCTGTTCGGGATCGTCGATCAGGCAAAGCAGAAGCTGATCGAAAAAGGTACATAAGTACCGTGGCACCTTGAAATACAAATACGGGAACGAAAAAAGCCGGTCATGAAGACCGGCGGATATGGTAACACGCACACCATATGTTACAGACCCGATTGCCACGGATACGGAAAGGAGAATCACGATCTATGGCAAAAGGATCTGTCAGAAAGAAAGGCAAAAAGTGGTACTACCGCTTCTACGTTGAAGACGAGAGCGGGAATCTGGTGCAGAAGGAATGCGCCGGGACGGAAAGCAAGTCCGAGACGGAAGCCCTGCTCCGCAAGGCGATGGAGGACTACGAGGCAAAGAAGTTTGTCGCCAGGTCCGAAAACGTCACGGTGGGGAGTCTCTTGGATATGTGGATCGAGGAAGAAGTCAAGCCCGGCAATCTCTCCAACGGCACGGTAATGGCCTATCAGGGGGCTGCATCTCGCATCAAGCAGTTTCCCATCGGCAGCCGGAAGCTCAAAACCGTCACATCGGAGCATTTGCAGGCATTCTTCGATCTTCTGTCCTTTGGGGGCACTAATGCCGACGGAACGGAGGTCAAGCCCATCAGCAAAGGCTATATGCGGCAGTTCTCGGCGGTGATGCAGGGAGCGTTCCGATTTGCGGTCTTCCCCAAGCGGCTGTTGACCTTCAACCCGATGCAGTACGTCAAGATTAGGCACAAGCAGGAAACCTATGAACTGTTCAACGAAGACAGCGAGGACGGGCTGACCGTCCCGACGATCTCCTACGAGCAGTACAAGGCGCTGACGGACTATCTGAAAAAAAAAGAGAATCCGGCGCTCCTGCCCATCCAGATCGCCTACTACACCGGGCTTCGGATCGGCGAGGTCTGTGCCCTCACATGGCAGGACATTGACCTCAAGGAGCAGACCATCACGGTGCGGCGTAGTATGCGCTACAACGGGGCGAGGCACAAGACGGAGGTCGGCACCACCAAGCGGAGTAAAATCCGCACGGTGGACTTCTGCGACACGCTGGCGGTGATCCTCAAGGCAGCCAGGACCGAGCAGCACAAAAACCGCTTCAAGTACGGCGAGCTTTACAGTCTGAACTACTACAGGCAAGTACAGGAGAAGGGCCGCAGTTACTATGAGCTGTACAGTTTGCAAAGGTTGGAGGAAGTGCCGGAGGACTACCGGGAGATCGACTTCGTTTGTCTCCGCCCGGATGGATGCTTTGAATCGTCCAGCACGGTCAGCATCGTCTGCCGGACAGCCTCAAAGAAGATTCCGGGGCTTGAGGGCTTCCACTTCCATCAGCTTCGCCACACGTTCACCAGCAATCTGCTCTCAAACGGGGCAGCGCCGAAGGACGTACAAGAGCTCTTGGGACACGCCGACGTCAGTACCACCATGAATATCTACGCTCACTCGACGAGGGAAGCGAAACGCTCCTCGGCCCGCCTGCTGGATAAGGTAGTAGGCGGCAACTGATAAAAAGTTTCCCTTGTTTTGCCCCACAAGGGCAAAAACAAGGGAAAACGGAGCTTATTATGGTAGCAGACCTGCAGGAAACGCAGGAAAATCAAGGGTTTTCAGAGAATCGGATAGATAAACCGGAATTTGTCATTCTAATTCAATCCAATATCGTTCAAGATTAACGTTTTCTCCGGGCACATATATAGTACTTTCATATTTGCCGCCATTTGCAAGAATTGTTCTCCTGCTTCCCTCATTCTTCTCAAGACAGTTAATCAAGACCTTGCTCATGCCTATTTTCCTGCAATAAACGAGTGCTTGAGAAAGCATCCACTTCGCATACCCTTTTCTTCTCTCAGAAGGCCTGACGGAATACCCAATGTTACCGCCATATACTCTCAAAAAATCATTGAACGAAGGTTGTCTTCTCTGAACAAATATGCTCTTCCGATGGAGAAGCCTGCCGGATTGACAAGTTCTTTTTGCTCTTCGGTAAGTTGGCACCCAAAGAGTGCATACACCAAATCATCCTGCGTTTCCATCGGCTTGATGCATACATGATCGTCGGACCGCGACGCGCTGGCAACGCGCTCCAAATCTGTTCGTATTGACATATTGTTTCTCCTCAGTAAATCCCGGGTTGTTAGAAACACCTACAAAACCAGGATTTGTCGCTTAATCTTTCATCTGTATTTTTTCGTCAATCAAAGCATATACCAAATCATAAGCGTCATCTGGCACAGGCTGACTGGGTATCCAGAATTCATACGGTTTACGCAGGTCATCCGAATCCCCACAGATCTTTTTTACCTGTTCATAAGCGTATTTATTGGCGTCAACTTCATACGGCTGTCCAAGGTAGATATTTGTAAAAAAATCTACGCCACCTTCTAATTTACACTCGTAGTACTTTCCGTTAATGATCTTATAACAAGTGCCATCATACATAACAACGTATTGAATACTGCGATTGATCACACTGCTAAATAGATCGGGGCAAAGATACTGTGAAGAATGTCTCAATTCATGAAAAAGGTAAAAAGCTTTTTCATAATCAGGCGCTTCTTTCAAATAATCTGCATTTATGAATACCGTTTTTGACTCAACATCAAAAGTTCCGTTAGCGGTTTCATATCCCGCCGGCATATTGAAGGATAACATCAAGTCTAGTTTATTATCATCGCGGTATTGATTGAAATATCTTTCGTAGTCAAACATCTTTGCATCCTTAGCCTCCCACAATTCCGAGTCAACGCAGAGCCATCACATAGATCTGGCAGGGATTCCATTCATCCCACAGCGTGGGGAGCACTTCAAACTCCTTGAACCCAAGGCTCAAATAGAACCGGTTTGTATTGTCATATTCCTCATACCGTCCCATTTGAACGGTTTTCACCTGTAAGAAGGAGTAGCCCTTCTCCACAGCAATTTGCTTTGCGTGCTCAAACAGCTCCCGACCAATTCCTTTGCGGTGGCATTCCTTCAGAACGCCCATCACAGCCAGCTCAACGGTGTCCTTTCCGGTTTCTTTTAGGCAAAGAAATCCGTTGGGCTGATCGTCTTCCACGGATGCAAGCACGATCTCATCGCCACTCTCACGGATGTACTGTTCTCTCGCTTCCGGGATACCGAACCATTCCGAAAGGCTTTCAAGAATGAAGCGGGAAATCCTCTGTTTTTCCTGCGCATCATTTATCACACGAATCATGTATGGTTTTTCTCCTTATGCTTCCTGGCTTCCTCATCGTGTTTCAGCATTCATAGCGCTTTGCGCAGATATACCATATCCACAAGCTGCACGCCGCACTCATAGATCGGATGGTCGTAGTTGTCTGTAAAGAAGTTCTTCACGATATGATGGCGTGCAAAGCCGCATTCCTCATAGAACGGGATGGTCAGAGGGCTGTCGCCTGTGCCGACCTGCAAAATCGAATACCTCTCCCGGTATCTGTCGGCGATATACTCGATCAGGGCCTTGCCATACCCTTTCCTCTGGTGACCCGGCGCGACGGCAATGTTTTTGATCTCCAGGACGCCGTCCCCCTCGTCGGTGATGACACATTCTCCCTTGACACCATCATCGTCCAATACGAACATGACGCCCCTCTCCAGGTACCGGTCGATCATGTCCTCCTGTTCATCTGCCAGCAGGAGAAGCGAAAGATATTCTTTTTTATTCTCTTTCACCTGAAAAATGTTCATTTCTGCCCTCACAACTTCTATCCTGTTGGCATGAGTATACAGAATTCACCCCTGCTTTTCAATTATTTTATAGAGAAAAATCGCTTGCAGGCAAAAGAGGCGGCGACCTCCTCTCGGAAATCGTCGTCCCTCCCCGGCCGAGTTGTGGGGGGCCTCAGTCTTCTCCCCACCTGTCGCTGCCGTCCAGCACCTCCAGCATGATCCTGGCACCGAGCCGGAATCCGCAGACAAATATCTCGCATTCATTGATACCGTTCATTTCCGTCTGGTTGTCCCTCAGCTTTTCCAGCACTTCCTTTGCCTTTTCCGAGAGCAGCGGCTCCAACTCTTCTTCATTCTGTAGAATCAGCCTTCCCAGGTTCCACATACGGCCGCCCTTCTCCACCTCTCGCTCGCCGGGCGTCACATTTCCGTACCACAGTTCTTCCAGAATCCTCATCTCACACCTCCTCATAGCAAGAGGGCGACTCCGTGCCGGTCATCCCCGACACAAAGTCGCCCTCGGTTTTCATTTGTTCCGCTGCAATCAGCGTGTGCTTGACAATCAGAAGCTCGATGTAGGTCCGATCATCATACTCCGTTGGAACCCCATGGGAGAAGAGCTCTTGCATCACTGCGCCCATGATCCCGCCAGCGCCATACTTTGCACCGCCGCCCTCGCCGCGGTACAGTTCCTCCAGTGTGATTTTTGCCATTTTTCTTCCTCCTTTCGCGTAGTACAAACAACTACCACAAAGAAGGACAGAAGTCCAGAGGAAAAAGAGAAAATTAACCCAAAAGCATTCTACCGAAAACTACCAATGTCTTTTGCTTTGATATAATTGCCCAGTAGGGGTGCGCTTTCAAAACACCCTCGGTATCTCATTTCCCTGTATTTCTCCTGGGAACCATCTTCTATTTCCTTCACTTTTTTATAAAAATCTGCAACAGTTTCTGTTCCAAAAAGAGGCAATACTTCCTGAGCAAATTCATGCGAGGTCAATTTTTTGCTGAATCGTTCTATTTCACTGTTATAGCGATTACTGTAGACATACGTAATTGGAAACCAAAGGAACAGATTCCTATAGTCACTCCCATATACGGAATAGTTAAAGCAAATCAAATCTGCAAAAACAAACTGTTCTTTTGAGCAAAAAGCAGGATCCAGTGTTTCAATCCAATATTTCCCCGTACCTGAAAGATACCTTTTGTCATCCCTCGCATCAATTGATTGGTCTAAACCCTGATGTTCTGCACCGCTGTAAAACATTGCATAGGAATCAGCGCCATAGTCGGTCAAACGATTATTGGTGTTATAATACGTCCTCCCGAGCAAATAGCCGGCAGCTGAATAATCCTTGTTTTTGAGAAAAAACGCTATCGAATAAATAAACAATTCATGGATCCGGATCTTTACGATATCAGAACAATGGCTGTTACCGTGCTGCGGCAGATAGTTTTCATTCTCCTCGAAAAAATCAGCGAGGCATCGATGGCTTTCCTCGACATATAGAGCATAGCTTACTAACTGAAGAAAATCGGATCTGATAGATTCAGTTTCATCATACAAAGCAATATAGTCATTCGGTTCGAGGATATCACCTTCCATTCTGTCCGCAAAGGTCTTCAGCTTATCTGAGATCTTATTAAGCGCAATGGCAAATGCCCTGCTTTTCTCTTTTTGTGGCTGTGTTCCTTTCAGTGCATCATAGGAGATCAATGCCTTCGGAATAACAACAATTGGTTTCTCTACCCAGGAAGGTTTTGGGCCCAATTCCGGTTTTGCGTAGATTTCTTCGCCGTAGAGTGTCTTCACTAGCCTTGGATACTCTGTGTCATATTTCTCAGGAGTTGAAAGATCAAAGTGAAGCCGGCCTTGGAGATAGGTTGGTTTGCATACATTCCCCTCAGGATCACGTTTCATAACTACGGGGATAAACTTATCTTGGGTTACTTCATTATAAACTTTTGCAGAAATAATTTGTGTCTCGGTTCCCACACCACCAGAGTGCTGATCAGCTTTTGTCGCATATACAGGATCCAGAAGCATCAGTACGTTCGTGACAGATGGATCTGATGCGCACCTTTCCATGAAGGCATAGGTATCATTACCTTCAGTTAGGTCCCATTTGTCAAAAATGACATCTATTCCGTCACTCATAAGTTGGCTGGCAAATCCAAGAACCAGCTTTTCATAGGCCTCATCCGCCCATGCATACGAAATGAAGACTTTCGGATGTTCAATTTTTCTCTTTGTCATATGCCACCTCAAGATTACCTTTTTCTTTAGACAGTTTTTTGCATTACTACGCTACGTGCGTATTCCAGCGCTTCTCTTTGTGGTGAAACAACATATCCGTTTCCGTATCTACATTGAGCAAAAACAGCCCCTATGTTTAACTGATGAACGTCCAGAATGTCAGTAATAGAGTATGGATGGACAATTCCATCGCAAATTATTTCATCTTTCCCCTTTTCTTCTACAAACACGATTGCTTTTTTGGGAGACACTGGCAAGACAACGTGTTCAATGTCTCGAATCTTCATATAATATGCACCGCATGTAGGCAGAACAAATGGCATTATTGTTGAATTTACAGCAATCGTTGTGCCATAGGAATCAAGTTGGTTTTTCTTGATTTCCGCCGCTAATCCCAGAACCGCCCCTATATCGCGGAATTGTTGAGGAGATAGCGCGTCTGCAATAGAAGGATAGTCACAAATGCTATCAACCTTGTCCGGGTTCCTTGACAAAAGGGCATAAACAAATCTTTTTGCCACATAGTCGAATTTTGAATCGATATGTCCTTTCGGGGGATCAATGCTAATCTCATCAATGATAGAAAACAGATTACTAAGTGGTTTTTCAACATTCGCGTTTAGAAAGATCTCAATCTCTTTTGAAAAGAACCCACGTGAAGTGTTGATACTTCCAGCATGCCCGTTGTTCCCAATTCGATTATTCTTAACGTCGTAATAGAAGAACTTATGGTGCAGATTCTCAAATCGTTTTAGCACGCTTTTGGGCATTTGAATGTGTGAATTGATTCCATCTTCTGCCACTTGAAAAACTCCTTGTTTAACCACAAACAAATATGGCTTTATTGTTACGCATTATGATAATAGCGGTCTATCTCCTGGGAAAGCGTTTCTTTAATGCGTTCCAGTTCGTGTTTCATGTTTTGCTTGTCAATCTCACTGTAGTTGCTGCTCTCAATGCATTTTTCACAAAACTTGTGAAGAAGGTCGTTCCCTCGTTTTGCTTCCTCAATGCTCGCATTTAATGCCAATCCCATTTGAATTGCTGCAACATAGCTGTTCTTTAGATTAAGATAATCAATCATATTATTTACCTCATTTCAATCTCTCGCACAGGGAGAGAAGTTCTTCTAGCCGGGCGACGATGTGTTTTTTGCCCGGCAAGAATACAATTCAATGTTTCCCCTTCATCTCACCAATACAATAATACAGTTATTTAACGCTCTTTTGCTTATTGAGTTTCTTCATAATGATGTTAGCTAATATTGGGTCTTTGGGCAGCGGTTGTGGAATACTGAAATCGTCAAAAACACCTAACCTCTCAAGTTCCTGATATTCTTCCAAGTTTTCCTTACTCACTGAGCACCACATATTTTTACCATGAAGAAGATTGGCCTTTATTGCACCATCCTGCCGTTCTTGAATACCCTCATACAAGTTAATTCCATTATTGAAAACAACACAGTAATCTTTACGAGCTTCTTCTGGAACCGTTCTCAAATCAAGGAGATCGTGTAGTATAGTGAAAGATTTAGTGTTTTCGCCTTGGGGAACCATTGTTTTCCTTAAAGGATGTTTCTCATTAAGTATTTTTTCTTCATCATCTGCAAGCAATTTGTGGACAGCTCGAAACAGCGCCTTATCGTGCGGTACAAAATCGAGTGTTATTTCTTTTGGGAGATGGTCTTTACAAAGTTCTCGAATATGGATAATCTGCTCTTTCATTTGAAAAGCAATTGCTTCGATTTTATCAAAAGACTGCGGGATATAGGCATCATCCTTATGAGCGCTATTTTTGTCACGCTCCAAGTAAAGAAGATCAACTATTGGATCTTCTTCGCACAAAGTATGCTTATTTATTTTTTTCGATACAATCGTTTTATCAATAACCGCACAGCAATTTATGTAGAATGTATTTCTCTTGCCATCTATCAATTCACGCAAATCATAATACCGCAACTGATCAGCGTGGTTGGAAATATACAGAATACTGTCTACACATTTTTTAGCATCAATTAAGTATCTTGCAAGTTCCCACTTTTTCATTTATTGTGCCTCCCTTATCTTGCAAGCAACAAATAAATACAATGCAAAATAGGCAACAGCAATTAAAACCATCAACCATATGGTCGGATAAACCAAACAAACAAGATAGGTTACGCCGGTGTTAATCGCATATACGATCGTAAAAAGGATTGATCCCCAAGCAGGTGCGCTCCCTCTTTCGTAAATCAAACCAACCATAAAATAGGAAAGAGGAACGAACACACCGCCGACTATTAGGTTTATCAATTCTGCGTTATTCCCGAATGGAGTAAACGGATTTGGTAACGCAAACTGGCGAATCAAAAAACCTGCCAAATAAATAATTCTATACATTATTTCAATCTCTCGCACAGGGGCAGAAGTTCTTCCAGCCGGGCGACGATGCGCTTCTGCTCGGCAAGCGGCGGGAGGGGCATTTTAAGAGAATGGAGGGCATTAGACGATAACCCTTGAATAGCAATTCCTTTACCCGCTATCATTCCGGCATTCTTATAAAGATAGAAGCAATAGTAAAAAAATCGAACCGAGATTGCCCCATACGCCTTAAGCCGGTGAATATGATTCTGAATCCGCATCGGGCATTCATACGGCCATATAGCGGATCGTCCATAATCACCGCCCTCACAAACCAAAAGATCACCTTTTTGGACTGTGCATTTCTCTACTTCTGATTCTGTAAAAGGCATTTCTTTTAGCTTTTCAAGTTCAAAACGATTCCAGTAAAGATTGGAGGTCGTGATATATGTCATCGGTGTTCCGCTTTTGTCAGAGCTGTTCAGGGCTTTGCCTGTGTTATGCTGAAACAAATCCCCAACATAACACCACTTCCAGCTTTCCGGAATCTCAAACGGTACTTCATCCTCTGTGATCTCCGGCAGGGGCTTTTCTTTTTTGATCTTCCCGGCTTTGATGAGGGCCTGCTTCTCGGCCTGGATCTGGCGGTAGAGTTCCTCGCCGGTGCCTTCCTCGGGACGTTGCTCCACCAGCTTGCCCTGGATGGCCATCTGCAGGATGGACTTCTGCATATCCCCGGGGAAGCGCTTGTTGAAATCCTCCAGACGGCTCCACGCCTTTTCGTAGCGCTCGATCAGCGGCAGCAGCTCCTCAATCTTTGCCACGATGCGCTTCTGCTCGGCCAGCGGCGGGAGAGCAATAGGATAGTTCTGGACATTACCTAGCCTTATATATGGTATTGCTGTTCCAAACACCATCCCCCTGTTATACTGCACCCAATTACATTGCAAATGGTAGAACAAATAGGTCAAATAGGAATTCTCTATATACGGTTGGAGCACATATGTCCGCTGGTAAGCCTCGAACTGTCCCCAATAGTAGGATATATTGCCGATATCTCCATTGCCAGCTAAAAGAATTGATTCTCCAGAAAAGGAAAATGAGGAGCATTTGATGGGTTCTTTTGCACACGTGAAAAAGAAGTACTCGCCATCAGGAGCCCCATAATTAGCGTCACGTTTTCCTGTTACAATGGAACACAAATCTGAAAGCCGCACCCACATCCAGCTCTCCGGAATCTCAAAAGGAATCTCATCCTCCGTGATCTCCGGCAGGGGCTTTTCTTTTTTGATCTTCCCGGCCTTGATGAGCGCCTGCTTTTCGGCTTGAATTTGTTTATACAGTTCCTCCGCCGTACCCTCTGACCGGCGCTGCTCGACCAACTTCCCCTGAATGGCAAGCTGCAGGATGCTGTTTTTCAGTTCCTGGGGCGTCATAGTTCTGCCCCTCCCAGCTTGGCGGTGATCTCGGCCAGTACCCTGTCGATCTCCGCGTTCAGGGAAGCCCGCTCCTCCTGATAGCGCCGGATCAGATCCATGGGGGCGAGGATCTCTTCTTCCTCATGGGGGAAGCCGCACTGATCCAGATTGTAGCCCAGGTCAACCGAGAGTTCTTCCACGGTATAGCACCGGGCCTTGTCAAAGCCGTCCACGTTCAGGGGCTGCCGGTCGTTCCACCAGGCCACCACCGGGTCGAAGTGCTCCGGCTTCATGGGCTTGGTCTTGGAGAAATGCTTGTATCCCTCCGGCATGTCCAGTCGATAGAACCAGGTCTCCTTGGTAGGGCCGGTGCGGTCAAAGAACAGGATGTTCGTGGTGATGGAAGTATAGGGAGAGAAGACGCTGCCGGGCATACGGACAATAGTATGGAGGTTAAACTCCGACAGGAGCTTTTTCTTGATGTTGATCTTGGCGTTGTCGGTGCCAAAGAGGAAGCCATCGGGCAGGATCACCGCCGCACGGCCATTCTCTTTCAGCCGGTACATGATGACGGACATGAAGAGGTCAGCGGTCTCGCTGCTGGCCAGGTCCGCCGGGAAGTGGTTCTTGACCTCGGCCTTCTCACTGCCGCCGTAAGGGGGATTCATCAGGATCACGTCAAACTGATCGTCCGCGGTGTAGTCCAGCACGTCCCGCAGGAGGGAGTTGTCATGGAACACCCGGGGCACGTCCAGATCATGGAGCAGCATGTTCGTGATGCAGAGCATATACGGGAACTGCTTTTTCTCAATGCCGTAGATGGAATGGCTGTAGGCTGCCTCATCATCCGTTGTGTGGACTTTCTTCTTCAGCTCCGAAAGCCAGGACGTGAGGAAGCCGCCGGTGCCGCAGGCGAAATCCGCCATATGCTCCCCGATTTGCGGTTCGATCATGCGGGCCATGAACTCGGTGACGGCACGGGGGGTATAGAATTCACCGGCGCTGCCCGCACTCTGCAGTTCTTTCAGTATAGATTCGTAAATCTCCGCAAAGGCGTGGCTTTCCTCATAATCGCTGAGATCAAGATCATCGATGACGTTGATCACCTGACGGAGCAGAACGCCGTCCTTCATGTAGTTATTGGCATCGGCAAAGGTGGTCTGCACAATGGCTTTTTTGATAGGCGTAGAGGCATCCACAGGCAGCTTTTTCAGTGTGGGGAACAGTGTATTGTTCACGAAGTCCAGCAACCGCTCGCCGGTCATTGCCTTGCCGGATTTGTCATCATGTGCCCAATTGGCCCAGCGGCATTCCTCCGGAATGATGGAAACATAGCTTTCATCGTCCCACTCCCAGTCCTGTTCCTTGGCGTCGTACACTTTCAAAAACAGCATCCACGCGATCTGCTCGATGCGCTGGGCATCGCCGTTGATACCGGCGTCGTTGCGCATGATGTCGCGGAGCCGTTTTACAAAACCAGACAGATTTGCCATTGTGTTTTCCTCTCTTTACTGACCGTAAGTGTTGAACATTTGCTCCAGACGTTGGGCAGAGATCACCCACTCGTCCGGGATACGATCTGTTGTTCCTCTGCCTGCAGCACGAGGGCCCCAGGTGTGGTTCTCCCGCAAAACGGTCTCCCCCCGGCCTCCAGCAGACGCATCGAGAAGATTTGCAATTTCCTCCGGTGACGCCAGATAGATCCGCGGCATCTCATTTGGCGCTGTGTCTTGGAACTGAACCAGGCAAAAAAACGTTTTTCTATGATGGGCGGCTAACCACTTCTTGGTGGCTTCATGATAATCACAGCCCTTTTTGTAACCCTGCGTCAATCCCCAGCCACCGTCTTGGCTACCCTTCACAGAGATTTTCAGCATCTTGTCACCAGATACGGCGATCAAATCATACTCTGGCTGATTTGCACCATACTGCACAGATACGTCGTATCCGTATCGAGCGAAAACCGCTGCTGCATAAGCCTCCGCAGCAACGCCCACGTGCCATGAGCTGATTGTTTTCATTTATCCTACCTCGTCCGAATAGAGTGCATCTTCAAGCTCCTGCACAGCCTTCATGTATCCGGCTTTTCCGCCAAAATAGGAGGAAATCTTTGCAGGCTTACCATACTTCAAAAACGGATCAAGCTTCAGTATCTCAGCCTTGCCGATTTCATAAACGCCGAGATTCATATACTTCTCCAACAAGGCCTCCAGGATCTCCCGGGCTACACCACTGTACTTGCTGAGGAAATCCCGTTTCTTCACGTTGTTGGCCCGCTCCCTCCGGGTAAGCGGCTTTTTGTCATAGGCAACATGGCAAATGAAGTCAAAATCATCCACATCCGTCATGCCCTGGTCGGCTTTCATCGCCTCCAGATCGATGCCGCGTTCCCGGAGCATATCGCGAATCTTCTCCTTTTGTGGGTCCTTCCTCCACTCCCGGATAAAGGCATCCAGCGTAGCATATTCGCCCCGGACGTTCTCTTTGGTGTAATCGGTGATGCTCTCTTGCCGAAGAAGTTTGCCGTTCGTGTCGTAGACAGAGACCGTCTTGTGGATAATCTCCACCCGGCAGCCGGTTTTGTCGACAATGGGTTTGATTCTCGGCGGGTTGGGCGAATCAATAGGCGGTATCGGAGGAATGGGCGGCGTACCGCCGTTACCGTTCCCCGTTCCAAAACCGGGGTGAACTTCTATTGGGCCGTCCCATTCCGGGTCGGCAAACAGCCGAGTGACCTTACGGAAATCCATCACCACAAAATGGGTTTTGCCGTCTTTTTCCCGCAGACGGGTTCCACGCCCAATGATCTGCTTGAACTCTGTCATGGAGCCAATCATCTCATCCAGCACAATCAACTTGGTCATTTTGCAGTCTGCGCCGGTGGAAAGAAGCTTGGACGTGGTGGCAATGACCGGGTACGCCGCAGCGACAGAGATGAAATAATCCAGCTTGCTCTTACCGTATACATCGCTTCCAGTAATCCTGACCACATAGTCAGGATTCTTTTTTACCATATCTGCATTCAGGTTCACCAGCGCGATCCGCATTCGCTCAGCAGCATCCTCCGTCGCACAAAAGACGATAGTCTTCGCCATACGATCGGTCGCTTTGAGGTACTTTGTAATCTCGGAAGCCACCTGCTGGATACGATCTTCAATTACGATGCTGTAATCGTAGTCGCTGTTATTATAAATTCGGTCCTCAATGGGGTTTCCGTATTTGTCCAACTGCCCCTTCCTGGGACGCCAACCGTCACCGATATCTGTAGTGATGTCGATGACCTTAAACGGGGCAAGAAAACCGTCGTCTATGCCTTCTTTCAAGCTATACGTATAAAGGGGATCACCAAAATAGGTTGTATTGGAGATGTACTTGGTCTCCTTGGGTGTGGCCGTCATGCCGATCTGCGTAGCGGAGCTGAAATACTCCAAGATGCGGCGCCAACGGCTCTCCTCCTTGGCAGAACCGCGGTGGCACTCGTCCACGATAATCAGATCAAAGAAGTCCGGATTGAACAGCTCGGAGAAATGCTCCTGATCATCATCGCCGACGAGTTGCTGGTAAAGGGAGAAGTAAACCTCATGAGAGGTAACAGTGCTGCGGTCATCCTTGGCAAAGTTGATCTTGTGGATCACTTTTTCCAGTGGAGCAAAATCCTGCTGGATAGACTGGTCAACCAAAATATTGCGATCAGCCAGATAGAGGATCTTCCGCTTCATCCCGCTTTGCAGAAGACGGTACACGATCTGGAACGCCGTATAGGTCTTGCCTGTACCGGTAGCCATGACAAGCAGAATCCGGTCCTGTCCTCTGGCAATTGCATCCAGCGTGCGGTTTATGGCAATACGCTGATAATAACGCGGAGGATAGGTGTTCTGGCTGCTGTAGTAGGGCTGATCCAAGATCGTCTGCTGTGCCGGGGTAAGTCCATCGCCATTGTTACGCTCTGCCTTGTAGCGAACGATCAATTCTTTTTCTGTGGGGAACTCATCGAGTCCGAACTCTCGTTCCTGGCCGGTCAGAAAATCGTGCTCTATGAAGCCGTCGCCATTGGAGCTATAGGCAAACGGGAGGTCCAGCATTTGCGCATAGGTCATGGCCTGCTGCAGGCCAAAAGAAATGCTATGATTATTGTCCTTAGCTTCAACGACTGCAATGGGGTTGTTGGCATTCAGGTAAAGGATATAATCCGCCCGTTTGGGCTTTTCACGGAACACAAGATTCCCCTTCAGGTTGACTTTGCCATCCGTAATCTGAGTTTCCATCGTGACTTTACGGATGTCCCACTTGGAAGTAATGGCCGGAGTTATATATTGCAGCTTGATATCCTCCTCGGTCATTTGCTTTTTATCTATAATCGGGTTCATTTAATCCCTCCCTATCTGTTGCAACAACACGGGGCTATTCAGCCGCACATAAAACATCCAGATATCGATTCAGCTCTTCCAAGCAGTATTCCCCAATTAGTTCGATCATCGTATCCGCGTTGCCGTCACGGTAGTACGCATCAAAAGCCTCATAGTACTTCTTTCGGTCTGTAAACTTTACATTGATGGTAGGGTACCCGCTGCGAATCAGCTCCAGGTTCATAACGAGGCGCCCCGTGCGGCCGTTGCCGTCGATAAAAGGATGGATCCCTTCAAATTCCAGGTGGAATCTTGCGATGCGCTCGATAGGATGCATCTTTTTTTTGCGGTCTTCATTATTCCGCAAAAGTTCTTCCATCTTAGGCTGAATCAGATACGGCTGAACCGGCTGTGTATACGCGCCGGCAATCGTGACAGGCACGCGGCGGTATACACCGCGATCCTCGGGCTTGTCCATCAGTACAAGAGAGTGGATGGTTTTGATCTCGTATTCCCTCAGGCGGGCTTTGCGTTGCGCCAGCTCTTCCATGTATAGGAAAGCATCGCGATGTCCTACGGCTTCCAAATGATCCTTCAGCGGTTTCTGGTCGATGGTCATTCCCTGAAGCACTAGAGCCGTTTCCTTCAGCGTCAGGGTATTTCCCTCGATGGCGTTGGAGTTATAGGTGTAATCCACCATGAACTCGTCCCGCAGCCTTGCAACTTCTCCCGCAGTCATTGGTCGACGCTCGTTCAGCTGCGACCTTTTTTCGTCGATGGCAGCAAACAAGTCGACAAAATGATCCGGAACAGTCTTCCCTCGCAAGTGGCGACGATCCGCAGGGAGCTCAGCTGTTTCGGGAATCCGATATGCTTTCCCACTCCGCTCAGCACCCTCTATCTTTCCGTCAGCACAAAGCCGACGAATATAGCGATCTGAAACGCCGTGCTTCTGCGCGAACTCCGCTGCAGAAAGATACTTCATGCTGTAGCCCCCTTTTTGAACAAGTTACTATAATTCATATTCAGTATATCACATGATCGGAACAATATCAACACGTTTTTGTCCTCTTCGCTTTTATTCCGTTCCTTCTTTCGGCAAGTTTTCGTGCACACCGATAATCTGTCGTTAAGCCATCTCTCATCATTTCTCGCCGTATTTCTTTGTTTACTGCGACCCAGAAAAGATGACGTCTGTCTCCTGACATGCTATCTATGTATAATTTACAATCAGTCCACCATATCCGAAAAAAAGTGCTATTATTTTAAAAAAGTCAAGAATTCTATTTTTTTACATGGAGGATATCATTGGAATCTATTGCGAAGAAAATCTGGTCGGTAGTAGCCTGTATTATATTTATCGCTGTAGCTTTCTTTTCCCTAGTTTGGTATTGTGATGGTTTTTCAGTTGCCTGGCAGTTTTTCTTTAGATCGAATACCGTTCCTGCCTTTCTTGAATTAGTTGGCTTTGGTGACTGGCTGATAGGAATGTTCATTTCCTTTATTGTCGCGGGAATCATTGAAGTGCTGCTGGGACGGCACCTTAAAAGCAAAGGAGTCCGTATTGTAGTGGATGGCGTCGCTTTTCTTATCTCTCTCGTAGGATACCTGCAAATAATTACTTGACTAATCTTGCACCCCAAGCTACAATCCAAACGATCCCGGGGATCGCGGCAAAACACCGCGAATCCACGGGAGCGTTGCTGTACGACCACATGTTTGACCACAACCGCCTCCGGAGGACGTGGAGACAGTGGAGAAAAGAGCGCCGGAGAGCAAGTTTTCTGGACTAAACAGCGCCAAATGTTTTTCATGCACATGTAACACCAGGTTCGAGTCCCTTTGGGGTCAAGAGACCGTGCGTTCGAGTCGCACCACTCGGACCAACGTCGGAGCTCACTCCGCACGGCTCAGAAATGGCAACCGCTTAGGCGGTTGCCATTTCTTCATCTGTGCTTCGTGTCTCCTCCTCTCCAAATCGAACCCGCTCCGCTGGGCTTCGATTTGGTTTTGGACGCGTCCAAGTCCTATAATTTCACTCCGACCATTTGCGGTTTTACCGCAGAAGGACCGCAGGGAAACACTCCCTGCGGTCCTTCTTCATTTGAACATATACTTTTTGTGCCAGGGACCGCTGTCGGAGCGGATCTGGCGTCCCGGAAAGCCGGAAAGAATGAGTTGACTTTCCACCTTGTATGGAATAGAATAGGCTTGTTTTCAGTGTTTTGGGGTTTGAAACGTTCCGTTTTCAGACCTCTTTTTTCTAAACCGACCGTCAGAAAAAAGGATGTGGTGTACCGTGGAAGCCCGCCTGACAGGGATCGACCGCAGGGTGACCCTGCAATACTTGCAATTTCGGGGCGGAGTTGTTCCGGAAAAAATCAGCACAGACCTTGACCGCTGTGAGCAGCGGCTCCTCGCCGCAGCAAGGCCCCGGGCGTTGTGGAAACTGTTTGACCGGCTGCCGGACGGGCGTTTGGCGGGGACGGTCTTCCGGCCGTTGGGAGGCGACGTGGAGAGGCTGCTGAAGAGCAGTACGCAGGTCATTTTAATGGCAGTCACGCTGGGCAGCGAGGTGGAGGTCCTGCTGCGCCGGGCACAGGTGAGTGACATGGCTGACGCCGTGATCCTGGACGCCGCCGGCAGCGCCGCCGTTGAAAATGTCTGCGACAATCTCTGTGCAGACCTGGCCGAGCTTCTGGCACCGCGATATTTGACGGATCGCTTCAGCCCCGGTTACGGGGATCTGCCGCTCTCTCAACAGGCGGCGCTGTGCGAGGCTCTGGACGTGACCCGACGGCTCGGCGTGAGCCTGTCAGAGAGTGGTCTTCTGATCCCGCAAAAGACGGTCACAGCGCTGATCGGGGTCTCGGCACAGCCGCAGCCAAAGCGGCGCGGCGGCTGCAATGCCTGTGCTCTGGCCGAAAGCTGCCAGTACAGAAAGGATGGAAAGGACTGTGGAAAGGCCTGATATACTATTGCTCGACGGCGGCATGGGCACCATGCTGCAGGAGGCCGGACTCCCTGTGGGTGTTTCCCCGGAACTCTGGAACCTGACAGAGCCGGAGAAGGTATCCGCGATCCATCGCCGCTATGTGGAGGCGGGCAGCCGGGTGCTCTATACAAACACCTTCGGCGCAAACCGTTACAAGGCGACCAGATGCGGGCACAGTCCGGCAGAATTGATCGCGGCCGGCGTGCGGTGCGCACGGGCAGCAGCCGGTACGGGGGACATCAAGGTCGCGCTCGATGTGGGGCCCATCGGTCAGCTTTTGGAGCCGCTGGGCACGCTGCGCTTTGAAGACGCCTATGATGTCTTCCGTGAAATGGTCGTGGCCGGAGAAGAGGCCGGGGCGGATCTGATCGTTTTTGAGACCATGAGCGACCTCTATGAGGTCAAAGCAGCCGTACTGGCGGCAAAGGAGCACACAAAGCTCCCGGTCTGGGTCACCATGACCTTTGAGCAGAGCGGACGCACCTTTGTGGGCGTGACAGTGCCAGCCATGGCTCTGACATTGACAGGTCTCGGGGTGGATGCGCTAGGCTTCAACTGCAGTCTCGGGCCCAAAGAGCTCTTGCCGATGGTGCGGGAGCTCCGCCGCTGGACGGATCTGCCGCTGATCCTCAAGCCCAATGCGGGTCTGCCCGACCCCGTCACCGGAGCATACAAGATCACTGCGGAGGCGTTTGCGGAGGAGCTCTGCCCGGCGTTGGCCAGCGGTGTACACATTTTCGGCGGCTGCTGCGGCACAGGCCCGGATCACATCCGGGCCCTGGCGCAGTCACTGGCGGGCAAGAAAGCGGCGCCGCGCGCTCCGGCCGATCGTTCCGGCGTCTGCTCAGCCACCAGCGCAACTGCTTTTGATGGGGTCCACGTCATCGGAGAGCGCATAAATCCGACGGGGAAAAAACGCTTTCAGCAGGCGCTGCGGGAACATGATATCGACTATATCGTTCAGCTGGCTATCGAGCAGCAGGACGCGGGTGCGGAGATCCTGGACGTGAACGTAGGGCTTCCCGGCCTGGATGAGCCAGCCACGATGGTCCGCGTCGTAAAAGCCCTGCAGGCGGCGGTCGACCTGCCGCTGCAAATCGATTCTTCTGACCCGGTGACCATCGAGGCGGGACTGCGGGCGGTAAACGGCAAGGCTATCGTCAACTCCGTGAACGGGAATGAGGATTCGTTGGAGGCCATCCTGCCTCTGTGTAAAAAGTACGGTGCGGCTGTCGTGGGCCTGTGCATGGATCACAACGGCATCCCGCAGAGCTGGCAGGAACGGGCAGCCATTGCCGGACGGATCCTGCATGCTGCGCTGCGTCATGGCATCCCCAGGAGCGATGTGCTGATCGATTGTCTCACATTGACTGTATCTGCTCAGCAGGAGCAGGCCGTGGAGACGCTGCAGGCCGTCCGCTATGTAAAAGAGGAGCTTGGCCTGCATACGGTACTGGGGGTCAGCAACATCTCCTTTGGTCTGCCGGCCCGGGAACACATCACGGTGAACTTTCTGATCCAGGCAGTACAGGCCGGTCTGGATCTGCCCATCGTGAACCCGAATCAGAGCGCGATCATGGATGCGGTGGCGGCCTGCCGCGTGCTCTCCGGGCAGGACAGGGACAGCGCATCCTACATCGCGCGCTTTTCCACCGCGGCACCGGAATCACATTCCGCCCCTGTACAGGAAAAGGATCTGAGCATCCGGCAGGCAGTCATGCTGGGCCTCAGGCGGGAAACGGCCATGCTCACCGCCCGGGCCCTGGAGACGCGATCGGAGTTGGACGTGGTGAATGAACTGCTGATCCCGGCACTGGATCAGGTGGGCGAACGCTATGAACAGCAGGAGATCTTCCTCCCGCAGCTCATCAACGCCGCCAACGCCGCCTGCGAGGGCTTTGAGATCATCAAAAAGCGTATGGCACGGCGCGGGGCGGTGTCTCTGTCCAAGGGGAAGATCGTGCTGGCTACTGTCCGCGGCGACATACATGACATTGGGAAAAACATCGTCCGCGTCGTGCTGGAAAACTACGGATACACCGTGATCGATCTGGGACGCGATGTACCGCCGGAGGATGTTGTAGAGACTGTGCTCCGGGAGGATGTAAAGCTTGTAGGCCTGTCAGCACTGATGACCACTACGGTGTCCAGCATGGCGGAGACCATCGCCGCTCTGCGCAGGAGCGGACACGTCTGCAAGATCATGGTGGGCGGCGCTGTGCTGACGCCGGATTACGCTGAGCAGATCGGCGCGGACTATTATGCCGGGGACGCAAAGCAGAGCGCGGATATTGCAAGGCAGGTGTTGGGATGAAGCCAATACGGGAATACTTACAAGACGGCCCGCTTGTTTTCGACGGAGCCATGGGCACTTACTACGCCGCCCGCAGCCGCAGCATCCATCAGGGCTGTGAGCGGGCGAACCGCACCGCGCCGGAGGAGATTGCTGCGATCCACCGCGCCTATCTGGCTGCCGGGTGCGGCGCCATCAAGACCAACACATATGCCGTCAACCGCTTGAACTTCTCCGGGGCGGAGTGCGCCTCCCTGCTGAAGGCCGGATATGAGCTCGCGCGGCAGACAGCGGGCGAAAACGCCTATGTCTTCGCAGATATCGGGCCGATCGATCCCCAGGGCGACATGGATATCCTGGCAGAATACCTTTTTGTGGTGGACTGTTTTCTCGCCCTCGGTGCAGCGCATTTCCTGCTGGAAACCCTGGGAAACGACCGCTTTCTTCCGGAGATTGCGCGGCACATCAAGGAGAAACAGCCGGAGGCCTTCCTGCTGGTCTCCTTTGCCGTACAGCCAGACGGCTTCACGCGGGACGGCCGCCTGCTCCGTGAACTGATGCAATCGGCGACGGCAGTTCCGGAGATCGACGCGGTGGGGCTGAACTGCCTCTCCGGCGGCCGCCAGATGGTGGATCTGTTGGAGAAGCTGGGTCCTGTGGAAAAGCCCCTCTCCGCCATGCCTGTGGCTGGCTATCCCACCGTGCGCGCCAACCGGGTATTCTATGACAGCGATCCCCGTTATTTTGCCATGCAGGCCGCCACGCTGCGTGCCCAAGGGGTCATCATCCTGGGCGGCTGCTGTGGCACGACGCCGGAGCACATCGCCGCCATGGTCGAGGCGCTGCGCCTGCCGGCGCCAAGGCGCATAAAGCGGTTTTCACACGCTGCCGCCGCGCCGGTTGAGCCGCGAGATGACTCATTCTGGACTGCCCTCTGTGACGACAGCCGGAAGCCCTTTGCCGTGGAGCTGGACCCACCGGAAAACGCCGACGTGAGCCGGTTCATGGAGCATGCCCGGCAACTCCAGCACTGCGGTGCGGACGTCATCACCATCGCCGATTGTCCGGTGGCCCGCGTCCGGATCGACTCCAGCCTCCTGGCCTGCAAGCTGCACCGGGAGCTGGGCATCGACGTCCTGCCCCATATGACCTGTCGGGACCGAAACCTCAACGCCACACAGGCCCTGCTGCTGGGGCTCTGCGCAGAGGGGATCGGCAGCGTTCTGTTGGTCACGGGTGATCCGGTGCCGGCCGCCAGCCGGGACGAAGTCAAGAATGTGTATCATTTCAACTCCCGAAAGCTGATCAAATATGTGGATGGTCTGAACCAAACCCTTCTGCCGACCCCGTTTCGGCTGTTTGCCGCGCTGAATCTGAACGCGCGCAATTTCCGCATCCAGTTGGATCTGGCGCGGCAGAAGGAGGAGGTCGGGGCGGTGGGTTTTCTGACGCAACCCATTTTGACGGAGCAGGCCTTTGAAAACCTGCAGCTCGCACGGGAAACCCTCCACGGCAGGATCTTGGGCGGGATCATGCCTGTGATCAGTCACCGCAACGCGCTCTTTATGAACAGTGAGATCGCCGGTATCACCGTGGACGAAAAAGTCATCGCCCTCTATGAGAACGCCGACCGCGCCCGCGGCGAGGAACTGGCCGTGGATATTTCGGCGGAGGTGGCAAAACGGATCGCCCCCTACGTGGACGGCTACTATCTGATCACGCCTTTTGGCCGCACAGAATTGGTCGCCCGTATCATAGAGCGGATCCGGCAGAAGACCGTGCCGCGGGAGTTGTGATCTTCTGGCGATGATGCAAGCAGCTTTGCAGCTATACAAGCGACAAAGAAGCCCGCGAAGGCAAATGCCTCCGCGGGCTTGCTGTTTTGTTCGATAATGGAGTTCCCCTCTTGTTTCCGCCGCCCTGTCACTCCAGATACGTGTCGTTGCGGGAGGTCACCCGCACCAGGCGAAGGGCAAAGACAAAGACCACAATGATGAAGGCAAAGAAAATCAGAGAGAACAGCTCGCTCTCCATGGTGGCGATAAAATCGTAACAGCCATGGAGCAGCGTGGGCACCACCACGGCCAGGCGGCAGGAGCGCTTTGCTTTTTCAGGCTGACCGGCGACCTCATAGCTCTTGGCGGCGCCGTACCACACCCCCATGAACACGCCGAAGGAGGCGTGGCCCGGCACGGCGGTGATGGCCCGCAGCAGCGCCGTGACCAGGCCGTAGCGCAGCACGTAGATGATGTTCTCCCAGAGTGCAAAGCCCAATGAGACAGACACGGCATATACCACGCCGTCAAAGCGGCAGTTGAACTCCGGCGAACGCCAGGTGCGGCGGTACAGCACCAGATACTTAAAGCCCTCCTCTGACAGGGCCACCACCACGAAATAGAGCAGCAGGTTGACCACCAGATACGGCAGCAGGCCCGCCTGATAGACGCGCACCAGCAGCCACTGACCCACCTCCTCCGCAGCGGTGGCCAGCAGTGTGGAGAGAATACCCAGCAGCACCAGCTGCAGGATCAGACGCGGCGGCTCATGCTCCAGCTTATCGGCCCGATAGATCCGCACCAACAGGAAGATGGCGGGCAGCACTGCTGCGGCAATCAGAATTCCATGCATGGCAATACCTCATTTCCAGAAACAGCGACACGAAACCGAACATTTTGTCATAGTATAGCATGCCCCGGCGGGCAGTGCAAGTTTTGTGGAAAATCAGGGCGGATGCAGGAACAGATGTTAGTTCTCCGTTGGTTAATCCGTCTATAATAGGGATAAAGGGGCCGTTCCCTCGACTGCGGCAGATACCGCAGATATCCTCTGCTCCTCCCGCTCATCGAAAGCTGAGGTGATCCGTTTGGCCGCGTACGTCCTGCTTCTTGCTGTCACATGCCTTTTCCCTCCGGCGGTTGCGGTGATCGCATCGCGGCGGGTGGGGAGTGCGGCGCCCGTTCTGTTGGGCGCGGCCTGCTTTACGGTGACACAGCTGTGCATTCGCATCCCCCTCCTGCAGCATGTGCTCCCCCTGTCCGCCAGATACGTGGTCTTCCAGAGCACACATCCGGTGGCATATATGATCCTGCTGGCGCTGTCAGCCGGTATAGCGGAGGAGTGCGGGCGCTATCTGTTCCTGCGCCTGGGAAGGCAGCGGCGTCCGGTCCAGGGCGTCGCCTTCGGCATCGGCCACGGCGGGATCGAGGCGGCACTCCTGGTCGGCGTCAGCGCGGCATCGCTGCTGTTCCGACCGGCGTTTCTGCACAGCATTGCCCCGGAGATGTTCCTCGCCTCGGCCGCAGAGCGCCTGTCGGCCATGGCCGCGCATGTCGGTCTGTCCCTGATCGTACTGCGCTCGCAGCGGAAGGACTCCGGTTGGCTGCTGCCGCTGGCGGTGGTAATGCATGCGCTGCTGGATCTGAGCGCCGCGCTGCTGTTACGGCTGGGCGCGGGGTTCTGGGCAGCGGAGGGCGCTGTCGCCGGTTTTGCAGCGTGTATTCTTCTGCTGTCTGTTTACCTGTGGAAACCCAACGCAAAGGAGGCAACAATATGATATACGAAAGGAAAATTGCCGTTTTCATCAGCCTGCTCTGCCTGGCACTCCTTCTGACCGCCTGCGGCAAGAAGCAATTACCAGCGGGCTTTGAGAAAAACGAGGTCATCAACACCGCCAAAACCGCGGTAGGGCTGCTGAATGAACGGGACTACGACGGAGTCGCTGCCCAGTTCTCTTCGGAGATGAAAGAGCTCGACGCCAAAAAGCTGGAGGAGGTGCTGGATCCCCTGCTGACAGAGCTGGGCGATTTCGACAAATTCACCTCAGAAAGCGTCTCCGGTGCCAACAGTAGTGAAATCGGAGACTACGCCGTGGCGGTGCTGGGCTGCCAATACCAAAACGGCACGGCTACTTACACCATCAGCGTAGACAAGGCGGGACGGATCTGCGGTCTCTACATGAAATAGAGGCCTGCTTGTTGACAAGTATTTTTGCTTTTCATGGGTTGCAAACAGACATATTTCTCGGTAATAGCTCTACGTATAACACAGGGGCGGCGGAGACTTGGCTCTCCGCCGCCCCTGTGTTTTTTGATTGCCGAATCAGCCGCTGCGCAAGATGCCCGGCAGCAAGCTCTCACTCCTCGATCCAGGCGTGGATCGGCTCTTTTTCCCGGAACAGGGCGATCTTCTTGTCGTACTCCCGCAGCATCCGTTCCCGGTCCCGGAGCAGACGGCCCCGCACCCGCACCTCGATCCGGTCGTGCATGCCGTCATAGTCAAAGGTGTGCGCCGGCCCCGGATCCAGCAGTTCCACCAGCCGGCGGCCCTCCCGCAGGTTTTCCAGTTCCGTTGCCTGCCGGTATGTTCCGGCCCGCACGGCCGCCGCCAGCGGTGTGCCGGCATGTATCATCATGGAGAAGTTCACGATGTGCTCCGGCTGGGTGGCGTTGAGAAAGGCCGCTGTCTGCTCTGCGTTCTCCAGTCCGCGGTCACTGCCAGCGACGCCGGTCATGATGTGGGCAGCATACCGCAATCCTGCTCGATGGAGTCGCTCTACGGCCTCGTGGGCCTGGGCCGACGTGTGATCCTTGTGCATGAAAGTCAGCACGTCGTCCAACCCCGTCTCCACGCCGATATAGAGCAGGCTGTAGCCTGCCCGGGCCAGCGACTCCAGTTCCTCGTCCGATTTGCGCAGGATACTGGTGACGGTGGCATCGGAGCGGATGCGTTCCACGCCGGGGAAATACCGGCGGATCAGCGCCAGGATCTCATGCAGTTCCTTCGCCGGCAGGGCAAAAGCGTTCCCATCGCCCAGAAAAATCGTTTTCGGCGTGCCGTTCACCGACCGCACCCGCTGCAGCTCCCCCTCGATCTGCTCCAGCGGGAGCCGCCGGAAGGACAAGTCACGGAACAGGCTGCAGAAGGAGCAGCGGTTGTAGGGACACCCCACAGTGACCGGCAGCATGAATGACCCCCGCTCCATGGGGGCCCGGCAGATCCGTCCCTCGTAGTCCATGTCGTGTCCCTGCCTACTTGAACAGGTGGTCGATGGCAGCGCTCAGTTCATCCAGCGCCGCCTGGTCATTACTCTCCACCGCGTCCACCACGCAGTGTTCGATGTGATCCTTCAGGATAATCCGGCTCACCGAGCCCAGCGCTGAACGCACCGCCGCCAGCTGGATCAGCACCTCCGAGCAGTCGCGGCCGTCCTCCACCATCTTTTTCACGGACTCCAGGTGCCCGACGGCCCGGGACAGGCGGTTCAGCACAGCCTGGGTGTGCTGGTGGCTGTGGACATGGGCATGCTTGTGGGTGTGATCGTGGTCATGGGTATGTTCATGCATCTCGCTGTCCTCCCTGCTCAGGTCCATTCGATCCGCCGGCGCACCTCTGCCAGACTGAGTCCGTTCTCGCTGGCCAGGCGCGCCAGGTCGTCATGCTCTGCCTTCTCGCGGCAAACGCCGTAGCCAGCGGTCTTTTTGATCCGCACCGGCCCCAGCGGCGTCTCCCTGGTCTCTGTGCGCCGCTCCAGGGTATAGCGGTGATACGCCGTCTCTCGCAGGCCAATGGTGGTGGTGTGGCGGAACAGAAGCTCCACCATCTTCTCCCGGTCTGCCGGCGCACACAGAACGCACAGCAGCGTACCCGGACGGTTCTTCTTCATGCCCACCGGCACAGTATATACCTCCAGCGCACCGCCCTCGAAGAGTCTCTCCATGGCAAAGCCGATGTCCTCCCCTGTCATGTCGTCCACATTGCAGGACAGCTCCGCCACCATGTCACCGCCATCCGCCGTCTCGCCCAGCAGGGCGCGGACACAGTTGGCCACCGGGAAATCTTTTTTGCCCATGCCGTAGCCGATGGACTCCGTCCGCATCACCGGCATGGGACCGAATCGGGCGGCAAAGTGGCGCAGCAGCGCCGCGCCGGTGGGTGTACACAGCTCGCCTGCGATCTGCCCACCGTAGATGGGCACGCCCTGCAGGATATGTGCCGTGGCCGGCGCCGGCACCGGCAGGATTCCGTGGGCACAGCGGACCTGCCCGCTACCCACATGGATGGGCGAGACCACCACCTCGTCCGGTGCCAGTTCATCTATCAGCAGACACACCGCTGTCACATCGGCAATGGCGTCCAGCGTGCCCACCTCATGAAAGTGGATCTCCGTCACCGGTACACCGTGCACATGGCTCTCGGCCTCAGCGATCAGGCCGTAGACCGCCAGCGCGTCGCCACGCACCTTGTCCGACAGGGACAAATGGGACAGAATATGCTCCACGTCGCTCAAGCCGCTGTGATGGTGATATCCATGGTCGTGTCCATGCGCACGGTCATGGTGACGGGCCTCATCGCCCTCCTCGACGCCGTGTACCCGGACGGACACATGGGTGCCCCGGATACCACACTTGACAGACGGCTCACAGATATATTCCACCCCCGGGATGCCCAGGGTGTTCAGCTTCTCAATAAATGCATCGGGCTCTGGCAGCAGCTCCAGCAGGGCGGCGGTCAGCATGTCGCCGGCAGCGCCCATACCGCAGTCGATATACAGTGTTCTCATGGTCCTCTTCTCCCCTTCCGCTGCCAATATCTGGCATGGCTGGTATTGCTGCAGAGGGCAGCTTTTTATGCCGCGCTCCGGCCTTGATCGGCAGCTCCATTATAGTTTGGGGCGGCTGTAAAGTCAATAAAATCGGGCCAAACAAAAATTTCCCGAAAAAACAACCCCCCCTGGGGCTTGTACGCCGTCTGCGTCGAAAGCTATAATAACGGCAGTATCACATCACTTTACGAAAGAGGTGCTTTTTGTGCATATGGCTGACGCGCTGCTTGCCCCTGCCGCGGCGGCTGCCATGTACGTGGCCTCCGGCACCGCGGCCGGTATCTCCATCCACCAACTGAAGAAGGATGACGACCCCCGGAAACTGCCCACCATGGCGGTTTCTGCGGCACTGGTATTCGCCGGGCAGATGATCAACTACACCATCCCCGGCACCGGCTCCTCCGGCCACATGTGCGGCGGCATGCTGCTCTCGGCCCTGCTGGGGCCCCAGGCGGGCTTTCTGTCCATGATCGTGATCCTGGCCATACAGTGCCTGTTCTTTGCGGACGGCGGACTGATGGCGCTGGGTGCCAACGTGTGGAACATGTCCTTTTACGGCTGTTTCGTGGGATATTATCTGATCTGGCGCCCCATCCTGCGCGGCAAATGGTTCTCCAGCCTCGGCACCCGATCCGCCCAGCGGACACGGATCATTGCCGCTTCGGTGATCGGCTGCGTGCTGACGCTGCAGCTGGGTGCCTTCTCCGTGGTGCTGGAGACCACCCTCTCCGGCATCACCGAACTGCCTTTCAGCGCTTTCGTGGCGTTGATGCAGCCCATCCACTTGGCTATTGGCCTCATCGAGGGCATTGTCACGGCGGCGGTGTTGGTGTTCATCTATGAGTCCCGGCCTGAGCTGCTCCGGGATGTGAACATCTCCGACAGCCGCGTGAGCGCCCGGCGCTCCCTGAAAAGCACGCTGGTCATTCTGGCCGTGGTGGTGGCCGTGGTGGGCGGTGGGCTGTCTCTGGTGGCCAGTTCCGACCCCGACGGGCTGGAGTGGGCACTCTTCGGCAACGAGGAATCCGGCTACAGTCAGAACATGGGGCTGGACGAGGATAGCTTCGGTGTGGACAGCAAAGCCGCCGACACCGCCGGCTCCATTCAGGAGGCCACGTCCTTCCTGCCCGACTACGCTTTCCCCGACAGCGACAGTGCCGCCGGCACCACTGTGTCCGGCCTGGTGGGCTCGGCCCTGGTGGCAGGCGTGGCCGCGTTGATCTGTCTGGTCGGCGGCTTCTTCCGGAAAAAACGCACCGCCGCATAATACCTGCGATTTTGTCGCACAAGGGGCATCCGCGGATGCTCCTTGCTGCCATTTAAAGGTGTCCGCCATGAACAAAATGGAACGCTCGCTCCGTGAACTGCGGGAGATGGACACGCTGGCCGCCGGGGATTCGCCGATCCACCGCCTCTGCCCGCTGGTCAAGCTGCTGACCACAATTGCATATATCATCACCGTGGTTTCCTTCGGCAAGTACGATCTGGCCGGCATAGCGGTGATGGTGCTGTACCCGGTGCTGCTGTTCCAGCTCAGCGGCATTCCCGTCAGCACATGCTTTTACAAGCTGCGTTTCGTGTTGCCGCTGGTGATGGCTGTAGGCCTTTTCAATCCGCTGTTCGACCGCACGCCGCTGCTGACGGTGGGTACGCTGACCATATCCAGCGGCGCGGTGAGCATGCTGACGCTGATGACCAAGGGTGTGCTGTGCCTGATGGCCTCCTTCCTGTTGATGGCCACTACATCCATCGACGCATTGTGTGCCGCAATGCGCCGGCTGCACCTGCCGGGCATGCTGGTGACGCTGCTGCTGCTCACCTACCGCTACGTGGGGGTGATGACGGAGGAGCTGGCCGTGATGACGGATGCATACCACCTCCGGGCCCCCGGCCAGCGGGGTATCCACCGCTCCGCCTGGGGCTCCTTTCTGGGCCAACTCCTGCTGCGCAGCATGGACCGGGCCGGTGAGTTGTATACCGGCATGCAGCTGCGGGGCTTTCGCGGCGAATTCCACTACGCCGCGGCGGCGCCCTGCACCCCAGGGGATGCGGTCTATCTGATCATCTGCGCTGGGGCATTTCTGTTGTGCCGACTGGTCAACGTGGCCCAGCTGTTGGGCAGTCTGTTTGTGAGGTGAGGGCGATGATCGAATTTCAGAATGTCACCTGCCAGTATGAAAAAGGACAGTCTGTGCTGCGGGATCTCTCTTTCCGCATCGGGCGTGGCGAGGCCGTGGGGCTGATCGGCGCCAACGGCGCCGGCAAGACCACCGTCATGAAGGCACTGCTGGGCCTGCTGCCCTGCGAAGGGCGGATACTGGTGGACGGTGCGGAGCTTTCAAAAAAGACGCTGCCGGAGATTCGCCGCAAGCTGGGCTTCGTGCTGCAGAACTCCGACAACCAGATGTTCATGCCCACGGTATATGAGGACATGCTCTTCGGCCCTCTCAACTACGGCCTGTCCCGGCCGGAGGCGGAGACACTGGCAGACGCCGTGCTGGAGCGGCTGGGGTTGCAGGAGTTGAAGGAACGGTACAACCACAAGATCTCCGGCGGCGAAAAGCGCATGGCCGCTATTGCCACCGTGCTGGCCATGGAGCCGGAGGCCGTGCTGATGGACGAACCCACCTCCGCTCTGGACCCTTATAACCGCCGGATCGTTATCCGCACCATTCGGGAACTGCCGCAGACGAAGATCATCACCTCCCACGATTTGGACATGATCCTGGACACCTGTGAGCGGGTGATCCTGCTCTCCGGCGGGCAGATTGCCGCCGACGGACCGGCAGAGACCATCCTGCGGGACAGAACCCTGCTGGAGCGGCACCGTATGGAGCTCCCCCTCTCCCTCAGCGGGAACGGCCTGTAAGACACCGTTGACAAATCGGGTCGTTTGCGATATGGTGAAACGAGAGGTTTCCACAGGGCCGACGTACGGTAAAACAGCCATCAAAAGCGCGCCGGGCTATGAAGACCCGGCGCGTCTTTCTCCTTTTTACCGGAGCTCTGTTCGCGCCAGACACAACCGGAGGTGTCACATGAATCATACCCGCGAAATACTGGAACAGCTGCAAAGCGGCGTCCTGTCGGTAGATGATGCCCTGCTGCGGCTGAAGGAGGAGCCCTTTGCCGACTTGGGTTATGCCAAGGTAGACCTGCACCGGACGCTGCGCCAGGGGGCGGCCGAGGTGATCTACGGCGCCGGCAAGACGCCGGAGCAGATCATCGGCATCGCGGAGGCCATGCGAAGGCGCTCTGACGCCCCCGTCCTCATCACCCGGCTGGACAACGCCGCCGCGGAACAGGTGGCAGAGCAGCTCCCCCTGACCTATCACGATTCGGCACGGATCGGCATTGTAGGTACACCGCCGGAGCCGGACGGCCTGGGTACTGTGTTGATCGCCACCGGCGGCACTTCCGACATCCCGGTAGCGGAGGAGGCCGCACTGACAGCTGAGGTACTGGGCAACCGGGTGGTGCGACTCTACGACGTGGGCGTGGCAGGCCTGCACCGCCTGCTCCACCACATGGACGACATCATGGGTGCCGGCGTTATTATCGCCGTTGCCGGCATGGAGGGCGCGCTGGCCAGCGTCATCGGCGGTCTGGCCGACTGCCCGGTTATCGCCGTGCCCACCAGCGTGGGCTACGGAGCCTCCTTCGGCGGCGTGTCGGCACTGCTGTCCATGCTGAACTCCTGTGCTTCCGGCGTCTCCGTGGTCAACATCGACAACGGCTTCGGCGCCGGCTTCCTGGCCAGCCGCATCAACCACATCCGGCCAAAGAAATAGCATTGCATTCCGGAGGAATTGCCATGGATACGTTACATCAGAAAAAGCAACATCTGGAGGAATGCCTGCGCCGGCTGGGCAGTGTGGCCGTGGCCTTCTCCTCCGGCGTGGACTCTACCTTTCTGCTGAAGGTGGCCCACAACGTGCTGGGTGACCGCGCCATCGCCATCACCGCCCGCTCTTGTTCTTTCCCCCGGCGGGAGCTGGATGAGGCCACCCGTTTCTGCGTGGATGAGGGGATCGAACAGGTCATTGTGGATTCTGAGGAGCTGGATATCGACGGTTTCCGCCAGAATCCGAAAAACCGCTGCTACCTCTGCAAGCGTGAGCTGTTCACAAAAATCCTCGCCGTCGCCGCCGCACACGGCATCGACCACGTGGCCGAGGGCTCCAATATGGACGACAACGGCGACTACCGCCCCGGTCTGATGGCCGTGGCGGAGCTGGGCATTGAGAGCCCGCTGCGGCAGGCGGAGCTGACCAAGGATGAGATCCGTCTGCTGTCCAGGGAGATGGGCCTCCCCACCTGGGACAAGCCCTCCTTCGCTTGCCTGGCCAGCCGCTTCGTCTACGGTGAGACCATCAGCGAGGAGAAGCTCTCTATGGTGGACCGGGCGGAGCAGCGGCTGCTGGATATGGGCTTTCGCCAAGTGCGGGTGCGCATCCACGGCAACATCGCCCGCATTGAGGTTTTGCCGGAGGAGTTTCCCCGCCTCATCGCCGCGGCGGCGGAGCTGGACCGGGATCTGCGCGCGTTGGGTTTTCTCTACGTCACGTTGGATCTGGGCGGCTACCGGATGGGCAGCATGAACCGCACGCTGGATCTTCAAGCCGGCGCAGACGCGTAAGCCCCCTCACCTGCTCAAAGCAACAGACCGCCGATCCCTACGGATCGGCGGTCTGTCCCGTTTTTCTCTTTTACAGGCCCAGGCCCTTGCACAGCGTCACGATAAAGTCCTGCACGTTGGTGACAATGCCCTTGGCAGACAGACTGCCCCGGTCGCTGAGCTTGTTGACGGTGAACTCGGCCACATCCACACAGTAGAAATAGACCTGCCGCACCGTCCCGTCCGGCATCACCCGGAAGGAGGGTGTCATATTGCCCACGGCGATGGAGTGGAGCATGGTGGCCATGCTCAGCACCGTGGTGGCGCCGCGCACCTGGTCGCGCATACGGTCCTGCGCCTCATACACGTCGCCGTAGACGCAGGGCAGCGGCCCGTCGTCACGGATAGAGCCGCCCAGCACATAGGGGATGTGGTACTTCTCGCAGTTGTAGATGATGCCGTTGTCGATATGCTCACCCTCGATAAAGGCGGGGATGCTGCCGTACAGCCGCACCCGGTTCAGGGTATCCAGGTGGTTGTAGTGGCCGTTGTGACGACTCTCCTGGGTATAGATATCCTGGCCCAGAGCGGTCTGCAGATAGGCGGCCTCCAAGTCGTGGGTGCCCAAGGCGTTCCCCGCCAGCACCGCGTGGACATAGCCGTTTTCGATCAGCTTGGAAAAGGCCACCCGGGCGTCGTAGTCAAACGCGAAGGCCGGACCCATGACCCACACGATCCTGCCGTGATCCCGCTCGTGCTTCAGCAACTCGTACAACTCGTCGTAGTCCCGGGAGAAAGCCGTCTCGCGGGAACGGCCCTGGCGGAAGGCGAACACATCGCCGGCACCTGTCGTCTCACGGAAGCCGTTGGCGTGGACATAGATGCCCTCCGAGCCATCCTCCGTACGGCCCGTCACGATCAGATCGCCCTTTTTCAGATGACGAAACTCCCGCACGTGGATGCACTCCCCCTCCCACACGGGCACGCAGTCCATACGGCTCTCCTCGGCCAGCACCCAGCGGCCGTCAAGCTTGAAGTACTCCGGGAAAATGCTCATGGCGTGGTAGTTCTCCGGCGCCACCCGGTCGGCCGGGGCTTCACAAAGCACGGCATCCGGCGCATTGCGCAGCGGGTCCGCGGAAAAGTCCGGCTCATGATATGTTCTCAACTGAAAAGCCATCCATATCGCCTCCTCATCGTTTCTGCCCTCACTATACCATATCGCTGCCGAAAAAGCAAAGACAATCTAAGCGACGGAATATTCCCCCTGCTCACTCCCTCCTCTTGTGCCGGACCTCTGTTTGTGGTATAAAGAAACTGCGCAGCCGGCGTTTACGTCCTGATCCGAATCATTTTTTTGATCCGGTCGATTTCGGCACGGATCTTGCTATTTGTCTTTTTCGAATTCATCCGGGGCTCCCAAGCCCTTTTTGGCGGTAGAGACGCCGCAGAAAATGCAAAGGGGTGAAAATGACCATGCGGGAACTGGATATCAATACCGTGCGGCAGGCCGTAGCCCGAATGGTGGTCGAAGCCAACTGCGACATCGGCGAGGCCATGCTGGCCTGTCTGGCAGAGTGTCAGACCCGTGAGGAACGGCCGCTGGCGCGCAGCATTCTGGGCAAGCTGGTGGACAATGACACCCTGGCCCGGGTACGTCAGGTGCCCATGTGCCAGGACACCGGTATGGCGGTCTTTCGTGTGCAGATGGGCAGCGAGCTGGTGTTTACCGGCGGCTCACTGGAGGAAGCCATACAACAGGGAATGACCGATGGCTATCGGGACGGCTATCTTCGCAAATCGGTGGTGGCCGACCCCGTGTTCCGCCGCGTCAACACCGGCGACAACAGCCCTGCCATCATCTACTACGAGTGGGTGGATGGCGACCGGCTGACCATCACCTTCAGTCCCAAGGGCTTCGGCAGTGAGAACATGAGCGCCGTCTCCATGCTGAAGCCGGCTGACGGCGCAGAGGGCGTACGCCGCTTTGTGCTGGACACCATCCGCCGCGCCGGTCCCAATCCCTGCCCTCCCATGGTAGTGGGTGTGGGTATCGGCGGCACCTTTGAAAAGTGTGCCCAGCTGGCCAAGTTCGCCCTGATGCGCGATCTGGGCACGGTCAACCCGGATCCGGACTACGCCGCGCTGGAGCGTGAACTGCTCGCCGCCGCCAACGGACTGGATATCGGTCCGGCAGGGCTGGGCGGCAAAACCACGGCGCTGGCCGTACACATCGAGACCTTCCCCACACATATCGCCGGCCTGCCGGTGGCCGTGAACATCTGCTGTCACGCCTATCGTCACAGCCGGGTGGTCCTGTAGGAGGTGTGTCATGATCCATCTGCAACTTCCGCTGCGTCCGGAGGACGTCGCGCAGCTGCGCGCCGGAGACGAAGTGCTGCTCTCCGGCTCCCTGTATACCGGCCGCGACGCTGCTCACAAGCGACTGGCAGAGTGCCTGGAGCGGGGCGATCCTCTGCCCTTTGACCTGCGGGGCCAGGTCATCTACTATGTGGGTCCCGCCCCGGCCCGTCCCGGTCAGGTCATCGGCCCCGCCGGCCCCACCAGCAGCTACCGCATGGATCCCTATACCCCTCTGCTGCTGGACAACGGCATGGCGGGCATGATCGGCAAGGGCCGCCGGTCCCAGCCGGTAGTGGATGCCATCGTCCGCAACAGGGCTGTATACTTCCTGGCCATCGGCGGCGCCGCCGCTCTGATCGCCGACACCATCACCGCCAAAGAACCCGTCTGTTATGAGGATCTGGGCACCGAGGCCGTATGCCGGTTGGAGGTGCGGGATTTCTATGCCATCGTGGGCATCGACAGTACCGGCCGCTCCATCGTATGACCGCCGGCAGCAAGGAGGCGTCATTAACAGGATATGGATATGTTGCAGCGATATATCGCACCTGCTTCTTTTTACCGGAAGGTGGCGCGCGTCGCCGTTCCCATCTGCCTGCAGCAGATCCTGGACTATGGTGCGGGATTGCTGGATACGCTGATGGTCAGCTATGTGAACGGTGTCAGCGCCGTCACGGTGGCTACCCAGCTGGACAATCTGCTGTTCATCATGGCTTTCGGCTTCAATTCCGCCATCAGCATCTACGCCGCCCAGTTCTACGGTGCGGGCAGCAGCAAAAATCTCAAGCGGGCCTTTGGTCTCTTTTTGCTGGTCAACCTGATCGGCGGTGCCGTCTTTTTCCTCATTGCCAACATCGGCCGCACCGGACTGCTGCGGTTCTACAGCAGCGATGAGGCTCTGCTGCGGCAGGCGTGGGAATACCTGTCCATCAGCAGCTACGCCTTCTTCTTCCGGTCTCTGACTGCCGCTTTCACGTTTATCTACCGCTGTATTCAGCGCACCAAGATACCCATGATGATCGGCATCGGCGTCAATGTGATCAATGCCGGGCTCAACTATCTGCTGATTTTCGGTAAAATGGGTCTGCCGGCCCTGGGTGTGCGCGGCGCCGCTCTTGCCACCTCTATCGCAATTGGTCTGGGGCTGCTGGTGCATATCCTTTACGCCATTTGCACCCGTCAGATCTTTCTGGGCACGGTGCGGGAGCTCACCGACTGGCCACGCGCCTTCCTTCGGCCTATCCTGCGCCGTATGGCGCCCCTGGCCGCCAACGAGATTTTGTTCGGCCTGGGCGATACCTTCTACATCAAAGCTTACGGCACACTGGGCATGGACATGCTGGAGGCCTATAAGGTGGCCTTTGCCATCAGTACGATCCCCTATGCCATCAACCCGGGCATATACAACTCCTGCATGGTGATCACCGGTGAATTGCTGGGCCGGAAAGAATACGACGAGGCGCGCCGCAGCGTCAGGTGGTTCTTCCCCATAGGCGTCGTGTTCAGTCTGCTGCTGACCGGCGTTATGATGGTCATTGCCCGTCCTGCGGTGAGCTTGTTCTCCCTCTCCTCGCCGTCTCTGTGGCCTGTGACAGTTCTTATGGTTCGTCTTTTTTCCATCCGTATCGTCACACGCATATTCAACGTGATCCTGATGGGAGCGCTCCGGGCCGGAGGTGACTCGGTATTCCTCATGTTTCTGGACAGCTGTCTGGTCTGGTCACTGGGCATCCCCCTGGCCTTTGGGGGCATCTACTTGCTCGGCATCACCTCCCTGCCGGTGCTGTATGTATTGGTACAGACCGAGCAGGTAACGCGGATCGTTCTGGGCTACTGGCGCTACCGCTCCGGCAAATGGCTCCATAACCTAACAGATGAGACGAAGTAGTGTCAGTCCGCAGACGAACAAAAACACACACCGCGTGCCGTGGTGTGTGTTTTCATATTCCATTTGGCGTCCGCCGCCGTGAGGAGGGAGGGATCCCCAACATCTCCCGGTATTTGGCCACTGTGCGGCGTGCCACCGTGATTCCCTTCTCCTGCAGCATGCGGCACAGCTGCTGGTCGCTGAAGGGGTGTGCGCCGTCCTCCGCCCGGATCAGCCGGGCGATTTCCGTGCGGATTGCCTGAGCGGATACATCCTGTCCACCCACTGCTTGGGAGAACAGGCTCCGCAGCGGGACCAGCCCCCGCGGACTCTGCAGATACTTGTCCCGGATACAGCGGCTCACCGTAGAGGGATGCACCCCCATCTGCGCTGCTGCATCCTCCAGCGTCATGGGCCGCAGCCGGTCGGTATGGCCGGAAAAATACGCCTGCTGAAACTCCAGGATCACCTCGCCGCAGGCTCGTAGCGTCTCCTGACGACGGTTCAGGCAGTCGATCACCCAGTTGGCCTGACCGATTTTTTTCTTCAAATACGCTTTGGTCTCCGGGTCCTCTGTCTCCCGCCACAGGCGGGTATAATAATCGCTGACCGATACACGGGGCAGATACCGCTCGTCCAGCCACAGCGCAAGGCCCTCCGGCCGTTGTTCGATCACCAGATCGGGGCAGATGTACTCCGTCACCTCGTCCCGCACCCAGGCGGCGCCTGGGCGGGGGTCCAGCCCCTTCAGCGTCCGCTCCGCCTCCTGCACGGTTTTCTGTGACACGCCCAGCGTCCGGGCGATAGCGGCATAGCGGTGCTTGGCCAGCAACTCCATGCAGTCTGTCGCGATGGCACGCTCCACTGGGTGCTGTCCCGGCAGGCGATCCAGCTGCAGCAGCAGGCAGGTACGCAGATCGGAGGCAGCCACACCGGCCGGATCCAGACTCTGCAGCACGGATACCGCCTGACGGCACAATTCCTCCGGCACGCCCATGCGGACTGTCTCCTCCAGATCCTCTTCTGCCAGATAGCCACTCTCCTGTAGTTGCTCGGCCAGATAGCCGCACAGCCGCCGCAGCGGCTCCGGCAGGCCGCGCCACTCCAGCTGTCGCCGCAGATAATCTGCCAGGGACTCCTGCACCCATACGCCCGGCTCCCGGGCAGCCATGTCGTCATCCGGTGCGAGAGGGCGGCCACCCATCTGCTGGGCTGCAGCCTTATGGCGCAGCGCCACCAGTTCCTCCGGCACGTTCGACTCCTCCTGCTCCAGTGCGGGGTTTTCCCGGCTCAAGTCCAACAGGTATTCCTGCAGGCTCTGTGCATTCATCTGCAGGATCCGCATGCTCTGCACCATGCGTGGAGACAGATACAGCTTCTGCTGCAGTTCCTGCTTCATCCGCAGTTCCGCCATATACTCACCTCCACATTGTTATTATATCACATCAGTAGTTTCCAGACAACTTTCTTTGCACACTCTTTTCCCGCACTTGACTTATGGCACATTTCTTGCTAATAAAAATAACAGATTTAATGATCTTAGCGTAATTTTTAACATCACACTCGAAAAAATGGAGGTAGAATCATGCGTTTTCAGGAGATGATCGATACTGTCGACACCCACACCGGCGGTGAACCCACCCGCATCATCCTCAGCGGTATTCCGAAGCTGGAGGGTAATTCCGTTCGCGAAAAGCGCGACTTTTTTAAGGAGCACTACGACTATATCCGCACCCGGCTGACCTATGAGCCTCGGGGCCACGCCGGCATGCTGTGCGCCGCAGTGGTCCCGCCCACCATGCCGGAGGCTGATTTCGGCATTTTTTACATGGACGACGTCCAGTATCTGGACATGTGCGGCCACGCCTCCATCGGTGTAGGCACCGCCCTGCAGGAGATCGGCATGGTGCCCAAGGCGCACCGGGATCGCTACGCCATTGAGACGCCCGCCGGCCTCGTGTGGATCAAGAACAACTTCAAGGATGAGTATGTCTACAGCACCACTGTGCGCAACGTGAACAGCTATGTGATCGAGAACGAGCTGCGCATCGACGTGGACGAGGTGAAGGATGTACCTGTGAACCTGGCCTACGGCGGCAACGTGTTCGCCATCGTGCCGGCAGCTCTGTTCGGCATCAAGGTGGAGCTGTCCTATCTGGAGCGGATCAAGCACTATTCCGCCCGCATCCGCCAGATCATCGCGGAAAAAGGCATTGCGGTCAATCTGGTTCAATGGTATGATGTACCCAAGGCCAAGGACGCAGATCTGCGCGTGGTGCACAGTTCCGGCTATGGCTCTCCCGACCGCTCTCCCGGCGGCACCGGCACCAGCGCCAAGGTGGCGTGGCTGTGTGCCAACGGCAAGCTGGCCATCGATCAGCCCTTCGTACACGAGGGCATCGTGGACGCCCCCTTCATCGGCACGGTGCGGGGCGTGGAGGAGTGCAACGGCCGCACGGAGTACATCACTGAGATCACCGGCCAGGCCCGCATCACCGGCTTCCATAAATTCGTTTTTGCGGAAAATGACGATCTGCGCGAGGGGTTCTATGTGGATTGATCTACCGCTGTGATCCTCCTGCAGACTGTGAAAGGAATGGATGGACATGAAGCGAAACGACGAGCGTCTGCGCTGGCTGCTGGATAACTTCAACTACATCGACTCCGTCACCATGGTGGACAACACCGGCCGCATCACCTGCAAGGCCCGCTTCAACCCACGCTTTTCCGAAACAGAGAACGCTATCGACAATGAGTGGTGCGTGGGCAAGCACCTGCTGGAGGCCTTCCCCACCCTGAACCACAAAAACAGTTCCCTGCTACAGGCACTCAGCAGCGGTGACCTGATTTATGAGGAGGAGCAGGTCACCATCAACCACTCCGGCAAAAAGTCCGTCACCAACAACATCACTTTTCCCATCATCAGCCGCGGCAAGATCATCGGCGCGCTGGAAATCAGCCGAGACGTAACACACATCGAGGGACGCGAGCTGCCCCGGGGCGTCGCCCGACCGGGGCCGGCTGCCGCCAACACCAGCAGCGCCCGGTGGACGCTGGATGACATCGTTACGCAGGACCCCTCTATGCTGGAGTTAAAAAGTACTATCGAAAAAATCGCCGACAGCCGTTCTTCTGTGCTGGTATACGGCGAGACCGGCACCGGCAAGGAACTGGTGGTCTCCGCCATCCATAACGCCGGCAGCCGAAAAAGCAAACCCTTCATCGCCGTCAACTGCGCTGCTCTGCCGGAGAGCATCCTGGAGGGGCTTCTCTTCGGCTCACAGCGCGGCGCCTTCACCGGTGCAGAAAACAAGAAGGGTCTTTTTGCCGAGGCCAACGGAGGTACCATCTATCTGGACGAGATCAACTCCATGCCCTTCCTGCTGCAGGCCAAGCTGCTGCGGGTGCTGCAGGAAAAGGCAGTCACCCCTTTGGGAGCCTCCAAGCCCATCCCCGTGGATGTGCGCATCATCGCCTCGGTAAACCGTCCCATCCAGGAACTGATCAACTCCGGCCAGATGCGGGAGGATATCCTCTATCGCCTCAACACCATCAGCATCCATATCCCACCTCTGCGGGAACGGCTCAGCGACATTCCCATCCTGTCTGAGGCCTTTCTGGCCAAATACAACCGGGAGATGGGCAAGCAGGTGGCCGGAATCTCAAGTGAGGTACTGGAGGTGCTGATGGAGCGTCCCTGGAAAGGCAATGTCCGGGAACTGGAACACGTAATCGAATCCGCTGTCAATATCACCGAAGACGGTGCCGACATCCGTATGGACAAGCTGCCCATCTACCTCTTTGAGGCGGAGGAGCCCTCGGAGATCACCAAGGAGAAATACGACCAGCTGTCGCCCTCCCTCAATGAGTCTATGGAGGCCTACGAGCGGCGGCTGATCTTGGATGCCATGCGAGCCAGCAACTGGAAGATCGTGGAAGCCGCCAGACGGCTGAAGATTCCTCGCACCAGCCTCCAGTATAAGCTGGAAAAGCACGGCATTAAGAGACGGTAATCCGTCATTTATGACCGATTTCCGTCATTCTTCCCTATCTATATTGACACTTCCCTCCTGAAAGGCGCTTTTACCGGGCCCTTTGCGACGAAAATTCGTCGCAAAGGGCCCGGCTCCGTTTTCTTGAATCGTGTCCGGCAAAAGGCTCCGGGTACGGCAGCATCGGGGTCTTTCATTCTCTTGGCATTTTTCACAAAAAACTTTTCCATCATTTTTCGCCCATTTTCTTGAGTTGGCACAGATATTGCTCATAAATATAGATGTTGGCGGAGAGAGGCATTACCGCCAAACAAAATTCTCTATTGAGGAGGAAAAATCACAATGGAAGAAGCTGTATCCTATGGTATCCTTTCGCTGATCCCCCCGCTGCTGGCGGTCATTCTGGCCTTCTGGACCAAGAACGTCATCATCTCTCTGATGACCGCTCTCTATGTAGGCTGTCTGATCATCGCCAACTGGAATCCCTGGACCGCCATGCAGGGCATGTTCAGCGAGCATCTGTTCGTTGACCTGACCGGCTCCTCCAACGCACAGACCATCATCATGATGTCCTTCGTGGGAGGCTTCGTGGCATTGATTGAGGCTTCGGGAGGTGCCAAAGCCTTCGCCTCGGCTATCGCCCGCAAGGTGAGCAGCCGTAGTGCTGCCCAGGGCGTTGCCTGGCTGGGCGGTCTGGCCATCTTCTTCTCCGACTCCGGCAACAGCCTGATCCTGGGCCCCATCTTCCGGCCCATCTTCGACCGGCTGCGCATCTCCCGCGCCAAGCTGTCCTACATCCTGGACTCCACCTCTTCCCCCGTCTGCATCCTGGTCCCTGTTACCGGCTGGGGCGTGTACATCATGGGCATCATCGCCACGGAGTTCGAAAACCTGGGCATCAACACCAGTGACGCCTCCGCGTTCATGTCCGCCGTTCCCTATCAGTTCTACGCCCTGCTGGCCCTGCTGCTCATTCCCCTGATCGCGTTCAGCAAGCGTGATTTCGGCCCCATGGCCAAAGCAGAGCAGTACGCTCTGGAGAATGGCCCCACCCCCATCGAGCTGGAGTCTGACAAGGCCATCGTTGAAGTAGAGAACGCCAACAAGTCCAACGCCTGGATGATGATCCTGCCTCTGATCGTCATGTTCGCCACCATATTCATCATGTTCATCGGTTGGGGCTTCCCCACCCAGAACGTGCCCGGCTCCAAGATCCGTATTGCCCTGACCTCCGGCTACCTGCTGGCCACCATCTGCATTGCCATCATGGTCATCGTCAAGAAGGTCATGACATTCACCGAGGTCGTGGACACCTGGGTCAACGGCGTCAAGAAGATGGCCGGCATCCTGGCCATCATCATCGCCGCCTGGGGCGTGGGCAGCGTCTGCTCCCAGATCGGCACCTCCCAGTTCGTGGTGGACTCCACCATCGGCTTCCTGTCCCCCGCTCTGGTGCCCGCTCTGCTGTTCCTCATCGGCTCGGTCATCTCCTTCGCGACCGGTACCTCTTGGGGCACCATGGCCATCCTGCTGCCGCTGGGCATCAACATGGCCTACTCCTTCGGTGTTTCTGAGGCCATCACCATCGCCGCGGTGCTGTCCGGCTCCCTGTTCGGCGATCACTGCGCTCCCATCTCCGACACCACCGTCATGTCCTCCATGGCCGGCGGCTGCAACCACATTGACCATGTGCGTACCCAGATCCCCTATGCCCTGCTGGCCGCCATCTCCAGCTTCATTGCCTATCTGATCGTCGGCGTGGGCCAGCTGGGTGCCCTTGTCTCTCTGCTCATCGCCCTGGTCGTCATGGCCGTTCTGTTCTTCTGCGCCACCAAGCTCTTTGGCAAGAAGATTGCCTGACAGAGAAGGTGTATCGCGTTGAACAAGGACTATTACAAGGCATATGAAGGCCGGGATACCGTCATTCTGGACAACCACGCCAGGGACACCATCGCCGAGGATATCCAGTCCTTCGACAGTCAGCTGGAGAACCATTTCGCCCACGTGATCATGCTCTGTGAGCAGAATATCATCAGTGAAAAGGATGGCGCCGCCATTCTGAAAGCGCTGTTCCGGCTGAAGGAGATGGGCCCGGACAAGATCCCCTACCGTCCCGGCCTGACCGACCTCTATTCCAACGTCGAGGCCTGGCTCATTGATGAGCTGGGCATCGACGTGGGAGGCCGTGTCCACACCGGCCGCTCCCGCAACGACATGAATTCCACCATTGAGAGAAGTCACGTGCGTGACACCATTCTGGAGTTGTGTGAAGCCATGACGCTGCTGCTGCGCACGCTGCTGGTACAGGCGGAAGCCCACAAGGACACTGTCATCCCCGCCTATACTCACCACTCCCAGCAGGCACAGCCCGTCACCCTGGGCCATTTCTACACCAGCTGTTTCCAGATGTTTGAGCGCGACTTGCGGCGGATTCTGGAGAGCTATGCCCGCGTGAATTTGAGCACCATGGGCGGTGCCGCCTGCGCTACCACCAGCTTTCCGGTAAACCGGGAACGAGTGGCGGAGCTGCTGGCCTTCGACGGTATCTTGGAGAATTCCATGGACGCCTGCGCAACGGTGGACTTCGCCTATGAGCCAGCCGCCGCCATGGCCATCTACGCCTGCAACATCGGCCGCATGGTGGAGAGTTTGCTGCTGTGGAACCTCAACGAGGTGGGCATCTCCCGCCTGGCCATTCAGTACTGCTCTTACAGTACCATCATGCCCCAGAAGCGCAATCCCGTGGCGCTGGAGACGCTGCGCTACACAGGCGAGTTCACCTACGGCGCACTGAACACCATGTTCACCGCCATGAAGGCCTATCCCCAAGGAAACGGCCGCGAGCCGGGCTTTGTGGTGAGCCTGTACTACGAGATCGTGCAGCGCATGATCGACAGCACCTATCTGCTGGAGGGCATCGTCCGCACGCTGGAAGTGGACAAGGATCGCGCGCTGCAGGTAACGGCGGAGGGCTTCTCCACTGTGACAGACCTGGCCGACGCCATGGTGCAGCACCACGGGCTGTCCTTCTCCGCCGCCAAGAAGATCGTGGGCCGCGTGGTCACGATGTCCCACGACGAGAAGCTGCCCATCAGCGCCGTGGATTCCGCTGTGGTGGCCCGCGCCGCCAAGGAGGTGCTGGATCTCAATCTGGCCATGCCTGAGGATGAGATCCGCCATGCGCTGGATCCGGTGGAAAACGTGCGTCGCCGTACCATCATCGGCGGGCCCAGCCCTGAGCGGGTGCAGGAGATGATCGACAAGGATTATGTTCTGTTGGAGCAGTTGGAGGCCGATTGGCAGAGCAAGAAGGCGTTCCTAACCGCTAAGAGGGCTGAGCTGTTCGCCATGGCGAAGCGTATTGCCGAGGAGGCATAAAGCAATGACACTGCAAGAGATGATCTCGGAGTTCGTCCTCCGCCCCGCCCCCTTTACAGAGCAGGCCCTGTACCTGGCCAAACGGTCCATTCTGGATACCGTGGGTGCCATGGTCATCGGCAGCGAGACCTTTGCCGTCAAGGCGGCTTTGGCCGTGGCCGACGGGGCCGGATGCTGCACCGTGGTGGGCAGCGGCCAGCGGCTCAGCGGCCGCGACGCCGCTTTCGTCAACGGCATCTCCGGCCATGAGCTGGAGTTGGACGACACGTCGTCCTCCAACCTGGGTCATCCCACCGTGGCTGTGCTGCCGGCTCTGCTGGCCGTAGGCGAGGAGATCGGCTGCTCCGGGCAGAGATTGCTGGAGAGCTTTCTCATCGCCACCGAGGTCACCTGCAAGGTTGGCCGCATCTGCGCCCACAAGCTCCACGAAAAGGGCTGGCACTGCAGCAGTATCACCGCCGGACTGGGCGCTGCCGCCGGCTGTGCCTACCTGTTGGAGCTGGACCGGGAACAGATCTGCCACGCCATCGGCATCGCCGCTTCCATGGCCTCCGGTATACGGGAGAATTTCGGCACGCTGACCAAGTCCGTCCACATCGGCAAAGTGGCGGAGGACGGCTATCGGGCTGCCAAGCTGGCTCAGGCCGGCTTCACGTCCTCGCCCGTGGCACTGGAGGGCCGTGAGGGTTTCCTCTATGAGTACGCCGATCTGCGGGAGCAGGATGACGCGTTCCATACCATCCTGGCCTCTATGGGCCGCGACTGGGACATCTGTGCCCCGGGCTTTACGCTGAAGCGCTGGCCCTCCTGCAGCAGCTGCCACCGGCCGCTGGACGCCATCCTGGAGACGCTGCAGGCCCATCAGATCGCCGCGGAGGAAATCGAGTCGATCCGTATCGGACTCGGCGCCACGCCGCTGCGTGAACTGATCACCCCTGATCCCAGGGATGGTGAGGAGGCCAAGTTCAGCGTGGGCTTCCAGGTGGGTCTGTACCTGAGCGGTCGGGAAAACGCTGCCTACAACTACACCACGGAGATCATCCGCCTGCCGGAGATCCAGAACATCATCAAGCGCACTGTGATGTATCACGAGACTGCTTATGACGATCTGCCCTCCGACGCCGGTGCCGGACCGGCCTTCATCACCATCACCTGCAAGGACGGTCGTTCCTTTACCCGGGAGCGTGCCTTCCCCGTGGGGCACCTGACTGATCCCATCTCCGACGGGGATCTGAAGGCCAAGTTCCTCACCTGTACCGTTCCCACGCTGGGGCAGGCGCCCTCTGAGGCCCTGTATGACGTGCTGATGAAGCTGGAATCCGTCACTGATATCCGCGCGGTAATGGCGCAGACCTGCTGACTCTCTGCAAAACAACACAACAAAGCCCCCCGCAACGGCCAATGCCGCTGCGGGGGGACTTTCACTTTTGTTACAGCAACTTCTCCAGTTCCCCCGGTGACGCGACGGGACGGCTGCAGCTGCCGCTGCGGCAGAGGTAATACCGTACACCCTCCGACGGAATGGGATAGCTCGCAGTGAAGGGTGCCAGCTTTGCCAGGCGTGCCGCGTTCTCCTCCGTTCTTGCCAGCGCGGTGAGATTGGGCCGTGGCCTTCGCCGCAGGAAATCACGCAGGTCCGTCGGAACCTTCCGCGCCGCGCAGATCAGTTCCGCCGTGGGCCACAACTCCTCCAGCAGCACCAACAGAGTGAAGCTGTGCTCCGACGGATAGCTGCCGATGGCACCGGCCAGGTACCGAAGCTGCATCTGCGCCGCCTCACGCCAGCGCTGCTCACCGGTGAGCCGTCCCAACCGCGAGAGCACCAGTGCCGCCACTGCGTTGCCGGACGGTATAGCCCCATCCCGGGTCTCCTTGATGCGGGTAATCAGTTGTTCGCCGTCCGCAGCATAGGGGTAAAAACCGCCCTGCTGCGGATCAAAAAACTTCTCCAACAGCATCTCTGCCAGTTGACAGGCCTCCTCCAGCAGCTCCACACGGAATGTAGCGCCGTACAACTCCAGCAATCCCCAGACGTAAAAGGCGTAATCCTCCAGCTTACCGGCATAGGCCGCCTCTCCGCCCCGCCAACGGGCCAGCAGAGTGCCGTTCTCCCCGCGAAGGTGCCTGTCGATGAAGGATACCGCCCTCTCCGCGGCTGCCAGGTACGCCGGTTCCTCCAACACCAGACCGGCCCGGGCCAACGCGGCAATGGTCAAGCCATTCCAGGCGGTGAGCACCTTGTCATCCCGGTGGAGCTTCGCCCGGGCAGTCCGGTAGTCATACAGCCGCCGCAGCAGGATATTCATACCCCCAGGCAGCTGCTGCCAGTCCACCGCCTCCAGCAGATGAAGAATGTTCTTCCCATGGAAATTACCCTGCTCCGTCACCCCGTAGCGGCGGCAAAAGCCTTCCGCCTCTCCACCCAGCACATCGCACAGTTCCTCGGGTGTGAACACATAGTACAGGCCCTCCTGTCCCTCGCTGTCGGCATCCTGGCCGCAGTAAAACCCGCCCGCCGGATCGGTCAATTCGGCGAGCACGTAGTCCAGCGTGCGGCAGACCGCCCGGCGGCACCAGTCCTGCTGGCTCTCCTGCCAAAGCTCCGTATAGGCCATGGCCAACAAGGCGTTGTCATAGAGCATTTTTTCAAAGTGCGGCACCAGCCACCGCCTGTCGGTGGCGTAACGGGAGAAGCCGCCGCCCACGTGGTCGAAGATGCCGCCCCGGTACATATGGGAAAGCGTCAGCTCCGCTGCCTCCCGGGTACGGTCATCCTCCGCCAGCCGGGCATAGCGCAGCAGGAACAACAGGTTGTGGGCGGCCGGAAACTTAGGGGCCCGGCCGAAGCCGCCCCACTCCCGGTCCAGCATGCGTACAAAGGCACTTGCGCCCTCCTCCGCCAGTGCCCGGCTGGGTCTGCCCGGTTCCGCCTCTCCCGCCTGGCGCAGGTGCTCGGTCAGCGCGCTGCCGGCTGCCAACACGGTTTCGCGAGCCTCCTGCCACAGCTGCCCCACCTCTTCCACCAGTGCCAAAAGCTGCCCCTTGGGCAGATAGGTACCCGCCCAAAAGGGTTTTTGCTCCGGCGTCAGCAGCACTGTCAGCGGCCAGCCGCCGGAGTCGTTCATGGCGATGCAGGCGGCCATATACACGGCGTCCACATCGGGACGCTCCTCCCGGTCCACCTTGACAGGGATAAATGCGTCGTTGATGGCGCGGGCCACCGCCTCGTCGCTGAAGGACTCACGTGCCATCACATGGCACCAGTGACAGGTAGAGTAGCCAATGCTGAGGAACACAGGCTTATTCTCCTGCCGGGCGGCCGCGAAGGCCTCCTCTCCCCAGGGTCGCCAATCCACCGGATTGTCAGCGTGCTGAAGCAGATAGGGGGACTTTTCATACTGCAGGCGATTCATACAGCTGTACCTCCGTCCTGTTCTCCCGCCCCGGCGGGTGTCATTCCATAGCTTTTCCCCTTTGGGCGCAAACTATCCTATCGCGGTCGGATACATCAAGAGGCCTTCGAAGCTGCGCTTCGAAGGCCTCTGTCATCTTTCGATCAGGACTCCTTGACCAGTTTACCGGTGATCTGCTCCGGAATCAGTTCAAAGCACAGCACCCGGGCACCGGAGCGGCGAATCTCCTCCTCGATGTAGTCCGTGTCATCGGTGAACTTGTAGCTGAGACGGCGACTGATCTCAATGGCCCGCTCATGATCCTCCACCATACGCACCTTACCGAACACGATGACGCTCTTGATATGCAGCGCCCACTCCCCTTCTTGCCGATAACCCTCGTCATACAAACAGAAGGAGACCTTGTCACAGCGGCGCATGGCATCGATCTTGTGCCCCGCGGAGCCGCTGTGGAAATAGATGTGGCCGTCCTCTGGACAGTACCAGTGGTTCAGGGGCATACCGTATGGATAGCCATCGTCCCCCAGGACGGACAGCACACCCCGCTTCTCCCGCCGCAGGACCTCCACGCACTCGGCGTCGGACAGCTGCTGCTTCTTTCGCACCATCTCGCGAAACATGGCGTTCTCCTTTCTCCCGCTCATGGCAGGGTGGGCGTCCAGTACTCCTGGTGATAGATGTCAGTCAGAAGATAGGTGGCCACGGCGTTCTCACCGTCCGGCAGAATCACATTGCTGATCTCGTGGTCTCCGCTCCAGATCATCTGTTCACCCAACATATAAGTGTTTTGATAGTCACCGTCGTAGGTGTAATAGTCGCAGATGAAGTCGATGGTGTCGCCTGCATTCAGTTCGGTGACGGCCTTGGCCACCGTCTCGGTCTCGCCGTCAGCATAGACGGCCCGTGCGCCTGTAATGGTGCCGTATGGATCGTCGTTGTCAAACACCACCAACAGCTCGGCCCGCTGGCCGTTGAGCAGCACAGGAATCCTGCCGTTGATGGTATAGTCGTCGCCGTCAAAGGTGCTGTCCATGTAGTAGTAGGCCACTGGCTGCTGATCCACCGCCAGCCAGGTGCCGTCGAACTCGCCCAGCAGGGCACCGTCCTCGGTAAACTGGTAGACGTTGTCCAGGCCCAGGTCGATGTATCCTTCGCCGTCGTCATAGAATACGTTGAGCTGCAGATCATGGACCAGGGCCCACTGCTCCTCGCTCAGCCGCAGCTGCGTCACGCCGCCGGAGCTGGCCCACGCCAGCTGCGAGGCATCCAGCTGGTGGTCAGCGATGAAGGAAGCCGCCTCGTTCACATCCAGCGATCGGCCAAAGGCAGAGCCGGAGCCACCGCCCATCAAGGCTCCCAAAATGTCCACAATGGCATCCATACCTACCTGCCCACTGCTGCTGGAGCCGGTAGAGCCGCCGCCCAGCAGGGCCGCCAGCGGCGAAGCTGTCCCGCCGGCCACCGTCTGGCCGCCGGTCTCCATGCTGGCAAACTGTTGGATGACGCGGGCATAGTCACTGTCCATACCGATGGCTTCGTAGGTGGCCACGGCGCTGTTCACCTTGGAAGCACTCTTGTACGGAAAATAGATGGAGAGGCCATAGGCGTTGGTGATGCCGGAGGAAGTGCGGTTATACTTCACCGCGCCCAGCAGTGCATTGGCCAGCGCTTTGCTCTCGTTGGTGTCCAGATTATAGGCCAGGTGAACCAGATCCACCTGATCGATCCTGTTGGATGCAGCAAACTCCCGGGTGCTGCTGCGGGCGTTGGATACCACCTGGTACTGGTTGCCCTGCAACAGTTTGCTGGTGCCCGCGGCAAAATCCTTCAGCTTGTCGGGCACGGTGTTGCTGAGCTCCGCCAGATCCACCAGCGACAGCGTGGTGCTCTGGCCCCGGCACTTCTGGCCGCAGACGGTGACGAAGTCATCCACGATGTTCCTGCCGATCTCCAGGGTGGACATGGAGGTATTTTTGTTGAGCTCCGTCAACCAGTTGGTGTAGTACCAGCCCACACCGGGCTCCGTCTCCTCAGAGGCGATCAGGTAATCGGCATAGGGCTCCAGCATCAGCGCAGTCTCCAGCGTGGCCATGAGGCAGGCATCAAAGCCGATGAAGTCGAAGGTAACGCCGGCGGCCGACAGGGCCTTGTCGATGCCGGACAAGGTCATGGAGCCGGAGGAGGCGTACTTTTCATCATAGCCGTAGCCGCTGAGGGAGCCGCCGCCGTGATCCCAAAAGACCAGGATGTTGCGGTTGGCCGGGAAGGCCTGGGCACAGGTTTTGATAAAGCCCACCAGCGTATTGGGATCGGTCATGGGTCGGCCGCTCTCCTCGCCCAGCAGGGAGATCTGACCGCCTCGGATCTGATAGAGCTGGTTGTTGGTGCTGCTGACCAGATTGTTCTGCCACTGCTTGCATCCACCGGTGTAGACCAGAATGTTCAGGTTGGTGTTGTCCGTGGTGGCGTTGAGCATCTCCTGCAGATCCGAGGTACCCATCTTGCTGCGGGACTCCAGGTCGGTGCCGCACATGTAGACCATCATCGTGACCACATCCCGGCCGTTCCCCAGGATCTGGGTGCGCTTGGCCCGGGAGCCGGCCGCCACAGAGGTGTTCAGCCGGCCGGTGTTGGCGTTGCCTGTCCAACCGGTGGACACAGTGCCGCTGCCGCTGTAGCCGGCACTGCTGCCGCCCAGCAGGCTGTTGAGGATGGAACTACCGCTGAGGAGGCCGCTCTGGGATGTACCGCTCTGCCCGGAGCCCTGCTGGCTGTTATTCTGTGTGTTATTTTGCGTGTTGTTTTGGGTATAGCCGCTCTGAGCATCGCTGCTGCTGCCAGCGCCGCCCAGCAGATTGCCGAAGAGGCCGCTGAGACCGCCGCCTCCGCCCAGCAGAACCACCGCCGCCAGGATCAGAATCAGCAGCTTGCTGCCTCCTCCGCCGGAGCGCTTGCCGCCCCCGGAGGAGCTGCCGCTCTCCTTTCGCCCTTGATACCCGTCCTGCTTGCCGACAGGCCCGCCGGTGTTCAGTCCGTCGCCCCGCTTATAGAGGCCCTTGCCCCTACCTGTCACGTTTTTCTCGCGTCCGCTTGGCCTGTTATCCATCGTATCTGCCTCCCCATATCGAATCGCGTTTTCCTCTGCAATTATACCAGTTATTGGCGCCGTGTGCAATCGGGTTTGTGCAAAAACTGTTCTCTTAAAATACCACTTGCAAGGGCGGTGTCGGTGAGATATAATGAAAAAACAGAAAAACTTATCGGCGCAGTAGTTTTTTGCAGGGAGGTGACAGTGATATGATGATATCCACCCGGGGGCGGTACGCCCTGCGCATGATGCTGGATCTGGCCCAACACCAGGGAGACGGCTATGTGGCCCTGAAGGAGATCGCCCAGCGTCAGAGCATCTCCAAAAAATATCTGGAACAGATCATTCCCGTGCTGAACCGGACACATCTGCTACAGACCACCAGGGGCTACCAGGGCGGTTACCGCCTGGTCAAGCCGCCGGAGCAGTATACCGTGGGCGAGATCCTGCGAGCTACTGAGGGAACTCTGGCGCCGGTAGCCTGCCTGGAGGGTGAAGCGAACGACTGCCCCCAGCGGTTCAGCTGCCTCACATTGCCTGTCTGGCAGGGACTGGAAACGGTGGTGGAGCAGTATCTCAACGGCGTCACCCTACAGGACATACTGGACCAACAGCGGCAGAGCGGCGGAGACTACGTGATCTGACGATGGCACGCATCTGCCCCATCGATTGAATTGGAGGACTCACATGGAACGCTTTGACCATTCTTTTTTTGACACCGTATATTCCCGACAGGGCACCGGCTCCATGAAATACGACCGTCGGCCCGCTGGCGCGGCGGAGGATCTGCTGCCCATGTGGGTGGCCGACATGGACTTCCCCACCTCCCCGGTCATTGTAGAGACGCTTGAAAAGGCCTCGCAGCAGGGCATCTTCGGGTATACCGACGTTGGGAGCGACTACTGGACCCTGTTGGTCGACTGGTATGCGCGCCGTATGGGCTGGCGGGCGGATCCCGATTGGTTCATCCCCCTCCCCAACGTGCTGTCTGCCGTGTCGGCGGGCATCCAGATGGCGACGGAACCGGGTGACGGTGTGCTGCTGTGCCAGCCGGTCTACCATCTCTTTGCCAGCATCGTCAAGGGCCTGCGCCGCCGCCTCATGGTCAGTCCTCTTCACTGGGAGGATGGCCGCTACACGATGGACTTTGATGATTTGGAACGACAGTTGCAGCAAAAGGAGTGTAAAGTATTTCTCCTTTGCTCACCCCATAACCCCGGAGGTCGCGTCTGGACTCGGGAAGAGCTGACCCGGCTGGTAGAGCTCTGCTGCCGGTACGACATTACCATCATCTCCGACGAGATCCACGCCGACCTGGTCTATACGCCCAACCGACACATCCCCATCGCCGCCGTGTCGGAGGAGGCGGCCGCACGCAGCATCACCTGCATGGCCCCCACCAAGACTTTCAATCTGGCCGGCGTTCCCACCGCGCAGGCCATTATTCCCAACGCAGCACTGCGCAGTCGTTTTCGCGAGATCTGTGCCGCTGTCGGCCACGGAAGCGGCGGCATCATGCCGCTGGCTGCGTCCCGGGCCGCCTACAGCTGCGGCGAGCCGTGGCTGGAGGGGCTGCTGGACTATCTGCGGGGCAACCTGGATCTGCTGCTGCAATCCTTCCCCGCCGGCGCCCCTATCAATGCGTCGGATCTGGAGGGCACATATCTCGCCTGGCTGGATTGCCGCAGTCTGGGGCTGGACAGCAGCGGGCTGGACGACCTCTTTTTGAAGAAGGCCGGCGTGTGGCTCAACAACGGTGCCATGTTCGGTCAAGGAGGCGAGGGCTTCATGCGCCTGAACTTCGCCTGCCCCCGCAGTGTGTTGTCGGAGGGTATTCGCCGTATCCGTCGGGCTGTCGGGATGGAGTAAGCCGTTTTTCAGTCAAACCATATAACAAACGGAGCAGATCGCTTTTGCGATCTGCTCCGTTCACTATGCTCCGCAGGTCAGCCCGTCAGCTGCGGGGATTGTTTTCATTCAGGGCGGTGCGGGCCTCCTCAAATTCCGTCTCCGGGTCTCTGTCCCGGCCCAGGATCGCCGTCTCGTTGACGCTGCCCCACCACCACCAGCGGGTGGCCAGGCGGCCAAAATCGCCTACATTCTCCACGCGGCCTGCACTGTCCAGCGCCATATCGCCGCTCCACTTCACGCTGCCGGGATCGTCAGTCAGCATGGCGTAGTCCACAGAGTAGATATGGATGGTGCTGTCGTCGCTGGTGTCCACATAATCGGTGAGCCACCGGAACTCTGTCAGCTCCCAACCGGTATAGGGCTGTCCTGTCGCTTTTTCCGATTGGCAAATCGCCTCGATGGCGCTGTCCACCTGCTCCCGGACCTTCTCATAGGCTTCCTCGTCTATCTCCAGTTCGCGATCCCGCCAGTGGCGCAGCATCGTGTACAGCTCCGGACCCCGCACATAGCAGGCGCCCCACTCCGAGCCTTGGTGGGCCGTAACGCGGACCACATTCTCCGTCAGGCCGCAGGTCATCTCGAGCCACAGATCCTTCGGTGAAAAGCCTTCCGCCGTGCCTTCCAGATGGGCTGAGCGGCTCCAATATCCATCCTGCCCCGGGGCCAGACCCGCATTTATGCCGACGGCGGCGTCCAACGGCTTGGCCGCTGCCTCCTGCAGTGCCTGGGCCAGCTGAAATCTGGTCACCTTTTTGTCCGCGAACTCCTCATCTACCGGAAAATCGGTGGCATCCGCCCGCTGGATCAGCCGCAGCACGTTGATCGTACCCATATCCGGTTGCTCCTCTTCCTCCGGAGTTCTCCCCAGGCAGCCGGTCAGGCTCATCACCGTCAGCAGGGCCAGTAACAGCGCCGCAATTCGTCTCATCGCCGATCCCTCCTTTCGGCATCCGGTCTCCGCTTTGCGACCATTGTATTCCTTTCCCGCAGAAAGGTCAATGAAGGGTGCGAAATTGTAACCAAATCATAATTATTTTCCACAAATTTTTCCTTTATCAAAAAACTGTGCCAGCGTCTTTCATCCGCTCATAGCTGCTGCAGCTCCACCGAAATGCAGGAGCACAAACGCAGGGAATCAGCGAGGATATAGCGGGGTGTGGTAGACCAGCCGTCCGCCACGCGGAAGTAGAGTCGGGGTACAGCCTCTCCCTCCACCGCCACCTGCACTGCGCCATAGGCCACCACCAGATGGGAGCCATAGCACCGGTGGCGGTACATCGCCAGGCACAGCAGCCGCCCCCTGCGGATCTCCTCAGCCATCTTTTCCGGAGAAGCTTTCAACCGCGCAGTGACACGGGCACCGGACATGCCGAACTGCCGCAGGCAGGCGGCCACGTAGGCCCGCAGCAGCAGATAGGACGTGCCCCCCACATGAAAGCGCTCGTGGATGTTCCAATAGGTGAGCCTGCGGCGGCCGATGTCCGCTGCCCGGCTGAAAATGCGGGCCGGATCCACGTCCTCTGCATGGGCCGGGTCCCGCCGACGAACGGCGGCACAGACCAGATTGGTAACGGCGGTGGGCCCGCAGTGCTGGTGGAAGCCGCGGCCTAAACCCCCGAACTCATTCACTGTATGGAATGCCATATCCTCCCGCCAGGGGCAGTCGTCGGAGAGCAACCGGCAACTGCGGCCTGTCAGGGCCGCGGCATGGCGAACCGGGTCCGTAATGGGTAATACGCGCTTCATGAGCCTCCCCCCTCATATCGGATGATATCATACATCTCGCCGCGGAAACAGCCCGCTTTGGATGCCTTTGCTATCCCTCAATGGACAGTACGGCATAGTCCTCCGCCTCCACCGCCCGGCGCATGGCCTCGCGGTCGGTCGGTCCGCTGAGCCGCACCACAGCGGTGCCGTCGGTGTGGCTGGCCTGGGCACAGGCCACGCCGGGTATGCGCTCCAGGGCCCCCTTCACCGTCGCCTCGCAGTGGGGACACATCATGCCCTCAATGCGCATGGTGACGATGTCTTCTTCCGGCGAGGCAGTCAGCTCCGCCGTGAGAAGCGTCATCTTCGCCCGGTCACGGCTGGGATCGTAGAGCCTGCACAGGTTCAGCCGCAGGGCATTGGTGACCACACAGAAGCTGCTGAGGCTCATGGCCGCCGCGCCGAACATAGGGTTCAGCGTCAGGCCCAGGGGGATCAACACACCCGCTGCCAGCGGAATGCCGATGGTGTTGTAGAAGAACGCCCAGAACAGATTCTGATGGATGTTCCGCAGCGTGGCGCGGCTGAGTCGAATGGCAGCCGCCACATCGATGAGGCGGCTCCTCATCAGTACCACCTCCGCCGCGTCAATGGCCACATCGGTACCGGCGCCGATGGCGATACCGATGTCGGCGCGGGTCAAAGCCGGGGCATCATTGATGCCGTCACCCACCATGGTCACGCGCCCCTGTTCCCGCAGGCGGCGGATGACACTCTCTTTACCCTCCGGCAGCACGCCGGCGATGACCTCATCCACGCCGGCCTGATTGCCGATGGCCCGGGCAGTCCGCTCATTGTCGCCGGTCAGCATCACCACCCGGACGCCCATGTTCCGCAGCTGGCGGATGGCCTCGGGGCTGTCCTCCTTGATGACGTCCGCCACTGCGACAAGGCCCAGCAGTTCCCCGCCGCGGCTAAACAGCAGCGGGGTCTTCCCCTGTCCGGCCAGTTCCTCCGCCCGGCGCTGTACCGTCTCCGGCAATTTGGTCTGCCCGCCGATAAAGGCCAGGCTGCCGCCCAGCAACTTTTCGCCGCCGCAGAAGGCCTCCAGCCCATTGCCGGGTAGCGCGTGGAACTCCTCCACCACCCGGGGGGACAGACCCCGGCGCTCCCCCTCGGCCACGATGGCCCGGGCCAGCGGATGCTCGCTGCTCCGCTCCAGCGACAGGGCCAATGTCAGCAGCTCCGTTTCATCAGTGGATACGGGCACCACATCCGTGACCCGGGGTTCACCGGCGGTAATGGTGCCGGTTTTGTCCAGCACCACGATACCGGTCTTTCCAGCGTTCTCCAGCGAAACGGCCGTTTTGAACAGGATGCCGTTCCTGGCGCCCACGCCGTTGCCCACCATGATGGCCACCGGCGTGGCCAACCCCAGCGCACAGGGACAGGAAATCACCAGCACGGAGATCCCCCGGGCCAGCGCATAGCCGAAATCACCGCTGATGAGCGTCCAGACCAGTGTCGTCACGACGGCGATGGCAATGACCACTGGCACAAACACGCCGGAAACCTTGTCCGCCACTTTAGCGATGGGGGCCTTGGTGGCCGCCGCATCACTGACCATCTGTATGATCTGGCTGAGGGTGGTGTCTTCCCCCACCCGGGTGGCGCTGCAGCGCAACAGTCCGGACTGGTTGATGGTGCCGGCAGACACCACGTCGCCTGACGCCTTGTCCACCGGCAGGCTCTCACCTGTTAAGGCACTCTCATTGACAGCGCTTGTACCCTCTGTCACCACGCCGTCCACCGGGATATTCTCACCCGGCCGCACCACGAACGTGTCGCCTTTTTGTACCCGTTCAATGGGCAATTCAAGCTCCTGGCCGTCCCGCACCACGGTAGCCACCTTGGGCGACAGCTTCATCAGACTCTTCAGCGCATCGGTGGTCTTTCCCTTGGAGCGGGCCTCCAGCATCTTGCCTACGGTGATCAGCGTCAGAATCATGGCCGCGGACTCGAAGTAGAACTCGTGCATGTAATCCATAACCGCCGCCCCGTCGCCCCGGAGTTGTGCCCCGGTCATGGCAAAAAGCGCATAAGTGCTGTAGCCGAAGGCCGCTGCCGAACCCAGTGCCACCAGCGTGTCCATATTGGGTGCACGGTGCAGCAGGCCCCGAAAGCCGCTGACAAAGAACCGCTGATTGATGACCATAACGATGGCCGCCAACAGCAGCTGCAAAAGTCCCATGGCCACGTGGTTGCCGTCGAAAAACGCAGGCAGCGGCCAGCCCCACATCATATGGCCCATGGAGACATACATCAGTACCAGTAAAAAAGCCAGAGACCACAGGAGTCGCCTCTTCAGCTTCGGCGTCTCCGTGTCCCGCAGCTCATCCGGTTCAGCGGCTGCGGCTCTCGCAGTTCCCTTGACACTGGCACCGTAGCCGGCATTCGTCACGGCGGCGATGATGCTCTCCGCCGTGGCCGTGCCCTCCACGCCCATGGAATTGGTCAGCAGACTCACCGAACAGGATGTAACACCCGGCACGGCGGATACCGCCTTTTCCACCCGGGCGCTGCAGGCCGCGCAGCTCATGCCCGTCACGTTGTACTGTGTCATACCTTACACCTCTTCCCGGTCAATGCCTGTCACCTGATAGTCCATCATCGTCACCGCCAGGCGCAGCTGCTCCGGGTCCACCGGCCGGTCATAGGTAACGGTGGCGGTCTTTCTGTTCAGATCCACCCGGCACACAGCCCCGTCGAACTTGTCCAGTCGGCGTTCTACGGTCCGCCGGCAGTTGTCGCAGTGCATGCCCTCCACGTGCAGAATGTAACGGCCCAGCGCAGGCCCCTCCAGCGTCTTTTTTTCGCAGGAATCGACGATATTACCACCTCCGCCGCAGCAGTCTCCCTGTCCCTTGGCGTGCTTGACCAGGCTGTAAATGCCGCCCATGGCGGCGGCCGCGATTGCGGCGACCAGCACATAATTGATCCAACCCATATTTCTATCCCTTTCTATTGTTCCCGCACTCAGTTCATTTCATCAACTTCTGCACCGTGTTCACCAGTTCGTCTACCACGCTGTCATCACCTTCCCGCAGATCCCGCACCACGCAGGAGCGGATGTGCCGCGCCAGCAGATCCCGGTTAAAGGCATTGAGAGCCGCCGTCACAGCTGCCGATTGAGTCAGTATATCGGCGCAGTAGGCATCCCGTTCGATCATGCCGGTGAGCCCGCGCACCTGTCCCTCAATGCGACTGAGACGGTTGAGCAGCTTTTTGCGTTCCTCCTCGGAGCGCTCCGTTCTCTTTTCGCAGCAGGCGCATCTCTTGTCGCAGTCCATGTCGTGCCTCCTCTCGAAAAATACCCCCTTAGGGTATTTTTACTATATACCCCTAAGGGGTATTTGTCAAGGGGTGCAAAGCAGGTTATCTGCCTTGTCAGCAGCCATCCCCTCTCTTTCATAGCATATAATAATTTTTTCACAGCGATAGAAAAAAATTTTCATGATATTGCAAGAAACCTGTGGAAATCGGAGGATAATATGTTATAATTATGAATTAGACGGTCATTGTACGTTCGCCCTCCTCTGCGGAGGGACGTAAATTTTGAAAGGAGTTCTTATCATGGCTTCCAAGAAAAAGACAATCATTGATTTTCGCCGCATGGCAAAAGAGGGTGAGAAGATCGTATACCTGACCGGCTACGATTATCTGACCGCAAAATACGAGGAGCGCGCTGGCGTCGATATGATCCTGGTGGGCGACTCCCTGGGCAACGTAGTACTCGGCTACGACAGCACCTATCCTGTCACCATGGAGGATATGATCATCCACTGCAAGGCAGTCCGCAGAGGCGCCCCCAACACCTTCATCGTCGGCGACATGCCCTTCATGTCCTATCAGGTCTCTAATGAGGAGGCCGTCGCCAACGCCGGTCGCTTCGTCAAGGAGGCCGGTGCCGACTGCGTGAAGCTGGAGGGCCTTACCGACTCCTGCATCGAGCGCATCCGGGCCATCAATGACGCCGGCATGCTGGTCATGGGCCACATCGGCCTGACGCCCCAGTTCGGCGCGCAGATGGGCGGCAACAAGGCCCAGGGAAAGAGCTATGAGGCAGCCCTGAAGCTGATCGAAGGCGCCAAGCGCATCGAGGAGGCCGGTGCCTGCTCCATCCTGGTGGAGGGCGTTCCCGCCGTGGTGGGCAAGGCCATCACCGAGCAGGCCAACATCCCCATTCTGGGCATCGGCGCCGGCTCCTATACCGACGGCCAACTGCTGATCTATGCAGACATGGTGGGTTACTTTGACGATTTCACCCCCAAGTTCGTCAAGCGGTACGGCAACGTGGGCGGCGAGCTGCTGCGCGCGTTCACCGAGTATGCCGAGGAGGTCCGCAGCGGCAGCTTCCCCGATGACAGCGTCCACGCCTACAAGATCAATCCGGACGAGGCTGCCGCCATCGAGGCGTTGATCGCCGAGCGGTTCGGCAAGTAATTGACTCTGCCGCGTCTCCACACAGTAGTTGTATTCTTGGGAGGAATAATAAATTGAGTTTCAAATCGGATATCGAAATCGCTCAGGCCTGCGAAAAGAAAGCGATCACCGAAATCGCCAAGGCAGCGGGCGTAGACGAGAAATACCTGGAGCAGTACGGCAACTACAAAGCCAAGGTGGACTACCGCTTGCTCCGTGATTTGGCGGACAAGCCGGACGGCAAGCTGATCCTGGTCACCGCCATCACCCCCACCCCGGCCGGCGAGGGCAAGACCACCACCAGCGTGGGGCTGACGGATGGTCTGCGTAAGATCGGCAAAAACGCCATCGTGGCACTGCGTGAGCCCTCTTTGGGCCCCGTGTTCGGCGTCAAGGGCGGCGCAGCCGGCGGCGGGTATGCGCAGGTGGTGCCCATGGAGGACATCAACCTCCACTTCACCGGCGACTTCCACGCCATCGGTGCCGCCAACAACCTGTTGGCAGCCCTGCTGGACAACCATATCCAGCAGGGCAACAGCCTTGGCATCGATCCCAAGCAGATCACCTGGAAGCGGGCCGTGGATATGAACGACCGCCAGCTGCGCCATATCGTGGATGGTCTGGGCGGCAAGGTCCAGGGTGTACCCCGCGAGGACGGCTTTGAGATCACCGTGGCCAGCGAGATCATGGCCGTCCTGTGCCTGGCCAGCGACATCACTGACCTGAAGGCCCGCCTGGCCCGGATCATCGTGGGATATACCTATGACGGCAAACCTGTCACCGCCCACGACCTGAAGGCCGAGGGCGCGATGGCCGCTCTGCTGAAGGACGCCCTGAAGCCTAATCTGGTGCAGACCCTGGAGGGGACCCCTGCTTTCATCCACGGTGGCCCCTTCGCCAACATCGCCCATGGCTGCAACTCCATCACCGCCACCCGCATGGCGCTGAAGCTGGCGGACTATGCCGTTACTGAGGCGGGTTTTGCCGCTGACCTGGGTGCTGAGAAGTTCCTGGACATCAAGTGCCGCATGGCCGGCCTCCACCCCTCTGCCGTGGTCATTGTGGCCACTGTCCGCGCCCTGAAGTACCACGGTGGTGTGGCCAAGGCGGATCTGAATAACGAAAACCTGACGGCTCTGGAGAAGGGCCTGCCCAACCTGCTGCAGCACGTGGACAATATCAAGAACGTGTTCGGTCTGCCCTGCGTGGTGGCCATCAACGCCTTCCCTACCGACACCGAAGCCGAGTTGGCTCTGGTGGAAAAGCGCTGCAACGAGCTGGGTGTAAACGTAGCCCTCAGCGAGGTGTGGGCCAAGGGCGGCGAGGGCGGCAAGGCTCTGGCCGAAGAGGTGGTACGTCTGTGTGAGCAGTCCAATAACTTCCGCCAGAGCTATGAGCTGGATCTGTCCATCACGGAGAAGCTGAACGCCATCTGCACCAAGATCTACCACGCCGACGGCGTGCAGCTGGTGGGTGCTGCTGTGAAGCAGGCCAAGCAGCTGGAGGAGTTGGGCTTCGGCAGCTTGCCCATCTGCATGGCGAAAACCCAGTATTCCTTCTCCGACGATCCCGCCCTGCTGGGCGCTCCCAAGGGTTTCACCGTCACGGTGCGGAACCTGAAGGTCAGCGCCGGCGCCGGCTTCATCGTGGCGCTGACCGGCGACATCATGACCATGCCGGGTCTGCCGAAGGTCCCCGCCGCTGAGAAGATCGACGTGGACGAAAACGGTGTGATCACCGGCCTGTTCTAAGATCTGCTCCGCGTACAGCGGACAGCGATAAGGAGTACAATCATGGGATTGCTTTCACAAAATGTGACAGTTTTTACCGAGCAGTTGGCCTCCGCCGCCCCCGTCCCCGGGGGCGGCGGAGCCAGCGCATTGGTCGGTGCCATCGGCATCGCCTTGGGTGATATGGTAGGTGAACTGACTGTCGGCAAAAAGAAATACGCGGATGTGGAAGACGAACTGCGTGTCGCTATGACCCGGGCCCAAGCGCTTCGCCTCCGCTTTCTCGCTTGTGTGGAAAAGGACGCAGAGGTCTTTGAGCCCCTATCCCGGGCCTATGCCATCCCAAAGGACGCCCCGGGCCGGGACGAGATCATGGAGCAGTGCCTCCGTGAAGCCGCTGCGGCACCGCTGGAAATCCTCGACCTGTGTGGCGAGGCCGTTGAGCTGCTGCAGCTCTTTGCGGCCAAGGGCAGCCGGATCGTCATATCCGACGCCGCCACCGGCGCCGCTCTCTGCCGCGGTGCCATGCAGGGTGCGGCGGTCAACGTCCGGGTCAACACCCGCTTGATGAAGGACCGGCCATACGCCGAGGGCATCAATGCCCACGTGGCAGCCCAACTGCAGAAGTATCTGCCGCTGGCGGAGGAGGTCTTTGCGAATATCAACGGGAGGTTGGAATAATGGCAGAGATTTGGAAAGGCGCGCCGGTGGCAGCCGCGCTGAGCGAAGCCGCCGCTGTGGAGGTGGAGGTGCTGAAGGGCCGGGGCATCACGCCCACGCTGGCTATTCTCCGCGTCGGTGAGCGGCCCGATGACCTCAGCTATGAGCGCGGCGCCATGAAACGGTGTCAACAAGTGGGTGTGGCCGTGAAAAGCGTCGTCCTGCCCGCTGATGTGGATGGCGACACCTTTTTCCACACGCTGGAGGATTTAAATCGCGATGATTCCGTCCACGGCATCCTGCTGTTCCGCCCGCTGCCAAAGCACTTGGACGGCGAGAAGGCCCGAAAGCTGCTGGCCCCGGAAAAAGATGTGGATGGCTGCACGGATGGCTCTCTGGCCGGTGTGTTCACCAATACGCCGCTGGGGTTCCCCCCCTGTACAGCACAGGCGGCCATGGAGATTCTAAAATATTACGGTGTTGATCCCACTGGCAAAAAAGCGGTCGTCATCGGCCGTTCCCTGGTGATCGGCCGCCCGGCAGCAATGATGCTCATGCACGCCAATGCCACCGTGACCGTCTGTCACACCCGGACGGCAGATGTCCCATCTGTCACTCGGGAGGCCGACATCGTGATCGCCGCCTCCGGTCAGATGGAGAGTGTAGACGCCTCCTACCTGCGGCCGGGTCAGATCGTCATCGACGTGGGCATCGGTTGGAGTGAGGAAAAGCAGAAGCTCTGCGGTGACGTGCTGTACGAAGAAGCTGAACCCATTGTGGCGGCCATCACCCCCGTGCCCGGCGGCGTGGGCAGCGTGACCACCAGTGTGCTGGTCAGCCATGTAGTGGAGGCCGCAAAGCGGATGGCGTCGTGAAGCAGCTGAGGACTTTTGTATACGGCATATTGGCCGGCATCAGCATCTCCATCGGCGGGACTGTCTTCCTGTCACTGGACAGCAAGGTGCTGGGTGCGTTGTTTTTTACAGTGGGTCTGTTCACCGTCTGCACTTTCGGCTTCAATCTCTTCACCGGTAAGGTCTGCTATGTGTTCGAGCGGGACCGCGCATACGCCCTGGATCTGCCGCTTATTTGGCTGGGCAACCTGTGCGGCGCATGGCTGACCGCGTTTCTGGAGCGGCAGACCCGCATCGGCGAAGCACTGGAGGCAAAGGCGCAGGCGCTGTGTGAGATAAAGCTCAGCGACGAGTTGCTGAGCATCTTTCTGCTAGCGGTCTTCTGCAATGTTCTCATCTTCATCGCTGTGGACGGCTACAACAGGAATCCTCACGAACCGGGCAAGTATCTGGCCTTGTTTTTCGGCGTGATGGTGTTCATCCTCTGTGGTTTTGAACACTGCGTGGCCAACATGTATTACTTTTCCATGGCGGATGCCTGGAGCCTGCGGACGCTGGGTTATGTGCTTCTCATGACTTTGGGCAACTCTGTGGGCGGCGTGCTGATCCCGCTCCTGCGGAAGTGGGCAGCAAAGGGGGCGGCGGCATGAGTGATCAGTTGCCTGCCGCATATGACGACGTCTGGGCCCGCAAACAGCTGCAGCGGCAGCAATGCCTGCAGGCCCGCAGGGCTCTGACAGACGAGCAGCGTCGGGAACACAGCCGACAGATCTGCCGGATGCTGCAGGAGATGCCTGCACTACAGCAGGCAAAAACGATCTTCTCTTACGCGGCCACGTGGGACGAAGTCGATCTTGAGGTATTCCACCGCTGGGCTGTGGAGTGCGGTAAAATCGTCGCCTTTCCCATCTCCCACCGGGAGGGTTTCATGACGGCCGCTGTTCCCCACGGCGAAGACAGCTGGGAGACCGGCGCCTATGGTATCCGTGCGCCACGTCCAGACGCGTCAGAGTTGATTCGGCCGGAGGAGATTGACGCTGTCCTGGTGCCCTGTGTCGGTTTCGATCTGAACGGCGGCCGCTTGGGACACGGCGCCGGCTACTATGACCGCTATCTGCCTCGGTGCAGCCGGGCACAGATGATCCTGGTGGCCTTTGCGGTCCAGTGCCTCCCATGCATCGTAAAAGAAGCGACTGACCGGGATATCCGCTATATCGTGACTGAAGCCGGACTGCAGACCGCGTTCTGATACCGACTTCAGTCGGCATACAGGGCGATAAAAAGGAGGCTCTGCCTGGCGGCAGGGCCTCCTCTCTCATTCATACATCCTCTTCATCGGCAACTGATCGTGCGAGGCAGCGCCCCTACCCTAACGCCACATCCAGCGCCATCATGCACGTGAACCCCACAGCAAACAGCATAACGCCCACATTGGAGTGTCTGCCTGCCGACATCTCCGGTATCAGCTCCTCTACCACCACATACAGCATGGCGCCTGCCGCGAAGCTGAGCAGATAGGGCATGGCCGGAACGATCAATCCCGCTGCCAAAATGGTCAGTGCCCCGAACACCGGCTCCACCGCGCCGGACAGAACGCCGTAGAAAAAGGCCCTGCCCTTCCTCATCCTCTCAGCGTGGAGAGGCATGGAGATAATGGCGCCCTCCGGGAAATTCTGAATGGCAATCCCCAATGCCAGCGCCATAGCACCGCCGGCGGTGATCTCGGTGGAGCCGTGCAGCAGACCTGCATAGACCACACCCACCGCCATACCCTCGGGGATGTTGTGCAGCGTCACTGCCAGCACCATCATGGTGGTGCGGGCAAGACGGCTCCTGGGGCCCTCAGCCTGATCCGCGTTCCGGTGCAGATGAGGGATCGTGTGGTCCAACAGTAGCAGGAACAGAATGCCCAGCCAGAAGCCTGCCAGTGCCGGGAGAAATGACCATTTCCCCAGCGTGGCGGATTGCTCTATCGCGGGGATCAGCAAACTCCAGATAGATGCCGCCACCATAACGCCGGCGGCAAAGCCGGTCAATGCCCGCTGTACAGTCAGGCTCAAGGCCCGCCTCATAAAGAACACGCAAGCGGCGCCGGCAGTTGTTCCCAGAAAGGGGATCAACAATCCCCAAAACGCCCCGCTCATGATCTGCCAAACCACCGCTTTTTCTCATAGGGGGCTGAGGATACGGATAGAAAGCTGTAGCCTGTCTCGTCGATGGCAGCGCGCAGACGTTCCTCATCCACCGGTCCATCGGTGACAAACGTGGCTTCACCGGCGGTGTGGGAGGCAGTCACCTTTTTTGCCTCAGGGCACACTTTTCGGATCACGTCCTTGATATGTGCCTCGCACATCCCGCACATCATACCATCGATTTTCACAGTTATCTTGTCCATCTTCATGCGCTCCCCTCTTGATGTGAATTTCAAATCGTGTTCCAGACACACGCGCGAAAACCGCGGTCCCAACCGATACCCTCGGCAGCCATATCGTATGCTCCCCTCATCCTGCGCTCTCTTCATTCTGTTAGTTCTCACTAACTACTATGCCACAGTCCGCCGGGTATTTCAATAGGTATCCGCAAAAAAGCGACAAGAATTTTTTTAAAATGTCGACGGAGCGATATGTCGGCGGCTTTCTCGGTTGGCGATATAAAGAAAAGCAGCACGGCAATGCCGTGCTGCTTTCCTAATGATCTCCGGAATCAATATAACTTCTTGTGAAAGGTACACCTTCGTAGAAAGATCATTCTCCGCTGCAGAGGTGGCAAGCCACGAAATGGTTGGGAGAAACCTCCTTCAGCTCGGGAGCCTCGTGGTGGCACCGCTCCTGGCAAAGGTCACAACGGGCAGCAAAGCGGCAGCCGGGCTTGGGATCCACGGGACTGACGACCTCGCCCTTGATAACCTTGATTTCCTTGCTGCGCATGGCAATATCCGGCTCCGGAATAGCGGACAGCAAGGCCTGCGTGTAGGGATGCACCGGGTTTGCAAACAGTTCGTCAGAGCTGGTCAGTTCCAAGCACTGGCCCAGATACATGACCATGATGTTGTCAGAGATGTGCTTGACAACGCTCAGGTCATGGGTCACGAACATATAGGTCAGGCCCATTTCATCCTGCAGATCCATCAGCAAGTTGAGGATCTGCGCTTGAATGGAGACGTCCAGAGCTGAAACAGGCTCATCGCAGACGATGAATTTGGGGTTGACCGACAGGGCGCGGGCAATACCGATACGCTGGCGGCGACCGCCGTCCAACTCGTGGGGATATGCCGTCGCATAGCGCCGGGCCAGGCCCACCACATCCATCAGATGCGCGGCACGGTTATAAATCTCCCGCTTCGTCGGCAACGTCTTATTGATGACCATGTACTCAGCAATGATCTCAATGACAGATTTACGGGGATCAAGGCTTGCGTACGGATCCTGGAAGATGATCTGCAGCTCTTGGCGCATCTTCTTCATCTGGTGAGCATTGTAATGAGTAATGTCCTCACCGTTATACAGGATCTGGCCGGCTGTGGGCTCGATCAGGCGCAGAATAGTACGCCCCAGCGTGCTCTTTCCGCAGCCGGACTCACCCACCACGCCGATGGTCTCACCGGGGAACACCTTCATGTTGATGTCGTCCACCGCGTGCAGGAAGGACTTGTCACCAACTTTGAAGTACTTCTTCAGGTTTCTGGTCTCAATCAGAGGGATTCTCTCTTCTGCCACAGCTTAGTCCTCCTTTCCCTGGTGAAAGAGATGGCAGCGGATAGAGTGCGTGCCATCAGTATAGACCTCCGGAGGTACCTCCTGGCAAATCTGCATGCACTTGTCGCAGCGCGGCGCAAATTTGCAGCCCTTGGGCAGATTGGTAGGATCCGGCATCAACCCCGCGATGGGGTGCAGGCGGTCTGTCTTCGTCTTCAGATTGGGCAGCGATCCAAACAAACCGTCTGTATAGGGATGGTGCTGAGACCGGGTGAAAATATCCTCAGCGGTACCAAGCTCAATGATTTCGCCGGCATACATAACCGCCACATTGTCGCAGGTCTGCGCCACGATGCCCAGATCGTGCGTGATCATGATCATCGAGGTGCCAAGCCGGTCACGCAGATCGCGGATCATCAGCAGCACCTGCGCCTGAATGGTAACATCCAGCGCGGTGGTGGGTTCGTCCGCAATCAGCAAATCGGGCTCGCAGGACAGGGCGATGGCGATCACAACACGCTGACGCATACCGCCGGAGAACTGATGGGGATACTCGTTTTTTCTGGAGGGCGGAATGCCCACCAGCGTCAAGGTCTCGTCAACACGCGCCTCGATCTCCTCTTTGGAACGGCCGGCCTCATTGTGGACCAACAGCGCCTCGGCGATCTGCTCGCCCACGGTCATCACCGGGTTCAGGGAGGTCATGGGGTCTTGGAAGATCATGGCGATCTTATCGCCGCGGATCTTACGCATCTGTGTTTCCGGCAGATCTACGATGCTGTCGCCTTCAAAGGTGATGGAACCGGAAGTGACTTTGCCCGTACGCTCAGGCAGCAGGCGCATGAGCGTCAGCGCCAGCGTGGTTTTACCGGCGCCGGTCTCACCCACCAGGCCCAACGTTGCACCTTTTTCCAGCGAAAGGGAGACACCATTGACTGCATACACAGTTTCCAGATCTGTCTTATAGATAACGCTCAGATCCTTAATATCTAACATCTTTTCTGTGTTACTCATGATGATAATTCCTTTCTGCCAGCATCAGCTCTTCAGACGGGGGTCCATAGCGTCGCGCAGACCGTCGCCCAGCAGGTTGACGGAGAAAGCTGTCAGCACGATGCAAAGAGCGGGGAACAGCACCAGCAAGGGAGCGCGCAGCATATCAACGCGGGCGCTGGACAGCATGGAGCCCCACTCAGGTGCAGGAGCGGGCAGAGACAGGCCGATGAAACTCAGCGTGGACTGATAGATGACCAGGCTGGAGACATTCAGTGTCGCATTGACCAGGATAATGCCCAGCGTATTGGGGATGATATGGCTGATGATGATGCGGGCAGAGCTGGATCCGCCGGCGCGGGCAGCTTCCACATACTCCTGGTCCACCAGGTTCAGCACGCCGGAACGAACCAGGCGGACATAGTTGGTAAAGTAGGCCAACGTCATTGCGACGATCAGCACGGGGATGCTGGAGCCCAAGGCAGCCACGACCACCATGGTGAACAGCAGGTCGGGGATAGACATGAAGATGTCCAACGCACGCATGATCACCTGATCGACCTTGCCGCCAAAATAGCCGGCGATCGCACCCAAGGTACAACCAAACAGGCAGGAGGTGATGGAGGACGCAACAGCCACCAGAAGGGAGTTGCGGGCGCCATGCACCAAGCGGGACAGAACATCGCGGCCATAGCTGTCGCAACCCAGAGGATGCTCAGCGGACATGGGAGCCAGTTTGTTTTCAGGGACCTGAACAACGCCGACTTCATAGCTGGCGATCACGTCCGCGAAAATGACGACCAAAATGATGCAAATCAGCAGAAACAGGCCAATCATCGCGCCCTTGTTCTTTTTCAGGCGGCGGATGATCTCCTTGACCTGACTGGGACGCTTGAAGTTGATATCCTCACCGACGGCCGTTTCGGTAACGGGATTCGTAGAAGTGTTAGCCACTGAGATCACCTCCTCTTGCTGTACTTGGCCCGGATACGCGGGTCAATGAACGCATAAATCAAGTCCACACCGATCATCAACAACGTGAAGAGGATGGACACCATCACCGCGGCGCCAATGATCAACGGCTCATCCTTCATGCTGATCGATTCAACGATCAGGGAGCCGACGCCCGGGATGGAGAACAGCCGCTCGGTCGTGACCATGCCGGCCAGCAGGCAGCCAAAACGCATACCGATCGAGGTAACGACGGGCAGCAGCGCGTTCTTCAGCGCGTGCTTCCAGATCACCGTGCGCTCGGCAACGCCCTTGGCGCGGGCGGTACGGACATAGTCCTGACGGATGGACTCCAGCATCGAGGACTTGGTGAAACGCAGATAAGCCGACAGCTCACAGATCGTAGCTGCAATAACGGGCAATACGTAGCTCTTTGCATCCTTTAAGCCGAACGATGGGAACCAGTTGAGCTTCAAAGCGAAAATATACATGAGCACGATACCGACAACGAAGCTGGGCACCGCGGCCAGGAAGAATGCGATCATGGTTGGTATGGTATCCATCAGCGAGTTCTGCTTGACTGCGGACAAAATGCCCAATGGGACGCCTATGGATACCGACAGCACAAGGACCATGATGGCCAAGCGGAACGTGATCTTAAATCGGGGCCAGAGCTCATCAAGAACAGGAAGCTTGGTGGAATAGGACTGGCCAAAGTCACCCTTGGTGACGATTTTTTTCAAGTAATTAAACCAGCGTACCAGAATCGGGTCATGGAAACCCAACTCTTCGTTTACCGCCTCGACCTCTTCTGCCGTAGCGTTGGGACCCAGGATCATACGGCCGGGGTTACCGGGCGTGATGTTCATAACTGTAAAAATAATTAGGCTCACGCCAAGCACGGTAGGGATCAAAAACAGCAAACGCTTGAGAACATATCGATGCATGCTTTCCCTGCTTTCTAACGGAAGATTTCCAGTTAAACGTGGTATGGATAAAGAGGGCGCTATTTTGCGAAATGTGCAAAATAGAAGTTGTGTGCAGGCGGCTTACTTAGCCGCCTGCACACGATTCTTTACCAAATAACGGCTTTAAGTTCGATCAATCTGACTCGCAGATCAGTTCCAGCTCCAGTCATAGACACGGTAGTCGGTGGGGACGGGAACAGCATTCAGATTCTTGTTGTAAGCAATGCAGGACGGAATGATGATGACGGGCACCTGGGTATGGGTGTCATAATAGGCGTTGTACATCTCGGTGTAGATCTCGATACGCTTCGCCTCGTCAGCGGTGGAGGAGCCGTCCTTCAGCCACTGGTCGAACTTCTTGGACAGTTCAGCAAACTTGCCGGAAGCACCGGTGAAGGTCACGTTGGTGATACCAATAGCGGTGGAAGCGGACTGCTGCTCGAAGTTGTTGAAGTCGTAGTTACCGCAGTCGTAGTACATACCCAACTCATACTCCTGAGCGACCTGACGGTCAGAGACGACGGAGTAGTCCTGGACAACCAGCTTGGACTTGATGCCGGCAGCCTCCAGCTGAGCGTGGACGGCAATGGCGTAGCTCTCGTTACGGCCGGCAGCGGCGATGAACTCACCGACATCGACGCCATCGGGATAACCAGCCTCAGCCAGCAGCGCCTTGGCCTTCTCCAGATCGAAGGGGATGGGGTTCTTCAGGGACTCATCCTTGGGGGCAGCCGCAGCATACTTGGGGTTGATGTACATATAGGTGGGAGCGCCGTAACCGTCGCAAACCAGCTTGTTGATGCCGTCACGATCCAGAGCGTACATCATGGCCAGACGGACCTTATCGTTCTGCAGGATCTCGCCGTAGCCCTCAGACTCAACGTTGATGGCGAACAGCATGACCTCGTTGGACTGCTTCTCAACGGTGGTGAACTTACCGGAGTTCTTCACATCCTCCCAGTAGGAGATGGGAACGACCATGTAGTCGACCTCGCCGTTCTGCAGGGCAGTGATGGCGGAGGTGTCGTCCTCGATGACGTTCCAGACGATGCGGTCGATCTTGGCTCTGCCGCGATGATAGTCGTCAAAAGCGACGGCAGACCAAGTGGTCTTGGGATCGTAGTTGTTCTCATCCCACATGAAGGGGCCGGTGCCGGCCTTGTTGGCGATCTTGCCGAAGTTGTCGCCCTGGGCGGTAACTTCCTTCTGGGACAGGATCTTCACCTTGTGCAGCAGGTGGCCGATGGGAGAGAAGGACTGGTTCATGACGATCTTGACGGTGCTGTCGTCGATCTTCTCGCAGTGGTCCAGAGGACGGGTGTACGAGGTCATCTTGGGCTGGGACAGAGCGTAGTCATAGCTGAAGACAACGTCATCCGCGGTCATGGTCTCGCCATTGTGGAACTTGACACCCTGCTTCAGGGTGACGATGTACTCAGTGGCGTCGTCATTGGCCTCGATCTTCTCAGCCAGCCGCAGGTCGTAACCGCCGGTGGCCTCGTTCAGGTCATACAGACCCTCATAGATGTTCTCATGGACAGTGTAGTCGTGGGTGTTGGTGGTCGCCATCGGGTCGCAGGTGGTCATGAAGGCGGTATTGCGCAGAGTAACAACCTTCTCCTCCGCATCGCCGCCGCCGTTGCCGCCGCTGCCGTTGCCGCCGCTGTTGTTGCCGCCGCTGTTGTTGCCGCCACCGCAGCCGGCCAGAACAGAGACCAGCATCAGAGCGGACAGGAGCAGTGAGATAAACCGTTTCATTCTTTTTCCTCCTACTTAGTTTAGAATCCCGCCCTCCATATGCATTTACAACATATGGTGGTTGGCATGGATACATTTTACCCTTTTGCGTGCGCGATTGTCAATCTAAACCGGAAAAGTGCGCTCAAGATTGTCAGCATTAACAAATGTTTACATTCAAAATGTGTCTATATTCACAATTGAAAAAGGTGGAAAATAGGCCCGCCTTATAAAGGCAATAGTCTTATCTTATGAGGCGTAAGGATTTGCACAATATGAAAACCGGTTTCGCGTACTGCAATAAAAGCATGTCGATTGAGGGGAGGCCGGGGCATGCTCCCTGCCGCTGTGGATCTTTGCCTTCATGCGGCGTAAAGCAGCGCTTACACACCTGCTGCTTCGCCGTCTATATCAGCACAGGAGCACCCTCCGAGGGTACTCCTGTATCTGGTGCGAATGAAGAGGGGTCTTCCTCTCACTGCACAAACGGTCCACCGGACTGTTTGCCGCTTAAGCCGCCGTCGCTGTCGCTCGGCGCTTTTGGAACTCGTTTCAAGTCCCACATACTCACAGGCAAAACAAAGAGCACCCCATGGGGTGCCCTTTGTTTTGGTGCGCGAGGCGGGACTTGAACCCGCACGTGCGTAATGCACACTAGAACCTGAATCTAGCGAGTCTGCCAATTCCACCACTCGCGCGTCTGACGCATTCGCTTTGAGGAATTGGTGCGAGTGGCGGGACTTGAACCCGCACGTCCTTACGAACACAAGCACCTCAAGCTTGCCTGTCTGCCTGTTCCAGCACACTCGCAAAGAGTTCCTCAAAACAGAATGCTTGACTATTATAACCACACGTCGCCCGTTTGTCAAGGGAGCGCAGGCGCTTTTTTGCAAAAAAGCGCCTGCGCTTGCGCACCTACGCAGCCCTGTGTTATACTTGGCTCAGCACCTGTCCGATGGGCCCGTTGATGACCAGATCGGCGTCCAGGGACGCACCTACGTCGCCCTTGTTGATGACCACCAGTTTATTCCCGCGATAGTACCGTACCAATCCCGCCGCCGGATACACCACCAGGGACGTGCCGCCGATGATGAGCATGTCCGCCTGACGGATGTAGTGCAGGGCACGGGCCATCACGTCCTCATCCAGTCCCTCCTCATAGAGTACCACGTCGGGCTTGATGTCGCCGCCGCAGTTGCACTTGGGCACGCCGGTGCTGCTCGCCACCGCCTCCACACCGTAGAACTGGCCGCACCGCTCACAATAGTTCCGCAGCACGCTGCCATGGAGCTCCAGCACCTCGCGGCTGCCCGCCTTCTGATGAAGCCCGTCGATGTTCTGGGTGATGACGGCCTTCAGCTTACCTGAGCGCTCCCACTCCGCCAGTTTCCGGTGGGCGGCGTTGGGCCGGGCATCCGGTGCCAGCATCTTGGCTCGGTAAAAGTCGAAAAACTCCGCTTTGCGCCGCATGTAAAAAGTGTGACTCAGGATCGTCTCCGGCGGATAGGCATATTTCTGATGATAGAGCCCGTCCACACTGCGGAAATCCGGGATCCCGCTCTCAGTGGATACGCCGGCACCGCCGAAAAACACGATGTTGTCGGAGCTGTCCACCAGCTCCTTCAGCTTACGGATGGAGTCCTCCATGGTTCGTCCCTCCTTCTCAGTCTTTATATAATATAATAAGGAGTTGTTGATATGAATATTCAGATCTTCGGCACATCTAAATCCTTCGACAGCAAGAAGGCCGAGCGGTGGTTCAAAGAGCGCCGCATCAAATACCAGTACATCGACCTGCGCTCCATGGGGCTCAGCGCCGGAGAATACCGTTCCGTCAAGGCTGCCGTAGGCTATGACGCTCTGGTGGATCGGGATAGCCGCGCCTATAAGGAGCTCTATATGGACTACCGCACGCCCCAGGACGCTGAACTGGCGCTGTTGGAGCATCCGGAACTGTTCCGTGCCCCCATCGTTCGCAACGGGCGACAGGCCACCGTGGGATTCTGCCCGGAGGTATGGCAAACCTGGGAATAACGTGTTTTGCTGAAAAAGCCCGCCATATTCATTGACCGGCTCTGCAACCCGCCCTGTTCATCAAATCGGTCATCCCCGCCGAAGGCCTGCGGCCTGCGGCGGGGTTTTCCGTCTATCGCACATAGGCGTTCTCCACCCGCACCACGGCGTAGTAATTGCCGTCCATATCCCGCACCAGCCGGCGGATCCGCTCCTCCGCCTGAGCGTTGGTCAGAGCGCTGCCGTAAGGCACCACCGCGTCGAAGATCAGGTTGGTGTGGGTAGGCCCGGTCACCATGCGGAAGTCATGGATGGTGGCGTGAGGGTCCACGTTCTTCACCAGCTCCGCCACCCTCTCCCGCAGCTCCGCCGTCACGCCGTCGCCGGTGACCACCGGGTCCATGTGGATCACCGCCTCACAGCCCAGTTGCCGCTGCAGTGCCATCTCTGCGTTGTCGATCACATCGTGAAGCTCCAGTATGTTGCCCTCTGCCGGCACCTCAGCGTGCAGGGAGATCATCACTCGACCGGGTCCATAGTCGTGGACCACCAGATCGTGGATGCCCAGAATCCCCTCGTGGGCCATGACGATCTCCTGTATCTGCCGGACGAAACCGTCGTCCGGTGCCTGCCCCAGCAGCGGCGACAATGTCTCCTTTGCCGCCTGCCAGGCGGCGCGCAGGATCAGGCAGGCTACCAGCAGGCCCACCCATCCATCGATCCGCAGACCTGTCACCTTGCCCAACACCGTGGCCACCAGTACGGCGGCGGTGGCCGCCGCGTCGCTGAAGCTGTCCCGGGCCGTGGCCAGCATGGCTGGAGACGATATACTCTTGCCCACGGAGCGGTTATAGAGTCCCATATAGAGCTTCACGGCAACGGATACCGCCAAAATCGCCACCGCCAGCGGTGCCAGCGTCACATCCTCCGGCCGCAGGATCTTCCCCACCGAGCTCTTGACCAGCTCTACGCCCATCAACAGGATCATCCCCGCCACCACCAGGCCGGAGACGTACTCGATGCGCCCGTGGCCGAAAGGATGCTCCGGATCCGGCTTCCTGCCCGCCAGGCGAAAGCCCAGCAGCGTCACTGCAGAGGAGCCGGCGTCAGACAGGTTGTTGAAAGCATCTGCCGTGATGGCGATGGAACCGCTGAGACTGCCGGCCAGAAGCTTGCCCAGGAACAGCAACAGGTTCAGGACGATCCCCACGGCGCCGCACAGCGTGCCATAGGCCCGCCGCACAACCGGATCGCTCACGTTCTCCGCGCCGCGGATCAACCGTTTTGCCAACAGCGCGATCATATTCTCACCTGCCCCGGATGGTCAATGTCATCTGACAGCACAGACTGTCCAGATCCTCGTCCGTGGCGGCGGGCAGCCTCAGCTTTCCGCCGCAGCGTCGGCATGTCAGATCCACCGCATCACGCCGCACGCGGATGCCGTATTCCCGGCTGCCGCAAGTGCAGGCGATACCGTCCCGGCCGGCGATTTCCTTCAGCTCCGACAGCACCTCGTACATGATCACGTTGTCCGTAAAGGCCTCCGGCTCGTCGGACTTCTCCTTCTCCGCCCGCAGCGCCAGTTCCTCCATACGGCGGCGTACTTGTTCCGGTTCGCCGACATAACAGCAGATCTGTCCCGTCTTGGGACATCCCAAGCCCACGCCGCGGCCACGCAGTACCGCTTCGGCAGAGCACTCCGCCGTATGGGTGTCGCCGCACAGGCCGCAGGGCACCTGCAGGCGAAAGCGTGTACCATCCGTCTCGATGTCCAACTCCGCCTTGCCGCACTCGCACTCGATCCGCGCTGCGGCAGCAGACAGGGCGAACACACTGCGGCTGCCCACCACGGCCCTGCCGCACTGGGGACAGATATATCCAAAGCTGCGAATCTCTTCCATGGCGCTCACCTCATCATTACGTCCGTCCGCTGCCGGGCGATGTTTTTTTATTGTATCAAAGTGTGCTGCGAATTGCAACCTGCATGCCGGAGTCGGCTCTTGCAATTTCCAGCTGTTTCCTGTATGATAGTCGGCAGCAACTTTTTAGGGGGTGATCACACAATGGTGTGTTCTTCTGCCGGCGGGGGACGTGTGCTCAGGGCCGCTTTTCCCCACACCGTACCCGTTCTGACAGGCTATCTGGTACTGGGCTTTGCCTACGGCATTTTGATGCAGCAGGCGGGTTACGGTCCCCTGTGGACCTTCCTCATGAGCCTGCTGGCCTTTGCCGGCAGCATGCAGTATGTGGCCATCACGCTGCTGACCACCGCCTTTGCCCCTCTGCAGGCGTTCCTGCTGAGTCTGATGGTCAACGCACGTCATCTCTTTTACGGCATCTCCATGCTGGAAAAGTATGCTGACGCAGGCCCCTGGCGCCCCTATCTCATCTTCACACTGACGGATGAGACCTTTTCGCTGCTGTCTGTCACACCCCCGCCGGAGGGGGTCGAACCGCGGCGATTCTATCTGGCCGTCTCCGCGCTGGATCACCTCTACTGGGTCTCCGGCTCCGTGCTGGGTGCCGCGGCCGGGCGGCTGATCCACTTTGACACCACCGGCCTGGACTTTGCCCTGACGGCGTTGTTCGTGGTGCTGTTCATCGAGCAGTTGAAGGATCTGCGGCACGCTGCCTCCGGCTTTGCCGGTGTGATCTGCGCCATGGCGGCGCTGCTGCTGTTCGGTCCGGACAACATGGTAATCCCCGCCATGGCTTTCATCGTGGTCATCCTTATTTGCGGGAGGAAAAAACTATGCATCTGACACCGCTGCAAACGCTGGGCATTATCGTTGCTGTGGCCTTGGGCACCATGGTCACGCGTTTTCTGCCTTTTCTGCTGTTTCCGGCCGGCCGTAAGCGGCCCCGGATCATTGGAGATCTGAGCCGGCTCCTGCCGCCCGCCGCCATGGGGTTGCTGGTGGTATACGCTCTGCGGGGCGTAGACTTCTCCGCCGCCGGACACTGGCTGCCCTCCCTGCTGGCTGTAGCAGCCACGGCGGCGATCCACTTGTGGCGGCGCAGCGTCCTGCTGTCGGTGACAGCGGGAACCATCCTCTACATGGTATTGATACAGGTCGTTTTTATCTGAACGGAACAGATGAACGCGGAGCGCCGAACAACGGCGCTCCGCATTTTCATATTTTTCCGCCGCCCGGGCACACTAACGAAAAAGAAACGCGAGGTGACAGACATGGAGACCGCACGTATCGGCCGCCAGGTGATCCGTCTGCGCCATCCGCCCGGCGTGGTGTCGTTCGCCAGCATCGGCGGGCGGATGGAGTCGCGGGGGCCGCTGGCAGGCCGGTTTGACGAGTTGGATGAGGACCCCTTCTTTGGCCAAAAGACCTGGGAACAGGGCGAAGCCGCCATGCAATCCCGGGTGGTGCGCCGGGCACTGCACAAGGCCGGCCTGGCGGCCCCCGCGCTGGATATGGTCTTCTCCGGTGACCTGCTGAACCAGTGCATCGGCTCCAGCTTCGGCCTGCGGGAGTTCGGTATCCCCTTCTATGGTGTCTACTCCGCCTGCGCCACCATGGGATCCGGACTGTCTTTGGCCGCTATGCTCATCGACGGCGGCTATGCCCGTCTGGCCGCGGCAGCCGCCTCTTCCCATTTCTGCACCGCCGAGCGACAGTACCGCATGCCGGTACCCTATGGCAGCCAACGAGCGCCCACCGCCCAGTGGACTGTCACCGGAGCAGGCTGCTGTATTCTGGGGGAGCGGGGCAACGGTCCTTATATCACCCATGTTGTCTGCGGCCGAATGGTGGATATGGGCATCACCGACGCCTCCAACATGGGTGCCGCCATGGCCCCCGCCGCCTGCGACACGCTGTCCGCCCTGTTTCGGGAGACGGGCACCCGGCCCGCTGACTATGACCTCATCGTCACCGGCGATCTGGGACAGCTGGGACGGAATGTGGTCGCGGAGCTACTGGAGCGGGACGGCTTTCCCGTAGGCATCTCCTACACCGACTGCGGGCTGCTGATCTACGACCGGGAGCGCCAGGACATGCACGCCGGCGGCAGCGGTGCCGGCTGCAGTGCCTCGGTGCTGTGTGGCCATCTGCTGCAGGGCATGCGGGAAGGGCTCTGGCAGCGGATCGTCTTCGCTCCCACCGGCGCGCTGCTGTCCCCCACCTCCACCTTTCAGGGGGAGAGCATCCCCTCGATCTGCCACGCGGTGGTCTTTTCCAACAGGAAGGAGAGTTAGCATGGAGTATCTGCGCGCGTTCCTCTGCGGCGGCCTTCTCTGCGCCGCAGGACAGCTTCTCATCGACAGGACCAACCTGACTCCTGCCCGCATCTTGACAGGCTATGTGGTCACCGGTGTCCTGCTGCAGGCTGTCGGCATTTACCAATCTGTCGTGGACTGGGGCGGCGCCGGCGCCACGGTGCCGTTGCTGGGCTTCGGCTACTCGCTGGCCAAGGGCGTAGCCAAGGCGGTAGCAGAGCAGGGCGCTCTGGGCATCCTTACCGGCGGTCTCACCGCCACTGCCGGCGGGATCGCCGCCGCGGTGGTCTTTGGCCTATTGGCGGCACTGGTCTCCCGCCCCGGCTACAAACGGTGAATCCCTTGACATTTGGACGCAAAAGGTATAGCTTAAAGAGGACGAATCACCCCCGGACAGTTGATGCCTGCCGGAAAACCGTATGATTCAGGAGGAACAAAGCATGACCAGAACCATGACCATCGAGGGTATGATGTGCACCCACTGCTCCGGCCGTGTGGAAAAGGCCCTCAACGCCATCCCCGGCGTTACTGCCACGGTGGATTTGGCCGCCAAGACCGCCACTGTCACCGGCGAGGCGGACAACGCGGCTCTGCGCAAGGCTGTGGAGGACGCCGGCTACACCGTGGTGTCCATCGGCTGACCGATTGCCCTGCAGGCATAAAAAGAACGCGGGATCGTATCCCGCGTTCTTTTTATGTAAACTATATATCTGTCTCCTCCAGTACCGGTGGGATGTCTATGATGTGCAACCCCTGCTGCAGGGCATATTCGATGGTGCGGCGGGTGCCGCCCTCCTGTCCGTCGAACACGGCGATCAGCAGTGAGGCGTGGTCCACCATATAGCGGTTGCGGCGCTGCATACAGCCGGGCGTGTACTCCCTCTGCACCAGCGTTTCATAATCGCAGCCGTGCAGCAGCGCCTCATACCGCGCCCGCTGGCGGGTCGGCCAGGTGTCCGCCTGTCCCTCGCAGGGAATGGCGGCCTCCAGTGTGATAGGACGCTCCCGGCGCAGTTCCTGCACGATCTCGCAGCAGTAGAGGTCTACACCGCTGGCCATACCGCAGATGAAGTGGGTATAGCCCTCGTCGCAGGCGGCCTCAATGGCATCACGCAATCGCCGTTTCAGCGCTGTGCAGCGGGGGTCATTCTCATCCTCGCCCCAAGGCAGCTTGCCGGTCCGATAACCGCTGAAGCAGCAGGAAATGGGTCTGGCCCGCATCCCATCACCCCCTCTCCCGTTTATTATACAGCGGGAGGCGGCGGATGTAAACCGCCCGTTTTCACATGGGGGAAGTGATCCACAGCCATCCCAGCACCAGTATGCCGGCTACCATCAGCGATGACACCCAAACGACGGCGCGCCACCGTTTCCTGGCGGCGGCCGCCACATCCGCCCCCAGCAGGAGCAGATAGCCGGCAGCCAGATATGCCGTAAAGCTCATTGCCTTTACCTCTCTTATAGAAAGCATTCCAACACGTACAGCCGGTTCTGCACCGTGTCAAGAAACAGCAGCAGCTCGTCTCGCGGGTCCTCCTCACCGGTGGCGTACCATAGCAGGCAGTTCTCATAATCGGGCCGCTTGGACGGCGGCACGACCAGCCGCTCCAAATAGCTGTCGGCCACATCCACGCAGTCTGTGCCGTTGATGGTCTGTCCCTCCGGCTCTCTCCAAACCACGAGGTTTTCCGTCATCTCGTCCTCATAGCAATAGGAATACACGTGGTAGCGCAGGCCGTCGCCCTGGGGGCTGGGACCGCTGTCCGCTTCATAGATCTCCCTACACCACGCAGCCCAGGGAATCCGCACACCCCAATTGGCCCGCAGGACCGGAGCATAGCTGCCGCAGGCGGTGAGGGTTAGGGCGCACAGAATGGCTGCCGCCAGAACGTAAAAGCGTTTCGCCCTCACTGTTCGCTCTCCCCTGCCGCAGCCGGTGCATCAGGCCGGAACTCCAGCAGATCACCGGGTTGGCAGTCCAGCGCGGCACAGAGCTTGTTCAGCGTCTCCACCCGCACCGCTCTGGCCTTGCCGGTTTTAAGAATAGACAGGTTAGCCAGCGTGATCCCCACCTTCTCCGACAATTCCGTCAGACTCATCTTCCGGCGGGCCAGCATGACGTCAATGTTGAATACGATCATGACATCCCCTCCCCTCAGATGGTCAAGTCGTTCTCTTCCCGCAAACGCACCGCGTCGTCCACCAGACGGCCCAGGCACAGCGCCGCGATCCCCACCGCAGCGCAGCAGAACATGACCGCCGGTGTGACGATCACCGTCAGGCCCGGCGAGCCGGCGCCCAAAGAACCCACGGCCACCATGCCTACTGGAAAGATCACCGCATCAACAAAGGCCAGATACGCAATGATGCGCAGATCCCGCGCATTGGCGCCGGTAAAAGCGCCGCCGGGTGCAGAGATACTGGTGAAGATCCGCCAGGCGGGCACCACTGCCGCAAAGATCGGCAGTGCAAAAGCCCAGGCCCAGATCAGGCAGGGCCAGTAGGCATAGGCGAACTCCGGTGCCTCCACTTCCGCCATGTAGAGTCCAAACTGTGGTACGGCCCAGAAGAATATCGCTGCCATCAAAAGCACCGCTACCACCAGCACCGCGTGCAGCAGTTTTGTCATCGTCTCTTTTTTCATGGGATCACTCCTTCCCTCAATGATGCCACTATATCACTGTATACATTGATTGTCAAGTATTATTTATTGTTTTTCAATAAATAATACTCGTAAAACTGAAATACATGATCACTTCTCTCTTGAAAAAACAGGGGTTGCAATCCGGTGTGTTTTGTTGTATCATAATTTCCGGAAAACAACTGAATCGTTTGTCTTCGGGGCGGGGTGCAAGTCCCCACCGGCGGTACAGTCCGCGAGCGACCGCAAGGTCTGCATGAACCGGTGCGATTCCGGTACCGACAGTTACAGTCTGGATGAGAGAAGGCGTGTACGGCATTTCACAATGCTTCTTTTTGATGCGTGCACCTTGGGAGACAAAGGTCCTCAGGGTGTTTTATCTTATCAAAGAGGAGTGTATTTTTATGTCAACTACTCAAAAGACCCATCGTCTCGCCGTGGCCGCCATGCTGGCTGCCGTGGCCGCCGTGCTCCAGTTCGTGGAGATCTCCATCCCCATCATGCCGGGCTTCGTCAAGCTGGATGTGTCTGACCTGCCGCCGCTGCTGGGCACTTTTGCTTTGGGCCCGGTATGGGGTGTTGTGATCCAGTTGGTGAAGAACCTGCTGCACCTGCCCTTCGGCTCCTCCGCCGGTGTGGGCGAGTTGTGCAATTTCATTCTGGGCAGCGTGTTTGTTTTTGTGGCCGGACTGATCTACCACCGAAAAAAGAACCGCGTGACCGCGCTGTTGGGTGCCCTGCTGGGTGCGCTGGCCATGGCGGTGGTAAGTCTGCCGCTGAACTACTTCCTCGTCTACCCTCTCTATGTGACCGTCCTCCATTTCCCGCTGCCGGCCATCATCGGCGCCTACGAGGCGATCCTGGGCACCGTGACCCACATTCCCACCGGCAACGCACTGCTCAACTGCCTCCTGGTATTCAACGTGCCCTTCACCTTCTGCAAGGGGCTCCTCGATGTGGTGCTGTGCTTCCTGATCTACAAGCCCCTGTCCCCCCTGCTGCACAAATAGCGAGCCACTCGGAGCATCTGCGCCCCTGCCGTATCTGCGGCAGGGGCGCTTTCCCTCCTATTGAATCCCGCCTCCGGTCGTGGTATAATAGAACAAATGAGCGAGAGGAGGCGCCGCCATGGACCGGGTGATCCTGCACTGCGATCTGAACAGCTTTTTCGCGTCGGTGGAGTTGCTGAACCATCCGGAGCTGCGGGAACTGCCCGTGGCCGTGTGCGGCGATCCCACCTCCCGCCACGGCATCATTCTGGCCAAGAATGAGCCGGCCAAGAGGTTCGGTGTACAGACCGCCGAGACCGTGTGGCAGGCCAAGAAGAAGTGCCCTGCACTGGTATTCCTGCCGCCCCACCACGGTCTTTACCGGGAGTACTCCCAAAAGGTCAACGCCATCTATGGACAGTACACCGATTTGGTGGAGCCCTTTGGCATTGACGAGAGCTGGCTGGATATCACCGGCAGCATGCATCTCTTCGGCGGCGATCCGGTGTCCATCGCCAGCCAACTCCGCGACCGGATGCGCCGGGAACTGGGCCTCACCATCAGCGTGGGCATCAGCTTCAACAAGGTGTTCGCCAAGCTGGGCAGCGACTACAAAAAGCCGGACGCTACCACCGTCATCTCCCGTGACAACTGGCAGGAGATCGTCTGGCCCCTGCCGGTGGGCGATCTGTTGTTCGTGGGCAGATCGGCCCGGAGCGTGCTGGCACAGTACGGTGTCCACACCATCGGCCAGCTGGCCGCCTGCAAGCGGGAGATGCTGGAGACGCTTATGGGCAAGATGGGCGGCCAACTCTATGAATACGCCAACGGATTGGAACACAGCCCCGTCCGCCCCCAGCACCAGACCGAGCAGGTGAAATCCGTGGGCAACGGCACCACCTTCCCGCAAAACCTCACCCGCTGGGACGAAGTGTGCACCGGTCTCTCCCTGCTCAGTGACAGCGTGGCCGGCCGCATGCGGCGGCACGGTCTGTACTGCGGCGGCGTATCCGTGACCATCCGCACCGCCGATTTCAAGACCATCAGCCGTCAGAAGCGTCTGGACGCCCCCACCCACCTGATGAAGGACATCTATCATGTCGCGCTGGAGCTGGCCAGACAGGGCTGGAAGGCGCCGGAGCCCATCCGCATGCTGACTGTTACCGCCCTGTACATCACCGACAGCGCCGACTCCTATGAGCAGTTGGATCTGCTGGGCGGCAGCACATCCCAGAGGAACGAGAAGCAGGAGAAGATTGAGGATGCCATGGCCGCCATTCGACGCAAGTACGGCAAGGATTCCATCGCCTTCGGCACATCCGATGGCGGGCAGATGGGATGGGACGATTGACCTTACTATGTCTTGACCTTCCAATATTTGTAAAGCAGAGGTACCTTACAGCATGAAACGTGTTTTGATCACAGGCTTTGACCCCTTCGGCGGCGAGAGCATCAACCCCTCCTGGGAGGCGGTCTGCCGTCTGCCGGACGCCATCGGAGAAATCGCCCTTTGCAAGCGGCAGATTCCAACAGTATTCGGCGCTGCGCCGGCGGCGGTCCTGGCAGCGGCCGCCGATGTCCGGCCTGATGCCATCCTCTGCGTGGGCCAGGCCGGCGGCCGGGCCGCTGTCACTCCGGAATATGTGGGTATCAACCTGTGCCATGCACGCATCGCCGACAATGCCGGACGGAAGCCCCAGGACGAGTCCGTCGTGCCGGATGGCCCTGCTGCCTACTTCTCTACGCTGCCGGTGCGACGAATGGTGGAGGCGGTGCTGGCCGCAGGCGTGCCCTGTGCCTGTTCCTACTCTGCCGGCACCTTTGTGTGTAACGAGGTCCTCTATGCATTGCTCCACCATTTTCGCGGCAGCGGCGTCCGTGTGGGGTTCATCCACGTACCCTTTCTGCCCCAACAGGTGGAAACGGGACAGCCCAGCCTCTCGTTAGAGAGCATATCCGCCGCCCTGCAGGCCGCTGTGACAGTCCTGTTCGACGAATAAACTGCATTTGGCGGAGGGCACACCCCTCCGCCATGCTTTTTCTCTGACACTCCGCTACTCCACCAAGCCGGTCAGCGCCTGCTCCAGTTTTTCCAGCGCCTTTTTTTCGATGCGGGATATGTAGCTGCGGCTGATGCCGTACACAGCGGCGATTTCACGCTGGGTCTGGGGCGGACACCCCTCCAGCCCATAGCGGCGTCGTATGATATCCGCCTCCCGCTCCGTCAGGCACTCCCTCACCAACCGCCGGATGAGCATGCCGTTTTCCCTGCTCTGCAGGTCTGACAGCATGGTGTCCTCCGTGCCGACCACATCCAGCAGGTAGAGGGAGTCCCCGTCATCGTCCCCCTCGATGGTGTCGTTGAGGGATACCTCCCCCTGCAGTTTCCGCTGGGCCCGGAAATGCATCAGTATCTCGTTTTCGATGCAACGGGCGGCGTAAGTAGCCAGACGAATGTTCCGGTCCGGCCTGAACGTATTGACCGCCTTGATAAGCCCGATGGTGCCGATGGAAATCAAGTCATCCTGATTGTCCGACTGGGTGTAGTACTTCTTCACGATGTGGGCCACCAGCCGCAGGTTGTGCTCCACCAGCTTGTTGCGGGCGTCCAAATCACCGGCGGCGCAGCGTTCCAGATAGTCCTTCTCCTCCCGGGCCGACAGCGGTTTTGGAAATGAGCCTGGATTGCCCGCCAGGTGCAGCGACAAAAAGAGGCTGTTGGCCAACAGAAGCAACAGCGCAGAGATCATAGGGTCCCCTCCTTTTCTGTATGGACATCGTATGATGCCACAGGAAGTCCCTATGCCGCGCGCGGCATAAAAGAGAGGCGGGAGGTTGCAGCCTCCCGCCCCTCTTCTTTTTACTTATCCCTCCACCTCAGACAGGAAATAGAGGCGACTGTCGAAGTCCTTCATCAGTCTGGTTCCCTCATTGAAGCCGGTGCCGCCGAAAGGCTGCACGGGCCAGAAGCCGCCTGCGCACAGCGCCGCACCGGAGGCAGTGAGCTCCAGCTGGTCCGCCGGCAGCTTCACTACCCGGTCCGCCACACTCTCCACCAGGGAGCCGGCACGGATACGAATGGGCGCCATATAGTTGACCAGAGAGCCAAAATCCTTCATCCGCACCTCTGCGGGGCGGTTGGCCAGCCGGTACGTTTTTTCCGGTGCCAAGCCCCGCAGTCGCAGGGGGTGTTGCGCAGGATTGGCTGCGTTCAGGGCCACAAAATGTACGGCGGCGGCCTCGCTGCCATCCTCTGCTACTGTCACGGTCAGCGTTTCGCCGTCCGGGCAGGGGCAGCGATACATCTGCCCAAACTGGAACAATCGGCGGCGGGCCTTGTATGTCTCAATTTGCTCCCGGATCCGCTGGCGGCGGTCGGCGCTCAACACGCCCGGGTCCATCTCATAGCCCAGCAGACCTATGGCAGCCACGCTGAAACGGCTCTCCAGCGGCGTACGGCGCAGCGTTTGGTGGTTGGGCGCGTCAGAAACATGGCACCCCAGTACCGATTGGGGGTACCCGTAGCTGTAACCCCATTGGATGCGGGCGCGGCAGGAGGCGTCCGTGTTGTCGCTGGCCCAAATCTGGGGCATATAGCACAGCATACCCAGATCGAACCGATTGCCGCCGCTGGCGCAGCTCTCAAACAGCACCTGTGGAAAGGCCTCCGTCAGCTCCCGCAGGATACTGTACAGGCCCAGGACGTAGCGGTGTGCCGCCTCGCCCTGCCGCACCGCCGGCAGCGACGGAGTGAACGTGTCGCCCAGGATACGGTTCATGTCCCACTTGATGTAGCGGATATCCGCCTCATACAGCAGCGACCGCATGGTTTCAGTCACATAGCGGCATACCTCCGGCCGGGTCAGATCCAGCACATACTGGTTGCGTCCGATCGCCTGATCCCGGTGGCCCAGGATCCAATCCGGATGAGCGCGGAACAGGTCGGAATTCTCGCTGACCATCTCCGGCTCCACCCACAGGCCAAAGTCCACTCCCTGGGCTTTGACATCCTTTGCCAATGACGCCAGCCCGTCCGGCAGCTTCTTCCGGTCGGCTGTCCAGTCTCCCAAAGCGCGGTCGTCGCTGCTGCGGCCCTTGAACCACCCGTCGTCCAGCACCAGCAGCTCTGCGCCGATCTCTTTAGCGCTGCGGGCCAGCTGCGTCACGCGGCGGGCGCTGACCTTGAAGTAGAGCGCCTCCCAGCTGTTCACCAGCACCGGGCGCTCCCGGTCCTGCCAGTAGCCCCGCACAATATGGCGGCGCACAAAGGGGTGCATCTGACGGCTGATGCCGCCAAAGCCCTGCGGTGAATAGGTCATCACCGCCTGGGGCGTATCGAAGAAGCTGCCCGGCAGCAGCTGCCAGCACAGGCCGCCTATTCCCTGTGTCAGCCGAATGGCGCTGTAGGCGCTGCGCTCTGCCGTACCCAGATGGTTGCCGGAATAGAGAAGATTCAGCGCCCATACGTCACCGTGCTCCTCGCCGGCATCCCGGCGGCAGACCATGGCGAAGGGGTTGCAGCGGTTGGAGCTGACGCCGGCACTGCTGGACCAGCAGAGCTGGCCCTCCAGATTCTGGCGCACCAGATCCATCTCCCGCGCCCAGGCCCCCCGGAACGTAATGAGATCGTAGTCATCCGCCGGGAGATCCAACTGCGTACTCATGAGCCGCTCCACCCACACAGTTTCAGCACTGTCATTGACCAGACGGCACCAGCGGACGATCACATCTGTCTCCTCGAACACCGTGTAGTACAGCTCCAGATAGACGTCGTGGCTGCGCTCCTTCAGCACCACCTTCAGTGTCTCGCCGCCGACGGCGGCAGGCAGGCCCTCCGGCGCGGCGGACGCAGGCCGCTCAAAGTGGGAAAAGTGAAAATCACAGGCGCGTCCGCCGTCCGGCAGGCGCACCTCCACCAACGACTGGCGCAGGTCTCCCCATCCGGCAGTCCCCGCCTCCTGCAGCAGATCCTCCCGGCATGATCCGCCGTCCAGCAGGGCGTTGCCCGGTTGATTCAGCGTTACCGGCGCCAGAAGATAGTCTTCCGTTCTCGGCAGACGGCGTCCGTAATAGAGATGCTGCAGCACGCCGCCCTGCGCAGTGCGGAAGGCATAACCCGTTTGCCCGGTCTGCAGAATAAATATCCCATTTCCCGTCCAAATCATCGCTGTGCCCTCCCATCAATAATATTGTCAAAAATCGCGCTGACGGATCATCAGCATCACACGGCCCTTGATTCGGCTCTCCGGAACAGGTCCAAAGGTCCGGCTGTCGCTGCTTTGGGAGCGGTCGTCGCACAAGATGAAGTATTCACCCGTCCCCAGCGTCACCGGCAGGGCGGTGCCGCCCTCAAAGAGTACTGTGTCGCCCCGGGCATACAGCTCCGCCTGATAGTAGCCGTTGATGCGCACACCCTTTTCGTCGATATCCACCGCATCGCCGGCGGCAGCTATCACGCGCCCCACCAGCAGGCGGCCGTTCTCCGCCTGGTATACCACTACCTCACCGGCCTCAATGTCGCGGGCCAAGCGGTAGTAGATCACCACATCCCGGTCATGGAAGGAGGGCGCCATGCGGTTGCCGTTGTTCACCGTGATGCCGCAGACCACCAGCAACAGAACGGCAAAAACGAAGGCGATCCATCCCACGCGCAGCAGCAGAGCGATCAGATCAGGCAACAGCCCACTGCCCTTCTTTTCCTCCGCCGCCTTCTTGCTGTCGGCGGCGCGGGATGTCTTCTCCTGCTTTTCTTTCTTCTCCCGCGCCATCTTTTTCTTCCCGCTGTCAGGCGCGTTGTCAGATATTGGGACAGGCACCGCAGGCTCGTCCGAGACAGGAGCAGGTGCCTCTGCCCGGGGCAGCGGCTCCGCTATTTCCACCGCCATATCCCGCGCCTCGCTGAGAATCTGCTCCAGCTCTGCGTCATGCTCCGGGAGGTTGTTCTCTCTGTGTTCCATAGCCGCTCACCTCTTTTTCCTTCGTCTCAGCGCCGCGTACAGCACAGTCAGCCCCAACAGCACAACGCCGGCAGGCACCAGATAGACCCACGGAGATCGCTCCTCCGCAGAGGGAGCCAGCAGACCACCGCTGCGACTCTTATGGCTCTCCGTTACCGGTGGCGGCGATCCGCCGGGCCGTATGGCAGCGGCCAACAGATTCCGGCCGTTGGTCTCACCGACGGCGCAGGTGCTCATCAGCAGGATGGGTCCCTCTTCCGGCAGCATCTCGGCCCGGTTTACCGCCAAGGCGCCGACCATCTCCAGCCAATCGGCACATTCCGTCGGCTGCAATCGAGGGGCATAGACGCGCATGTCGTGCCCATCTGCCTCAAAATAGGCAAATACCTCCAGCTTGTAGTACTCCCCTCCGCAGAACAATGTGCCGGTCAGGTGGTCGGCATAGTAGGAGGGATCGGCATAGTTGTCGATGCCGCCGAACATCACGTCACCGGCCATGTTGTGGCCGTAGACGATGGACAGCGGATCGCTGAAGTCCGCGGCATTGCGGAAATCAAGAAACAGCGAGCCGGACAGGCTGAACTCCCCGGAAACAGCGGTGTTGATGTAGATCTCGTTGTTGCGTCCCCGGACCAGCGGATAGTCGATCTTGGTGTCATCCATGGTCAGCCAGCCTACCACGTCGTGATTGATGGATACCAGCTCGTCAAAGGAGGCAGAGCCGTCCTCTGTGGGCTTGTAGCTCTCGTAGACAGCGCTACTGGCCTCCGCCACGATGCGTCGGTCGCTCACGGTCACATAGACGGCAAAAAACAGCAGCAAGAGGAGCACTGCCAGAAAAGCAGTGCTCACTATGCGCTCAATGCTCCGTATCAGAATTCGCAAGGTCTTTTCCATTGACATCGACCCCATCAGAGAAATAGGTGCACCACTTACTTTTTGGGATAGCGGCGATTGCGGGACAGGACCCAGGCGGCAATTGCCGCCGCAACCACGACCAGTGCAATCAACACATAGAGGGTCGGCCCACCGGAGGCGGCACCCACTGTGATCTCCACGCTGTTTTCCCCTTCGCCGACCGTAGAGGTGATCAGCAGATCCGCACCGGCAGCGCCCTTCACTCCGGGCTGCTCCCTGCCGTTGGCGATGATGGCGGCCCGGGAGCCGGGACTGTTGCCGCCGTTGAGCGTCAGCTCATAGGTTGTACCCGCCGGAACAGCATAAGCCAGTTCCTCGCCGGAGCGCATGCTGAAGGCAACGCTCTCCAGCTTGAAGTCGACGCCCGCGGGCGCGTAGAAATGGATCGCCAAATCAAAGTCTGCCTCTGGCACGTTCTCTGCACGCAGGCGGATCATGAGGGTGCTGTAGGGATCCTGTTCCTCCTCCGGGCGCTGTACCACCAGCGTCAGGTCGCTGTCCACCGCTTGCGTGAAGTCATATTCCTCATCGCCCAGCATCCACTTTCCCAAACCAGCCGGCACAGCGGGCTCCAAAAGGGTCTCACCGTCCTCCACCGTCTCTACGTACAGCACGCGGCCCTTCTCATCCTTGTAGGTCACTGTATGGGTACCGGACTCAGAGGTCGCATCCGTGTCATTGGTCTTGTCGCTCTTGTTGTCTTTGCTCCCTTGCTCGTCCTTGTTGTCGTTCTTATTGTCATCCGGTTTGCTATCGTCACCGCCTGGCTGTGTGTCATCGCCGTCCGGCCGTGTGTCACTGCTGCCCGGCTGCGTGTTACTGCCGCCCGGTTGCGTGTCATCGCCCGGTTGTGTGTCGTCGCCGCCCGGCTGCGTGTCGTCGCCGCCCGGCTGCGTGCCGTCGCCGCCCGGCTGCGTGTCGTCGCCGCCCGGCTGCGTGTCGTCGCCGCCCGGTTGCGTGTCGTTGCCGCCCGGCTGCGTGTCGTCGCCGCCCGGCTGCGTGTCATTGCCGCCCGGCTGCGTGCCGTCACCGCCCGGCTGCGTGTCATCGCCGCAGACAGCGGTGAATGCGATTCCCTTGCTCCAGGGATAGTCGGCCAAGTCATAATTGTAGACAGAATCCAGATTCACAGCAAAGGTATATGTCTTGTTCTCGTCAAACCCTTCAGATATCTGGTAAGTAAACACCAGGACGGAAGTACCGGCCGACACGTTCAGGTCACTGCTGGTGTCCGCCATAAATTTTCTGCCGCTCACGTTGACTGTCGGTCTGAGTACGCCGGAGCGGCAGGTCACAAAGTCAAAGGCCGTTTCATCGTAGCTGAAGGTGCCGGAAAACCCGCCGAAATTCAAATCATCGTCTGCCACCAACGCCACGGTTACCGTGTCGCCGGAGTGGGACAACTCCATGGTCATTCCCTTCCCGGCGGCGTTGGTCTCGCACACACCGCCCCAAAAAGCCATTGTCAGCACAAATGTCAGCAAAACAGCAGCCGCTTTCTTTAAAAAACGCATCATCCATCGACTCCTCTCGTCTGCGGCGCGGGATACGCCGACATCAATACACTTGTATTATACCTGCTGCCACAGCTCATCGTCAAGGCGCAATTTGACGACAAGCCGTCTCTCTCCAGAATGGATCAAGGCCGCGCCGGTTTTTCCGGCGCGGCCTTGCTGCCAATTGAGAAATAGTTTCACTCTCGGTTACAGAAAGCTCTCTTTTTTCACTTTCCCGCGGTGCGATCAGACGGAGGTTTTCTCCTCTGCTACCTTTTTGCGGCGGGTCACATAGGCCAGTACACCGTTGACCGCAAGGATACCGACCATGAGCAGCGTCCACTTATCCGTTATCTGCATAGGCAGACGCATATCCTCTGTCAGGAGGAACGCCACCACGGCACCGGCAGCCGGCAGGATGCCCAGGAACTTCGTTCCCTTCGCGCTGCCGCGGCTCTGACCGGCATTTTCGCTCTTCTTCTTGCCGAAGAAGGTGGCGACCATACCGCCACCCACCACAGCCGTGAGAACGGTGCAGATCAAGTTGACGAGTGCCCACGCTTTCCCCTCGCCGGGGATCAAAGGCGTATCGGGGTCGTCGATCGGCTCATCGGGCGTCACAGGCTCATCCGGTGGTGTCGGCTCATCGGGCGTCACGGGCTCATCCGGCGGTGTCGGTTCGTCCGGGTTTTCAGGCTCATCCGGATTCTCCGGCTCGTCAGGGCCCACAGGCGTCACGGGGGTAACCGGTGTGACCGGCGTCACAGGCTCATCCGGCGGCGTCGGCTCATCCGGCGGCGTCGGCTCGTCCGGAGGTGTCGGCTCGTCCGGCGGCGTCGGCTCGTCCGGAGGTGTCGGCTCGTCGCTGCCGCTCACCACCGCCGTAAAGTCCAGTTCACCCTTTTCGCCGCTAGGTAGCTCAATGGTCACCATGGCGGTCAAACCGTCAGCGGATCTGACAACCATAAAGGAGACCGTGACGCTTTCAGGCGTAACCGTGGCCGTACTGCTGGCGGCAGTAAGGCTGTAGTCCCATGTGCCCTCGGCGGTAAACGTGATCGCCGGGATCTCATAGTCCTGCTCGCCGGTCAGCGTAAACTGAAACGTGCTTCCGGTCGCTCCGGCGGGCATGGGAGCGCCGCTGGTCAGCGCGGTGAGGGTATAGTTCACCACGGCGCTGTCAGCCACTACTCCGCTTCCCTCTACCGTAACGTTTTGGGTCACAGGCAGCGAAACGGAGGACCCTAGTTCTGTCGCCTGCGCGGGACAAACCAAGAGCACCATAAAGAGCAGCGCTGTACACAGGGATACCAGCGTTTTCTTCATCATTTTGCTCCTTCCGCGTTGCGTTGCTCCTTATCTGGTGCGACGCAGTTTCCGACTCAGCACGAAGCTGCCCAGCAGGGCCACCATGACCAGCGCCATGACAACGATCATCTCGCTGTGGATGGTAACGCCGGTGGGAGGCGTGATGCTGTAGGTGTTGGTAACGGTGACGCCGTTCTCACCGTCGGCGGCGGTACCGTTCACGGTCAGGTCGGCGGCGTACTCGCCCTCCACAGAGGACTTGGTCTCGCCGGAGACGACCTCAGCGGCGCCGGTGTAGTACTCCTCGCCGGACTCTACCAGCGTGTAGGTGGTGCCCACAGGGATGTTCTCAAAGGTCAGCTCGTCGCCGTTTTTCAAGGTGAACTCATAGGTCTCATAGGGGGCGGTGATGGTGTCGTTGCCCACCGTGATATCCTCGGTCACACCCTCGGGAGCGACGAAGGTAATGGTGAAAGAGAACTCCTTATCCGCGTACAGGGGGTTGTCACCCTCGCCCTCGACGACCTTCTTCACGGTCAGGGTGGTAAAAGCAGTCGGCTCATACTTGTTGGTGAACTCGATCGCATCAACCTTCTCGCCGGAGGCATCGCTCACGACAACGGCATCCAGCTTCAGGTCACCGTTCTCATTGTAGGGCTCGATCTCCAGCTTCAGGGTGAAAGTGGCGTCGTCATACGTCCACGCCTCATCGGTAGCATCCTGCACCTCGGCCACGGTGTATTCAAACACGCCGCCGTTGGGGAACTCCACCTCGCTGGGCAGAGACACGCTCAGGCTGGTGCCGTCAGAAGCGATGGTCAAATCCTCGATCGCGGGAGCGCCGTCGGTCACGGCGGTCACCGTGAAGGTGAAGGTGGTGGTCTCATAGCCCTCGCCCTCGATGACCTTGGTGATGGTGATGTCGGACAGATCCACGACCTTGTTGGGTTCGGTAGGCTCTACCTCATCGGGCTCGTTATAGGTGACGGTCAGGGTCTCCTCGGCCCAATCATAGCTGTCCAGATCAAAGTTGTAGGCATCCTCCAGCTGGAAAGTGAAGGTATAATCGGTGTCCTTGGCAAAGGCATCGGCAGTGGTGAAGGTCCAAACAGCCAACACATCGCCAGCCTTGATATCCAAGTTGCTGCCGGTATCCAGCATGATCTTGCCGGTGCTGGCGTTCTCGTTCACCTCCAGCAGATCGGAGGTAACTTCGCCGGCACTGGTGAAGGCATTCGCATCATAGGAGAAAGTGCCCTCCAGGCCGCCGACATTGAAGTCGGACTTGGCGACCAGGCTGACGGTCACGTTGTCTCCGCTCTTGGCGGTCTGCAGTTCTACAGCGGCGTCAGCCGCGTAGGCAGTCGTCATGCCGGCGAAGACTGTGGTGAGCACCATGACCAGCGCAACCGCGCAGGCCATGAGCTTCTTCATAGTTTTCATAGCTGCTCTCCTTTTTTACGTAGAGATTTAAAGGGACTTCGGGGTCCCCGGACCGCCCATGCGGCGGTCCGGGGAGGTTCCGGTTACCAATTCAGGGAGCTCATACCGGTGACGACCTGGGACAGCTTTGTGCCGTCCTTGGCGGTGATTGCACCGTCACCGGTGACGTCAGCCACCAGCGCCTGCAGAGCGGCATCGGTCTCGAAGGCCTTGTTGCCCACGGCGACCTGCTTGACCAAGGTGGCGTCCTTGGCAACCACAGTGCCGTCCAGATCCGCATCGCCCTTGAAGACGATGACCACGGTCACGTCAGCGTCAGAAACGGTGACGGTAAAGGTCTTGGCACCGTCGACATCAGTGCAGGTCAGGGCCTCGTACTCGCTCTCACCCTTGACCAGGGCTACCAGGCAGGCGGAGTCGGCGGTCACGGTGAAGGTGACATCGCCGCTGTAGAGCTTGTCGGCAACCAGATCGGTGGCAGCAGCACCATTGGTCTTGTCATCCACAATGATTTTGAAGCCGGTGGCCTCGACGACCTGGGTGTCGGTGTACTGCTTGTCATCCGGGCCGGTAACGGTAGCGGTGTAGGTGGTATTGCCCAGCTCGTCGGTCTCGCTGGTCACCTCAGCATCCAGGGTCACGGTCTCGCCGCAACGGCTGCACACGAAGGTGGCGGTGGCGGTGGCGTAATCCTCGGCCCACTCCCAAGTGGGCTCACCCCAATCGTGGCCCAGGCCGGTCACGGTCAGCGTCTGGGGATCCTCAGGCGTCAGGGCCTCGCCCTGCTCCAGCGTCTGGCTGGTGATCTCGCTGTCCTCGCAGCTCTTGGCGGTGAAGGTCAGCTCGATCTCCGCGTCAACCTCCTTGGCAGCGGCGAAGGCAACCTTGACGGTACCCTCGGCGTCGTTGTAGGACCAGAAGTCCACATTGGCGTCGGCGCTGACGAAGGTCACGGCGTCAGCATCATAGGTGAAGCTGTACAGGCCGTTGGTAGCCGCAGCGCTGATGGTGACGGTGGCATTGTTGTTGTCATCGGTGTCGCTGATCACGGTATCCAGAGGACGGGCGACAGGCGCGGTCCGGGTGGTTCCGGTCACGGCGTTCAGACCGCCGGCAGGAGTGGGACGCTGGCCCCTCTGGGCATCGGCGGAAACAGCCTTGACGGTGGTGCCGCTCAGCTTGCTGTTCAGGCTCTGGACCTGCTCGGCAGACAGTTCGGCGACGGAGTCAAAGTCGTCGTTGTACAGGGAGGACAGGTTGGTGGCACCGTCCACGCGGCCCACATAGGTGGCGTCGAAGCTGGTGGCCTCCGCATCGGAGAGATCCACATACCAGATGCTCTGGTTGTTGTTGTCGGCGATGAAGATGCTGTCGGCACCGGTCTGATAGTAGGCATACGCCATGGAGTAGGCGGCGGTGTCCTCGTTCATGGTGATCACGTTGATCTGGCCTACCTTGCCGGAGGCCATACCGAAGTCGACCTCGCCATCGGCGATCTCAGGAGCCAGACGGACGATCCACAGCACGCCGGCCGCATCCATCACATAGTAGTACAGGTACTGGAGCTGGCCGGTGGCCTGGTCGTTGCTGAGACCAGTAAAGGCCATGGCCACGGGTGCGGCACCGAAGGTACCGGCGACGTCAAAGTAGCTGAGGCTCGTCTCCTCGACATCCAGCAGTTCCAAATAGCCGGCGGGGGACACGCACAGTACGTCGAAGATAGATTCGACCTCCGCGGTGACGGTGGTCTCGCCGGTCTCCTCGTCGGTGGTGCTCTCGGTCAGCGTGAAGGCCGGGATGCTGGCCGCATCCAGCATGGCGTAGTCGGCCACGATGCTGAAGTGGGCGTCGCTGTCGTAAGCGTAGTCATTGGTGATGTCGAAACGGTGGAAATCGTTGTCCTCGTCGTTGCCGTAGACGTAGTTGCCGCTGCGGCCGCCGCCGTAGAAGGCGCTGAACGCCTCGCCGTCCTTGGTGGTGGACATATCGTTCAGGTCGATGGCGGCGAACTGGATGTCATCGGCGCTGAAGGCCACCTGGCCGTAGACCACAGCATCCATCGGGTTGGCGTCGGTGACGTTGACCACGCAGGTGCCGGACACGGCGGGATTCTGGTTGGAGGTGGCGGTGACGGTAGCAGTACCCTTGGCGACCGCGGTGATCACGCCGTTGGCATCCACGGTGACGACACCAGCGTCAGAGGTGGTCCAGGTCAGGCTCTTGTCGGCCACCACCATGGGCTGTACATCGGCCGCCAGCTTGAGGCTTTCCTCCACACCCAGGATCAGAGTGATGGCGGACGGCGTCAGCGTGACGCTGGAGACGTTGTCGGGATCAAGCTCTTCCTCAATAGTGGTGGGGGTGTACAGGTAGATGTTGCCAGCGGTCCCGCTGTACATAAAGTAGCCACCGCTGTAGTTCATGTACTGGGCACGTGTCACCCGCAATTGGTTGTTGCTATAGGTGAAGCTGTCGGCATAACCGGGATCGGACCAGGATACGAAGGGGTAGTTCAGGCTGTTGTAGCCCAACGCACCGCCGTCGTTCTTGTTGGTGAAGGTGATGCCACTGGCGGAGGTCCAGACGAAGGAATTCTGCACCGCGTCCTCCGGGATGTAGGTGCCCTTCGCATCACTCACGATGGTGACGGTCTGGCTGTTGGTGTAGTAGTCGGTGCCCTGGCTGTTCAGGACATGACCCTCACCGGCGGCGTTGGCGTCGGAGATGATGTACTCCTTGCCGGCCTCCAGAGTGTCGGTCAGCATCCAGACGGTGGTCTTGGTGGTGATGGGGCCGTCAGCCAGGCGGACGAACATGGCCGTCTCGTTGCCGGCATAGTCGCCCACGAACACGGCCACGCCGTTGCCCATGGTCTCGGCATCCAGCGCAAAGGTCTCTTCCACGGTCTGGCCGGGCTCGGTCTGCTCGGGCGTGACGCCCACATAGGAAACGGTGCCGGCCACATCCATCACGCCGATGTAGGCGATGTAGCGGTCGTCCTTGGCGGAGATGGTGATATTGTCGCCATCGCGCTCAGCGGACAGGATCTCGGGCGTGGTGTCGTCGATGGTGAAGGTGTAGGCCATGCCGGCGCCTTCGCCCAAGCCGCCCTCGGTGACCAGCTTGCTCAGCTGATCGGCGGTCAGGTTGCCGGTGGTTCCGCCGGAGAGCTGCATGCCGTAATACTCAGGTACGGCGTACAGACCCACGGTGAACTGGTCACCTTCCTCCAAGCCCAGCGTGGAGACTTCCTTGTTGATGGCGGTGCTCTTCAGGCCGGTGCCCTGCCAGGCGCTCTGGGCGGGATAGTAATAGGGAGCGTACTGATTCTGAGCCAGGCCGCCGGTGGCCGCGGCCTTGCCGTCCACCTGGATCACATAGCCCACGGTAGCGGCGTTGCGGAGCAGGCCGTAGCTGAAGCCCTGCATGGTGGTACCGTTGCTGATGGCCAGGCGGTCAGCGGGGAACTCATCCTCCACAATATAGGGGTTGCCGGCGAACACGACCTTGCGGCCGCTGCTGTACTTCAGGTTCAGGCCGGCCTTGCCCTCGTTGTCCGCGAAGTAGGTGGGGAAGTAGCTGTAGGCCGCGTCCACAGCAGTGCTGCGGTCGAACATATTGGGATCGGTCCAGGAGCCGCAGAAGCCCATGATGGGGATGCTGTGCTCCACGTCCAGCTTCTCGCCCTCGTCGGTGACAGAGGTGCAGGTGACGTAGGTGTAGCCTTCCACATAGAAGCCGTTGGGATAGAGCTCGCTCACGGCCTCCACGTCATTCAGCTGGATGTTGACAGTGACGGTGACGGTCTCGCCGGCGGGCACTACATAGCCGTCAGCGGGGACCTGATCCTCCAGCCACGCCAGCAGCAGGTGGGCGTCGTAGGAGGTGTAGGCCTCGTCCTCGTCCATGTCGCCGGCGGCCAGATCCAAATCAGCCGCATCGACCTTGCCGGTCAGATAATCCAGGATGGCCTGGGCATCGGCAGTGTCGGTAGTACCGTCCTTGTTCACGTCATGCTGCTCACCCTCGGCCTCGCCCCAGACATAGGACACGGTGGCATCCAGATCGTCGGTATCCTCCAGCAGATAGACGCCCTGATAGAGGTACTGGGTGAACATATCGGTACCCAACTCATAGGTCAGGTCCTGATCACTCATATTGGTGATGTTGAAAGAATAGCTGTAAGCACCGGTGCGATCGGGATCGTCGCCCAGCTCCACCTTGACCTTGCCGTCGGCATAGGAGGCGGTGGCGTCCTCATTCATGGTGATGAAGGATTTGGCCTGGATAGCCAGGAACGCGCTGCCGAGGCCGGCGCCCTGACCCAGGACGGACAGATAGTAGCCGTCCGCATCGGTCATGGGGGTGGCGGTGGACATCAGCAGGCTGTTAATCAGCGTGCGGGCGTTGCCGTCCGTCCACTTGGCCAGGCCGTTCTCGCGGATGTACTGGGCCACGACCGCAGCCATGCCGTTGGCATGGGGCGCGGCCATGGAGGTGCCGCTCATGCTCTCATAAGTGGCGTGATCGGTAGCCTCCTGCGCGCCGGTGTTCTCATTCAGGTGCGCGCCGTTGACGGACCAGATGTTGCCGCCGGGGGTGGTCAGCTCGGGTTTCAGGACCAGGGAACCGGGCACGCCGAAAGAGCTAAAACTGGAGAGCTGTGCCTCGGAACGGTCGGAGCTGGCGCCGCCCTGCAGGGTATCGGTGACCTCAGCAGTACCGGTGTAGACGGTATAGTCACCGATGGTCTGGCTGGCGGAGGCATCCTTCAGGGCGATGGCGTCGGACAGCAGGAAGGACACCATGGGGAAGGTGCCGGTGTAATCGTCCAGCGCCATGTTGATGGTGCCGGCCTGGTTGTTGGCAATCATCAGAGCCGCGGGCTTGTAGCTGATCAGGTTGTTGCCCTTCTCAACGAAGCTCAGGCTGCCGCGGTTGACGATGACGATCTTGCCCTCCAGGGAGATCTCGGGATTGACGGCGGCATACTCGGCTGTATCGCCGATGCCGTCGATATAGACGTAGTCATAGGTGCCGCCGATGGACTTCATGGCCGCGCCGGTGGACTCAGTCTCGGTGTAGAACACGCTCTGGCTGCCGTTGAAGATCACGGGCATGCCGACGGCGCCGACGTTGTCAGCAGAGGCGATGGTCAAGCTGTTGGTGAAGGAGCCGGGGCTGCCGCCGGTCTGGAAGCCCACGTCCTCGCCGAACAGGGCGCCGTAATCGCTGTTGGTGCCCCAACTGGAGTTGTTGCCGGCGGACATGCCCACCACGGTGCCGCTGGTGACCAGGCCGTCCATGATGGTCTGGTACTCACCGGCCAGGCTGAAGCCGGCCACGGAGGAGCCCAGGGACAGATTGACAGAGTCGGCCTTCAGCACGATGGCGTCCTCGATAGCGGCAAAGTAATCGGAATCGTAGGCACCGCCGCCGGCGCCGAACACCTTCATGACCATGACCTGAGCGTCAGGGGCCACGCCTACCGCGAACACGCTGGTGGCGGCATCCACATACTCGCTGCCATCCTTGATGTAACGGTTGCCGGTGGCGATACCGGCCACGTGGGAGCCGTGCTCGCCCTGTCTGTCGCTCATGTGGTTGACGGTGTAGTTGCCGTCCACATAGTTATAGGCATAGGGGATCTTGGTGGTCAGATACGCCCGGCTGGCAGTGACACTGGCGTTCAGTTCGCCGGCCACGGCAGTGATGCCGTCAGCATCCAGCAGGTTGTAGTCGGCCACGGTCTTGCCGGCCTTCTCAGCATCCTCGGCCAGCGCGTAGTCAAACGCGTCGGCGTTGAAGGACTGGTGCTCGGTGTCCAGACCGGTGTCAATGATGGCCACGCGGCTGCCGGCACCGGTGTAGCCGGCGGCCCAGGACTCAGTAGCGCCCACCATGTACTCAGTCGTCACAGCCGTGTCGGGCCGGGCGGTCGTGTTGCGGTAGGGCTCGTACTGATTCTCCAGCACAACGCTCCTGACGCCGCTGAGCTTCTCGATGGCCGCGATGTCACCGTACCGCACGTTGGCGGAGATGGCGTTGGCGGCCAGCGTCAGGTTCCACTTGACGTCCAGCTTGCTGCCGGTGACGCGCTCAATGCTGGCGGTCACGCTGGCCTGCTGGCGGCGCAGCGTCTGGCGATAGGCCATCGCGCTGCGGTTGGCTGCGATGTTCTGGGTGGAATAGCCCATATCCAAGGTAGCGGGCTTATCCAGGAAGATGGAGACGCGGACGATATCGTTGAGTCCATAGGCAGGGGGTTCCTCTGCCGGCTCCTCATCGCCCACCTCGCCCAACCGGGGTACATTCAGCGTACCGGGATCGAGCTCTTCCAGTTCCAGTTCCACACCGGACTTGCCGGTGCTGTCAGTCGTGCCGACGGCCCATCCTGTTACGGTGAAGGATGCGACCATTGACAAGGCCAGCAGCAGGGAAAGGAACTTTCTCAGGGTTTTTCTCATTCTTCTTTCCTCCTCTGGTCTAACAAAATGGGGGATACTGCTCAAAACAAAGTGTTTCCACATTATTTTTTGTGTGATGCTCTCTGTAAGAGCTGCGGAGGAGACCTTCCTCTCCGCTCGGTTTTCGTGCGTTTATAGCAGTATATGGCGTACGCCTCACTTGTCCGCTCCTCTCGGCGGGGGCGGCGGCCTGTAGAGTCTTTCGGGCCTGACGCTCACCACACCAGGTATCGAACGGATCAGATCCAACTCGCTCCGGTCCACATTGGCGGAGATGACGTTGGCCATCAACGTAACGCGGCGCACCACATCCAGCGGCTCACCGGTCAGCGATTCGATCTGTGCGGCCACCTCCGCCTGCCGGCGCTCCAACCCGGCCCGGTAGGCCTCAGCCTCTCTGTTGCCGCCGGTGGGTATCCGGTAGCCTGCTTCGGCCACGCTGGGCTCACGCAGCTTGATCGCCACGCGGATCTTCGGCCGCTTCATGTGCTTTGCTCCTTTGCGTCCGCTGCCGCCGGGCCCTGCCCTCCTTTTTGTGAGAAAAGCAGAAAAGGACACCGCGGCATTTTCCTCCACACTGACATCCACAGTATCATAATTATAGCTTTTTTCCGCGGGATTGGCAACGAAAAATGCGCCGCGCTTTTCTATAAAAATGACAGTTCTTCAGTATGGTAGATTATTAAAAACGACGAAAACAAATATGCGCAAATGACACATAGTTCCATCCCGCTTACGGTTGCTGCTTTCTCGATTTACAGGTCGTTTGCGCGGATATCCGTGCCGGAGGACGAGTCGGGTCGGCACCCTCCGCTGCTCCGGCACGGGAACAGGGAACTTACCACTCCAGATTTTTCTCTGTCTCCTTGGAAAACACGTGGGCCACATTACCGCCGAAGGTCAGATTGACCTCGCTGCCCATGGGAAAGCTGGCAGCGGCTCCGTTGGTGGGCACGATAACGATCACGTCACGCCCCTCGGCGGTGATGTGCAGGTGTACGCTGGAGCCCATCATCTCGCTGACATCCACCTTGCCCTTGATGCCGTTCTCGCAGAGCATCATGTGGTCCGGGCGCACGCCCAGCACCACGTCCTGCTCCGCTACATCGTTGGCAGCCAGACGGGTCTGCTTCTCCTCACTCAGCTCCACGCTGATGCCGCCGATGTCCACGATGTACCGGCCCTCCGCCTTGCGCAGACGGGCATCGAACAGATTCATCTGCGGCGTGCCGATGAACCCGGCCACGAACAGGTTGGCAGGGTGATCGAAAACCTCCTGGGGCGTGCCGATCTGCTGGATGAAGCCGTCCTTCATGATGACGATCCGGTCGCCCAGCGTCATGGCCTCGGTCTGATCGTGTGTCACATAGACAAAGGTGGTGTCGATCCGCTCGCGCAGCTTGATGATCTCGGCGCGCATCTGGTTGCGCAGCTTGGCGTCCAGATTGGAGAGGGGCTCGTCCATCAGAAACACGGCGGGGTTGCGGACGATGGCGCGGCCGATGGCCACGCGCTGACGCTGGCCGCCGGAGAGTGCCTTGGGCTTGCGGTCCAGATACTGAGTGATGTCCAGGATCTCCGCTGCCTCCCGCACACGCCGGTCGATCTCCTCCTTGGGCGTTTTCTTCAGTTTCAGGGAAAAGGCCATGTTATCAAACACAGTCATATGGGGATACAGTGCGTAGCTTTGGAAAACCATGGCGATGTCGCGGTCCTTGGGCTCCACGTCATTCATCAGCTTGTCGCCGATCCACAGCTCGCCGTCGCTGATGTCCTCCAGGCCCGCGATCATCCGCAGCGTCGTGGACTTGCCGCAGCCGGAGGGACCCACCAGCACGATGAACTCCTTGTCAGCGATCTCCAGGTTGAACTCCTGGACCGCCACAACGCCCTCTTCAGTGATCTGCAGGTTTGTCTTTTTCTCGGGTTCGCCGTTCTTGGGTTTCTTTTTTCGCTCGGTGTTGGGGTAGACTTTCTTCAGGTTCTTCAGGACAACTTTTGCCATACTTCCCGGCTGTAACTGCTCTGCCTCCGCAAGGAGCAATCTCACGGCCGCCGCCAAGGGCGCACCGCATTACGACAGGTCTCCACGCTGCCGCACCGCCAGCCACAGCGGACACTTGTTCCTCCTTTTTTGATTGCCGGAGCCCGTCATAAAGTGGAGTGACAGCTTCGGTGGGAATAAGATAGTCTATTTTACCATATTCCCCTGTTACGTGCAAGCTGTTTTTGTTACTTTTATTGCCCCCCTTGGTTCTGTTGCCGATTAGATTGAATCCTGTGCCTGCAGTATACTATCCGGATCGTCAACAAACCCATCAAAAAACGTTTTTTGCGCAATTGGCAATATATTTGAGACGCTGCCTCAGTCCATGCCAAAGAATCGCCCCGGGCATATGCCCGGGGCGATATGTATATGACAGACGGCTGTTACAGGCCCAGCTTTTCCAGGGCGGAGAGTTTTAGGCAGTTGCAGAAAATAGCCACCGCCTGTTCCAATTCCTCCACCGGCGGAAGGGACGGGGCGATACGGATATTGGTGTCGTTGGGGTCTACGCCGTAGGGATAAGTGGCGCCGGCGCCGGTCATGGTGACGCCCGCCTCCTTACACAGCTGCAGCGTCCGCTTTGCCGTGCCCGGCATGGCATTGAGGGAGACAAAGTAGCCGCCCACGGGCCGCCGGTACTCCGCGATCTCCAGCGGAGCGATCTCCCGATCCAGCGCGTCCAGTACAGCCCGGAACTTGGGCCGCAGGATCTCCGCGTGGCGGCGCATCAGCGCCAGCGTGTGTTCCCGATCCTGCAGATACTTCACATGGCGCAGCTGGTTGACCTTGTCATAGCTGATGATCTGCACATTGATGATGGGCTTCAGATAGGCCAGGTTGGCCTCGCTGGTAGCCATGACGGACACACCCGCACCGGGGAAGGTGATCTTGGAGGTGGAGGCGAATTCATAGATCATGTCACCGTTGCCGTATTGCTCGCACAGACTCAGGATGTCGTCAAAGGGACGGAACGGCGCGTCGAATTCGTGGACGCAGTAGGCGTTGTCCCACATGAGCATGAAATCGGGTGCAGCCGGCTGCATGGATGCCAGGCGGCGGATGGTCTCGTCGCTGTACACGACACCCTCGGGGTTGGAGTACTTGGGCACGTTCCACATGCCCTTCACCGCGGGATCCTTCACCAGTTCCTCCACCCGGTCCATATCAGGGCCGTCTGGTGTCATGGGCACGGCGATCATCTCCATGCCGAAGCTCTGGCTGATCTTGAAGTGGCGGTCATAGCCCGGCGCAGGGCAGATCCACCTGACCGTGTCCAGCTTGCTCCATGGCCGCTCCGAGTGGAGAGCTCCATACGTATACGCCCTGGCGATGGCATCATACATCAGCTGCAGGCTGGCGCTGCCGCCCACAAAGCACTGCTCCGGCCGGCAGCCCAGAATGTCGGCAAACAGTCGGCGGGCAGCGGGAAGGCCCTCCACATTGCCGTAGTTGCGGCTGTCGATACCGTCGGAGACAAAATCCTCCGGCTGCAGCAGCACATTGGCCATGTCCGTCACCAGATCCAGCTGTTCCCGGCCCGGCTTGCCCCGGGACATGTCCAGTTTCAGGCCGCAGGCCTTCTGACCCTCATAGGCGGCCTTGACAGCGGCATATTCCTCCAGCCGCTCCTCACGCGTCATCTCCGTGTACTTTCTCATGCTTCTTCTCCTTTATCCTTTCTTGCCTCAAAACACACGCGGGCCCCTTATTACCCGCCTGATGTTTCCTTTTTTCCGGCGGTCAGAGCTTTTCCGCCCACTCTTTTTCGCGGAAACCTGCCAGCACAAAGCCGTCACCGATCAGCAGCGGCCGCTTCACCAGCATGCCGTCGGTGGCCAGCAGCCCCGCCATCTCAGCCTCCGTCATGGCGGGCAGCCTGTCCTTTAGCCCCAATTGGCGGTACAGCATACCGCTGGTGTTGAAAAACCGCGTCATAGGCAGGTCGGACAGCTCCCGCCACCGCAGCAGCTCCTCCGCTGTGGGGTTGTCCTCCTTGATGTGGCGCACCGTATAGGATGCACCCCGTGCATCCAGCCATGCCTGCGCCTTCTGACAGGTGGAGCAGCGCGGATAACAGACAAACAGCATAGAGCGTTCTTCTCCTTTCAGAATTCCCGCAGCACCAGGTCGGTCACACCGGGGTCGATGCCGGTCTCCAGCCGCGGCACGCGGCCGGCATATTCCCGGCGCACCATGTCCCGCAGGGCCGTCCCGCTGTGGTAGCCGTGGATGAGGCGGATACGGTAGGTGCCGCTTTTGGCCCGGCGCAGCGCCGTGTCGATAGCCACCCGGGCCTGGTATACATTCTTCCCGTGCAGATCCAGCTCCATGATACCGGCCATTGCCGCCTCCCCCCCTTTTCTTTATTTTACGGGAAAGGATTGGAACTTTCAACCATTTGTGGTATAATCGGCAAAAAGTTTTTGTGAGGCGATCATGAGAGTCCTTGTTTTATCCGATTCCCACGGCCGCGTGGCAGACATGGCCCGCTGCGTGGAATTCGTGGAGCCGGACCATATCCTGCACCTGGGCGACTGCATCCGTGATGCGGAGCATCTGCAGCGGCATTTCCCCGCCGTGCCCATGACCATGGTGCCCGGCAACTGCGATTTCGACCCCACCGAGCCAGCGGAGAAACTGATCGAGCTGGGCGGCAAACGCATCCTGATGATGCACGGCCACACCCGCGGCGTCAAATACGGTCTGCAGCGGGCGGTATACGCCGCCCGGGAATGTGGCGCCGACGTGCTGCTGTTCGGCCACACCCACCAGGCGTTGGTGGACTTCGACGGCACGCTGTGGGTCCTGAATCCCGGCTCCGTGGGCGGTATCCACGCACCCGCCACCTACGGCGTCATCACCGTCAACGCCAAACGGTTCGACTGTTCCGCATACCGGCTCTGACCCGCGTTGCGCAGGACAGGTCACAGAAAGCGAGTATTTCCATGTTCTACATCGGCTGTCATCTCTCCCCCTCGGCGGGGCTCCTCGCCATGGGGAAAACGGCGCTGTCCATCGGCGCCAGCACCTTTCAGTTTTTTACCCGCAATCCCCGGGGCAGCCGGGCCAGGGCCATCGACCCCGCTGACGCGGCGGCGCTGGTGGAGCTGCTGCGCCACAGCGGCTTCGGCCCCATCGTGGCCCACGCCCCTTACACCATCAATCCCTGCTCAAAGGACGCGCACACCCGGGAATTTGCCCAAATGACCATGGCCGACGATCTGGTTCGGCTGGAACACTTCCCCGGCAGTCTCTACAATTTCCACCCCGGCAGCCATACCGGCCAGGGCACGGAGGCGGGCATCGCCCTGATCGCCGACACGCTCAACGCCATCCTGTCGCCGGAGCAGCACACCACCGTGCTGCTGGAGACCATGGCCGGCAAGGGCACGGAGATCGGTGGACGTTTTGAGGAGCTGCGTGAGATTCTCGACCGGGTGGACCTGCCCGGCCGTATGGGTGTGTGTCTGGACACCTGCCACGTTAACGATGCCGGCTACGACATCGCCGCCGATCCAGACGCCGTGCTGACAGACTTCGACCGGGTCATCGGTCTGGACTGCCTGAAGGCTGTTCACATTAACGACAGCATGAACGCCGTGGGTGCCCGAAAGGACCGCCACGCCCGGATCGGCGAGGGGCATCTGGGTCTGGAGGGCTTCCGCCGGATCGTCAACCACCCGGCGCTGGCAGACCTTCCTTTTGTGCTGGAAACGCCCAACGAGCTGCCCGGCTACGCCCGGGAAATCGCCCTTTTGAAGGAGATGAGAGCATGAGCCCCTTTCCCCTCTCCGCACTGGTCGTCGCTCTGGTGAGCGGTGCCGGGCTGCTGATCCACTCCACGGTGCTGCGGACCGGGGCGGTCCGGGCGGGCATGTTTTGCTTCTATACCAACCTGAGCAACCTGTTGGTACTGCTCTATGAGCTGTCGCTGTTCACAGCCCGCCTGCTGGGCGCCGGAGCCGTCTACGCCCTGCTGGCCGCGCCGGACACGGTCCTGGCGGTGACGGCCTGTATCTGGGTGACGCACCTCATCTATCACTTTGTGCTGGTGCCCTATACCCGCCGCAACGGCACCCCCTTTGCCGACAGCGGCGGTGAGCGGGTCGGCAACGCACTGGTCCACTATGTGACGCCGCTGCTGGTGCTGCTGCAGTGGCTGCTGTGGGCGGACAAATTCGGGCTGAACGTGTGGAGCGCGGTGAAGTGGCTGGTGATCCCGCTGGCCTATTTTGTTTTTGCCATGCTGCGGGCCCGAACGGGAAAGCCCATCGGCCATACGAAGCTGCTGTATCCCTACCCGTTCCTGGACCGTCCCGGCCTGGGCGCGAAAAAATTCTGGCTGGGCGTCGTCGAACTGCTGCTGGGTTTCTTTGTCCTGGGCCTGATACTGGTGGCCGTGGGCCGGTGGCTGGGGTGAGGGCCACTCCTCCATTGTGGTAGAAAAGCGCTGTCCGGAGTACTCGCCGGACAGCGCTTTTTGTCATGTCATGAGGTAAAAATCAGGATGGCGCCGATGGCATTGATGACCACATTTGCTGCGGCGTGGACCATCCAGGAGGCCGCCGCGCTCTGCCATCGCTCGCAGATCCATTGAAGTGCCAAACCAACCGCTCCCAGTCCGGCCACGGCCAGAGCCAGCAGCAGCGGGGAGAACCAACCGGAGACGATGGCGATGTGATACAGCGCGAACAGCACCGCGCTGTATACGGCGGCGCCGGTCTGGCCCATCAATCCAGCAGCCCGGTGAGTGAGAAAGCCCCGAAAGAATACCTCCTCCAGAAAAGAGTTCACAACAGATACATACGTGAACACGAACAGGCAGTTCTCCCTCGTCAGATGCTCCCGGGCAGTGAGGGAGGTCAGAATAGCGTCCGTGTCCAGTAACGGGCGCAGCAGCAGGAACAACCCAGCCACGCCCAGCACCATGGCCGCGCACCAAAAGGGCAGACTTCGGCCCCGGCGCAGGGGGTGCAGGAATACCGTCTCCCGGGGGTTTGCGCCCTGCAGGATGCACCAGAGCAGGATGATCCCTGTAAAGCAAATTACCTTGATGATGCTTTTGCCCCAGTAACCGGGACGCAGCACCTGCTCTACCCACCACAACAGCGCCAGTGCTGTCTGCGGCAGGGTCAGCAGGAAGATCCATTGTCCTTTTCGTCCCACGGCCGCCTCCTGTCACTTGGCCGCTTTCGGGCAAAGTCCGCTTTCTTTTTAGCGGACATCTTTCCCTTCTGTCCCGACCGGCCCCGATGGATGGTACCCTCCGGTTTGGGACCGCGGCCGTCCCGCTTTTGCCGCTTTTCACCGTTTCCGGAGGATTTCCCGGTCCTTTTCGGTGCCTCCGGTCGCCGGTCAAAATACTTCTCGCCCTTCTGCGGCCGGATCAGACACTCCTTCGTGTAGCCGATCAGATCGGTGCGGCCCGCCTTCTCCAGCGCCTCGATCACCAGAGGCCGCTTCTCCGGACGGCGCCACTGGAGCAGCGCCCTCTGCAGCGCCTTGTCGTGGGGATCCCGGGCCACATACACCGGCTCCATGGTGCGGGGATCCAGGCCGGTATAGTACATACAGGTGGACACGGTGCCCGGCGTGGGATAGAAATCCTGCACCTGCTGGGGCTGGTGACCGGTGCTGTGGAGGAATTCCGCCAGCGCCACCGCGTCGGAGAGCGTGCAGCCGGGATGGGAGGACATGAGATAGGGCACCAGATACTGTTCCTTCTCCTCCCGCTGGTTGATCCGCTGGTATTGCTGCCAGAACCGCTCGAACACGTCGAAATGGGGCTTTCCCATGCAGTCCAGCACACCGGCCACGCAGTGCTCCGGCGCCACCTTCAGCTGGCCGGAGATGTGATAACGCACCAGTTCCCGGAAAAACGTGTTGTCATGCTCCTGCAGCATATAGTCGTAGCGGATGCCGCTGCGGACGAACACCTTCTTCACACCTGTCACGGCCCGCAGCCGCCGAAGCAGCTCGGTGTATTCGCTGTGGTCCGCGTCCAGATTGGGGCAGGGTTCCGGTGCCAGGCAGGAGCGGTCGGCGCACATGCCGCAGCGCTTCTGCTTTTTGCAGGAGGGATGGCGGAAGTTGGCGCTGGGCCCTCCCACGTCGTGGATGTAGCCCTTGAATTCCGGGTCCTGCGTCAGCAGTTCCGCCTCCCGCACGCAAGAGTCAATGGAGCGGGATGTGACCATCCGCCCCTGGTGGAAGGCCAGGGCACAGAAGTTGCATCCGCCGAAGCAGCCGCGGTTGTGGGTGATGGAGAAGCGCACCTCCTCAATGGCCGGCACACCCTCAGTGTAAAGCGGATGCACCTGCCGAGTGTAGGGCAGGTCGTACAGAGCATCCAGTGCGTTCCGATCCAGCGGCCGGGCCGGTGGGTTCACCACCAGCACCCGTCCCTCACAGGGTTGGCGAACGGTGCGGCCCCGGACGGGATCGTGCTCGTCGTATTCGATCTTCGTAGCCCGGGCATAGGCTCTTTTGTCAGCGCAAACCTCCTCCCAGCCGGGGCAGTCCACGCTGCGAAAAGCGCAAGGGTCATCCGGCGCGGCGATATAGGCCGTGCCGGGTACGTCGCGGATATTCGACACCGGCACCCGGCGGCGCAGGCGGCGGGCGATCTCACGGGTGGCGCTCTCCCCCATACCGTAGACCAGCAGATCGGCGGGTGCGTCGAACAAGATGCTGCGGCGCACCGCATCGTCCCAGTAATCATAGTGGGCAAAGCGGCGCAGCGAGGCCTCCAGGCCTCCGATGACGATGGGACAGTCCGGAAACGCCTCTCTGGCCCGGTTGGCATAGACGATGGTGGCCCGGTCGGGCCGCAGACCTGTTTTGCCGCCGGGGCTGTAAAGGTCCTGCGCCCTACGGCGCTTGGCCACCGTGTAGTGGGCCACCATGGAGTCCAGATTGCCCCCGCCGATCAGGACACCGCAGCGGGGGCGGCCCATGGCGCGGAAGGACTCCGCATCCCGCCACGCCGGCTGGGCCAGGATGGCCACCCGATAGCCGTCCGCCTCCAGCGTACGGGCGATCAGCGTAGAGCCGAAGCTGGGGTGGTCCACATAGGCGTCCGCCGTCACCACCAGAAAGTCATACCAATACCAGCCCCTGTCCAGCATATCCTGCCGGCTCACCGGCAGAAATTCCGTTCCGATCATAGCTCTGCTCTCTTCCCCCGGTCCATCACAGATGGCGGCGCCGTCACACCACGGTGACCCATTTCTTCATCTCCGCCACAGCCTCCGTCAGCACAGCCGGCACGTCATCCGCATACTGGATCGTCTCGTCCGTCACCAGCGCCCCATGGCCGTAGTCGTCAAAGGCACAGCTGGCCGTCTGAGCGCTGCAGCGGCGCAGCAGCAGAAAGGTTTTATCCAGCTTGCGGCGCACATCCCGGATATCCAGGGCATAGCCGCTCTCCAGCAGCAGCCCGGCGCCGCGGCGGGCCATCTGCTCCGCCGCCGCCAGAAACAGCTTTCTGTCACCGGCGATGAGCCGCTGCATGTCACCGGCCGAGGGGTTGTCCGTGGTGACTACGGCGAATACCGCCCGATCCCCGGCGGCGCAGGCGTCTCCGCCCAGATAGGGCAGCACCGTCACCGCGTCCGCCCGGGGCAGTGCCGCCAGCCACGGCTCCGCCAGCGGGCCCCGGCAATCCACCACCGTGTACAGACCATGGGCCTCCGCCGCGCTCACCAGATTGGCCAACACATCAAAACCCGTGGCGCCGCAGCGCAGATAGGCCCCGGCGTCCAGCACCACAGCAGACAGATGCTCTGCCGCTGCGTCCAGCATTTGGCAGCCGTGATAGCGCAGTGCTTCTGCCTGGGCCATGTTTCCCTCGCCGTACATCTCCGTAAATTTTTGCCGTACAGACGGCGCGACCCGCGCCACATCGGGCCCCAGCGCCAGCGCCAGAGGTGTCCTCCGGCGGCGGATCTGTTCCTGCAGTAAAGATATCGACATGACACGCCCTCCGTTCATATGGCTTTTCACTTTCTATTATACGCATTTCGGCGCTTTTGGCAATAAATAGCGGGTGTTTTTTTGCTTGCCGCAGCCATACTAACGGCGTGACCGAAAAGGAGTGATCGAAATGGATATTGCCGCCTTTGCCCGCGGCGTCTGCGTCGGCATGGTCGCCGGCGTGGTGGTGGATATGGTGGCGTCGCCCTGGCCGAAGGCCCGAAAGACCACTGTCGGCAAGGCCATGCAGCGGATGGGTAACGCAGTGGATTCGGCCATCGACAACGTCAACCATATGATGAAATAACCGCCGTGATCTCTCAGAGGGACCGACTTCGCCACGCGAGCCGGTCCCTCCGGGATTTTCCCGACATTTGCCAAGTCTTTTTCGTTTTGTCCTTGACAACCGGCGGATATTTGATATAATAAGCGATGCTGCGTCGCCAATTGCGCAGCCAAAAGTCCATATCTGCAGTGGTATCGAAGAGGTCATAACGAGCACGACTGGAAATCGTGTGGCTGACAAAATCGGCCCGAGGGTTCGAATCCCTCCCACTGCGCCATTTGAAACATCCTTTGCAATCTGAACCCTCCGGGTTTGGACAACAAAGGATGTTTCTTCATTTTTCTTGATTCTATGTGGGTTTGCGGGATCTTGATTTCGGACTCCAAGTTGGACGCGAAAATCAACAATGTTCAGAGCGCTAATGCATATCAAAAACTCTACGATCCGAATCCCTATGTCTAATTTGATTTCAGCCGAAAAGGGCTTATTTATTAAGAAAACACAGCGCTTTCTTGAGCGGTGTCCTGTGCCCCTTTCTTTGCGTACAGGCACAGTTCATCGTAGAAAAGCATATACCTGTCAGGAATGGAATGTGTTACGAATCTGGTCTAAAAACTTTTCGGCAACCGGTGTGAATAGCTGATACTTCTTCCAGACGAGATACAGCCTTGTTTCCAGACAAGGCGCAAGCGGGCGGAACACCAGTCCGCTTTTAGGTGAGATGTCAATCAGTTTATCAAAGGTCAGCAGGTACCCAAGCCCTGCTTTTGCGAATATAGATCCATTGTATGACAACCGAAACGACCCTTCCAAGTGAAAAGCGTTAAAATCGTCTCCCGCCCAATCCTTGATTTCCTGATACCACGACTGCTCGGAGCAGAACAGCGGAAGATCGCGGAGATCGAAAGGGTGGAAGCTCTTCTTTTCTGCAAGCGGATCGTTGGCCGAAAACACCAATCCCCAGCGATCCGCTTCGGGGAACGCTATACATTCGTACTTCCTCTCATCCGGTTTTTCTGCGAGGACAACGAAATCCAACAGTCCTTTCTGCAGCTTTTCTGCAACCTGCTCCGTGTCGCCGCTGGTGATGTGATATTGTAGCTTCGGGTAGCGTTCCTTCAAGCCTTTGATCGTATCTGCAATATACTTGATCTGATATGATTCAGCCAGGCCGAGGAACAGTTCTCCGCTGGAGATATCATCAAGAGAGATAAATTCCTTCTCGATTTTATCGGCCATGCTGACAAGGTCTTCCGCTCTGTCACGGAGCAAGACGCCTTCATCCGTCAGCCGGATGCTGAAGCTGTGCCGGATGAACAGCTTTTTATCGAGCTCGTCTTCAAGCGACTTCATCGCCTTGGACAGCGTCGGCTGCGTCACGTGAAGCTGCTCGGCAGCTCGCGTCATATTCTCCTCCCGCGCCACGGCAAGAAAGTAACGAAGTGTTCGTATCTCCACAGTGCTCCTCCCTCTTGATATTCTTATTTTGAATATCATGATATTCATTATAACCATTAGCGGGTAAGAAGTCAATGCAATACAATGAAAACGAACCAAGGATCAAGGAGCGCGGAATACAAATGACTGACTACGCAGATATACTTAAAATCGGTCTTACAGATGTAGGTATGCGCCAAGAGCTTGTAAAGCAGGCTATGGAGCTCTACTGCACAGACCAAGACGATGACCTGGTCAGATTTCTCAAGCGGCAGCGATGTGAGCTGGTCGATGAAATGCATGAGAGCCAACGGAAGGTTGACCGCCTTGATTATCTGATCCGGCAGGCCCAAACAAAACAGAACTGAAAGGATGAACCTGTCATGATGAAAACAGAAGATCTGAACCTCACCAAGTCCTGGGACAAGGTGTTCCCGAAAAGTGAAAAGGTCGAACACCAGAAAGTGACCTTTGTAAACCACTTCGGCATTACACTTGCCGCAGATATGTACTCTCCGAAGAACACGGAAGGAAAGCTTCCCGCTATCGCCATCAGCGGTCCCTTCGGGGCCTGCAAGGAGCAGTCCTCCGGCCTGTACGCGCAGACGATGGCCGAGCGGGGTTTCCTGACCATTGCATTTGACCCATCCTTCACCGGTGAGTCCGGCGGTTATCCCCGCGCCATACATTCTCCCGATATGGATGTGGAGGATTTTCAGGCGGCAGTCGATTTTCTCTCCGTACAAGAGAACGTCGATCCCGAGCGCATCGGCATCATCGGCATCTGCGGCTGGGGTGGCATGGCTCTGCAGACCGCCTGTGTCGATACGCGGATCAAGGCGACCGTGACCTCTACCATGTACGATATGTCCCGCATCGCGGGGAACGGCTACTTCGATTCTGCCGACACCGAAGATGCGCGTCATCAGGCGAGGCTGGCGATCAACGCGCAGAGAACGGAAGATTACAAAAAGGGCAGCTATGTCCGTCAGGGTGGCGTGGTCGATCCGCTGCCGGAGGGTGCGCCCTACTATGTTATAGATTATCATGACTACTACAAGACTCCCCGCGGGTACCATCCCCGCTCTCTCAATTCCAATGACGGCTGGGCGGCAAGTACTGGCACATCGCTTATGAACACAAGACTCTTCACCTATTCAAATGAGATCCGCGGTGCGGTTCTGATGATCCACGGCGACAAGGCGCATTCCTGCTACATGAGCCGCGACGCCTATGCCGATATGGTGAAGGGCAGCAAGTACGCCGATAACAAGGAATTGCTGCTCATCCCTGGCGCCTCCCATACCGATCTCTATGACGGCGGCGGCAAGGATGCCATCCCCTTTAATCAGATCGAGTCGTTTATGAGGAAGTATCTGAAATGAGCAAGGTGCTTGCGCTGACGACCAGCCTACGGGCAAAGAGTAATTCCGACCGGCTTGCCGAAGAACTGATCCGTGGGGCAACGGCAGCAGGACATGAGGTCGAGCATATCAGTCTCAAGGATAAAGTCCTCGGCTTTTGCAAGGGCTGCCTGGTCTGCCAGAAGACGCAGCGGTGCATCATCCGGGACGATGCCGTCGAGATCGCGGAAAAGGTGAAGGACGCGGACACGCTGGTATTCGTGACCCCAATCTATTATTACGAGATGAGCGGTCAGATGAAGACTCTGCTTGACCGGCTCAATCCGCTTTTCCCGTCTGACTACCGCTTCCGCAGCATCTACATGCTGTCGGTCGCTGCCGAGGACGAGGCGTACGTTCCCGAAAGGGCGATTTCCGGGCTGCGGGGCTGGGCCGATTGCTTCGAAAAAGCAGAGCTTGTTGACGTACTCTTCTGTGGAGGGATCAATGACGCAGGAGAAGCTGAGCAGCATCAAGCCAAGCTGGAGGAAGCTTATGAATTCGGTCGGCATCTCAAATAATAGAATCATGACAAGAATCATTGCAATCGTGTTGCTGATCACAACGATCGTTCTTACTCTTTCTGCTTGTGGAGTTTCCGATTCACAGGATCCTCCACAGAATACGGATCCGGGTGCAGAGAGCGATCATACGCAAGATCCGGTTGATCTGAGTCCGTCAGAGTCTGTAGGTAATGACGAAATCGTTGGAAGAGATACCCCGGACAGCGAAAAGATCGGCGGTACAAACGGAGAAAAAGCGGAGGAGACAAACGTGCCAGAGTTAAAAATGGAAATCGACGGGCATGAAGTCGCTGTCATCTGGGCAGACAACGAAAGCGTCGACGCTTTGATAGAACTTGTCTCAGATTCACCTATAACTGTTGAGATGTCCATGTACGGCGGCTTTGAACAGGTTGGATCTCTTGGGACAAGCCTTCCGAGAAGCGACATACAGGCCACGACTCGGACGGGTGATATAGCCCTCTATTCCGGCAATCAGATTGTTGTGTTTTACGGCAGCAATTCATGGGCATACACGAGGCTCGGGAGAATCGATGGTATGAGCGACACCGAGTTAAAGGACCTTCTCGGCAACGGAGCGGTAGAACTGATCCTTTTCGCAGAATAACAGTCGGAAAGGTTTAATGGGCCCAGCTATATTCATTGACTGCGTCAGCAGCGGGAAGCCGGTCTGTTTCGGATCTGAAGAGTTGGCATGCAGCGGATACCTGATGCAGCAAAGGCAGTGAAGAAATCTGGCCTTCGATGGTTCAGATCCATCTCTCAAAAACACCAATCCATTTTTCATACCCCATTGACATCAAAGAACCCTCTTTTGTCTACCAAGGGCAAAAGAGGGTTCTTGCTTCATTTTTTCTCAGCACAACGGATGGTAAACGGTTGATGGAAGACAGAACGAATACTGCACATGGGATATGCGCACGGATATTCAGTTATCCTCGTATCTCGCACGGGTCAGTCACTTTCAACCGTTTCTGCCGGATTGGACCCGCAGGCGGCGCATCCCGGTCCCCCTTCTCGCAGTGACACATCTCCCCTTTCCATCCCGATTCCATTCTCCCTTGCAAACGCCTCGAACACGTCGGCGGCCAGCTGCACCGTCCGCAGGCAGCGGCTTCCCCCGTCCGTAAAATAACGCTCCTTCAGCACCTCACAGTTCACATCGCCCAGCTTGTCGGCAAAGGCGGACACATATGCCGCGCAGAGTCCCTTGAACCCCTCCGTGGCGTGGGCCCGGTCACGAATGACCATCCCACCCAAGGCCGCCATGGCGCCGGCCAGCGCGCCGCAGGTGATGCCGCAGCCAAAGCCGCCTCCGAAGGCACCCACCAGCTTGAAGTCCTCCTGCCGCAGCCCCAGACCACAGGTGTCGTTGACCGCGTGCAGCAGCGCCTCGGCGCAGTTGCAGTTATCTTCCAGATAGTATTTTTCCGCCAAATCACGCATCATGTCGCTCTACCCCCGTTTTTTGATTTTCGATCCCGTTAAGAGAGAAAGAGCCGCCCGGCGGCTCTTTCTCTTTGTCTGTTTTCCGCTTCACTCCGTCTCACAGAGGGCGCACAGCTTATTCCGCTGTGCCAGGATCTCCGTCAGGCAGGCGTCGTAGTCGCACGCCTGCTCAGCCCGCAGCATCTCCGTCAGATCACTGGCCGGCTGATAGATGGGCGTCAGAGCCAGGTTGGCCAGCACGCCCTTCAGGGCGTGGGCCGCCTCAAAGGCACCTTTCCAGTCGCCGGCTGTCAGAGCGGCCTGCAGCTTTTCAAAAGAACTGTCCTTCACCACCATCCCGATGAGCCGCATGTAAAACGCCTCGTTGCCTCGGCACCTATTCAGTCCCTCGTCCACATTGGCGCCGAACGCCCTCAGATCCTCCAACGTCATCTTTTTCTCCTCCTCTTCTCCGCAAACGCCCGGCAGGCGCAGGGAGTCCCACCTCTGCTGCCGTGCGCTTTTGATCGGTGCAAGCCCAATGTACCCGCATTCTTCCCCGATGTCAAGTCCTTTCCCGGAAAACACGATGAGCCGCACTGCCCTGCAGCGCGGCTCATCAGATCGGGTCGGATCAGATGCGGATAGCCAGGTTGTAGGCAGCCTTGGTGGCCTGCCACATGTTTCCGGGACGCTGGGTGTTGTAGCTGTCGCCGATGTTGTGCACCTCCGGTGCCACATGGGCCTGCTGGGCAGCCAGGAACGGACGGTCGTCGCCCCGGTTGCCGATGGCCAGCACTACCAGATCTGCCGGCAGCTGCTCGATGCGCTCCTCATTGGTCATTTTCGGGGCCAGTGGATTCTCCACGTTCTTGGGAATGATGGGCGTCCAAGTGCAGTAGGGGTCGGGCACCGCCTTACTGTGGTTGCGGGCGATGACCACATGGCCCGCCTCAAAGCCGGTGACACGGGCGCAGTTGATCAGCTTGCCGCCGTCGGCCTCGAAGTAGTGGATCAGGTGGCCCCGGTTGGCTGTGCAGGCGCCGTCCTCGAAGTACTGCAACATCTCCACGCAGGTCACGTCCCGCTGCTTCTCGGTAGTCAGCCAGTAGGCTGTTTCCAGGCCCACAGAGCCGCCGCCCACCACCACGATCTTCCGGTCGCTGTCCGCCAGCTCCTCCGGATGGGTCAGCAGGTGGACCGCCTCGATGTGGCGGATGCCGTCAATCCCCTTGAAGTTGGGCTGTCCCTCCCGGGAGCCGTTGGCAAACACCACGGCATCGTAGCCGGCATCCTTCAGTTCCTCGTTGGTAACGGTGGTATTCAGATGCACCGTCACACCCTCGGTCTTCTCCGTCTGGGCGATGAGCCACTCCATGTAGTTGTGGAGATCGTACTTGCTCAGGGGCGCGCCGGCGGCGTGCATCTTGCCGCCCATCCTGTCAGCCTTCTCAAAGATCTCCACCGTGTGTCCGCGGCGGGCGGCGGTGATGGCGAAGTTCAGCCCTGCGCAGCCGGCACCGATGACGGCAATGCGCTTTTTCACCTCGGCAGGGGCTGGCACGGCAGGCAGCAGTTCCTCAAAGCCGGTGCGGGGGTTCACGGCGCACTGGGGATGGCCGCCCTCCACGAATTCGTTGACACAGCCCTCCTGGCAGCCGATACAGGGCCGGATGTCCGCCACCTTGCCGGCATAGGCCTTGTTGCACCAGTCGGGATCAGCCAGCACCGGCCGGCCCAGCATGATCATGTCGGCCCGGCCGTCCCGCAGGGCCTTCTCCGCCAGGTCCGGATAGCCCAGCTTGCCCACTGCCACGATGGGCACCTCCACGCCGGCGTTGGACTTGATGCCCCGGGCGGCAAAGTACTGCTTGGCCACGGCGGACACGTCCAGGAAGCAGCCGGCGGGCATCCCCGCGGGGGGATGGGGCAGCCACCAGTTGTCGTAGCAGCCCAGGTCCACGTCAAATATATCCACACCCGCCTTCACCAGGTTCTCCATATAGTTGAGCGTGTCGGCGATGGAGCGTCCGTTCTTGAACTTCTTCAGGCTCTTGACGGTGTTCATCCGCTCGCCATACGTCTCCTCCAGTGCCAGAGACAGGTCGATGCGGTACATGATAGGATAGTCTGGGCCGGTCTTTGCACGGATCTTTTTGATAAGATCGATGCCGAAGCGCTGCCAGTCGGTGTATTTGCCCAGCTTGCGGCGGTTGAAGGCGGGGCTGGTGAGCTGGTCCAGCAGGTACCCCTCATGGCCGTGGAGATACACGCCGTCCATGCCCATGACCTTGGCATCCAGCGCGGCCTGTCCGGCGTTGGAGATGATCTTGCTGCACTCCAGGTCCGTCAGCGGTCGGCAGGGCACATCCGGCAGATAGAAGTTGGGATTCAGCGAGGCGGATACCGGCAGTTGGAACTTGGTCAGCAGACACTGGGGGTTGCCCACGCGGCCCAGGCCGGGCGTCAGCTGGATGAAGATGCGGCTGCCCCTGGCGTGGACGCCTTGGGCCAGATCACGCCAGCCCATGTGGTTAGTGCGGGTGCCGTCGATACGGGGAAAGTAGGAGAAGTTGCCCTTCTCGGTGACAGAGGCGTCGATGTGGTGGCTGATGGGCACCAGACCCGTGGTCAGCAGGCCGATGCCGCCCTCGGCCCGGGCGAAGAAGTATTGGAGCATCTTGTCGTTGGGACGGCCGGTCTCCTCCGCCATCTGACAATTGCCCATGGGCGCCATGACCAGACGGTTCTTCACCGTCAGCTTGTTGATCTGGATGGGAGAGAACATCGCCGTGTAGGGGTACAGCTCCTGTGTCATTCGGCCGGTGCCGCCGGCGCGGTTCTCGCAGTCGGTGCGTACCCAGTTGCCGTAGCTGTTGACCAGGTTCTGCACTAAAACATCCTTTTTCAAAGAATTTGCCCTCACTTTCCTGTTGATCGGTAACAGAATCCTTTTTACCATATTCAGCATACCACAGTTTTTCCCCATAATCAACAAAAATGCTGACAATATCTGTAATATTTCATTGCATATTGACTGTTTTCATGGTAAAATGCAAGTGGTGCTTTGCGGCAATGCGCAAAGCGCCGCCACATCCGGTCAGAAAGGCTGTGAAGACGATTGGACCGTGAAACAAAAATCATCGCCGTGGCCGGCAAGGGCGGCGTGGGCAAAACCAGCATTTCCGCCGCTTTCGTGCGGCTGCTGACAGAGGCATACCCCGACGCGCGCATCCTGGCCATCGACGCCGACCCCGCCGTGGGGCTCTCCACAGCCCTGGGTGTGGAGGTCACCCAGACGCTGGACGACATCCGCAAGAGCATCGTCTCCTCGGTGGAGGACGGCGCCCCTCGGGAGGCCATCGAGCTTTTGAGCGAAGCCCGCTACCGGATCTTCGACACCATGGTGGAACAGCAAAGGTTCTCCTTCCTGGCCATCGGGCGACCGGAGAGCGCCGGCTGCTACTGCAAGGTAAACGCCTATCTCAAGGAGGTCATCAACCTCCTCAGCCGTGACTTCGACTACGTGGTCATCGACGGTGAGGCGGGCATTGAGCAGATCAATCGCCGGGTCATGGAGAAGGTGACCCATCTGGTGCTGATCACAGATCCCAGCCGCAAGGGCACCCAGGTGATCTCCACCATCAAAAAGGTGGCTGACGAGCTGGTGATGTACGATCGCTGCGGCGCCATCATCAATCGGGTGACGGACGAGAACCTGCTGCCCTATATCCGGGTAGAGGGGGTAGAGCTTTTGAGCGTCATCGGCGCCGACGGCACCCATGCCGCCAACGACATCCGCGGCCTGACGGTGTTCGATCTGCGTGAGGACAGCCCTGTCATGGCCGGTGCCCGAGAGGCGCTGGAGAAGCTGGCGATCCTGTAAGCCCACTCCTGTACGCAACTCCCTTTACATACACATCACACAAATGAGAGAGAGGTGTCGTATCCTTGAGAGATCTCAAGCATCTGATCTACTTCGAAAATCTGCTGGACAATGCTGACAACGAGCTGGTGGAGCAGGCCAAGGCGGAGGGCAAGCTGGCCATCGGTTACACCTGCTTCCATATCCCGGAGGTACTGCTGAACGTTCCCGGCTGCTTCTCCGTCCGGCTGCGCGCTCCCCGCACCGGTTCCATCGATATCGCCACCTACTATATGTCCAACTACACCTGCGAGTTCGCCCGCAGCCTGGTAGAGCGGGGCATCGAGGGCGGCTTCCAGTTTCTGGACGGCCTGGCCGGTGTGGATGCCTGCTCCATGATGAACCGGTTCTATGAGCACTTCGAGCTGCTGCAGATGAACGAGAAGCCCTACTTCTTCGTCACCCACACCGACATGCCCTACAAGGTGGAGGACTATTCTGTCCGCCACTACGTCAAGCAGATGCGCGTGCGCCTGCTGGACGTGATGACCGGGAAGTACGGTGTTGACACCTCCGACGAGGCGATCCGCAAGGCCGTTGCCGAGCACAACGAGGTCTGCCGCATCATCAGCGAGATCGGCGCCATGCGCAAGGCAGACAACCCCGCCATCACCGGCTACGAATTCCACGTGCTGAATCTGGTCAGCTACACCTGTCCCAAGCACCTGATCCTCCCTTATCTGCGTGAAACGCTGGAGGAGTTGAAGACCCGTCAGCCCGATTCCAAGCCCTGGTACCGGGCCCGGGTGGCCATGGTGGGCAGCGAGATCGACGATCCCAGCCTGACGAAGATGCTGGAGGACTGTGGCGCCATGGTGGTGGTGGACCGGTACTGCTACGGCTCCACCCCCGGCCGGGAGGTCATCGAACTCCGTGACGACGAGCCTGCACTGGAGCAGATCTGCCGCCACTACATGCAGGTGAGCGAGTGTGCCCGCTACATCGCCGACGAGAAGGTGCAACAGCGGCGCGACACCGTCGATCGTCTGGCAAAGGAGTACAACGCCGACGGCATCATCTATGAGCAGATGAAGTTCTGCGACTTCTGGGGCTTCGAGCGGGCACTGGTGAGTCACATTATGTCTACCGAAATGGGCTGGCCCGTCCTCTCCATCGACCGGCCCTATAACGCCAAATCCTCCGGCCAGCTCCGCACCCGCTTCCAGGCGTTTGTAGAGTCGCTGGAGATCAAGCGCATCCAAAAGAACGGAGGGAACAGCTGATGGGCAAGGTCAAATATCCCAATCCCGCCTTCTTCAAGGCAAAAACCAACATGGACTGGAAGTCCCAGGGGCAGAACCTAAAGGAGATTGGCTCCATCGTAGCCGGCATGGTCAAGGAAACCGACTGGAAGGCCTTTGGAAACAGGCAGCTGAACAACGTGAAGGCCAACGCAAAACGGCTGCGGGAGGAATTCGACGCTGTGCGCGCCATGAACGGCGCGGAGCGGAAGGAACTGCTGCTCCACGGTGAGAAGCAGCTGGGCAAGCTGTACCGCAGCGGTGCCATGGCCACGGTACGCCGGGAGTGGCGCGGTGTGGCCGACACGGCGGTGGACTTCGCCGAATGGCTGAAGATGTGGGGCATGCTGCTGGGCACCTTCTCCAAGGATCTGGTGCCGGCACTGAACGCCACCTTCTGGTACCGGTGGATGATCTCCTACATGTGCTGCGTGGGCTTCATGGACAAGAACACCATGGGCCAGCGGGGGACGGCCCTGAAAATGAGCCACCTGATGATCTACGATATCTTCCGCTACGTGGCGGAGAATCTGGTGTTCCTGGCCAAGTGCGACGAGAAGAACGGCAACAGCGCCGAGCTGAACAAAAAGGTGGTCCTCTTTGACGAGATGACCATGGGCCAGATTATGGCGGGCTTCCCGGATCTGCTGGGCATCCCGTACCAGCTGATGCCGGTGTTTCTGGTCAGCGAGATCGACCAGCTGACCTGCGTGCCCTATATCGACGCGGTGGAATCCTTCGGCCTGCCGGCGGACACCTGCCCCGTCCCCTCCTCTGAGTGCGGCGCGCTGGTGATCGACGCCCTGCCCCACATGGGCAGCTGCTTCATCTCCAGCTCTATGCCCTGCGACGGCTCCACCATGGCCTCCAGCTATATGTCCCGCCGGTTCCCCAATCTGCCGGTGTTCCATCTGACATTCCCTGTGCGCTACGAGTACGAGGAAACGGTGGAGGACGCCGCCGAGGACATCAAGGCCTGCATCCGCTTTGTGGAGGAGCAGACCGGCGCAAAATGGGACTGGGATCACTATTTCGCCACCATGAAGCGCTTCAACGAGGAGACCGGCTACGAACTGGAAAAGTGGGAGGTCAACAAGACCGACTATCCACAGATCATCGGTCCCTGCTACGAGTTGTTCCGCAAGTGGAACTATGAGATGGACGGCGGCGCCGACCCCCGCACCATCAAGACCTTTAAGAAGGTCAACAAGCTGATGCTCCAGGCCTACGAGCGGCGCGAGGAGGCGTGGCCCGGCAAGATGAAGTACCGGGGCATCGTCTGGTCCTGCCCGGCCCACTACTACGCCAACTTTTCCAACTGGCTGGCCAACTGCTGGGGCATCGACATTCTGGTGGAGATGGAGTCTCTGAACTTCACCAAGCCTATGGAGACCGAGGACAAGGAAAAGGCCCTGCAGGATCTGGCCCGGCTGTACGAGCGCATGGTGATGCGGCGCCACACCAACGGCGGCTACCACAACGTGGTGGACGAGCTGTGGCGCCAGGTGGAGGCCTGGCGGGCCGAGATCATCATCATGTATCAGAACGTGGCCTGCAAGAATATGGCCACGCTCCAGGGCATTTTGGATGAGCAGGCCCGGGACAAGGGCTATCACATGATCTGGATTGAGCACGACCTGATGGATCCCCGCACCGTGTCCCGTAAGACCATGCGCGACAAGGTGAACGAGTACATGCGCACGGTGATGAAGGCCGAGCCGGTGGATCCCTCCCTCTGTGACTTCGACGACGAGGCCTGCATGTAAAATGATCCGCTTGAAAGCTGAGTGCTTTGATCGGGCGATTCGCGATACTGATTCATCAAAAACAACACATAAGGAGAAATCAATCATGAAATACTTTGGCGGTTGCGACGTGGGCTCCACCTACACCAAGGCGGTCATTCTGGACGAAAACGGCAGCATCTGTGCCGACACCACCATCCGCAGCAAGATCAACTCCGAGGCTTCGGCCAAGATGGCCATGGAGGAGGTACTGGACAAGGTGGGGCTGAAGAGCTCTGAAGAGTTGGAGTACCTGATCGGCACCGGCTATGGCCGCAACAAGGTGCCCTTCGCCGATGAGAACATCTCCGAGATCTCCTGCCACGCCATGGGTGTCCATGTCACCGATCCCACCGTCAAGGCCATCATTGACATCGGCGGCCAGGACGTGAAGGGTATCAGCATCGACACCGACGGCACCGTGAAGAACTTCGCCATGAACGACAAGTGTGCCGCCGGCACCGGCCGGTTCTACGAGGCTATGGCCCGCTCTTTCGAAATGACGCTGCCGGAGTTCAGCAACCTGTCTCTCACGGCCAAAAACGTGATCCCCATCACCGCCCAGTGCACCGTGTTCGCCGAGAGCGAGGTCATCACCCTGGTGGGCGAGGGCAAGCCCATGGATGAGATCGCCGCCGGCATCCAGATGGCGGTGGCCAAGCGCTGCTTCGTCATGAGCAAGAAGGCCGGCGCCACCGACGCCATTACCCTGACCGGCGGCTGCGCCAAGAATGCCGGGCTCAAGCAGGCCATTGAGCACGTACTGAAGCTGAAGGTCATTGAGTTGAAGACCGACCCTCAGTTGATGGGCGCCCTGGGCGCGGCGGAGTACGCCCGCCAGAAGGGTCTGGCCCGCGCGTAACTGCGAAAGGAGTTCATTATGGGCAAAGTTTTCAAGATCGTCCTGAAGATCGCGGCCATCCTCTCCGCCGTGATTAGCGTGCTGTTTGTGGTATATTTTTGGAATCTGGACCAGAAGCTCCTGGGCTGGGCCTATGTGCAGGTCAACAGGATCTTCGACCGGAAAAAGGCCGACATCAAGTTCTGACATGGAGCTCTACAACACTTTGATCCGGCAGGCAGAGGAGCTGGGCGGCTCCTCCGCCCCCCGCCGCTGGACCTACGACAGTGCCCGTGCCTGGCCCGACGCCGGTGCCTTTGAATTGGTGATGCTGCGGGATGCCGCCTATGAACTGGGCGGATCCGGTCGTGCCGCTGTCAACTTCACCTGCGTCACCACCAGTCCCTCTCTGGTGGACCGGGACGAGATTCTGCTCTATGGCCCCGATTTGGGTGAGCTGAAAGCGGACAGCGACTACGTCCGTATCACGCTGCTGCGGGCAGGCGATATCGAGAGCGACGATGCGGATGACACGGAGCAGGCCTTCCGTGCCATCCAAAACATGGATTTCGTCAAGTACCGTGTCTTTCCCAGGGGCTACATGATCCGCACCTCTTCCGAGTCCAACCGGGAGCAGGTTCGTGTCAGCCGCGACGCCGTCCGCAGCGGCGTCAGCTTCGAGCGCATCGGCGACGCCTTCATCCGCCGGTACAAGCAGGACCCCAACGTGCTGGCCGTGAAAATGATCTTCCTCACCGCTCCCGGCGCCGACTACGCCGGGGCGAAGAGGTGCGCCAAAACGGCCCACGACATCACCATGTCTCTGACAAAGATCCTGGAGGGCATGCCTACCGACTGCGGCTCCTGCTCCCTCAAGCCCATCTGCGACGAGGTGGAGGGTATGAAGGAACTGCACTTCGGCAAAGAAAAGCACTCCACCGAGTGGTAAAGCGTGTAGACACGACACCGTGTCCACACGTCCGTTTTCGCATCAGCCGGCGGCAAATCGGATCTGCTCCGCGGGGCTGTGCCGTCCGGCACAGCCCCACGTTTTTCCGGGCTCAGCCGCTCCCTCTTCCCGTGCACCGCGTAACACCGTTCGCCCGATATTTTCATCTTGCCAAACACCTGCACAGCTTGTATAATATGGGCTGTCAACAATTGACATTTTCTATTGGTTTCCCTTTCTGCGCAAAACAAATACAAGAAACAGGAGAAATGCCCTATGAAAGCGTATCCCAGCATCTTCAACGATTGCCTGTCCCCCGTTTCCCCCGGCCCCTCCAGCTCCAACACCGCCGGGCCTTACCGTTTGGGTGCCATGGCCTCCGACCTGCTGGCGGGCAAGCCGGCCCACCTGTACGGTGAGATGTCCAGGGGCGGCGGCTACTTTGCCACCTTCTACGGCATGCACAGCGACAAGGCCTTCCTGGTGGGCCTCATGAAGAAGAATATCCGCACATACGACTTTGATCAGACCTATGCGGACGCTGCGGCCAGCGGCCTGACTTATACGTATGAGTTCACCGACAACGTGCCCATCCGGCCCTCCGAATCCGCCTGGCTGACCCTGACCTCTGATACCGGCGACAAAATTTTCGTCAAGACCGCCTCCCTGGGCGGCGGTGAGATCTACATCGACGACCTGGACGGCATCAAGACCTACATCGACGGCAAGTACTATTACCTGCTGGTGCGCGTCGCCACAGCGAACGTGCCCGCCGTAGAGGCAAAGCTGTCCGGTGTCTTCAGCACGGCCGACGGTGAGAGTGGCGAAAGTCTCGTCACCGTCCGCAGCCGCGAGCCCTACTGCCCCGACTTTGTGGCGGAGCTGCAGGCACTGACCGGGGTGGTTTATGCCCGCTGTGTCAATCCCGTCTACGACATCATCCCTATCGATGAGCCGGACATGCCTTTCACCACCGCCAAGGAGATGTTCGCCTACGCCGCAGAGAAGAAGCTCCCCCTGTGGCAGGCCGCCCTGGATTATGAGCGGGCCATCAGCGGCCGCAGTGATGAGGAGCTGATGGCCATTGCCGAGGGCCTGTGGGATCTGTCCGTGCACTCCGCCGAGCAGGGCTATCAGGTCACCTCTTTTGACGGCAACACCAAGCCCCATGCCGCCGAGGTCCGGGATCGCTTCACCCGCGGCCCCATCGTCCCGCTGGGCATCGCCGACAAGGCTTCCGCCGACGCCCTCTCCATCATGGAGTATGCCGCGGCCCACGGCGTCATCGCCTGCATGCCCACCGGCGGTGCCTCAGGTATCCCTGTTCCCTCCATCCGCTATGCCGCCGAGGCGCTGGGCAAGACCAAAGAGGATTGCTTGAAGGCTCTGCTGGTGGCCGGCATCGTGGGCATCATCTACTATCCCACCCACTACCACGGCGCCTGGGGCTGCCAGGCGGAGATTGGTGTCTCCATCTCCATGACTGCCGGCGCCCTGGCCTCCCTGATCTCCGACGATCTGGATGTGATCGAGCGGGCCGCCGTGCTGGGTGCTCAGAGCATCCTGGGCCAGATCTGCGACCCCGTGGACGGCTGCTCTCAGGTGCCCTGCTTCATCCGCAACATGACCGCCGTGCCCACCGCTGTCGTCTGCGCCAACGCAGCCGCCGGCGGCGTGGAGACGCTGACCAGCCTGGACGAGATGGCTGAAACGGTGCTGCGCGTGGGTCTGAAGTTGAAAGAGTACGGCCTCAACGACCTGGGAGTGTGCTACTGCAAGGTGCAGCGCGACGCGGCCGCCGGCTGCAGCGACTGCGGCGCCTGCGGCAAGTGATCCGGCAGGTTGACAGGCTAATATACTTTACATGGGTTTGGTATAAAGGAAGGCGGAATATTTTATGGCATTCTATCCCAGCATTTTCAACGACTGCCTCTCCCCCGTGTATCCCGGTCCCTCCAGCTCCAATACCGCCGCCCCCTACCGACTGGGCATCATAGCGACGGATCTGCTGGACGGCAAACCCACCCATCTGCACGGTGAGATGTCCAAGGGAGGCGGTTATTTTGCCACCTTCTATGGTCTGCACAGTGACAAGGGTTTTCTGGTTGGTATCCTGCGAAAGGACATGCTCACGTATGACTATGAGCGCTCCTATGAGGATGCCGCCGCCAGCGGCTTGACTTACACGTATGAATTCACTGACAACGTTCCCGTTCTGCCCTCTGAGGCTGCCTGGCTCACGCTGACCTCCGACACCGGTGACAAGCTCTTCGTCAAAACGGTTTCCCAGGGCGGCGGTGAGATCTATATCGATGATCTGGACGGCTTCAAGACCTATATCGACGGCAAGTATTACTACTTGCTGGTGCGCGTTGCCACAGAGCATGCACCCTCCGTAGAGGCCGCTCTCTCCATCCCCTTCAGCCGCGCTGACGGTGATGGCGGAGAGAGTCTGATCACTGCACACAGCCGCGAGCCCTATCGCCCCGACTTTTTGGCGCGGCTCCGCGCTATGGAAGGCGTCGTCTATGCCCGCTGTGCCGATCCAGTCTACGACATCATCCCCATCGAGGAGCCCGACATGCCCTTTACCGACGCCAAGGGAATGTTCGCCTACGCCGCCAGAAAGAATATTCCCCTGTGGCAGGCCGCTCTGGACTACGAGAAAGCTATCAGCGGCCTCAACGACGAGAAGCTGATGCGTCTCGCCGAGAATCTGTGGGACGTGGCCGTTCGGGCTGCGGAGGAGGGCTATAAGGTCACCGCCTTTGACGGCGCCATCGTCAAGCCCCATGCGGCCCAGTTCCGGCGCCTCTGCGAAGAGGGGCGTGCCATTCCGCTGGGCATCGCCGACAGGGCCGCTGTGGACGCTCTCTCTGTCAAGGAATACGGTGCCGCCCACGGCGTCATCGTGGGAATGCCCGCCGGCGGCGCGGCCGGTGTTCCCGTGTCCACCATCCGCTACGCTGCCGAAACGCTGGGCAAGTCCAAGGAGGATGGTCTGCGGGCATTGATGGTGGCCGCCATTCTGGGTATCTTCTACTATCCCACCCACTACCACGGCGCCTGGGGCTGTCAGGCCGAGGTGGGAATCTCTATCTCCATCACCGCCGGTGCCCTGGCCTCCCTGCTCACCGACGATCTGGATGTGATTGAGCGGGCCGCTGTGCTGGGTGCCCAGAGCATCCTGGGCCAGGTCTGCGACCCCATCGACGGCGCCGGCCAGGTCCCCTGCCTGCTCCGCAACATCACCGCCGTCCCCACCGCCATCGCCTGTGCCAACGCGGCTCTGGGCGGTGTGGAAACGCTGACCAGTCTGGACGAGATGGCCGAAACGCTGCTGCGTGTAGGCCTGAAGCTGAAGGAGTACGGTATCAATGACCTGGGCGTGTGCTACTGCAAAACGCCGTGCGACACAGCGGCAGGCTGCAGCGACTGCGGTGCCTGCGGCAGCTGATCTTCAGCAAACTGTAAAAAAGTCCCCGGTATTCTGCGATACCGGGGACTTTTCTTTTTCATCAGTAACGCTCCACGTGGATCTTCTCATAGGGCAGATCGGTCTCCGTATAGGCCGCCGGGTGGGATGCCGGCATCCCCAGGCAGAGGATCCCCTCCAGCTGCAGCTGCTCCGGATAACCCAGCAGCTCCCGCAGGAAATCATCCGTGCTGCGGCTGTCCTGGGCCAAGCGCATCCGCCCCTGGATGAAGCAGGAGCCCACGCCCAGAGAATCCGCTGTCAGGTGCATGTTGGCCATCGCGATCACGCAGTCCTCGACCCATGTGTCGGAATCCGTCCTGCCGACCACCACGATGGCCGCGTCCGCCTCTGCCAGGTGTCGTCCGCCGTAAGCCCTGCATCCGGCCATCTGCCGCAACCTCTCCCTGTCCCGCACTACGATCAGTTCATAGGCCTTTTGATTGCGCGCAGATTCGGAGACCAGCGCCGCCTGCAGGATCTGATCCATCCGCTCCTCGGCAATCGGCTCTCCCGTATACTGCCGGACGCTCCGCCGCTGAAACAGCGCCTTCAAAACTTCGCTCATGTGCTCACCTCCACATACTGCACCCGTGGGACGGCTGTTCTGCTCCGTCCGCCGCTGTTTATACGCAGTATACCACAAAAAATCCGGCGTTTCTACCACAATTCTGCCTATCCTGTCCTCTTGATGGCACAGCAACCCCTGCAGTAAGGCGCATATAATCATTTCTTATCTCCATGATAACTATTCCAAAACAGGCTCGCACTTGATAATCACCTGCAACTTATGTAAAAATGATAAGAGACCGGCTGCGTATACTTTACATATATGTGTATCTGTACCAAAAGAGAATCAGGCAAAAAGAGAAAAGGAGATATCTTGCATGGAAAACACGCCGAAGATTGCGATCCTGCGCTGGGAGGAGGGACAGGTCCTGCCGGCCCAGCTGCAGTTGGAGTCCCTGCCCGGGAACAGCACCAATCCCGATTCCTATCCGTTCCCGGTCAAAATGCTCCGCGTAAAGGGCGCGAATTTTGACACCATTGAGGAGAATCCCTGCCAGGAGATGCTGGATGAGTTCATCCGCGTCTGCAAAGAGCTGGCCAAGGAGGGTGTCAAGGCCATCACCACCAGCTGCGGCTTCTGCGCCTACTATCAGGAGGGGCTGGCCGCCGCCGTGCCGGAGGTCGTGTTCACCAGTGCGCTGCTGGAGGTCCCCTTCGCCCAGGCGATCGTGGGTGCCGGCCGTAAGGTAGCCGTTCTGACGGCCAACAAAAACCATCTGCGCGAGGAGCATCTGGAGCGGGCCCGCATCACCAACCGCGAGAATCTGGTGATCCTGAGCCTGCACGATCAGCCCGAGTGGGGCCGCATCTACACCCACCCCAACGAGGAGTTCAATCTGGAGGCCGTCACGGACGAGGTCGTGGGTGTGATCCGCAGGGGGCTCGAGGAGCACCCCGACATCGGCGCCGTCGTGCTGGAATGCACCGATCTGCCCCCCTATTCCTCCCGCATCCGCGACGAGCTGGACATCCCCGTATTTGACATCAACACCATGATCGGCCACGTGGCCATGGCGCTGAACGAGCATAAGCTGTATTGATTTTCATACATTCTGGAAAGGAGCTGTTCACTATGGATCAATCCCCGAAGATCGCGCTGCTGCGCTGGGAAAAGGGCAAGGTCTTTCCCGCCTTGCTGCAGCTGGAGACGCTGCCCGGCAACAGCACCAACCCCGCCTCCTATCCCTTTGACGTAAACATGGTGTACGTAGAGGGAGCCAACAGCGATACCGTTGAGGTGAATCCCTGTCAGGAACTGTTGGACAAGTACATCGCCATCTGCAAGGATTTGGCGAAGAAGGGCGTCAAGGCCATCACCACCAGCTGCGGTTTCAACGCTTACTACCAGGAGGGTCTGGCCGCCGCCGTGCCGGAGGTGGTTTTCACCAGTTCACTGCTGCAGGTTCCCTTTGCCCAGACCATTGTTGGTCCCAACCGCAAGGTCGCCATCCTGACGGCCAACGTCACCGACCTGAAAGAGGAGCATTTCGTCCGCGCCGGCATCACCAACCGCGATAATCTGGTGGTCCTGAGCATGCACGACCAGCCCGAATGGGGCCGCATGTACAGTCACCCCGAAGAGGAGTTCAACCTGGAGGCCATCACGGACGAGGTCATCGGTGTGGTGCGCCGCGGCATCGAGGTCCATCCCGATATCGGGGCCATTGTGTTGGAGTGCACAGACCTGCCCCCCTATTCCTATCGCCTGCGCGATGAAATCGGTCTGCCTGTGTTCGACTTCAACAGCCTCATGGGCCATATGGCCATGGCGCTGAACGTCCATAAGCTGTATTGATCCGCTCCACCAGATGATATTGTTTAGGTTGTACATGTATTTTCCGTTTTTATTGTTCAGATCAATGAAATGATTTCACGAAGAGGATATCTGCGGAGCTCTCCCTTGCAAAACCGGTCGTGTTTGCCTATAATGAATGCGGATTTGCTAGGCGTACCGTTCGCTTCCAGGCCGGAGGCGGGCAGGGCAGACACGGCGGTTGAGCCGTATACGCTCATACACACAATCACAAAAAGGAGATGCATTTCATGAAGGAAACTCCCAAAATCGCTCTGCTGCGTTGGGAAAAGGGCGATGTTCCCCCCACGCTGCTGCAGCTGGAAACGCTGCCCGGCAACAGCACCAACCCCGCCTCCTATCCCTTTGACGTAGATTTGGTGCACGTAAAGGGCGCCAATATGCAGACCGTGCTCTATGAGCCCTGCCAGGAGCTGTTGGACGAATATATCCGCGTCTGCAAAGAGCTGGCGGCGCAGGGTGTCAAGGCCATCACCACCAGCTGCGGCTTCAACGCTATCTACCAGCCTGAGCTCGCCCAGTCTGTGCCCCAGGTGGTATTCTCCACCTCCCTGCTGCAGGTTCCCTTTGCTCAGGCGATCGTGGGCGCCAATCGCAAGGTCTGCATCATGACGGCCCATGCCGGCAAGCTGAGCGAGGAGCATCTGCGCCGCTGCAACATCACTGATCTGGATCGGGTCGTCGTGGTGGGCATGCAGGATCAGCCCCAGTGGAGCATTATGTATGACGAGCCCGACAAGGAGTTCGACCTGAACGCCATCGTAGACGAGGTACTGGGCGTTGCCCGCAAGTGCTTGGAGGATCATCCCGACGTCGGTGCCATCGTGCTGGAGTGCACCGATCTGCCCCCCTATGCGCCGATGTTGCGTGAGGAGTTGGGCATCCCCGTGTTCGATTTCAATTCCATGATGGGCCATGTAGCCATGAGTCTGAACGTCCACAAGCTGTATTGATCTGCGCAACATTCTGGCGAAACTGCAGGAATTTACTATTTAACAGGAGGAAGAAAGCATGATATTCGGCGTAGCAAAAGAGATCAAGGATCATGAGACCCGCGTGGGTCTGCTGCCCAGCGATGCCAAGGAGCTGATCGACCTGGGGAGCAAGGTCATCGTGGAGACCGGCGCAGGCGCGCTGT
>SVKQ01000011.1 GCA_015068325.1 Oscillospiraceae bacterium | reverse complement strand
TAGCCGTATTGTGTGGTGATGCCGGAGCGGCTGTCGGTCCTGCGGCCCAGTGCGCCGTCGCTGCCGTAGACGCAGGAGACGGTGTCGCCGTCCTCCCAGACCTCCTTGACGGGGCGGCCGAAGCTGTCGTAGGTGTACTGCACATAGTCGCCGTTGCCGTAGGTGAGCTTGTTGAGGTAGTGGTTGTGGGAGGTGTAGGTGTAGGCGGCCAGGCTGCGTGTGCCGATCTTGACGCTGCTGAGCAGGTCGAAGGAGGTGTAGGCCAACGTATAGGCCGTGCCGCTGGGTGCCGTCAGGGCGGTGAGCAGGTCCTCCGTGTAGGTGTAGGAGGCGGAGGAGCTGCCCTGGGTGGCGCCGGTGGTGCGGTAGAGACTGTCGTAGGTGTAGCTGACGGCGCTCTGGCCCGGCGCCGTGAAGGAGGACAGCGCGCCTGTCTGGGCGTTGTAGCTGTAGGTGATGGTGTTGCCCTGCGCGTCCGTCACCGAGGCGAGCTGGTTGCCGTTGCTGCTGTAGGCGGCGGAGGCGGAGACGGAGGAGGAGGTGCCGTTGCCCACGCTCTTGACCCGCGTGTTGTTGCCGTATGTGTCGTAGGTGAAGGTGGTGGTAACGCCATTGGCATCCACCGCCGTCTTCACGTTGTGGTAGCTGTCATACGTATAGCTCTCAGTGGCCCCGGTGGGCAGGCTGACCCCGGTCAGGTTGTTGTTGGTATACGCGTATTGGGTCTTTTTGGCCCGCAGATCCACAGCGCTGGTGAGGTTGCCGTTGGTATCGTAGCTGTAGGTGTGGCCGAAGCGCTCCTTGAACAGCTGGATGCCGTCGAAATACGCGACGTTCTGGTTCAGGTCGTAGTAGAGCAGGACGTAGATGGAGGAGTAGTCCTTGTCGGCGACCACGCGCGCGGCGGCATACTGCCAGTTGCTGTCCATATCGGGGTTGAAGGAGACGATGCGGTTGGTCTCTGTGCCGTCGGTATTGAAGAAGCGTACCGCGATGGCGAACTGACGGCTGCCGGTCAGGGGCACGCTGTCGCCATAGGCCCAGCCGGACACGGAGTAGACGTCCTTGGCGCTGCCGGAGACGGGGATGCTCTGGTAGGCGTGCTTGTAGCTGGCGGTGGTGCCGGTGATGGTGTAGACGTAGCTGTCCAGCGCGTCCGGCGCAGCCGGTGAGGCGGAGTAGGACATCCGCTTCTCGGTGCTGGTGAAGGCGGAACCGCGGCTCCAGGCGTAGGCGTCGGCGGAGGTGTCGCCGGCATAGTGGAAGTCACCGTTCTCCACCAGGTTGTAGCGGCTGGCGACGGCGCCCTCCTCGAACTGGACGCAGTCGAAGTATGCGGTGCCCACGCTGCGGTTGTCCAGATAGATGCCGCCGGTGATGGCCTCCGCCGTGGCGGGATGGGTATAGGTGGCCTCCAGCCGCGTCCAACCGCCGTTGGATTTCATGGTGTCGCTCCTGGCCAGCGGCGTGCCCACGCCGATCTGCGCAATGGAGATGCTGGCTCCGTCTCCGGTGCCGCTCATGCCGGTGGTCTTAACGTAGGCGGATACGGTATAGGTCTTGCCGGGCTCCAGCGTGTAGCGGCTGCCAGAGGTGGGCAGCAGGCGGAAGGCGGTGCTGTCCGCTGTGCGGGTGATCTGCACGGACCGGTTCCCGCGGTATGCCTCGGCAGTGGAGTAGCCCCAGCTGCCGGTATCGGCGTCCGTGGTGATCTTGGTCCAGTAGCCGGTCTTCTCGAAGCTGCCGTTGCGCGTCAGGTTGATGACGGTGTTCTGCAGCTTGGATGAGAGCGTCAGCTGGCTGCCCTCGTTGAGGTCGTCTGTGCTCTTGTAGTTGAAGAACTGGCCGCGGCCCAGCCCGTCCTGTACGGAGACGGTACTGCCCCAGTGGTTGAACTGCATGATCTCCCGGTTGCCGTTATGGTCGGTGAAGGAGGTCTGGTTGTGAGCGTACACGATGCTCAGCGTACCGCCGGCCGTGGAACCGTCATACTCCTTGGCGGTCTTGACGCGGAAGGGTGCGGAGGCCGTATACGTATAGGCCAGCTTGTAGCCACCCACGTCGACGGCGGAGGTCAACAGGTGGATGTTGTTGCCTGAGGTGCTGTAGGTGAAGGATACGGAGTTGCCATCCGGATAGGTGATGCCGGTCAGGTGGGAGGCATTCTGCGTATAGGTGATGGCGGACAACGCCGAGGAACCAGTCCCTTTAAAGGCGATCTTGCTCACTGCGGAGCTGCTGTAGGTATACTGATACACGCGACCGGCGCCGTCTGTGATGGAGGAGATGTGCAGGGAGCTGTCGGAGGTGTAGGCGATGACGATGTTGCTGACGGTGGCCTGGCAGTTGGAGATCTTCCGCAGACGGCCGTTTGTGTCGAAATAGCTCTTGTTCTCCTGCTTGTCCGTTATACAGTACTTTGATGTGCCGCTGCCGGTGGTAGTGAGGACCAGCCCGTTGCCGCTCTCGTCTTCATATGTGCCGCTTGACTTGTATTTGAAGTAGTGGCGCGTGCCGTCCTCGTCCTCCCAGATATAATAGCTGGTATCCTGTGTCCACTGGTAGACCAGCTGGTTATAGTTGGTGCGCCAGCCGTAGCCCAGACCGAAGCGGTTGTTATCCTTATCGTTGGCGTTGTAAATGTGGCGGATCGCCACCGGTATGCGTGTTCCGGAGAAGCCAAGACCCTCGTTGACCCACACCAGGTTGCCGGTATAGTCGTTGATATAGCCCGTGCCGGCCCGCCCGGCTGCCTGTGCTGTATAGTCCCAAATGTTTTCCAGGCCGCAGTTGTTGACGTAGCACAGGTGCAGGACGGGGACCTTGTCCACATCCCAGTCGGCGGAATAGAACTGCACAAACTTCTGGCTGTTTCCGTTCTCAATTGCAGCGGGGGAGCGGAACATGATGCCGGTGTTTAGGGCGGCGGCATACCAGTGCTGGGCGATATTGGTGATATCCCAGGTGCAGTAGGTTTGGTTCGATACGTTGGCGTAGTCCTCCACAGAGGTGCTGCAGGCGGGCATATTGGCCCAGGTGATATTTGCCGTATGGCTCCAGAACTCATTGACTTGATGTACCTCAATGGGCATGGCGGTGTCGACGGTATGTGTATACAGCTTGACGGAGGCGCTGACCACCACATCCGCAGAGGACAGGGCAGGGAGGTTCGTGAACTTCATGAACACGCGTTCCCGCCCGCCGTGCGCCGTGCCGGGGAACAGGCCCAGCTCCAGCTTGCCCCACTGCAGGTTGCTGGTGGTGGTGTTGGGATACTCGGCCACCGTCTGGTCATAGACGTTGTTGGAGTTGGTGGGCGGCTCGATAATGGGGTCCAGCACCACAGGATATACGCGATCCGTCTCTGTCAGCCAGTCCGTCGGCAGCAGATACGTCAGCAGACAGCCGTCTTCCGTCTCCTCCAGCTCGATCCGGATCTCATCGCAGTAGGCATCCGCCGCGTCATAGAGATACGGAGCGGGCATGCGCAGCACCGGATCTTCCTCTCCCACCGCATAGAGCAGGATCTCGTTGTCCTCCTGCAATACGGGAGTCAGGTCTTCGATGTCCAGCAAATACTGGTAGCCAGCCAGCCCGCTGTGGTATCGCCCGATGGTGATGCTCTCCTTCAGCCGGCTGGACACGAGGTCATAGCGGAGACTGGTATCCGCGAACACGGACCCATAGGTCACTGCGGAATGGGTCTTTGCCAGCGCGGCACGCTCTGCGGTCGCGCCGGCCCCGATGGGCGTGCTCTCGAGGGAGGCGAAAGATGTCTGCAGCGCTGTGAGCTGATACGCTCCGCCCGGCAGAGGCTCGCCCATATGCCCGCTGCCGCTGACAGGCTCGCCCGTCTGTGCCGCGGTCAGCTCTCCTGCGAAGCGAAAGCCCAGCGTATACCCGTCTTTTTCGATCTCAATGGACGACGCTGTGTTCAGCTGCGCCGGCAGCGAGACGTCCCACACACCGGCCGTGTTGTGATAGGCCAGACCGCCCTCGACACCCTGCACCGCACGCAGCGTGTTGTCGATCTCCGCCCAAGCACCGTTCTCCCGGTAGTGGACGGCATACGGATACACCACGGCCATATTGACGCCGCTGCGCAGACGGTACTCCTTCTGGTACTCATCCCGCCCCTCCGGGATCTCAGAGACGATGCCCACCGGGTCGAAGGACGCGGTCGTATCATGGAACGGGTCCGGATAGCTGTCCGGGAGATCCAGCCCCGCGTCCGAGGCATAGTCCTCCTCCGGCTCCCACTGCAGCGCGCCCTCTTCCGAAAGCTCCTCGGGCTCCTCGCCTGTTGCCATGGCCTCTGCGGGCAGCAGATAGAACGCGAACACCACGCTGAGTAACAGCGATACCAACCGCTTGCGCAGGTGAGTCTTCATATCACGTTCTTCTCCTTACATTGTATCATCTGAATGTGATGTTGGAATTTTTACTGCAGACAAGACCTCTTTCATCAGAGTATCCTTCAATCTATAAGAGCGAAACTTGTGGGCCCAAGTAAATCTTTGCCCGCAATTCTTTATTATAATACTCCCATCGTCTCTATAGATTAGGCCGGACCTCCCAGCATATGTTCCCTCAACAGAAACTTTCCCAATATAATGGATTCGATTGGGATTTTTCATGGAGCGTAGATCGAACCATGCTAAAGTGTACACCTGTGAATTTAATACATCGCAGATTAAAGGAGTCTTTTTATTAGATATTGTCTCAGATATTGCCACCAAAAAACTTTCAATTTCATCTTGGTAATCTAAGACAATTGCTCCGAATACTAGTCCGCCTTGCTTATACCAATACACGTTTCCCGTCTTATAAAAAGGATCGCTTTTTTCCATAGCTAATTTCTCCTTTCATTTATTGTAAAAGAGATTGCGCCATTTTGATATAAATGCGCCTTCCGGGAGACCAGATAATGTTACATGTGTTGGTATTGTTCACGCCTCTAACGGCCATTTTTATGTATTCATCTACAAAAGCTGTAGTAGTGTTTGGTGCAGGAGTCCATATCTTGCTAACAACTGGATCATTATACAATTGAGAGTGGACTCGCGCAGATACATTCATCCGTGAGGGGCCACCTTTTCCAACATAGTTTTTTCCAGACTCAAATTCAATTTCATAGGAACCAGTCCCTCCGCACTTATTATGCACCAACAGGCCGCTGTCAGAGACAAAATAGGTGTGGTAATCCTCAACGTTGAGATTGTAGACCTTGACCGGCGCTTCCAGCAGCTCGTGCTGGACCTGTTCAACAATCACGTACTCGCCGTTGACGAGGACCAGAATATCCCCGGCCCGAAGCTGGACAGCGCTCGTCCAACCCTTCACCGGTGAGTAGAACGGATGCCCGGGAAAAAGAAAATCCTGTGGTCGTTGTGACTACAGGATTCTTCTGTGGTGGAGATAAGCGGGATCGAACCGCTGACCTCTTGAATGCCATTCAAGCGCTCTCCCAGCTGAGCTATACCCCCATATGCGGTTGTGCTGACGCCGTCAGCTTGATTACTATACCACGCGTGGCACTGCTTGTCAACCCCTCGCGCCTAAAAAAATTTCCCCTGCGACTGCCTCTTGCAAAATCCACGCCGGTTTCGTATCATGGAGGCAGACGGCGCCTGAGGGGCGTCACACAAGGAGGCGGCGATATGACCTATCAGGAGATCCTGGAGCGCTCCCGCGGCCGCGTGGGACTCTGCAAAGCCTGCCCCGTCTGCAACGGACTCGGCTGCAGGAACACGATCCCCGGACCGGGAGCCAAGGGACTGGGCACCGGCTTCATCCGCAACTACCAAAAGTGGCAGGAGCTTTGCGTCAACATGGACACCATCTGCGAGAACGGGCCGGTGGATACCGCCTTCGATTTCTTCGGCCACCGGCTGGCACTGCCGGTGCTGGCCGGGCCGGTGGGCGTCATGCGCCTGCACTATGGCGATCTCTATGATGACCGGCAGTACAACGATATACTGGTTCCCGCCTGCGCCGACGCGGGTATCGCCGCCTTTACCGGCGACGGGGTGGATCCCACCGTCATGGACGCGGCCCTGCGGGCCGTGGCTGCCAACGGCGGGGCGGGGATCCCCACCGTCAAGCCCTGGAACAGGGAGGAGCTCTTCCGCAAGTTGGCCGCCGCCAAGGCCAGCGGCGCTTGGGCCATTGCCATGGACATCGACGCCGCCGGCCTGCCGTTTCTGAAAAACCTGACGCCGCCTGCCGGCAGCAAGACGGTGGAGGAGCTGCGGGAGGTGGCTGCCTTTGCCGAAAAGCCCTTCATCCTCAAGGGCATCATGACGGCCCGGGGCGCGGAGAAGGCGCTGGCGGCCGGCGCAGGTGCCATCGTGGTGTCCAACCACGGCGGCCGCGTGCTGGATCAGACCCCGGCCACGGCGGAGGTGCTGCCGGAGATCGTCGCGGCGGTGGGTGGCCGGATGATGGTGCTGGTGGACGGCGGCATCCGCACCGGCGTGGACGTGTTCAAGGCGCTGGCCCTGGGAGCCGACGGCGTGCTGATCGCCCGCCCCTTCGTCAATATGGTCTACGGAGGCGGAGCGGAGGGCCCCCGGGTCCTGGTGGAAAAGCTCCGGGCCGAGCTGGAGGACACCATGGCCATGTGCGGCGCCCGCTCTCTGGCGGAGATCACCCGCGATATGGTGCGCTGAGTCGTCACACCGTGCAGCAAAAGGAGCAGGCATAGCCTGCTCCTTTCGTGTATGTGATCCGCCCGTTTCCGGTCCCCCTTGCGGCGAGGGAGAAACCATAGTATAATCATCCCGGAGAAAAAACAAATCTGGAGGACGGTATGACCGACTATTTTCAGATCACGCTGCAGCCGGACGAGATCCGCGCCATCAGCAGCATTGGGCTGGCTCACGTGGGCGACGCAGTGTATGAGCTGCTGGTGCGCACCTGGCTGTGTGCCCACGGCAAGGCCACCGGCAGGGGGCTCCACCGCGCGGCGGTGGAGTTGGTCTGCGCACCCCGACAAGCGGCACTGGCCGAGCGCATCCTGCCGCTGCTGACAGAGGCAGAGCGCGACGTGTTCCGCCGGGGCCGCAACGCCAATGTCCACACCATCCCGCCCCATGCCAGCCGCGCTGAGTATCAGCAGGCCACCGCGCTGGAGGCACTGCTGGGCTGGCTGTGGCTGACGGGGTGCCGCGAACGGATCAACCAGTTGTTTGTCGCCATGATGGAGGAGGAGAGCTGATGCCGCTGGACGCCATTTGCCTCAACGCCGTGGTGGGGGAGATTGCCCCCGCCGTCGTCGGCGCGCGGATCGACAAGATCCAGCAGCCCACCCGAGATCAGGTGGTGCTGTTGCTGCGCCGCGGCCGGCTGCTGCTGTGCGCCAACCCCAACCAGCCCCGCCTGCACCTGACGGAGGTGCCCCGGGAAAACCCTGCCCAGCCGCCCATGTTCTGCATGCTGCTGCGCAAGCATCTGCAGGGCGGCTGCATCACCGCTCTGGAGCAAACGCCCTTGGAGCGGGTGGTGACGCTGACGGTGCGCTCCGCCGATGAACTGGGCGAGCACAGCGAATACCGGCTCATCCTGGAGCTGATGGGCCGCCGGGCCAACCTGATCCTCTGCGGGCAGGACGGCCGCATCATCGACTGCCTGCGCCGGGTAGATCTGGAGATGTCCGAGAGCCGCCAGGTACTGCCGGGACTCTACTACCGTCTGCCCCCGGCCCGGGACAAGCTGTCGCCGCTGGCAGCGGGGGAGGAGGACTTCGCCGCCGCGCTGGCGGCTTGTCCCGCCGGTACACCGCTGGACAAGTGGCTGGTGGACACCTATACCGCTCTCTCGCCGTTGGTGGCCCGGGAGTTGGTGCACCGGGCCTTCGGCGTCGCGGATCACGCCGCCGGACCCGACCGCTCCGCCCTGTGGAGCACCTTTGCTGCCTGGCAGAATGATGTAAAAGAAAAACACTTCACACCCGTCCTCATTAAAAGGGATGACCGGCCCTTTGACTTTACCTACGGTCCGGTGGATCAGTACGGCGCCTATGCCGCCTGCGAGACGGCGGAGAGCTTCAGCGCACTGCTGGACGCCTTCTATGTCCGGCGGGAGCGGGCGGAGCGCCTGCGTCAGAGGGGGCAGGATCTGCAGCGGGCGGCCACCACCGCCCGGGACCGGGTCCGCCGCCGCATCGCCCTGCAGGAGCAGGAGCGCGAGCGCACCCGGGACCGGGACCGCCTGCGCCTCTGGGGCGAGCTGATCACCGCCAACCTCTATCACATGGAGAGGGGACAGACCCGGCTGACGGCCCGGAACTACTATGAGGAGAGCTGTCCGGAGGTGGAGATCCCGTTGGATGCCCGGCTGTCGCCTCAGGAGAACGCGGCCCGCTGCTTTAAGCAGTATACCAAGGCCAAGACGGCGGAACGGGTGCTGGCCCAGCAGCTGGAGCGGGGCCGGGCGGAGCTGACGTATCTGGACAGCGTGCTGCAGGAGCTCTCCCAGGCGGAGACCGAGCAGGACTTCAGCGATATCCGCGCCGAACTGGAGAGCGGCGGCTACCTGCGCCGGGGCGGCAAAAAGCAGCCGGCCCTTCAGCGGGCCTCGAAGCCTCGGGAATTCCGCTCCTCGACGGGACTGCGGATCCTGGTGGGCCGCAGCAACCGGCAAAACGACGAGCTGACCGGCAGGCTCGCCCGCCGCGGCGACATCTGGCTTCACACCCAGAAGATCCACGGCTCCCACGTGATCCTGTGTACCGACGGGGCGGAGCCGGACGAGCGGAGCCTCTATGAGGCGGCGGTGCTGGCGGCCTACTACTCCCAGGGCCGGGACGGCAGCCGTATCAGCGTGGACTATACGCCGGTGCGCTTTGTGAAAAAGCCCGCCGGCAGCCGCCCGGGTATGGTGGTCTACACCACGTACCAGACCGTGGTGGTGGACCCGGATGAAGCGCTGGTGCAGGCGCTGCGGAAGGGGTGAGCGCGTATGTACGGGCACATCGTGTCGGTGATGGTGGACCGGCCGCTGGGGTCCCGTCACCCGCAGTATCCCGACTTGATCTACCCGTTGAATTACGGCTATGTGGCAGGCGTCACCGGGGGCGATGGGGAGGCGCAGGACGCCTATATCTTGGGCCCGGAGGAGCCGCTGGAGAGCTTCACCGGCCGGGTCATCGCCGTGGTGCATCGGCGGGACGACGTGGAGGAAAAATGGGTCGTGGCCTCTGCAGATGCCCGCTACAGCCGGGAGGACATTGCCCGGGCCGTCTCTTTTCAGGAGCGGTATTTTGACAGCGAGATCCTCCTGCTGGAGGAATAAAAGAGGGAACGGCTGTGTCCGTTCCCTCTCTGCTTATTCTGCGTCCCGCTCCCGGAACAGCAGCGTGATGCACCACAGTCCGGCGGCGCCCACCAGCGAGTAAATGATGCGGCTGAGGGTGGACATCTGGCCGCCGCACAGGAAGGCCACGCAGTCAAAGCCGAATAGCCCTACGCTGCCCCAGTTCAGCGCACCCACGATCACCAGGATCAGCGCGATCCGGTCGATGAATTTCATAATGCTTCCCTCCGTTTTTCGTGTAAATGGCTGTCGTTAGCTTTTCCGCAGCGGATGAAAATATACGCAGCAAAAAAAGTTTGGCGAACTGAAAATTATTTTGCCGCATGATTGCAAAGCGAGGCGCGATCGGCTATAATAAAAAACGGAGAGAATGTGCGCCGTATCGGCGTGGGGAACAAAAGGAGGACGAGTATGAACGAGAAATTTGACAGACTGGGCTTCCAACCGGCCGACATCCTGCTGCCCAAGGGGCAGGACATGACCAAATGGGCCGTGGTGGCCTGCGACCAGTTCACCTCGGAGCCGGACTACTGGGCGGCGGTGGAGCGGCAGGTGGGGGATGCACCTTCCACGCTGCGGCTGATCCTGCCGGAGGCCAATTTGAAGGCCCCCCATGTGGACGAGCTGATCGCCGGCATCAACGGCGCCATGAAGGCCTATCTGGACGGCGGCGTGTTCGAGACGCTGCGAGACAGCCTGATCTATGTGGAGCGGCAGCAGTCCGACGGCACCATCCGCCACGGGCTCATCGGTATGGTGGATCTGGACGATTACGATTTTACCCCCGGCAGCGGCGCGCTGATCCGGGCCACCGAGGCCACCGTGACTGACCGTATCCCGCCCCGGGCCCGCGTCCGCCGCGGCGCACCCATCGAGTTGCCACACGTGATGCTCCTGATCGATGACCCCGACCGTACCGTCATCGAGCCGCTGACCGCTGCAGCCGACGGCATGGAGAAGCTCTACGACTTTGACCTGATGCAAAACGGCGGCCATATCCGGGGCTTCCGCCTCTCCGCGGCCCAGACGGACGCTGTGGCCGACGCGCTGGCGGGCCTGTGCTCCCCTGAGGCGCAGCTGCGCAAATACAATCTGTCCGGCGCGGCGCCGCTGCTGTTCGCGGTGGGCGACGGCAACCACTCTCTGGCCACCGCCAAGGCCTGCTACGAGGAGCAGAAGAAGGGACTCACCGAGGCGGAGTGGAAGCGCTTGCCCGCCCGTTACGCCCTGGTGGAGGTGGTCAACAACCACGACGACGCGCTGCAGTTCGAGCCCATCCACCGGGTGCTCTTCGGTGTGGAACCGGACGAGTTCATGGCTGCCTTCAAGGAGGCCTGTCCCGACGCGTACGAGGGCCGCGGCGAGGGCCACGTCATCGAGTTCGTCGCACCCGGCCGTGATTTCTTCGTCACCGTGCCCCACCCCAGCAAACAGCTGGCTGTGGCCACGCTGCAGACATTCCTGGACGCCTATCTCAAGACCCACGACGCGGAGATCGACTATATCCACGGCGACGAGGTGACCCGTGAGTTGGGCGGCAGGCCCGGCAACATGGGCTTTCTGCTGCCGGCCATGGGCAAGGAGCAGCTGTTCAAAACCGTCATGGCCGACGGCGTGCTGCCCCGCAAGACCTTCTCCATGGGGCACGCCCAGGACAAGCGCTACTACATCGAGGCCAGAAAGATCGTGAAGTAAGGGTGGAAAAGGCTCTGAAAGCCGTGTATAATAGGAGCCGCCGGAGGGATTCCGGCGGCTCTTGTCGTATCAGGCCGCGCCGCGTTCGGCGGGCCGTGTTTGAGGTGAGACGATGTTGCGTATCTGGTGGTGCGTCTATCTGGTGCCGGCGCTGATGCTGCTCTGCGCCGCGTGGGGATATCTCATGCCGCGTCGGCGGCTGTATCCGTCACCCCGGCCGCTGACGGCGGAGCGGCAGCGCTTTGCCGACGGGCAGCTGCGGCGGATGCTGTGGCAGTTCGCGCTGGCCTTTGCGGCGCTGGGCCTTCTGGTGATGGGTTCCGTCCGGCGTCTGCCGTCCGGCGCCCAGCGGCCCATCGCCTATGCGGTGATGCTGCTGCAGGCGGTGGGTGCGGCGGCCATGGTCATCCCCATTGAGCGGGCCATCCGGGAGCGTTTTGGCGACGCACCGGCGGAACAGACCGTCACCGAACGGGCGAGCGCCAAGGTGAACCTGCTGCTGGCGGTGGGGGAGCAGCGGCCCGACGGTTATCACGAGCTGGTGTCTGTCATGCAGACGGTGGACGTGTGCGACACCCTCACCGTGCGCGCCCACACCGGCGGCGGTCTGGAACTGACCTGCAGCAATCCCGATCTCCCGACGGACGAGAGCAATCTGGCCTACCGGGCAGCCGTAAAGTTCTTCTCCTATACAGGGATTGAAAATGACGGCGTTTCCATCGAACTGCAGAAGCTCCTGCCCATGCAGGCAGGGCTGGGCGGCGGCAGCGCCGACGCGGCCGCCGTGCTGCGGGCGCTGCGGCAGCTCTACGCGCCGGAGCTGCCCTGGGAGGAACTGGAGTCCCTGGCGGCGGACCTGGGCAGCGATGTGCCCTTCTGCGTCCGGGGCGGCACGGTTCTGATCCGAGGCCGGGGTGAGCGGCTGGCACCGCTGGTTCCGCTGCCGCCGTGTTGGTTCGTGCTTGTCAAGCCGCCGGTGTCTTTTTCTACCCGGACGATGTACGAGCTCATCGACCGACACCGCTGCTATGACACTTCCGGTGCCGACGACATGGTCACAGCGCTGTCCGCGGGGGATCTGCCCGCCGTCTGCGCCGCCATGACCAACACCTTCCAGCGGGTCCTGCCGCCGGACAGCGAGATCTTCGCCATCCGGGCGCGCCTGCTGTCCCTGGGGGCGCTGGGGGCCATGCTCTCCGGCAGCGGCAGCGCCGTGTTCGGTATCTTTGCCGATGAGGAATCGGCCCGCATGGCCTGCGCCGCCCTCCGCGGCACCTGGCCCGAGACCTTCTGCGGCCGGAGCCTGCCGGGCAGACAGGCATTCAGCCATGTATAAAAATCAAGAATACCGTCCATCATCCAAGTGATACTGTGATGATGGGCGGTGTTTTTGATGAGAAGAGCAGATACGCACGGAAAAAACAGGCTGCTGCCGGCGGAGCTGGCGCTGCTGCTGGCACTGGCGGTGACGGCGGTGTGGGGCGCCTGGTCGCTGCAGCGGCAGGAGGCGCTGGCACAGCGGCTGATCCGGCTCCATGTGGTGGCCGCCTCCGACGATCCGTCTGACCAGGCGCTGAAGCTGCGTGTCCGCGACCGGGTGCTGACTCTGACGGAGGATCTCCTCGCCGGCGCCGGTGACGCCGGACAGGCCCGCGAGCGGCTGGAGGCGGCTTTGCCGGCACTGGAGGCCGCGGCGGCGGAGGCACTGGCGGAGCAGGGCTGCGGCGACGATGTCACCGCCCGGCTGGAGCAGATGTCTTTCCCGTACAGGGAGTACGGCGGCTTTGCCCTGCCGGCCGGGGAGTACACGGCCCTGCGGCTCACCATCGGGACGGGGGAGGGGCAAAACTGGTGGTGCGTGGTGTTTCCGCCTCTGTGCACCGCCGCTGCCTCCGAGTGGGATGAGTCGGCGGCCACCGCCGGTATGGATGATGACGACCTGTCGCTGATGACGGAGGAGGACGGCGGCTATGTGCTGAAGTTCCGCTCCCTGGAGCTGTGGGACCTCATCCGCCGGTGGCTGGGAAAATAAGGATTTCGTGGTGCTGGAAAAGCGGGCGGCAGAACCTCCTCTGCCGCCCGCTATTTGTCCCAGCTGCCCAAAGTTGCCTTGACACTCTTGTGTATTGTAGTGTAAAATTATATTATGTATTACTATACACCATTTTGGTGAAGTGCAGCCGGAGACACGGCTTTTCGAAAAAACGGCGCGGAGGTGACCACATTGGACCGTACGATCCTGGCGGTGGCGGCGGGCGGGCTCTGGGGCCTGGCCGTAGCGCTGCTGAACACCGCCATCACCCGCCGCGCGCTGAAAAAGGACAGTATCAACGCCCTGATGGGCGCCGTGGCGGTACGGACGGTGCTGGACGCGGCGGCGCTGCTGGCGGTGTACCTGCTGCGTCATGTGCTGCCGCTGCCCTTTGCCCCCACTATTATTGCCGCGGCGGTGGGGCTGAGCATGGGCGTCATCGCCCTGGCGGTGCTGCTGCAGCGGCGGCGGGACGCCGGGCATGAGGAAGATAAAACAGGAGGTGAGTGAGCGGTGGAAGAGGTCAATAACGTGCTGTTTTCCATCGGTCCGCTGGAGGTGACGCGTCCCGTGGTGACCATGTGGGTCATCATCGCAGTGTTGGCAGTGGTATCCTTCCTGGCCACGCGGAACCTGAAGGACGTCCCCGGCCCGCTGCAGAACCTGGCGGAGATGGCCGTGGGCAAGCTGCGGGAGCTGTATTCGGACACGATGTCCCCGAAGACGCTGGAGCGCTATCTGCCGGCGTTGGGCACGTTTTTTATCTTCATCCTGGCCTGCAACTACTCGGGCCTGCTGCCCGGCGCGGGCAAGGCCTTTGCCGTACCCACCGCCAGCCTGTCGGTGACGGCGGGACTGGCCGTGTGCGCCTTCTTTTACAACCAGTTTGCCGGCATACGGGCCAAGGGCGTGTGGGGACATTTCAAGACCCTGTGCGGACCCTCGGTAATCCTGGTGGTGCTGATGCTGCCCCTGAACCTGATCGAGCAGGTGGTGCGGCCCTTCTCCCTGGCCATGCGGCTGTACGGCAACATCTTTGGGGAGGAGACAGTGGTGGAGAACCTGGGCCACGTGCTGCCGCTGCTGCTGCCGCTGCTGATGCAGGTGCTGAGCCTGCTGTTCGGCGTGCTGCAGGCGATGGTGTTCACCAGCCTGCTGGCCTTCTATGTGGAGGAGGCCACGGAGATCTCTCACGATTAAACTGAAATTTTGATAAACGAAATGTAGGAGGAACACACAATGGAAAGCACTGCTATCATCGCTTTGGCAGCCGCGATCGCGGTGGCCGTATCTGTCGCGTTTGCCGCCATGGCACAGGGGCGTTTTGCCACCGCCGCCATGGAGGCCATGGGCCGTCAGCCCGAGGCCGCCAAGGACATCCGGGGCAGTTTGCTGATCCCGCTGGCGCTGATGGAGGCGTTGGCCATCTACGGCATGCTGGTGGCCATCCTGCTGGTGGGTAAGATCTGAGGAGGAATGCCGAGAAGGAGGCACCTGTTTTGAGCATCAACGTATCCGAGGTGATCTGGACGATCATCTGCTTTTTCACGCTGTTGTTCGTGCTGAAAACCTTCCTCTTTGACCCGCTGACCCGCCACATGGATGAGCGGCAGAGCCGGATCGATGCCGGCCGCGAGGAGGCCCGCCGGGCACAGGAGGCCCGGGACGAGGCCGCCGCCGCAGCGGAGGAGAGCTGGCGCGCCCGCACCGGTGAGGCTGAGGCCATGCTGGCCCGTCGTAAGACACAGGATGAGGCCGCCCGCGCCTGCGTGCTGGACGAGGCCCATCAGCAGGCGGCGCAGGCCGTCCGCGAGGCCCGCCTCCGCGTGGCGCAGGAGGAGGCGGAGGCCCGGGAGATCCTCTCCCGGGAGGACGATCGGCTGGCCCGTGAGCTGGCGGAGCGCCTGTTGAGCGGCGGGGAACAGGGGTGAGGCACGTATGACAGGAAAGGAGATATTGTTCGCTCTCATCAACTTTGCCGTTCTGGTGGCCGGTATCTGGCTGTTCGGCCGCAAAAAGATCGCGGAGATCCTGCGGAGCCATCGCGACCGCGTGGAGACGGACCTGCAGGACGCGGCGCGGTCCCATGAGGACGCTCAAAGGCTGGACGAGGACCTGGCGCAGATCCGCCGGGCGGCTGCGGAGCGGGAGGAGGCCCTGCTGGCGGAGAGCCGCAGCAAGGCAGAGACCAACAGCGCCGCGGCGCTGGCGCGCCGGACCGCGGAGGCTGAGGCGGTCATGGCCGTGGTGCAGGACGGCGAGGAGCAGCTCCGCCGCGACATGCAGCACCGCTTCGCCGATGAGGCTGTGGCGGCTGTGGCGGAGGAGACGGCAGCCCTGCTGCGGGAAGAGCGATATGCCCCGGCCCGGGCGGCGCTGCAGGACCGCTGTCTGGCAGAGATCGCCGGGCTGCTGGCCGCCACCCCCAACGACCTGCTGCGCATGGAGCAGCAGGGAAAACTGGAAATGACCGTCACCGGCGCCGCGCCGCTGACGGATGAGGAACTACGGGCGCTGGAGTCGGCCGCACGGGAGCGCATCGTATCCCCGGCCGGCCTGGGCGACCTGCCCGTGATCTGTCTGGACGAGCCGGACGAAGCCGTCATCGGCGGCATCCGGCTGCGCCTGGGCGACACCGTGTATGACGGCACATTGTCCCACCGGCTGGAACAGCTGCAGATCCGGGGTGAGAACGGCACCGGAACGGTGGCCGATGTGATCTCTGCTATCCGCCGCCGTTTGCGGCCGGAGAGCAGCGCAGTAGACGTGTACCAGGTCGGTCGTGTCATCCGCCTGTCCGACGGCATCTGCCGCGTGTCGGGCCTGTCGGACGTGATGGCCGGCGAGATGTTGACCCTGCCCGGCGGTCTGCGGGGCATGGTGATGGATCTGGAGCGGGACAACGTGGGCGTGGTACTGCTGGGCGACTACACCGCCGTGCAGGAGGGCGATGCTGTCCGCCGCACGCGGCGCATCATCGACGTGCCGGTGGGCGAGGCGCTGATCGGCCGCGTGGTGGATGCACTGGGTCGCCCGTTGGACGGCAAGGGCGCCATTCATGCGAAGGAGCGCCGGGCCGTGGAGAGTCCCGCCCCCGGCGTGCCGGACCGCCAGAGTGTCAACCGCCCGCTGCAGACGGGCCTCAAGGCCATCGACGCTCTGGTGCCCATCGGCCGAGGTCAGCGTGAGCTGATCATCGGCGACCGACAGACCGGCAAGACCGCCATCGCGCTGGATACCATCATCAACCAGAAGGACCAGGACGTATTGTGCATCTACGTGGCCATCGGGCAGAAGGAGTCCACCGTGGCCAGTGTGGTGCAGCAGCTGCGCCAGCACGGCGCCATGGAGTACACCACCGTGGTGTGCGCCTCCGCGTCGGAGCCGGCCCCCATGCTGTATATCGCACCCTACGCAGGCGCGGCCATCGGTGAGCATTTCATGTATCAGGGCCGGGACGTGCTCATCGTCTATGACGATCTGAGCAAGCAGGCCGCCGCCTACCGGGAAATCTCACTGCTGCTGCAGCGTCCGCCCGGACGGGAGGCCTATCCCGGCGATGTGTTCTATCTGCACTCCCGTCTGCTGGAGCGGGCGGCCCGACTCAGCGACCGGTGCGGCGGCGGCAGCATGACCGCCCTGCCTATCATCGAGACCCAGGCGGGCGACATCTCCGCCTATATCCCCACCAACGTCATCTCCATCACCGACGGACAGATCTTCCTGGAGACGGGTCTGTTCCACGCCGGCGTCCGACCGGCCATCAACGTGGGCCTGTCAGTGTCCCGGGTGGGCGGCGCCGCCCAGATCGGTGCCATGAAGCAGGTGGCGGGGCGGCTGCGCATGGACCTGGCCCAGTACCGGGAGCTGGCGTCTTTTGCCCAGTTCGGCTCCGATCTGGACAAGGCCACCCAGGCCGCGCTGCGCCGCGGCGAGCGGATGACGGAGCTGCTCAAGCAGGAGCAGTATGCGCCCATGGCCGCGGCAGACCAGGTGATCGTCCTGTTCGCCGCCGGCGAGGGCTATGCCGACGATGTGCCCGTGGACCGGATGGCCCGGTTCGAATCGGAATTGCTGGCATATGTACACGAAAACCTGCCCGGCATCTTTGATACCATCGCTGGCGGGAAAAAGATCCCCGAGGAGGGGTTGGCGCAGCTGCGCCGGACGATCGAGAACTTTCAAAAGACGTTTTGAAGCCCGCCGCTCCCACGGCGGAGAGGAGATGAGGCCGTACGGCCAACATGCGTGAGATCCGCGCGCGGATCAAAAGTGTAAAGAGCACACAGCAGATCACCAAGGCCATGAAAATGGTCTCCGTGGCCAAACTGCGCCGCGCCCAGAGCGGGACGGGCAGCATGCGTCTGTTTGCTGAGCGATGCCGCGCCGTCATGGCCCAACTGCCGGCGGAAGCGGTACAGGAGCCACTCCTGACACCCAGGCATCCGGCGGAAAATATCTGCTACGTGCTGTTCGTGGGCAACCGGGGCCTGTGCGGCCCCTACAATCAGGCGGTGCTGCGCTTTCTGCAGGAGCTGCTGGCAGCAGAGGAGCGCTGTGCCCATGTGGTCGTAGTGGGCCGCTGGGGCCGCGACGTGATGGAGGCCGAGGACCTGCCCGTCTGCGAGACGTTTGCCGGCTTCGGTGATGTGCCCTCCATGGAAGATGCCCGCCAGCTGGCGGGCTGGCTGAAGGAGCGGTATCTGTCAGGCGCGGCGGATGAGGTGCATCTGGTCTACCAGCACTATCAGTCCGCCCTGCAGCAGACGCCCGTGTCGCTGCAGCTGCTGCCGGCCCGGGCGGAGCAGGACGGTACAGGGGCGGAGGAGGGCCCATATCTCTTTGAGCCCTCTGCAGAGGAGGTGCTCCGCAGCGTCGTGGAGCTGTATGTGGGCAGCGCAGTGTTCTCTGCGCTGCAGGATGCCCGCGTCGCCGAGCAGGCGGCCCGCATGACAGCCATGACCGCCGCCACCGATGCCACCGAGGAGCTGATCGGCCGGTTGAGCCTGGAACTGAACCGGGCCCGCCAGGCGGCCATCACCACGGAGATATCCGAGATCGTGGGCGGCGCCAACGCGCTGAAAAACGGAGAGGGACACTCTTCGAACTGAGAAAACGGGGAGTTTCGTATGGAGCAAGGAATCGTAAAACGGGTCATCGGCGCTGTGGTGGACGTGGAGTTCCCCTCCGGCCGCCTGCCGGAACTCTACCACGCCGTGGAGATCCGCTTGCCGGAGCGCACGGTAGTGATGGAGGTGGTGCAGCAGCTGGGCGGCAACACCGTCCGCTGTGTGTCGCTGTTCTCCACCGACGGGCTCTGGCGGGGCTGTGCCGCCGTGGACACCGGCGCCCCGGTGACCATGCCGGTGGGCGAGGCCACGCTGGGCCGCATGTTCAACGTGGTGGGCGAGCCCATCGACGGCAAGGGCCCCGTGGAGGCTGAGGAGCGCCTGCCCATCCACCGCAGCGCCCCACCCTTTACCGACGTCATGCCCGCCACGGAGATCCTGGAGACGGGCATCAAGGTCATCGACCTGCTGGCGCCCTATGCCAGGGGCGGCAAGATCGGCCTGTTTGGCGGCGCCGGCGTGGGCAAGACGGTGCTGATTCAGGAGCTGATCCGCAATGTGGCCTATGAGCACGGCGGCTACTCCGTGTTCGCCGGCGTGGGCGAGCGCTCCCGGGAGGGCAACGATCTGTGGCACGAGATGACCGAGTCCGGCGTCATCAGCAAGACGGCGCTGGTTTTCGGCCAGATGAACGAGCCGCCCGGCGCCCGCCTGCGGGTGCCCCTGTCCGGCCTGACCATTGCCGAGTATTTCCGCGATCATGGCGGGCAGGACGTGCTGCTGTTCATCGACAATATCTTTCGCTTCACCCAGGCTGGCAGCGAGGTGTCGGCCCTGCTGGGCCGCATGCCCTCCGCCGTGGGCTATCAGCCCACTTTGGCCTCGGAGATGGGCTCGCTGCAAGAGCGCATCACCTCTACCCGCAGCGGCTCCATCACGTCGGTGCAGGCCATCTACGTGCCCGCCGACGACCTGACCGACCCGGCACCCTCCACGGCCTTTGCCCATTTGGATGCTACCACCGTGCTGGACCGGGGTATCTCCGAGCTGGGCATCTACCCGGCAGTGGACCCGCTGGCCTCCACGTCCCGGCTGCTGGAGCCCCATGTGCTGGGCCGCCGCCACTACGACACGGCCCGGGCCGTGCAGCGCGTGCTGCAGAAGTATCGGGAGCTGCAGGACATCATCGCCGTGCTGGGCATGGACGAGCTGAGCGCCGAGGACAAGGCGGCCGTCAGCCGTGCCCGACGCATCCAGCGCTTTTTGTCCCAGCCCTTCCATGTGGCGGAGAACTTCACCGGCATCCCCGGCCGGTATGTGCCGCTGGAGGAGACCATCCGCAGCCTGGAGGTCATTCTGGGAGGCGAGTGCGACCATATTCCGGAGCAGGCGTTCCTGATGTGCGGCACCATCGACGAGGTGCTGGCCAAGGGCGCCGCGCAGTAAGGGGGTGGCCCATGGAGGATCGGATCCATCTGCAGGTGATCACCCCGGCCGCCGCCGTATATGATGGTCCCGCCGCTTATGTGCAGTTGCCGCTGCGGGGCGGCTCGGCGGGCATTTTGCCGAACCACGCTCCGTTGCTGGGCGCGGTGGAGGACGGCGTGGTGAAGTACACCGTCGCCGGAAAGGACCACTATATCGCCGCCGGTGCCGGCGTGGCCCATGTGGCGGACAACCGGGTGACGGTGCTCGCCTCCGTGGCCGAGCAGGCGGAGAACATCGATCTGGCCCGGGCCCGCTCGGCGGAGCAGCGCGCCAGGGAGCGCCTGGCCGAACGCTCAGCGGATGTGGACACCGTGCGGGCCGAGGCGGCGCTGCACCGGGCGCTTGTCCGCCAGATGGCGGTGCGGCTGATGAAAAAGTGAACAGAGGGGCCGGACGCTGTGCGTCCGGCTTTTTTGCACCGTTGCCGGTCTGTGCGGCCGGGCGGATTTTTCCTTTGCAAGTGTCGGTTTGTGCGCTATAATACGAGTAGTTTTTTGCTCCCGCGCCGATGTGGGAGTTTTTCCGGACACGGGATCGCATATCCTGTGGCCAAAGGGAGGTGCAGCCATGCTTTCTATCTGGATCGGCCGGGCGGGCTCCGGCAAATCCCGCCGGGTGCTGGAGACCATCGCGTCCCGCCGGGGCCTGCGGGGTCAGGTGCTGGTGGTGCCGGAGCACGTGTCCCACGAGGCGGAGATGGATCTGTGCCGCGCCTGCGGTCCCACCGCCTCCCGGGACACCGAGGCTCTGAGCTTTCACTCGCTGTCTGGCCGCGTGCTGGCCGAGACGGGCGGCCTGTCCGACTTTTCGCTGGATGGCGGCGGCAAGCTGCTGACCATGCGCCTGGTGCTGCAGGAGCTCCACAGTCAGCTGAAGGTGTTCGGCCAGCCCTCCCACCGGGCTGCGTTTCTGCGCCAGCTGGCGGAGCTGGCCGACGAATTCTACGCCTATGAGGTGGCGCCGGAGTCGCTCTATGAGCAGGTGACCGATGTGCCCGGCGCCGCCGGCGACAAGCTGCGTGACCTGGCGCTGATCTATGCCGCCTACGACGGCAAGCTCCGTGCCGACGGCATCGACCGCCGCTCCCGTGTGCAGAAGCTGCGGGATCAGCTGGACCGGTCCCGGTATCTGGTGGGGAAGGACGTGTATTTCGACGGCTTCTCCTATTTCAACAAGGCCGAGCAGAGTATTCTGGAGACGCTGCTGGGTCAGGCCAACGACGTCATCGTGACGCTGCTGGGTGCCAGAGATGACGACCACCTGTTTACCAACGCCGTGCGCCAGCGGGAGCGGCTGGTGCGCATGGCCCGGCGCTCCGGCGTGCCCTGCGAGATCGTCTGGCTCACTGATGGCCCCGGGGGCCCCCTGGGCCACCTGGAGCGAGGCCTCTTCGGCTCCGACACGCCCTGGGCGGGGGAGGCGGACGCCATCACGCTCTACGAGGCCGGCACCGCCTTTACCGAGGTGGAGTACGTGGCCGAGCGCATCCGGGAGCTGGTGTGCACCGGTGGTTACCGCTGCCGGGACATCGCCGTCATGGCCCGGAACATGGATGTGTACGGCCCCGTGCTGGAGAATGTGTTCCGGCGGGACGGCATCCCCGCCTATATCAGCCGCCGCAGCGACATCCTGGACAAGCCGGTGCTGTCGCTGCTGCTGGGCGCCGTGGACGCGGTGACCGGCGGCTTTGCCTATGAGGACGTGTTCCGCTGCCTCAAGACCGGCATGGCGGGCATCACCGCCGCCGAGTGCGACCTGCTGGAGAACTACGTCATCACCTGGGATATCCGGGGCGGCATGTGGCTGCGGGACACCCCTTGGACGGCCAACCCGGACGGCTACGGCCAGGAGATGACGGAGGAGCGGCAGCGGCGCCTGGCGGAGATCGAGACCATCCGGCAAAAGGTGCGCCTCCCGCTGCTGTGCCTGCATGACGGCCTGAAGGCGGAGCCGACGGCGGGCGGTAAAGCGAAAGTACTGTACGAATATGCCCGGCAGACCGGCGTACCGGACACGCTGCGGCAAAAGGCGGAGGAGCTGCTGGAGGAGGGCCGGGTCCAGCTGGCGGAGGAATATGCCCAGCTGTGGCACATTTTCTGCGGTGTGCTGGACCAGTTCGTCGGCATCCTGGGCGAGAGCGAGGTGGACGGCGAGGAGTTCGCCCGGCTGCTGCGCCTGGTGCTGACGGAATACAGCGTGGGTACCATCCCCGCCACGCTGGACCAGGTGAAGGTCAGCGACATCACCCGCAACGACCGTCACCCGGTGAAGTGCCTGTTCCTGCTGGGGGCCAACGACCACGTGCTGCCTCAGGCGGACAGCGGCGGTGGACTGCTGGACGACGAGGCGCGGGAGCTGCTGCAGGAGCGGCGGATCCTGCTGGCCGACGCCACCTTTGACCCGCTGGACAATGAGCTGCAGAACATCTATGCCGCCTTGGCCCAGCCCACGGAACGGCTGTGCATCAGTTATCCGGCGGCGGATCTGCAGGGGGAGGAGCTGCGGCCCTCCTTTGTGGTGGAGCGCGTCCGCACGCTGTTCCCGTCGGTGCGCGTGACCCGGGAGGACGGCGCCTACCGCCGCCGGATGCCGGCGGCGGCGCTGGAACTGGCGGGAGAGCGGCCCGGCGGCGCGATGTGGAACTATTTCGCCGCTGACACATCCAGCGCTCCGGTGCTGCGCGCCATGGAACGGGCCCGGCGGATGGGCCGGGGACGGCTGTCTCCGGAGGCGGTGCGGGCCCTGTACGGCCGCTCCATCCGCATGTCCGCATCCCGCATGGACCGGCTGCGCAGTTGCCACTTCAGCTATTTCATGGAGTACGGTCTGCGGGCCCGGGAGCGCAAAAGTGCCGGGTTCGACGCGCCGGAGATCGGCACTTTCCTCCACTATCTGCTGGAAAACGTGACCAGGGACGTGATGGAACGGGGGGGCTACGGCGCGGTGGACCGGGCGGAGCTGCGGCAGCTGGTGGACCGTTACGTGGAAACCTACACCGCCCGGATCGACAGCTACGCCGACAAGAGCGCCCGCTTCCGCTATCTCTTCGGCCGCCTGCGCCGCTCGGCCTACGCTGTCATCGAGGACATCGCCGCCGAGCTGGCGGAGTCGGATTTCCGCCCGCTGGCCTTTGAACTGGCCTTCGGCGGGCGGGACGGCGAGCTGCCCGCCGTCACCGTGCATGAGGCGGACACGGAGCTGTCCGTCAGCGGCAAGGTGGACCGGGTGGACGGCTGGCTCCACGACGGCAAGCTGTACCTGCGCGTGGTGGACTACAAGACCGGGCAGAAGCGATTCGATCTCAGTGACCTGCAGGCGGGCCTGGGCATCCAGATGCTGCTCTATCTCTTCACGCTTGAGAAGTCGGGTGCGGACCGCTTCGGCGGTCCCGTGGTGCCGGCGGGCGTGTTGTATATGCCGGCCCGGGACGTGATCCTGCGGCGGAGCCGCCACATCAGTGACGAAAAGCTGGCGGGCGACTTGCGCCGCGAGCTGCGCCGCAGCGGTCTGGTGCTGAACCAGCCGGAGGTGCTGCGGGCCATGGAGCACAGCGCGTTGGAGTCGCCCTGCTACCTGCCGGTGGCGGTTGGAAAAAGTGGCCAGCTCAGCGGCGACATCGCTTCGGCGGCCCAGCTGGGCAAGCTGAGCCGCTACGTGGACAAGTTGCTGCATCAGATCGCCGACGAGCTGCGCCGGGGCAACATCGACGCCGATCCCGCCACCCGCGGCGAGCGGGACAGCCCGTGCAGATACTGTGCCTTCGCCGCGGCCTGCTGCTTTGACGAGCGGCGCGACAGGCGCCGCTGGCTGCGGGGTACGACGCCGGAGGCTTTCTGGCAGTTTATCGACAGAGAAACGGGAGAGGAGGTGCGCCATGACGGAGATCAGACTGACGCCCCAGCAGAGCACCGCGGTCTATGACCGGGGCGGGGCACTGCTGGTGTCGGCCGCGGCCGGCTCCGGCAAGACGAAGGTGCTGGTGGAGCGCCTCTTTTCCTACATGGAGCAGGAGCACTGTCATGTGGACGACTTCCTCATCATCACCTATACCAGGGCCGCCGCGGCAGAGCTGCGGGGCAAGATCGCCGCGGAGCTGAGCCGTCGAGTAGCGCTGCATCCCGAGGATGCCCACCTGCGCCGTCAGATGTTCCGGGTCTATCAGGCGGACATCCGGACAGTGGACTCCTTCTGCACCGATTTGCTGCGGCAGAACGCCCATCTGCTCTCCCCGGTGGGGGGGCGCAGCCTGCGGCCGGACTTCCGCGTGCTGGATGAGCAGGAGGCGGCGCTGCTGCGGGCCCGGGTGCTGCAGGACGCCATGGAGCGGTTTTACGGGCGGCTGGAGCAGGGCGACGAGCGCGCCGGACTCCTGGCCGAGACGCTGGGTGCCGGACGGGATGACAGGGCGCTGACGGAGTTGGTGCTGCAGCTCCATCAGAAGATCCAGAGCCATCCCTATCCGCTGCTGTGGCTGCGGGAAAAGATCCGGCTGTGGCAGGAGCTGCCCGATGATCTGGCGGACTCGGAATACGGCCGGATCGTCCTGGCCGACACCGTCCGCCGCCTGGACTACTGGGCCGGCCGGATGGAGCGGGAAGCGGACAGCCTGGCCGCCTGGCCGGAGATGGAGAAGAGCTACGCCTCACGGTTCCGGGATGTGAGCGCACAGCTGCGCGCCTGGCGCACCGCGGCGGAGCGGGGCTGGGACGCCATGGGCCGGGTGGAGATCACGTTCCCCGCTCTGGGCCGGGTGAACGACAAGAGCCTGAACGCCCGCAAGGAGCAGGCCCAGACCGTGTGGAACGCCTGCAAGAAGGAGGTGCGGGAGAAGCTGTCGGAGACCTACCGCACCACCTCAGCGGAGCATTTGACGGACATGGCGCTGATGGCGCCGGCCATGCTGGCGCTGGCGGAGCTGACGGAGGACTTTACGAGCGCCTATCAGGCGGAAAAAGTGCGCCGCGGCTGTCTGGATTACTCCGACCAAGAGCACTACGCCATCGAACTCCTGACGGGCGGTGATGGCGGCCCCACGGAGCTGGCGGAGCAACTCTCCGGGCGCTACCGGGAGGTGATGGTGGACGAGTATCAGGACAGCAACGAGGTGCAGGACTGGATCTTTCGCGCCCTTTCCGGCGGCGGAGAGCGGCTGTTCACCGTGGGCGATGTGAAGCAGAGCATCTACCGCTTCCGCCTGGCCGATCCCACCATCTTCCTGCGGAAATACAACGCCTACCGCGCCGCGGGGACGGCGGCGGAGGGGGAGCCCCGCAAGGTGCTGCTGCAGAGCAATTTCCGCTCCCGGCAGCAGGTGCTGGATGCCGTCAACTTCATCTTTGGCGGTATCCTGTCAGAGCAGATGGGGGAGATGGCGTACGGCGATGAGGAGCGGCTGAACTTCGGCGCCGCTTACTATCTGCCGCGGACGGACGCGGACACCGAGTTCCACCTGGTCAGCGTGCCGAGGAGCGGCGAGGAGGAGTTCGACCGCGACGCCGTGGAGGCACAGTTCATCGCCCGCCGGGTCCGTCAGCTGCTGGACGAGGGCTACCCCGTGCAGGAAGGAGACGGCTTTCGCCCTGTCCGACCGGAGGATATCGTCGTGCTGATGCGCTCGCCCTCCGTCCGGCAGCAGGGCCTGGCCGAGGCCATGGCCCGGGAGAACGTACCCTTTGCCGCCGCCGAGGATGGGGACTTCTTTTCCTCTATGGAGATCGCCGTCATGCTCTCCTTCCTGGAGATCATCGACAACCCCCGGCAGGATGTGCCGCTGATCTCGGTGATGCGCTCGCCGCTGTTCGGCTTCACGCCGGACCGGCTGGCCGCCATCCGTGCCCTGCAGCCCGCCGGCGACTACTACGAGGCCGTCTGCCTGGACGAATCGGAGGACACGCGGGCCTTTCTGGCGCGGCTGGACAGCCTGCGCCGGGCTGCCCGGGACCTGCCGGCGGACCGGCTCCTGTGGCAGATCTACAGCGATTGCAGCGCGCTGGCCGTGTTCGGCGCCATGGCCGACGGCGAGCGCCGGAGAAGCAACCTCATCGCCCTATTCACCTATGCCGGCGGACTGGCCGCGTCGGGCAAGGGGACGCTGTTCGATTTCGTGACTCATCTGCGGGAACTGCTGGAGCGGGATGTTGTGCCCGCCGTCAGTACCCGGCAGAGCACCGGCGGCGTGCGGCTGATGTCTGTACACAAGTCCAAGGGCTTGGAGTTCCCGGTGGTGATCCTGGCGGATACCCAGAAGAAATTCAACACCACAGACATCCAGACTCCGGTGCTGGTGCATCCCCAGCTGGGCCTAGGCACCGACTGTGTGGACCGGCAGCGCCGCATCCGTTACGGTACCGTGTCCAAAAACGCCATCGCCATGACCATGGACCGACAGAACAAGGCCGAGGAGATGCGGATCCTCTACGTGGCCATGACCCGACCCAAAGAGAAGCTCATCATCGTGGACTGCTTGAAGGGCGCCGAAAAGCGGTTGAAGGATCTGGCGGCCGCGGCGTCCTATCCGGCCGACCCGGAGGCAGTCAGCGGGGCCAAATGCTTCGGCGACTGGTTGCTGCTGCCGCTGCTGTGCGCCCGGGAGGGGGAGCCGCTGCGCCGCTGGGCGGGACTGGAGCCGGCGGAGGAGCCGGTGCTGGCGCCCGGTTGGTCGGTGCAGGTGTGGGACGAGATGCCCGCCGCCCCGGCGGAGGAGCGGGAGGACCCCTCGCAGGACCGCTCTCCGGAGGAGCCCTTCGATCCCACTCCGCTGGAGCGCCGCTACGGCCACGAGCGGGCCACGGTCATCCCCACCAAGGTGACAGCCACGCAGCTCAAAGGCCGGGAGCTGGACGAGGAGATTGCCGAGGGTGCGCCGCGGTCCCACCGAGCCGTCAGCTTTGAAACGCCGCTGTTCCTGCAGCGGGACCGGAGACTGACCGGTGCTGAGCGGGGCACCGCCATGCACCTGGCCATGCAGTTCCTGGACTTTACCGCGCCGGACGGGCACGCCGTGGCGGAGCAGGTGTCGGCCCTGCGGGAGCGGCGGCTCATGACGCCGGAGCAGGCGGAGGCAGTAGACTGCGGGGCGATCGCCGCTTTCCTGCACTCACCGTTGGCAGAGCGGATCAGGGCCGCCGGACAGGTATACCGGGAGTACCGCTTTGCGCTGCTGATGCCTGCCGTCATTTATGATTCGGCGGCAGAGGACGAGGAGCTTCTGCTCCAGGGTGTGGTGGACTGCGCCTTTGACGCGCCGGAGGGGCTGGTGATCCTGGATTTCAAGACGGACCGCATCGCTCCCGGCGGCGAGGCGGCGCGCGCCGAAACGTATCGCCCCCAACTGGAGGCCTATGCCGCGGCACTCAGCCGCGTTCTGGAGCGTCCGGTGGCGGAGCGCTGGCTCTGGTTCTTTGCCACGGGGCAGGCGTTCCAACTGTAAAATGCAAAAATAGTGCTTGCATTTGCCGGAAAAGTGTGCTATAGTTACCGTTGCGCCTGTGGGTTCTCCCGGGCGACGAGTGTACCGGAAAGGGGTGAACAAGAGCAATGAAGGAAGGAATCCATCCCAATTATCAGCAGACTACAATCAAATGCGCCTGCGGTAATGTGATTGAGACAGGTTCTACGAAGAAGGATATTCGCGTGGAAGTCTGCTCTAAGTGTCACCCCTTCTTCACCGGCAAGCAGAAGCTGGTGGATACCGGCGGCCGCGTGGCCAAGTTCAAC
>SVKQ01000003.1 GCA_015068325.1 Oscillospiraceae bacterium | reverse complement strand
TACCCCAGGGGTACTTGCCTTTGTTGCCGCTCGTACCTCGCGGACAAAGGCTGGCGCGAGTGACTTTCTCCAACAGCGGAGAAAGTCACCAAAGACGCCGCCCAAACCTGCGGTTTTGGGATTTCCCTCACGCGCTGCGGCCCTGTGCGGTGTCGATCATGCACACCGCGCGATCACGGGAACTGTGTCATGTTCGTTTCAAATATGACGCCCTCTGCACCCCCTTGCTGCCGCAGTGGGGATCAACGGCAGAAGTACCTGCCCCTGCCGTTCAGGGCAGAGCGCAGCGTCAGCGACAGCGAAAACAGACGCACAGGGGATCATATTTGGGGAAAAGACGATGCGTTTCCCGCAATCGCGCGGGACAGGGCGCCGGCTTCGCGCTGTGTACAGCGCGGAGGAAATCTTTAGAAACGTAGTTTCTAAATGGCGCTTTTGGGCACTTTTGCCGCCACGGGCAAAAGCGCCTCGCGCCAGCCTTTGTCCGCGAGGTACGAGCGGCAACAAAGGCAAGTACCCCTGGGGCACGCCCGGAGGCGCGAAACAAAACTCTCTAGTACAGGGCTGCGCAAATACCGCGTTTCCGGGATCGCATACTGCCTGCGCCGGGCACGGATCCCCACGCCGGTGACGTCGGCCCCCCTGCCCCCTTCCCCTACCGCTTCCGCAGGTCCAGCGGATCGTCCGCCGGCACCGCCGCCTCCCGCCGCCGGGGCGCGATGGGCCGGGACATGCAGAAGTACCGGGCCTCGTCGGCCACGTGGTCCTCCTGATCGGTGTCCACGTCCTCCGGCGACGTGCGGGAGTACAGCAGCTCCGGCACCGTGCGCCGGAAGGCCCGGCAGTTCTCGAACACGTACAGCATGGGGTAGCCCTCGCCGTCGAAGGTCATGCGGTAATGCAGCTGCATCCAGCCGGGGATGCGGCGGTTGTCGCCCCGCTGGAACCAGAGGCGGTACTTCAGCGCCGTCTCATAGACGCTCTCGCCCCGGCTGGCGTCCCAGATGGCCGGGTCGGCTACGCCCCGGATCTCCCGGCCCCGGAGCCAGGGGTGGGTGTCCTCCACCCGGCGGATCTCGGCGAACTGCCGGTCCGGCGACCACAGCACGCCCTCGTTGGGCGTGTCGGTGCAGCCGTACAGCTCCAGGATGCGGTAGAGCACGCCGTCGTAGTCCACGGCCCACCAGCCCACGGAGAAGGGCTTGGCGTAGCCGAAGTCGTAGCTGCGGTAGATGTTCCACCCCCGGGGGATGTCGAAGGGCTCGATGACGTGGGTCCAGCGGCGGTCCCGGTAGTGGTCGGGGTCGTCGGTGAACTCCTGGAACACCTGGCCCTGGAAGGCGTCCCACCGGCCCTCCAGCCAGGCCCGGCGCAGCCGGGGCGGCAGGGCCTGCAGCTGGCGCAGATAGTCCGGCTGGGCGGCCATCAGCGCCGTGTTGTCGGTGACCTTGGCGGGGATGAAGGCGTAGTCCTCCGGCTCCTCGCCGGGCAGATAGCGCCGGTCGATGAACAGCCGCTTGATGTAGCCGTGGCCGGGCCCGCCGGGGTTGCAGGTGTAGTAGATCCGCTTGGGAAAGCCGTTCACGCCCCGGACGCAGGCGGCCAGGCGGCGCATCCACTCCTCCCGGAGCTGGGTGGCCTCGTCGATGAACAGCACGTCGTACTCGGCGCCCTGGTAGCGGTCCAGGTCGCCGTCGCAGGCGCAGTAGCCGAAGTCGATGACGCTGCCGTTGACGAAGGCGAACTGCCGGGCCGTGGCGTTGTAGACGGCGGCGCCGGTCAGCTCCTCGCGCAGGAAGCGGATGTGGTTGCTCTCCAGCTCCGGCAGCGTGCGCCGCAGGATCAGGATGCGGATGCCGGCCCAGCGCAGGGCCAGCAGCTTGGCCTTGGTGCGCACGGCCCAGGATTTGCCGCCGCCCCGGGCCCCGCCGAAGGCGATGTACTTGGCCCGGCAGGCCAGGAAGCGGCTCTGCTTCTCGCTGGGCGGCCGGATGGTCACGGTGTGTGTCATGTGGATTCGTCTCCTTTCGCTGTGCGGTCGTCTGTCTCCCGCCGCGGCCCCTGGGGAGGGGGCCTGTGTCTGTGTCTGTGTCTGACGATTGTGATTGTGATTGTGATTGTGATTGGGGATTGGTTATTGCCCCCCCTGTAGTCCCCCCCACGGCGCCTGCGGCTCAGCGGCGCCGGTCCACGTACTTTTTCAGGTCCTGCCGCCGCTGCTCCGCCCGCTGCGCCTCCCGCCGGTCCTCCGGCTGCTCCTGCCGCCGCCGGTCGGCCTGCCGCCGCCGGTCCGCCCGGGCGGCATAGCGGGTGTCGTCCCGGTCCAGCAGATCCCGGACGAAGGGCCACACCGCCGCGGACGGTCCCTCCAGCGCCGGCTCCGCGCCGCCGGCGCCGTAGGCCAGCATGGCCCGCACCAGGCGGCCCAGCTCCGCATCCGGCAGGGCCGACAGCGCCGACGCCGTCCGGAAATAGAGCATGATGCCCGGCTTTCCCTCGGTCATCTCCCCTCACCTCCCTCTACCTATACCCCCGCCGGCGGGAAAAGTTGTCCCCCCTGTTGCCCGCCGGCGGCCAACGGCGCCAAAAAAAGTGGAAAAAAAGAGGCCGCCATGGTATCATGGTGGCACATATCCCCGAAAAGGAGCGATGAACGATGGACCTGACCGAGCGCAAGCGCAGCAGCCGCCTGCTGTACGAGGGGCGGATCATCCGCCTCCGGCTGGACGAGGTGACGCTGCCGGACGGCACCGCCGCCCGCCGGGAGGTGGTGGAGCACCCCGGCGGCGTGTGCATCCTGGCGCTGGACGGGCAGGGCCGGGCGGCGGTGGTGCGCCAGTACCGCTACGTGTTCGGCCGGGTGATGACGGAGCTGCCCGCCGGCAAGCGGGAGCCGGGCGAAACGCCCCTGACCACGGCCCGCCGGGAGCTGCGGGAGGAGGTGGGCGCCCAGGCCGCGTCGTGGACCGACCTGGGGGCGCTGATCCCCTCGCCGGGCTGCTACGGCGAGACGCTGTACCTGTTCCTGGCCCGGGACCTGACGCTGCTGCCGCCCCGGCCGGACGACGGCGAGTTCCTGGAGGCGGAGTGGGTGCCGCTGGAGGAGCTGGCGGAGGCCTGCCTCTCCGGCGACCTGCAGGACGCCAAGACGGTGGCGGCGGTGCTGAAGGCCCGGCTGCTGGGCCTGTGACGCCCTCCGCTTTTTCCCCCGCCGCTCTTCCCCGTTTTCGCCCGCCGCTTCCCCATATGCGCAGAAAAATGCCGCCTGTCACAGGCGGCATTTTCCATGCAGAACGCCCCGCGGAGACCCTATCTCGATCTCACCGCGGCCCCCGCGGGGCCGTTCTCACGTGATCCGTGGCGCAGGGGGATCGCGTCTCACCGCTGCGCCGGGCGGTGGGTCAGCCGATGCGGCGGCCGCGGCTGCGGCGGCGTCGGCCGGCCAGCAGCAGCACCGCGACGGCCAGCAGAGCCACCACGGCCAGTCCGGCCCAGAGGGCCAGCTGGCTCTCGTCGCCGGTCTTGGGCCCCTTGGGCTCGTCCGGCTTGGTGGGCTCGTCGGGCTTGGTGGGCTCGTCCGGCTTGCCGGGCTCACTGGGCTCACCGGGCTCACTGGGCTCACCGGGCTCGCCGGGCTCGCCGGGCTCACCGGGCTCGCCGGGCTCACCGGGCTCACCGGGCTCACCGGGCTCACCGGGCTCGCCGGGCTCACCGGGCTCACCGGGCTCGCCGGGCTCGGCCGCCTCCACCGTGAAGGCGCCCTCGGCCGCGGCGTCGTCAAAGATCACCCACAGCGTGTGGGCGCCGTCGGCCAGACCGGTCAGATACGCCGCCGGCAGGCGCAGCACCAGGCTGCCCTCCTCAACGGTGTAGTCCCCGGCGTCCAGCGTCTCGCCGTCCACCACCACGGCCACGAAGCGGCCGAAGGTGGTCTCGTCATAGACGTTGCGGTGCACGGTGAACTCCAGCGCCTCCTCGCTGCCCCGGGTCCACGCGGCGCCGTCACCGTCGATGGTGTAGACGCCCGAGAGCTGGAACACGCCCAGGGACAGCAGCGCCTGGCTGCCGTCGACCGTGGGGGGCGCGTCCGGATCCAGCAGCGCGTCGCTGCCGTTGACCAGCCAGGTCATGTCCTCCGGCGCGGCGAAGACGCAGCCCTCGGCCAGCGCCATGTAGATGCCGGCCACATAGGTGCGGCCCGGCTCAAAGACCACCGGCCCGGTCAGGATCTGGACGGTGCCATCCTCCAGGATGCCCCAGACCAGCTCCGCCACGGTGTAGGGCGCGCCCTCCGGCACGGTCAGGTCCGCCGCGGTGATGGCGGTCTCGCCGACCGCCGGGGCCACGAAGCCGTCGATCTCCACCGTGTCGATGACGGTGGGCTCGGGCGCCTCGGGGACGGTGTAGTACCGGACCGCGGCCCGCAGCCCGTCATCCTGGGAGAAGTAGCCGGCGCGGCCCTCCTCGCCGTTGACGATGGCGGTCATGGTGTCATAGGGCGCGAAGGTGTAGCCCTCGTCCGGCTCCACCAGCACGTAGACCCGGTACTCCCGGCCCGCCTCGAACACGTCCTCGGCGGTCATGTAGCCGATGGCCTCCCAGTCGATCCACTGGATGCCGCCGAACACATTGTGGGGCGCGTAGTCCACGTCCGCGATGTGGTAGTGGGCCCCCTCCGGCACGGAGATGCCGGTGTACGCCGGGTGCTGGCCCGCCACCGGCTCCGTCACGCCCAGGACCTCGATGGCGTCGATGACGATGGGCTCGGTCGCCTCGGGCACGGTCCAGTGGATCGTGTAGCCGATGGCCTGGTTCCGGACCTTGTCCACCAGCCCGTAGCCCGGCCGCACGATCTCCCGGCCGCCGTTGACCAGGAAGGTCAGGTCGGCGCTCTTGTCGGGCACCACGTAGCCGTCCTCCATCTGCACGTAGATAAAGGCGTAGTACTCCGCCCCGGCCTCGAAGACCACGGGCTCGGTCAGCAGCTGGTTCATGGCCTTGTACCACTCGATCGCCGCCACGGTGTAGGGCGCGCCCTCCGGCACGGACAGGTCCGCCGCGGTGATGGCGGTGGCCCCGGCCACCGGCTCCACAAAGCCGTTCACCTCCACCGTGTCGATGACGATGGGCTCCTCGGGAGGCGCCTCGGGGGCGGTGTAGAATTGGATCGCGGCCCGCAGCCCGTCATCCTGGGAGAAGTAGCCGGTGCGGCCCTCCTCGCCGTTGACGGTGGCGGTCATGGTGTCATAGGGCGCGAAGGTGTAGCCCTCGTCCGGCTCCAGCAGCACGTACAGCCGGTACTCCCGGCCCGCCTCGAACACGTCCTCGGCGGTCATGTAGCCGGGGCTGGCCTCCCAGTCGATCCACTGGATGCCGCCGAACACAAAGGTGGGCTCATAGTCCACCTCCGCGATGTGGTAGTGGGCCCCTTCCGGCACGGTGATGCCGGTGTACACCGGGTGCTGGCCCGCCACCGGCTCCGTCACGCCCAGGACCTCGATGGCGTCGATGACGATGGGCTCCTCAGGGGGCGCCTCCTCGGCGGTGTAGTACCGGATCGCGGCCCGCATCGTGTCGTCCTCGGTGAAGTAGCCGGTGCGGCCCTCCTCGCCGTTGACGATGGCGGTCATGGTGTCACGGGGCGCGAAGGTGTAGCCCTCGTCCGGCTCCAGCAGCACGTAGACCCGGTACTCCCGGCCCGCCTCGAACACGTCCTCGGCGGTCATGTAGCCGGGGCTGGCCTCCCAGTCTCTCCACTGGACGCCGCCGAACACAAAGGTGGGCTCATGGTCCACCTCCGCGATGTGGTAGTGGGCCCCCTCCGGCACGGTGATGCCGGTGTACACCGGGTGCTGGCCCGCCACCGGCTCCGTCACGCCCAGGACCTCGATGGTGTCGATGACGATGGGCTCCTCGGGGGGCGCCTCGGGCACGTCAAAGTCCACGGTGACCAGCCAGCCCCGGCCGTCACCGTCCACGCCGCCGTAACCCAGGTCCAGCAGCTCCGTGCCGCCGTTGAGCTGCAGCCTCATGCCCCTGGCGAAGTAGTAGCCCTCCGCCGGCAGCAGACAGATGGCGGCGTAGTAGGTCTCGCCGGCCTCAAAGACCACCGGGGGATCCTCGGTCACATATTGGCCGCCGCCGATCTTCCGGTCCCACCGGACCGAGTCGATGGTGTAGGGCGCGCCGGCCGGGACGGACAGGTCCGCCGCGGTGACGCCGGTGGCCCCGGCCGCCGGCTCCACAAAGCCGTTCACCTCCACCGCGTTGATGGCGGTGGGCTCGGTCGTCTGCGGCACCGTAAAGTCGATGGTGAGCAGATAGGCCAGGCCGTCATCGTCCACGCCAGAGAAGAGCGTGTCCACCAGCTCCGTGCCGCCGTTGAGGGTGAAGCGCAGCCTGTTGCCGAAGCTGCAGCCCTCATCCGGCTCCAGAATGATGGCCAGATAGTAGGTCACGCCCGGCTCAAAGGTCACGGGGTCCTCCAGCTCCTCATACCCGCTGTTCCCATAACGGACCCAGACGGTATCGAGTATGGAGTAGCCCGCCCCGGCCGGGACGGACAGGTCCGCCGCGGTGACGCCGGTGGCTCCGGCCGCCGGGGCCACAAAGCCGCTCACCGCCACAGCGGGGATGGGGTCTGCGTCGGCCCGGGGCCGGTCAGGCGCGGTGCGCTGCACGGCGGGCAGGATCTTCCGGGCCGCCGGCTCTGCAGGTGTCTTGACCTCCTCCCGGAGCGTCCCCTTGGGGTGTCCCTCCTGGGCCCAGGCGGTCAGCGTGCCTGCGGGCAGCAGGGTGATGAGCATCACCAGCGCCATAAACAGGCCCGCTAAGGATTTTGTTCGTTTCATAGATGATTTTTCCCTCCTGACATGTCGGTTTTTTCTTCTGCGCGTGGGCTGCCGGCAGCACCCCCTCTCCCGCTGTGATGTTCCGCGGCGGTCGCTTCCCCGCCGCGGCGCGGCTCGCTCCCGCCGTCCGGCTCTGCCGTCCGGCGCGCCGCGTTTGCCTTGATATGACAGTGCTTGCGGGTCTATTGTATGCCTTCGCTACACACGCCCAACTCACGTTTTCCCCCGTTTTTTCCCGCTTTTTTGGGAAATCTGACAATTATTTACGTTTTTTCTTGCTTTTTTCGCCGCCGCGCCCCGTCCCTCCCGTCCGCCGCGTCCCCCGCCGCGCAAAAAAAATTCCCCCCCGATGCCCGCACATGGGCAACAGGGGGGCTCACTTTTGCCGTTTTCGCCCCTATAAGTGAAGGGACTTTTATGCACGAAAGGAGCGATCGTATGCACATTCCCATGCCCCGCGACCGGGCGGCCGCCCGGTGCGCCCTGTGCGGCGACGAGCTGGCCTGCGGTCAGGCCTGCTACCGCATCAACGGGGAGATCATCTGTCCGGACTGTCTGCCGGAGTATGCCTGTCAGGTGTTTGCGCCTTACAGGTACGCCGCCGGAGAGGGGTGGCGTCCATGAGCCGCCCCGCCATCCCCTGGGACCGGCTCCGGCGGGACTATGAGTCCGGCGTGCCGGAGGCGCTGCTCTGCGCCCGCCACGGCGTGTCCCGTTCCTCCCTGTCCCGCCACCGCCGCGCCGAGGGCTGGGCGGCCCCGTCCGACCCCCTGGCGGCCCGGCTGGACCGGGTGGCCGCCCGGCTGGAGCGGGCCTCCTCGGCGCTGCTGGCGGCGGCGGAGAGCGGCGGCGAGGTGAACCTGCGGGAGATCAAGGACATGGCGGCGCTGCTGAAGGAGCTGTCGGCCCTGCGCCGCACCGCGGCGGAGGACGCCCCCGCCCGGGTCCGGGTGGTGCTGGCGGCGGAGCTGGCGGACTGGGCGGAGTGAATCGCCTCCCTCCGCCCCCGTCTCCCGCCCCCGTCTCCCGCCCCCGCCCCGCTCACCCGCGCCCTCCGTCCTCCCCCCGTCGCCCCGCTCACCTGCGCCCCGTCTCCCGCCCCCGCAGGCGCAAAAAAAGCAGGGGAGGGCGTGTGCCCTCCCCTGCCTGTTCCGAACGCTTCGCAGGAGCCCGCCCCACCGGCGGCGGAAGCGTTGTATTGCTTTTTTCCTTTACAGGCTTCCCAGATAGCGGACCGCCTCGGTGGCCGCCACGGCGCCGTCGGCGGTGGCGGTGACCAGCTGGCGCACCGACTTGACCCGGTTGTCCCCGGCGGTGAAGATGCCCGGCACGTTGGTGCGGCAGTCCTCCCCGGCCGCCACGTAGCCGGCCTCGTCCAGGCGGATCAGGGCGGCGAAGCTCTGGTTCTCCGGCACCCGGCCCACCGCCACGAACAGCCCGTCCACCGGCAGGTTGGTCACGGCGCCGCTCCTGTCGGTCACGTCCACGCTCTCCAGCCGCTCCCCGGCGTGCAGGGCCGTCACCACGCTGTTGTAGACGAAGGTGACGTTGCTGCGCTCCCGCAGCCGTGCCACGGTGGACTCCTCGCCCCGGAAGGCGTCCCGCCGGTGGATGAGGTACACCTGCCCGGCCAGGTCGGCCAGGTACAGCGCGTCCTCCAGGGCGGTGTTGCCGCCGCCCACCACCGCCACGGTCTTTCCCCGGTAGAAGGCGCCGTCGCAAGTGGCGCAGTAGGACACGCCCCGGCCCACCAGGGCGTCCTCGTTGTCCAGGCCCAGCTTGCGGTTCTCCGACCCGGTGGCCAGGATCAGCGTGCGGCCGGCGTAGGTGTGGCGGCGGGTGACCACCGTCTTCACCTCCCCGTCCCGGATCTCCGTCACCCGCTCAAAGCGCACCTCGGCGCCCAGGCCCTTGGCCTGCTCGTAGAGCCTGGTGGCGAAGTCGAAGCCGGAGATATGGGCCTCCACGGGGTAGTTCTCGATGTCGGGGGTGTTGATGATCTGCCCGCCGTAGCTGGCGGCCTCCAGCACCAGCACGCTCTTGGCGGCGCGGCGGCCGTAGATGGCGGCGGTCAGGCCGGCGGGGCCGGCGCCCACGATGAGGATGTCGTATACGTTCTCCATGTCATTCCACCTCCAGCAGCTCTTCGATGTCCTCCCGGGAGCGGAAGCCCACCGCCCGCTCCAGCTCGGCGCCGTCCCGGAACAGCACCAGGCACGGGATGGCGCTGACGCCGTAGCGCTCGGCCAGCTCGCCGTTCTCGTCGATGTCCACCGCCGCCACCCGGCGGTCGGTCCGCGCCGCGGCCAGCTCCTCCAGCACGGGCTTCAGAGCCCGGCAGGGGCCGCACCAGGCGGCGTTGAAGTCCACCAGCACGGGCACCGGGGACGCCAGCACCTCGCGCTCGAAATTGTCCTTGTTCACCTGCAGGATCGCCATTGTCAAACACTCCTTTTCGCTGCATATGCAGATTTTTTTGTCTCTCACGGATCTGTCCGCCGCGGGTCTGTCCGCCATGGATCTGTCCGGCGCGCCGCCCGGCGCCCCTCCGCACCTGCGGATTTCGTCGAAAACTGCGGATTTCGTCGAAACATGCGGATTTCGTCGAAATGTGCGGATTTTGTCGAAATGTGCGGATTTCGTCGAAACTGCGGATTTCGTCGAAATGTGCGGATTTTGTCGAAAGCGGCCCGCTGCGCCGCGGCGTCCTCCCCGCCCGGCGCGCCGTCGCGCCCGCTCTCCCGCCGCCCGGCATCATTTATCTTGTGTACAATTGAATTTTATCAAATCTTCTCCCGCTTGTCAATACCGCCGGGGGAATTTTTTTCACCGCATCCGCAGGCTATCCACATTTTGCACAAAAAGAGGTATCTTTATTTGTGCACCACTGATAGTCACTACAAATTTTCTCCCGCCCCGTATTTTCCGTTTGCAATGCCCGCGCACCCGCGCTATAATGTGTGCAATTACAATTTTTACCGTATTATCGCGTTAAAGCAGCAAAGCGGCTGACGGCCCGAAACGGTAGGAATTGCACCACAAACGGAGAAAGGAGAACCGCTATGATCACACCCCAAGACATCATCCGACAAGTAGAACGAAACAGGGACGAAGTACTGCGATGCCTGGTGGAGGCGCTGCGTGCGCCCAGCCCCACCGGCTCGGAGCTGCCGATGGCCCGCGTGGTGGGCCGATGGCTGGACACGCTGGGCATCGACGTGGACACCCGTGTGTACATGGCGGATCGCCCCAACTACATCGCCCGCTGGCAGGGCAGCCGCCCCGGCAAGACCTTCCTCTTCAACGGCCACATGGACGTGTTCCCCGCCACCGAGTCTGACGACCCCGATTACGACCCCTGGTCCGGCGAGATCCGGGACGGCTGCGTCTACGGCCGCGGCGCCTCCGACATGAAGAGCGGCGACTGCGCCGCCCTGATGGCGGTGAAGCTGCTCAAGGACATGGGCTTCGACCCCAAGGGCACCGTGGTGCTCAACTACGTCTCCGACGAGGAGAGCGGCGGGCAGTACGGCATCCTCTCCCTGCTGGAGGAGGATCTGATCCACGCCGACTTCGGCATCAGCATGGAGCCCAGCAGCCCCGACGAGCACACCACCGACATGCTGGTGGGCCACGGCGGCGTGTACCCCTGCCGCGTCACCGTGTACGGCGACGGCGGCCACGCGGCCAAGGACATCTCCCCCGACGACCCGGACAACCGCTACGGCGGCGAGGACGCCATCGCCAAGGGCATGAAGGCCGTGGCGGCGCTGCAGGCCCTGGCCCGCGAGGTGAACGCCCGCCCGGCCGACGACCTGGGCAAGGCCCACCTGGCCGTGACCAAGTTCCACGCCGGCACCGCCGTGAACAACTATCCCCGCCGCGCCGAGATCTGCGTGGACCGCCGCTACATCACCGGCGAATCCCCCGCCAGCGTGGACGCGGAGATCATCGCCGCGCTGGAGGCGGTGAAGGCGGAGGATCCCGCCTTTGCCTACAGCTTCCAGGGCCCCTGCGAGCCGGACACCCCCATCTACCGGGTGGACGAGTCCAGCCCCGTGGTGGCCGCCATCGACGAGAGCTGCCGCGAGCTGCTGGGCCGCACCCCCCGCCACTTCACCAAGATCGGCGGCTGCGACGTGGCCTACATCAAGCGCGCCGTGGGGGGCGACTACCCCTGGTTCGGCCCGGGCACCAGCCGCATCGCCTGCGCCGATGAGCGCGTGTCCATCGAGAACTATCTCAACTGCATCAAGGTCTATATGTATACGCTCGTCAAGCTGATGAGCTGAGTGTAAAAAGAAAGGAATAAACATCATGAAATATATGCATTTCACCAAGCGGCTGTCCGCCGCCCTCTGCGCGCTGGTCCTGGCGCTGGCGCTGTGCGCCTGCGGCGGCAAGAGCGACACCCCCACCTACAAGGTGCTCACCAACGCCACCTTCCCCCCCTTTGACACCGTGGACGACAGCGGCGCCATCGTGGGCTTCGACATGGACCTCATCGCCGCCATCGGCGCCGACCAGGGCTTTGCCGTGGAGTTCACGGACATGGCCTTCGAGGCGCTGATCCCCGCCATCGAGACCGGCAACGGCGACATCATCGCCGCCGGCATGTGGTCCGGCGACCCGGAGCGGCAGGCCCGCGTGGACTTCTCCGAGCCCTACTGGACCGACGGCTCGGCCCTGCTGGTGCAGGTGGGCAACACCGACATCACCGGGCTCGACAGCCTGACCGCCTCCCACAAGGTGGCCACCCAGATCGCCACCAACTACGCCGACGATCTGGAGGCGATGGTGGCCGAGGGCAAGCTGGGCCAGGCCGTGATCCTGGACGGCTTTGACACCTGCGTGCTGCAGCTGATGAACGGCGACGTGGACGCCGTCATGGCCGGCAAGAGCATCGTGGACTCCTTCATGAAGCAGCACCCCGACGACCTCAAGGTGGTGGGCGACCGCAGCAACTACGAGGACCTGGGCTTCGCCGTGCAGAAGGGCAACAGCGAGCTGCTGGACAAGATCAACGCCGGGCTGAAGAACGTGATGGACAACGGCACCTACGACAAGCTGCTGGAGAAGTGGGGCCTGAAGTAAGCGCCGGAGGGACGCCATGCTGTATGTAAAGGGATTTCTGGTGGCGCTGGAGGGCGTGCCGGTCACGGTGGGCGTCACGCTGTTCGCCCTGGCCCTGGGCGTGCTCCTGGGGCTGCTGCTGGCGCTGATGAAGCTCTCCCGCAGCCGGGTGCTGCGGTGCGTCTCCGGCGTCTATGTGGAGGTCATCCGCGGCACGCCCATGATCGTCCAGGCGCTGATCATGGCCTATGGCCTGCCCCAGCTGCTGCAGCACCTGGGCACGCCGTTCAAGTGGCCGTATCTCATCATCCCGGCGCTGATCGTCTGCGGCGGCAACAGCGCCGCCTACGTGGCCGAGGTGATCCGCGGCGGCATCCAAGCGGTGGACCGCAGCCAGACGGAGGCGGCCCTGAGCCTGGGCATGACCCGGCGCCAGGCCATGCGCCTCATCATCCTGCCCCAGGCGCTGAAGATCGTGCTGCCGGCCCTGGGCAACGAGTTCGTGACGCTCATCAAGGAGACGTCGGTGCTCTCCTATGTGGGCGTGGTGGAGATCCTGCGCAAGGGCGCGCTGTGGAACGCCGCCACCTTCCACACCTTCCAGGCGTATATCGGCGTGGCGCTGGTGTACCTGCTGCTGACGTATCCCACCTCCCGCCTGGTGCGGCTGATGGAGCGTAAGCTGGCCGCCGGCGCCAAGGCGCCGTGAGAGGAGGCGCTGCCATGGACTGTATCATCGAGGCCTCCGGCATCCGCAAGAGCTTCGGCGCGCTGGAGGTGCTGCGGGGCGTGGACCTGTCGGTGTCGCGCAACGAGGTGGTCTGCATCATCGGGCCCTCCGGCTCCGGCAAGAGCACGTTCCTGCGCTGTCTGAACCGGCTGGAGCCGGCCGACGCCGGCACCGTGCGCATCGACGGCGCGGAGCTGACCGCCGCCAACGAGGACGCCATCCGCACCCGGATGGGCATGGTGTTCCAGCAGTTCAACCTGTTCCCCCACCTGACGGTGCTGGACAACCTGACCATCGGCCCCCGGAAGGTGCTGCTGGCCGATCCGGCCCGGGCGGAGGAGCGGGCCCTGGCCCTGCTGGAGCAGATGGGTCTGGCGGACAAGGCCCGCGCGTGGCCGTCGGAGCTCTCCGGCGGGCAGAAGCAGCGGGTGGCCATCGCCCGGGCCCTGGCCATGGACCCGGAGATCATCCTCTTCGACGAGCCCACCTCGGCCCTGGACCCGGAGATGGTGGGCGAGGTGCTGGACGTGATGAAGTCGCTGGCCCACCGGGGCCTGACGCTGGTCATCGTCACCCACGAGATGGGCTTTGCCCGCGAGGCGGCGGACCGCGTGATCTTCATGGACGACGGCGTCATCGTGGAGGAGGGTCCTCCCGCGTCGCTGTTCGCCGCCCCCCGTGAGCCGCGCACCCGCAGCTTCCTGGCCAAGGTGCTGTGACCGTATTTGTCAGGCGGATATACCTGTCAGCTCCTGCTGGCCGGTATATCCGCCTGTCTGCATCGTCCCCCGCCCGCGCCTCCTTGCGCGCCGGGCGTCCCTGTGCTATACTTGATCTGCAGGCCCGTCCGGGCCATCTCACGGAGAGGAGTTGTCCGCCATGGCATACCGTCGTCTGCCCTTTGAGCAGTACTTCATCAACACCAGCGAGGACTACAACGGCACCGGCCGCTCCACCTTTCCCGTCACCTATACCGCCGTCAGCTACTGCACCAGCTCGCTGGAAAAGGCGCTGGGCCTGCGGCACGAGGTGAACTACGAGATCCACTACGAGCCGGAGCGGGACGTGATCCAGCTGAACTTCCAGCGCACCATGGGTCTGGCGGATTGGTTCGCCAACGTGGTGGAGTTCTCCAGCAAGTACTACGACGCCATCACCTTCGAGGGCGAGCCGCTGCAGCTGCGGGTCCACCACGGCTGGGGCGACATGTACCGCACCATCAAGCGGGACGTGCGCAGTCAGTGGCAGGAGCTGCACCAGCAGCACCCGGAGGCCGCCACGGAGATCCTGGGCTGGTCGCTGGGCTCCGGCCAGGCCAGCCTGTGCTGCCAGGACCTGCACTACAACTTCGGCGTCCGGCCCCACCTGTTCACCTTCGGCAGCGTCCGTCCCTTCAAGAGCGTCCGGTCCAATGACCAACGGATGCGGCGGTATCTGGACACGGTGTACGAGGAGTGCTGGAACTTCTCCGACGTCAACGACATCGTCACCTACATGCCCCCCTTCCGGGGCTTCCTCATGATCCGCCGGGTGGACGTGGGCACCTCCCTGCGCCGCACGCTGCGGCGTCTGCTGGACCCCTACCGCTTCCACACGGGCTATGACCGCCCCGAGCTGTACGCCTCCTTCGGCGAGGCGGACCGCCCCGACGCCCCGTCGGACTGACACCCCCCCGGCACGGCAAAGGCCGGCGTGCTTCACGGCACGCCGGCCCTTTTTCGCGCCGCCGCGGCGCCGCTCCCGCCCTGCCAACGGCGAAGCGCCGTGGCCATTGGCCGCGGCGCTCTGTCAGGCGAGCCTCTGCCCGCCCCTATTTTTTCTTTCCCTCGGCCTCGATCAAGTCCTCGATCCGCTTCCGGTCCCTGGGGTCCAGCGTCTCGGTCCGGCCGGCGAAGAAATCCTCGATGACGCCCAGATGGACGCCGGTCTTGTAGTTGACCTTGAAATCGCTCAGGCCCAGCTCCTCCTTCCGGGTGCGCAGCTCCTGGTTGTCCATGTGCTTCCTCCTTTTTTTCACGGCGCGCCGACCGGGGTCACTCCACCTCGATCTGCTTGATGTTCATCTCGTTGCCCTGCTGCAGCCACGTCTCGCCGCCGCCGCAGTACGGGCAGGTCTTGCCGTACCGCACGGTGGGGTACGTCCTCTTGCAGCCGTCGCACCAGGTCACGGCGGGGATCGTCTCGCACACCAGCTTCGCCCCGTCGAACAGCGGGAACTTTTTGGTGTACCAGTTCCAGTAGTCGTTGAGGTACGAGGGCACGATGCCCGACACCTCCCCGAACTCCAGCGTCACCGAGCAGATCCGGGAGACCCTGTTCTCCTCGGCGATCCGCGTGACCTGCTTGACCACATAATTCACCAGTCCCAGCTCGTGCATGGCTCACTTGGCGGACTTGGCCGCGGCCTTCCTGCGCAGGATCTTCACGCTGCGCTTGGCGGCGTAGGCGCCGATGGCCTTGAACTTGTCCTCCGCCGGGATCATCTTCGAATAGGCGTCGCCCATGCTGCGCACCAGGTGGATGGCGTCGAACCTGCACTGGACGGTGCACATGCCGCAGCCCAGGCACTTGTTGGTGTCCACCACGCTGCGGCCGCAGCTCAGGCAGCGGGAGGCCTCGGACTTGATCTGCTCCTCGGTGAAGAGCAGGTGCTCGTCCCGCATGGTGCGCACCTTGGCCGGGTCCACGCCCTTCACGGCCCGCGCCGGCTTTTTGTAGGCGTCCACCGGCAGCACCACCTCGTCCTTGTCCAGGGCGACGAAATGGCGGGTGTTGCGGTGGATGGTCAGGCTCTGGCCCTCGTTGACGAACCGGTGCAGCGACACGGCGCCCTCCCGGCCCATGGCCAGGGCGTCCACCACGAACTTCTGCCCGGCGTACACGTCGCCGCCCACGAAGATGTCGGGCTCGGCGGTCTGCAGCGTGACGGGGTCGGCCTTGGCGGTGCCGTTGCGGTTGAACTCCACCTTCGTGCCGGAGAGCAGCTCCTTCCACTCCGCCTTCTGGCCGATGCAGTACAGCACCGCGGTGCAGCGCTCCCCGGCGGTCTCGCCGTCGTCGAACTGCGGGTCGAAGCGGCCCTCGCCGTCCTTCACCCGGGTGCAGCGGCGGAAGCGGATGCCGGCGCAGGCGCCGTCGTCCCCGGTCAGGATCTCCGTCTGGCCCCAGCCGGGGTGCAGCGTCACGCCGTCGGCCTTGCACAGCGCCTGGTCCTCCTCGCCCATGGGCATCTCGTCGTAGCTCTCCAGGCAGTACAGCTGCACGCTCTCCGCCCCCTGGCGGATGGCGGTGCGGGCCACGTCGGCGCCGATGTTGCCGCCGCCGATGACCACCACGTTGCCGTGCAGGGGCGCGGCGGTGCCGGCGTTCACGGCCTTCAGATAGTCCACGCCGGGCATCACGCCGGCGGCGTCGTCGCCGGGCACGTTCAGCCGCCCGCCGTACTGCAGGCCGACGGCCACGAAGAAGCCCTTGTAGCCCTCGTCCCGCAGCTGCCGGATGGTCACGTCCCTGCCCACCTCCACGCCGCAGCGGAACTGCACGCCCATCTCCCGCAGGATGTCGATCTCGGCGTTGACCACGTCCTTCTCCAGCCGGAAGCCGGGGATGCCGGTGACCATCATGCCGCCGGGCACGGCGTCCTTCTCGAACACCACGGGGTAGTAGCCCTCGATGGCCAGGAAGTAGGCGCAGGCCAGGCCGGCGGGGCCGGAGCCGATTATGGCGATCTTCTGGTCGAAGTGCTCCCGGGTGGTGGACACCATGGGCGGCACGTAGCGGTGCTCGGCGCGGAGATCCTGGGCGGCGATGAACTGCTTGATGTCGTCGATGGCCAGGGCCTCGTCCACGCTGCCGCGGGTGCACTCATCCTCGCAGTACTTGCGGCAGATGGCGCCACACACGGCGGGGAACGGGTTGTCCCGCTTGATCAGCTCCAGCGCCTCCCGGTACTTGCCCTCGCTGGCCAGCTTGATGTAGCCCTGGATGGCGATGTGCAGCGGGCAGGCGGTCTTGCAGGGGGCGGTGCCGGTGGGCCAGGTCTGGATGACGCCGTTCTCGTTCTTGTAGTTCCAGTTCCACTTGTCCTCGCCCCACACGTTGTCGTCGGGCAGCTCCGCCCTGGGGTACTCCACCTCGCCGTGGGTGGTGCACAGCTTCTGGCCCAGGCGCACCGCGCCGGCGGGACAGACCTCCACGCACTTGCCGCAGGCCACGCAGTTTTCGGCGTTGACCTCGGCGGTGTAGGCGGAGCGGGACATGTTGGGCGTGTTGAAGAGCTGGCTGGTACGCAGGGCGTTGCACACGCCCACGGCGCAGTTGCACAGGCCGAAGATCTTGTTCTCGCCGTCGATGTTGGTGATCTGGTGGACGTAGCCCTTCTCCTCGGCCTTGCGCAGGATCTCCATGGCCTCGTCATAGGTGACGTCGTGGCCCATGCCGGTCTCGCGGCAGTAGTCGGCGAAGTCGCCCACGCCCAGGCACCAGTACTGCTCGATGTCGCCGGAGCCCTCGCCCCGGATGCGCTGCTGCTTGCGGCAGGAGCAGATGCCCACGCCGATGTGGCCCTCGTACTTCTTCAGCCAGTGGCTCAGGTGCTCGATGGGCAGCGACTCGCACTCGGCGGGGATGGCCTGCTCCACGGGGATCACGTGCATGCCGATGCCGGCGCCGCCGGGGGGCACCATCTGGGTGATGCCGGCCAGGGGCAGATAGGTCATCCGCTCGAAGAAGTCGGCCACCTGGGGCGTCACCGGTGAGATCTCCGGCCGCATGGTCATGATCTCGGCGCTGCCGGGCACGAACATGTCCAGCACCCAGCGCTGCTCGTGGTCGGGGTTTTTGCCGTCCAGGTTCTCGAAGTGCCACTCCACCAGGCTGGCCTGGCACAGGGCCTCCAGCACCGTGGTCAACCGCCCGTCGTCATAGCCGCTCAGCTTCTGCAGCTGGGCGAAGGTCTTGGGCTTGCGCTTGCCCATCTTCAGGGCCAGGTCCAGGCAGTCGTCGGCCACGTCCCTGCCGTAGCGCCGCTCGGCGTACTGCAGTCCGCAGTCGATGCCCCAGTACTCGGGGGACTCGGTGCTCATCTTCTCCAGCCCGAGCAGGATCTCCTTGCGGTCGGTGATGATCTTCCCCAGCTTGAAGATCTTTTCGTCGCGGGTCATCTGCGCCATGTGCGTTCTCCCTTCTGCTCTCTCGTCTTTCCTGCCGTTTCGTGTTTGCCCGCCGTGGGCTCGCGTCCGTATCTCCCTGCCGCGGGGCTGCCGCCCCGTCAGCTCTGCCGCCAGGCGGCCGTCTGCCGGCGCAGCCAGTCGGTCCAGGCGTCCATGCCCTCCCCCGTTTTGGCCGAGAGCGGGAAGATCTCCAGCCCCGGGCGGCGCATGTGTGCGTACTCCGTCAGCTTGTCCAGGTCGAAGTCGAAGTAGGGCAGCACGTCGATCTTGTTGATCAGCAGCACGTCGGCCACCTCGAACATCAGCGGGTACTTCAGGGGCTTGTCGTGTCCCTCCGGCACCGACAGGATCACCGCGTTTTTCACCGCGCCGGTGTCGAACTCGGCGGGGCACACCAGGTTGCCCACGTTCTCCAGCACCACCAGGTCCAGATCCTCCGTGCCGAAGGCGGTCAGCCCCTGGCGGGTCATGTCGGCGTCCAGGTGGCACATGCCGCCGGTGTGGAGCTGGATGGCCCGCACGCCGGTGGCGGCGATGGCGGCGGCGTCCACGTCCGAGTCGATGTCGGCCTCCATCACGCCCATGCGCAGCTCGCCGCCCAGCGCGGCGATGGTGCCCTTCAGCAGCGTGGTCTTGCCGGCCCCCGGCGAGGACATCAGGTTCAGCAGGAACGTGCCCTGCTCCTTCAGCTCTCGGCGCAGCCGCTCGGCGTCGGCGTTGTTGTCGGCCAGGATGCTCTCCCTGACCTCGATCACCCGGAACTGCTCCATGTGTTGCTCCCTCTCTTCCGCCCTGCGGCGTTATTTGTATAATTGTACCATATCCGCCCTGCCGGGGCAAGACGGTTTTCGCCCTTTTGCGCGATTTCGTACCCCGTCCCGCTCTCCGCATCCCGACGCAAACAGGAGCCCGCGCCACCCCGGCGCGGGCTCCTGCTCCCTGTGTGTTTCGTTTCTCAGTCCGCCCGCTCAAAGACCATGGGGTCCTCCAGGGGGTAGTCCGGCCAGAGGCCGCTGCCGTCGGTCAGCGTCAGGGTGTCGCCGTCCACGGTGTAGTGCACCGTCACGTCGCCGTCCAGCACCAGCGTATCCTCCGTGACCCCCCAGGAGCCGTCGGCCGCCATGTTCGACAGATAGGTCTCCACGCCCATTTTCTCCACGAACACCCCGATGTACTCGTCCCGGCCGACGCCGTAGGCGGTCTCAAAGAAGGTGTCCTCGTCCATGCCCAGAGCGGTCTCCAGACCGTCCCAGTCGGTGATGCCGCTGACGTCATAGTCCCGCTCCTCCAGGGCGCCCCGGGCGGCGACGTACACCAGCTGGCGCACGAAGGGCAGGCACGCGTCGTAGAGGCCCTGGTCCTGCTCCTCCATCCGGTCGAGCGCCACGGCCGCCTCATAGCCGCCGCCGGCGCGCAGCGTCAGCGTCAGCGGCACCATATAGCTGTCCAGCTCCATCGTCAGCCCGTACTCCTTCGCCTGCTCGTTGAGCAGGGTGCAGATCAGGGGCGCCAGGTCGAAGGTGTGGACCCACGTGCCCTGCACCGCCTCCTCCCGGGCCCGCTGCAGCGCCTCGGTCAGGGCGCTCTCGGCCTCGGTCAGCGTCTCCAGGTTGGAGACCCGCTGCTGCAGCTCGCCGTTCAGGGCGTCGTAGGCGGTCCGGGCGGCGTCGATGGCGGCCTCGCTGTCCGCAGTCACCTCGCCGATGTCGTCGATCAGCTTCTCGGTCGTGGCCACCTTCAGGGCATCCTGCGCCTCCGTCAGCACCAGGTAGTTCTCCACCTGGGCCCGGTCCTCCTCGCTGAGGGCCTCATAGGCGGCGGCCGCGGCGTCGATGGCGGTCCCGCTCTCCGCGGTCACCGCGCCGATGGCGTCGATCAGCTTCTCGGTCTCTCTCACTTCCCCGCTCTTGCAGGCCGTCAATGTCAGCAGCATGGCGCCGCACAGCAGCAGCGCGCACCATCTTCTCAAACGCATGGCGCTCTCCTCCGTACTCCCGTCCCCCGCAGGGGTATTTTTTTCTATTGTATGCCGTCCGGAAAATTTTGTCAAGAACGGTCGGCCCGCCGTCCGCCCGGGTCCAGCCGCTCCATCAGCGCGTAGCAGGCCACGGCGATGGCCACGCCGCCGATGGAGTCCACGATGTAGTGCTGCTTGGTCAGCAGCGTGGACAGGCAGATCAGCAGCGCCATCACCAGCGAGTAGATCCGGAAGCCCCGGGAGATCTCCGGCCGCCGCCGCACGCCCAGATAGCAGTAGGCGCTGATGAGACAGTGGTAGGACGGGAACAGGTTGAAGGCCAGCTCGCTGCCGTCGGCGGCGTAGATGGTGGCCAGCAGCCCCTCGAAGAAGCCGCCGGCGCCGGTGTAGGCCATCAGGCCCTCCTTGACCCGGTCCATATAGGTGGGCATGCACACGAAGAACAGAAAGCCCACCACATAGGCCAGCGACAGCCCCGCGATGTAGTTGATGAAGTTCCGCCGGGAGGTCAGCGACACGGCGATGGGCCCGCAGATCCAGAAGACGTAGGAGAAGAGATAGACCGCCGCGAACACCGGCACCACCGGGAACAGGTCGTCCACGGCGTCGATCTTCCACTCAAAGGCCCATGCCACGGTGCCCAGCACGCGGCTGAGCCAGGCCCCCAGCCGGTACATGCCGTACTGCAGGCCGAAATAGACAAAGCCCAGGACCCAGCCCCACCAGGGCACGGCCCTGATCCTGCCGATGAGATACTTCATACGCTTCTCCCTCCGTCTGTGTCCGCGCCCCTCCGGGCGCGCCCGCCGCAGCCCGCCGCACCTGCAGATCTTGTCGAAAACTGCGGATTTCGTCGAAAACTGCGGATTTCGTCGAAAATCGTCGAAAAATGTCGAAGCCCCGTCACGCCGCCCGCCGGGGAAAGAGGATCTGCAGCGTCTGGCCCAGGTGCTGGTGGCGGACCCGGGTGGCGTCAAAGTGCACCGTGCGGAAGGCCGCCTGCATCACCGGGCCCGTGCCGAAGGCGCAGAGCAGGGTGCCCACGCCCACGGGGCCGCCCAGCAGCCAGCCCGCCAGCGTGGCCGCGCTGAGCAGCGCCACGCTGACGGCGCCGATGGGGACGCGGCGGGTGCGCCGCGCCAGGGCCACCAGCAGCGTGTCCCGGGGGCCGCAGCCCAGCGCCGCCGTCATGTAGGCGTACTGGGTATAGGCCAGCACCGCCAGCCCCGTCAGCAGCACCGGGATGCCCGTCGCCGGCGAGCGGCAGGGCTCCATGAGGCGGACCGCGTTGAAGAAGTCCACCGCCTTGCCCACCACCACGGCGTCGATGAACATGGCGATGCCGATGGGCTCCCGCAGCAGGATGTCGATGGCCAGGATGGTGCAGGACACGGCGATGGAGGCCGTGCCGTACAGGATGCCCAGGCTTTTGGACAGGCCCAGGTTCAGCACGTCCCAGGGAGCGGCGCCCAGATTGGCCTGGATGGTCAGATAGACGCCGAAGCCGTTGACGAACAGACTGACCGCCGCCAGCAGCATGTGGGCCGCGATGGCGCCGGCCGTGCGGTTGTCCCGCAGGTCCGCTCTGTGGAGCATACAGATATCACCCTCTGCACGGGAGCCGTCCCGCGGCCCCCGGAAATCGTGGAGATCGGCCGGGGCGCTCCGCGGCGTTCACCGCTCCGGCTCGCCCCGGCAGCCGGCGATGCTCTTCGCCCGCCCCTTGCGGCCTTCCCGTGTCTGACAGGAATTCCCACATGATTATACGAAAACCGAGCCTCCCAAGTCAAGAGCGGATCGCGCCGCCTACGGCGCCCTTTTGCCCATCCGGACGCCCCTGACCAGGGCAGACACGGACAGCAGCAGCGCCGCCAGCCAGATCGCCCCGCCGGTCAGGGCGGTCAGGGGCAGCAGGGTGTGCGCGTCCCCCCTCGCGTTGACCATGATCAGCGTGTTCTGCAGCGTGAGGACCGACACCAGCGCGTCGATAAAGCCGATCGTCCGCAGCAGCTTGACAAGGGCGTCGGCGGACGTCCTCCTCCTCCTGAGATGGACGGCCGCCATCGTGATCTTGTACGTGGTATACGCCGCCATCGCGATCGCCGGGATCAGCGTCAGGTCGACGGGCGTCTGCTGCCTGACCAGCATGGAGATGGGCACGATCAGGCTCAGATTCAGGAGGAGCAGCAGCGCCGACGCCGTGATATAGACGCCTCTCCCGCCGCCGTCCCCCGTGCCGCGGGCGGCGTATCTTCTCTCCGCCGCGACGATGAGGGCGCGCAGGGCGGCGAGGAGGATATAGTAGATGCACATGGTGCCATGCCACAGGGAGGCGTGGTGTATGCCGAGAAAGCCGTTGTAGAGCGCGTAAAACACCGTGGCGGGCAGGGCGCCGAAGGCGCCGATGACCGTCTTGAAGTCATAATCGCTCTTCCACTTGTCGATGAACCCTTTGACGATGCTCACTGTTTTCCCCCCCCCCGCCCGCGTGCCGGCGTATGCCGCATGATCAGCTCGATCATCCGGTCGATGTCGTCCCGGCAGCTCTCCTCCGGCCCGCTGTTTTCATCTGCCATCCAGTATACCGGATCTCGCCGGAAGAAGCAACAGCAAAGCCTCTCTTGTCCCGACGGGCAAAAGAAAAGAGCCGGCGTCCGAAAGCCCGGCTCTTTCATATCCGCCCCCGCCGCGCACGGCTCTATACGACCTGCATCGCCGGCAGCCGGCCGGCCGCGCGTTCTCCGTCCGGCCTGCCCCCGGATCACCCGATGCACAGCAGCAGCACCGCGCCGAGCAGCACGGCGGCAGCGACGCGGAGCACGGGCGGAAGCAGCTCCTTTTTCCCGCCGCCGTTCCCGCTTCGTCCCGCCCGGAGGATCGCCGCGCAGGAGGCGCCGAGAAACGCAAACGCGAAGAGGATCGCCAAATTCTCCGCAAATACCGTTATGGCGGCTCTGTCATAGTCAAAAAACGCGAAGGGGACGCGGAAGAAGATGTAGTCCGGGATCCCGCTGCGGGCGAACAGCCAGAGGCCGAGGCCCGCCACCGCCGCGGACGCCGCCGCCAGGACCGCTTTGACCCGGCTGCTCTTCAGCCCCGCCGCCATGGCCGGGACGTGCAGTCCCAGGTGCAGGCCCATCAGGAGGAACGACCAGAAGGACATGGCCAGGTGGAACCGCCGGGCAAAGGAGACCGGCAGCAGCCCGTACAAAAACGGCACCGCGTGGGCGCTCATGGCCATGCCGCACACCGCCGTCAGCGCAATGGACGCCAGCAGCAGCGTGTTCACCGCGGTCGTGACGATGCGCCGGGCGTCGTATCTGCCCTTGAAAAGCGCGGCGTACCACCTCCGGTTGAGGATGTGGTGCAGGATCAGCAGGGCCGTCATGGCGATGCCGCCCCACTCGTGCAGCGCCTCGCCCGTGACCTGATAGGCCATCAGACAGAGCAGAAGGATGGTCATGCACACGTCGACGACCCTTTTTATGGTGCTTTTCCGCTTGCTCTGCATAGCTCCGTCCTCCGTCGCTCTTACTGTGCCAGGCCCTCGATCCAGGCCCGCAGGTCCTCCTCCGACACGCTGCCGCTGAACCGCCGCCCCTCCAGCCAGTTTCCGCTCCCGGCGTTGTCGGCGAGATTCTGGCCGCTCCGGCCGATGCCGCTGCCGCCGGAGGTGCAGAAGGGGATCACCGTGATGCCGTCAAACGCATGGCTCTCCACAAAGGTGTCCAGGATGCGGGGCTCCTCGCCCCACCAGATCGGATAGCCGATGAAGACGGTAGCATAGCCCTCCAGCGAGACGGGCTCGCCCCCGATCGCGGGGCGGGCGCTCTTGTCGTTCTGCTCCAGCGTGGTGCGGCTGCCGCTGTCGTGCCAGTCCAGGTCGGCGTCGGTATACGCCTGCGCCGGCCGGATCTCATAGAGCTCTGCGCCGGTGATGGACGCGATCTTCTCCGCCACGCCTCTTGTCGTGCCGGTGGCGGAGAACACGACCACCAGGACCCTGTCCTCTGTCTCCTCCGTCCCCGGCGCCGCGGAGTTCTCCTCCGGGCCGGCGTCCGTCTCCGGCGCGCCGGCGGCGGCGGGGTCGTCGGCCCCGGTGCCCGTCTGGTCCCCGGCGGTATCGGCCGCCCCGCCGCCGCAGGCCGTCAGCCCGAGGAGCAGGAGCATCGTCAGAAGGATCGATACCAGTCTTTTCATGGTGCGCCTCTCTTCCTCACAGTCTGCGGTAGTCCGCTTCCGACACGGCCTCCAGCCACTCGTTGCCCGTCTCCTCGCCCGCCACCTCGATGGCCAGGTGCGAGAACCAGGACTCCGGCGCGGCGCCGTGCCAGTGCTTGACCTCCGCCGGGATGTGGACCACGGTGCCCGGCGTCATCTCCACCGGCTCCCTGCCCCACTCCTGATAGTAGCCGCGCCCGCCGACGCAGATCAGCATCTGTCCGCCGCCCTGCCGGGCGTGGTGGATGTGCCAGTTGTTGCGGCAGCCCGGCTCAAAGGTCACGTGGAACACCGGCACCTGCTCGGTGGACACGGGCGCCAGATAGCTCTGCCCCACGAAGAACTGCCCGTAGGGATTGGGCTCCCCGATGGGGAAGAAGATCGTGTTCTGATAGCGCTCCCGCTCCGTCGCCGCCGGCGTCTCCTCACGCCAGACCTCCTTGGCCAGGCGGAGCACCGCCCAGCCCCTGGGCCAGCCCACGTACATGGCGGCGTGGGTGACGATGTCCGCGATCTCCTCCCTTGTCACGCCGTGGTCCCTGGCGTTCTGCAGGTGATACGTCAGCGACGCATCCGTGACGCCGGACGCCATCAGCGACACCACCGTGACGATGTACCTGGTCTTCACGTCGATGGCCTCCCCGTTCCACACCTCGCCGAACAGCACGTCGTCGTTCAGGTGGGCGAACAGGGGTGCGAACGACCCCAGCTGCTCTCTGCCTGCCGTCTGTACGATCTTCTCACTCATGTCTGCTTCTCCTCTCCGATCTTCTGATCTCCCGTGGACCAGACGTGCGGCTCCCCTGCCGCGGCGGGCCGGTTCTGTGCCATCACGCCGGCGAGCGGATGGGGCACGTAGGGCTCCTCCAGATACGCGATCTCCCCGCCGGTCAGCTCCAGCTCCACGGCCCGGGCCGCTCCCTCGATGTGGTGCAGCTTTGTGGCGCCCGCCACCGGCGCGGTCGCCTTGGTCAGCAGCCACGCCAGGGACACCTCCGTCATGGTCACGCCGCGCCGGGCGGCGATCTCCGCCACCCGGGCGATGATCACGCCGTCCTGCCGCGCCGTGGCGTCGTATTTGAACTTTGCGTAGGCATCCTCCGCCGCCCGCTTCGTGTCGTTTTCTCCCGGCAGCCGGGACAGCCGTCCGCTGGCCAGGGCACTGTAAGGCGTGAGTGCGATACCCTCTTCATGGCAGTAAGGCACCATCTCCCGCTCCTCCTCCCGGAAGATCAGGTTGTAGTGCCCCTGCACGGACACGAATCCGGCAAAGCCCTCCCTCTCCGCCAGGGCGTTGGCTTTGGCCAGCTGCCAGGCAAAGCAGTTGGAGATGCCGATGTACCGCGCCTTGCCCGCCCTGACCACGCGGTCCAGGCCGTCCATGATATCCTCGATGGGCGTCTGCCAGTCCCACATGTGACAGATATACAGGTCCACGTAGTCCATGCCCAGGTTTTTCAGGCTCGCGTCGATCATACGGGCGATATGCTGTTGGCCGGTGACACCGCGCCCGATCTCCTCCTGCGTCCGGGGCAGGAACTTGGTGGCCACCACCACGTCCTCCCGCCGGGCCATGTCCCGCAGCGCCCGGCCCAGATACTGCTCGCTGGTGCCGCTCTGGTAGGCGATGGCGGTGTCGAAGAAGTTGACGCCCAGCTCCAGGCCGCGCCGGATGATCTCCCTGGCGCGCTCCTCGCCGACGGTCCAGCTGTGCTGGCCCCGCGCGGCGTCGCCGAAGCCCATGCAGCCCATGCAGATGCGGGACACGGTCAGGTCGGAGCGTCCGAGTTTTGTGTATTGCATCCTGTGCCTCCCTGCCGCGCCTGCGTCACAGCACCCTGTCGAGCCACCGGCGGATCTCGTCTGCACGGGGCCGGTTGAGCTGCACGCCCTTGGCCCACGTCACGTCGCCGCTGACATTTTTGTGCAGCGCGGTGTCGCTCCGGCCCACGCCGCTGCCGCCGGAGGTGCAGAAGGGGATGATCCTCTTGCCGGAAAAATCGTAGCTCTCCAGAAAGGTCTCGATGATCCGCGGCGCCACGCCCCACCAGATGGGAAAGCCGACGATCACGGTGTCGTAAGACGCCATGTCCGCCACCGTGCCGGCGATCTCCGGCCTGGCGGCGGGATCGTTCATCTCCACGCTGCTGCGGCTCCGCCTGTCCATCCAGTTCAGATCGTCCGCGGAATAGCGCTCCCTGGGCACGATCTCAAAGAAATCCGCGCCGGCCACGCGGGCGATCTCCTCGCCCACCGCCTTTGTTGTGCCGCCGGCGGAAAAGACGGCTACCAGCATATGATTTGCCATGTTTACAACTCCTTTTCTGCATATTCGCTCACGCCGGCTCGCCCAGCAGCCGGACCAGGCAGCTGCGGGTGAGCTCATAAATGGATTGGTACACGTAGTCGACGCCCGCCGCCCGCATCGCCGCCCGCTGCTTCCCGGTGACGGCGGTGTAGGGATAGATGCCGAACATAAAGGGGAAGAACATATAGAGGAACTGCCGTATGTCCCCGTCGGTCATCTCCGGGCGGAACTTCTCCAAAAGCCTGCGCATGAGGCGCAGGGAGTTCCCGTAGGAGGTCTTGAAGGCGGTCAGCCGCTCCTGGCGGCTGTTGGCCTCCATGTCGTAGTTGTTCATGGCGAGCAGCTTCAGCAGCTGTTCGCGCTTTGCCAGGGAGCCGGCGATCGCCTCGGCCAGCTGCCCGGCGGAGAGGGCGTCATGTCCGTCCAGGATGGCGGCGAGATCCCCGTTCCAGCGGTCGTACTCCCTCTGATACAGCGCCAGAAAGATCTCTTCCTTTGTCTGAAAGTAGTTGTAGATCGTCGGGCGGGAAAACGGCACGGCGTTCCCGATCTCCCTGATGGTGATCTCCTTGAAGCTCATCGTCTGATACAGCCGCTCACAGGCGTTGACGATCTCCTCCTGCCGCCCCGCGATCCGCTCCGGTGTTCCCTTGACCATAGGTCGCTCCCTTCCGGCCAGCAGACATGCTGACACCGTGTCAATACGGTCATTATACGCGCGTTCTGACACAGTGTCAATCTGTTTTTTGTGCTTTTCCCGCCCGCCCGACATCCGGGTCAGCAGCCCCCCTGTGCGCAGAAAAAAGGAGAGGCCGGGCGGCCTCTCCCTTCGGGACCGGCAGGATTGCAGCTGCACAGGCACTGCATCCATGATCCGCAGACATGCTTCGGAAAAACGGGGTGCGTCGTATACGCGCCGGGGATGCCCGCTCAGCCGGACCAGGTTCACGGACCCTCAGTTGTCCTTCAGGCGCAGAAGAAGGGCCGCGTTCACCACGACGAAAACGGAACCGCAATTGTGCCAGAGCGCGCCGGTGACGGGGTTTAAAACGCCGAGCGCCGAAAGCACGACCGCCGTAAGATTGATGAGCAGCGACGCGATCATATTGACGCGGACTTTGCTCATCACCTTCTGCATCAGCCGAAAGAGATACGGGAGGCGCTTTATGTCGTCGCTCACGAGCACGGCGTCGGCAGATTCCACAGCGATGTCCGATCCGATCCCGCCCATGGCGATCCCGGCGTTCGCGCTCGTCAGCGCGAGGGCGTCATTGACGCCGTCGCCGACCATGCAGATCGGAGCGGCGCCTTCCGCGTGCTCCCTGATGATGTTCATTTTCTCTTCCGGCAGCAGATTGGCGCGGACGTCCCCGATCCCCACGGCCTCAGCAACAGCCTCCGCGGCTTGCCGGTTGTCCCCCGTCAGCAGCATCGGGACAATGCCTGCGGACTTCAGCTTCCCGACGGTCTCTTTCGCATCCTCCCGCACGGTATCCCGAAGCGCGATGAAGCCGGCCAGCGACTCGTCTATGGCTGCGTAAACAATCGTGGCGCCTTTATTCAGCTCAGCTTCACGGGCTTTCCGGCAGGCGCTGACGTCTATATCCTGAGAGGCCATGAAGTCTTCTTTTCCGACCAGTACCGTATGGCTATCCACGATAGCTGACACGCCTTGACCGGCGATCACCTGAAAATCTTTCGCCTCCCCGCTCTTGCCGCCGCTTTTCCCGTACGCCGCCCGGATGGCCTGCCCGAGCGGATGCTCCGATCGCTCTTCGGCCTGTGCGGCCATTCGCATGATGTCCGCATCGGAGAACAGCCCGGAGACGGAAACGGCTGACGTGACCCGGGGCTTTCCGTAAGTCAGCGTGCCTGTTTTGTCAAACGCGATGATCTTCGTTTTCGAGAGCCGCTCCAGGGCATCTCCGGAGCGGACGATCATACCGTACTTCGCCGCGTTGCCGATCCCGGCCAGAACGGCCGTCGGGGTGGCGAGAACAAAGGCGCACGGGCAAAAAACCACCAGAACAGTGACGGCCCGCATGAATTCCCCCGTAACGATCCAGGTGAACGCCGCGCAGGAGAGCGCTATGACGACAAGCCACGTCGCCCAGCGGTCTGCCGTCGTGACAATGGGCGCTTTGTTCTCCTCGGCCTCTTTCGCCAGGCGGACCATGCGCTGCAGCGAGCTGTCCGCACTGACGGAATCTGCGCGCATCGTAAAGGTTCCGTATTGGTTCACTGTGCCGCTGGACACCGTATCGCCTGCGGACTTGTCCGCGGGAATGCTTTCGCCGGTCATGACGGACTGATCGGCGGAGGTTTTCCCCTCGAGGATCGTGCCGTCGACGGGAATGGTTTCTCCGGCGAGAATGCGCAGGACGTCGCCGACCTTGACCTCCTCCACCGGAATTTCCGCGGTGATATCGCCGCGCAGTACGCGTGCCTTTTGCGGGCTGCTGCGGATCAGCCTTTGGATCCCCTCTCTGGCCTTGCCGGAGGTGTAGTCCTCGAGGAGAGAGCCGATCTGCATGATGAGCGCCACCTCTCCGGCGGCGAAATACTCTTTGGTCGCCACAGAGGCGATCAATGCCATTGCGACGAGAAGATCGGCTTTGACGTCATGCTCGAAGGCGACTCCCTTGCAGGCGCCGACCAGGATCGGGATCCCGCATAAGACGATCGCGATCCATGCGGGATCAAACGGCAAAGCGTCTTTCAGTGCCCCGGTGATGCTCAGCACCAATGCAGCCGCAGCGGTGACGGCACACAGCAGGGTTTCTTTTGGTTCGTTTTCCAGCCAGCGGTTCAGCATAACGCCCCTCCTTGACACACGGCCCGTTTTTTGCGTATAATCTATTCGTTACCGAATACCGTGTTCTGTTTTTATTATAGCCGCGATAGCCGCGGACGCGCCCGCCAACAATAATCAGAACACGGGAATCGTACGCTATGGAACAAAAACAGAAAAGTGTTCGGAGGCGATCGTATGGATCGAAGGCAAAAGAAAACGAGAGACGCCATCTGCAGGGCTTTTACGGAGTTGCTGAAGAGAGAGTCATATTCCAAAATCACCGTCCAGGAGATCATTGATATGGCAAATGTCGGCAGAACGACATTTTACGCACATTTTGAGACAAAGGACAGCCTGCTGAGATCTCTCTGCACGGAAATCTTTGAGCATGTGTTTTCTGATGATCTGAAAAAAGAAAAAACACATGATTTTTCTGAAGACCACAACGCAAGGGCGATGATCACGCACATCCTCTATCATCTGCAGGAGCATATGGCGTACCTGCCAGGTATTTTGTCCGGGGAAAGCGGCGAGATTTTTATGAGCTCCTTCAAGGCGCATTTGAAGGAGCTGTTTTCCCGCACGTGCGCGCTGTCTGACCGTACCGTTCCGCAGGATTATATGCTCAACCATATGGTGTGTGACTTCACGGAGTCCGTTCGGTGGTGGACCTTGCACAAGCAGTATTCTCCGGAAGAGATCGCCTCGTTTTTTATCGAGACCACGCCGCTCGCTTAGCGGCTTATCACGCAGGCACTTTTCCTGCGCCGCGCCTGCGCCCGTCTGTCCCGCGGAAGGCGGCCATCCTCCCCTGCGCCGGGTGCGACGCCCTCTGCCGGAGATGTGGGGAGTCTCCTCCCGGGGGAAAGCGCCACCAAAAGCAGGGGCCCATGCCAGACGGCATGGGCCCCTGCTTTTGGTGGAGATGAGGGGAGTCGAACCCCTGTCCGAAAGCGCTTTGACAAGACTTTCTCCGGGCGCAGTCAAGTTTCGACGTTCCCTCCCCGTGATGGCACTTGACAGACATCACGGTTCAGTAGAGTCATGATGCGTGGGCGGGGCAACTCTTACCCGCCTCACGGACGCCACATAAACGACGCCTTCCCCGGCCTGTGGCCTCTCCGGTTCAGACGGTCACTGCGTTACGCAGCGACGGCAACAGTATTGGTGTTGTCAGTTATTTTTTAAGTCGCCCGTTTTATGGTGGCCAGGCGCCACCGCCCGCTTGTCCGGCCTCCACACCCCCGTCGAAACCGGTACATCCCCGTATATTCTTTTCGTTCAAAATCTGAGGATTTTGAACGAGAACGGCTTGCAGACCGCCGCATGCACTCGCTTCGCTCGCACACTTGCGGTATGAGAGGTGTTTTCCTGACGCACATGTCGTCAGAAAAACAGTCTCATTCCCTTTGCCGCTCCGCGGCAGATTATTCTTTCACTCCTGGGAGGAGCGGAATAAACGACGCGTTATCTCCCGAAGGGATCCGGCAGCTTCTCCGGCGCCGGATAGTCCACGCCCCTGGTGTCCACGGTGACAGACTTCATCACCTGGGGCTTCTTGGGCTTGTTGGTCATCATGTTCCGGGGCGCCGAGGCGATGGCGTCCACGGTGTCCATGCCCTCGATGACCATGCCGAAGGCGGCGTACTGTCCGTCCAGATGGGGCGAGTCCTTGTGCATGATGAAGAACTGGCTGCCGGCGCTGTCCATCGGCTGGGCCCGGGCCATGCTCAGCACGCCGCGGGTGTGCCGCAGGTCGTTCCGGATGCCGTTGGCGGCGAACTCGCCGCGGATGCAGTAGCCGGGGCCGCCCATGCCGGTGCCGTCGGGGCAGCCGCCCTGGATCATGAAGCCGTAGATGCAGCGGTGGAAGATGAGGCCGTTGTAAAAGCCGCTGTTGGCCAGGGCGATGAAATTATACACGCTCTGGGGCGCCACGTCGGGGTACAGCTCGGCCACGATCCTGCCGCCGTCCTCCATTTCGATGGTGACAATGGGATTCTCGCTCATATCGTCTCTCCTTTTCGGTTTATCCTCTGTTCTTCTCCCGCATGGCCCGGTCCATCTCCCGCTTGGCGTCCCGCTGGGCGATGGCGGCGCGCTTGTCGTAGTTCTTCTTGCCGCGGCACAGGCCCAGCTCCACCTTCACCCGGCTGTCCTTGAAATACACGCTCAGGGGGATCAGGGCGTAGCCGTCCTGCTTCTGGGCGGCGTGGAGCTTGCGGATCTCCCGCTTGTGCATCAACAGGCGCTTGGGCCGGTCCGGGTCCCGGTTGAAGACGTTGCCCTGCTCATAGGGTGAGATGTGCAGGTTGTAGACGAACAACTCGCCGTTTTTGGTCTGGCAGTAGGAGTCCTTCAGGTTCAGCGCGCCGCCCCGGATGGACTTGACCTCCGTGCCGAACAGCTCGATGCCGGCCTCGAAGCGCTCCTCCACGAAGTAGTCGTGGAACGCCTTGCGGTTCTGGGCCGCCGTCTTGATGCCGCGCTTTTCCATGGAGGACCTCCCTTCTCCGCCGCCGCGGTTGTTCGGGAGAGGATTATATCATATATGTGTCGGCGATGCAAGGCGCAATTTGCCGCAGGACGCCGCCCGAAAGAACGGCGCGGGGATCGCTCCCCGCGCCGTTTGTTCTGCTCGGCTGCGCCGCTCACTTCACCGTCAGCGTCACCACGCTGCTGTATACGCTGCCCGCGTCGTTCTTCACCAGGCACCGGTACTGGTACCCGTTGTGCCGCGCCGCCGTCGTCAGCGTATACGTGGCCGACGTCCCGTTCTTGCTCACCTTCGTCCACGTGCCGCTGCTGCCCGTCCTGTAGTACCACTGGTACGTCAGGCCCGTCCCGCTGGCCACCACCTTGAAGGTCGCCGTCTTGCCCGCCGTCACGCTCACGCTCTTCGGCTGGGTCGTGATCGCCGGCTTCGCCACCACCGTCAGCGTCACCACGCTGCTGTACACGCTGCCCGCCGCGTTCTTCACCAGGCAACGGTACTGGTACCCGTTGTGCCGCGCCGCCGTCGTCAGCGTATACGTGGCCGACGTCCCGTTGCTGCTCACCTTCGTCCACGTGCCGCTGCTGCTGGTCCTGTAGTACCACTGGTACGTCAGGCCCGTCCCGCTGGCCTTCACCGTCAGCGTCGCCACCTTCCCCTCCAGCACCGAGGTGCTCTTGGGCTGCGTCGTGATCACCGGCTTCGCCACCACCGTCAGCGTCCGGATGCCGGTGTACACATGCCCCGCCGCGTTGCTCACCTTGCACCGGTACTGATACCCGTTGTGCCGCGCCGCCGCCGTCAGGCTGTACGCGGCCGTCTTGCCGCTGGCCGCGCTCACCGCCGTCCACGTGCCGCTGCTGCTGGTGCGGTAGTACCACTGGTAGCTCAGGCTCGTGCCGGAGGCCACGACAGTAAACTTAGCCGTCTTTCCTTCCGCCACGCTGACGTTCTTGGGCTGGGT
>SVKQ01000010.1 GCA_015068325.1 Oscillospiraceae bacterium | reverse complement strand
TATTTCCATAGCTTTCAAAACTCTTCCCGCGCTTCGGGTAATTGACAACCCCGCTGCGCAGGCTCTTGATCTGCACGCTTTCGCGCACAGATCTTCTGGTGCTTTTCGTCCATTGTTTAATTTACAAGGTACACGCCCTTTCGCCACCTTTTTCGGCGGCTGAACAGCACTATTATACTGCCGTCCGATTGCCTTGTCAAGATGAAAATTTCTCCATTACAGGGAAATTTTCCCGCAGCGCACAGCGCGACAGCTTTGTTAGAATATCAAAGGCCGTGTGGGTTGTCAACACCTTTTTCGCGGAAATCGTAAATTTTTTATCTTTTTTCAAACAGGAATGACAACTCCACCACCATGTGCTACAATATCATATATGTATCCCCCTCGGAGGTCGATTCTATGCAGATCCGCCATATGACTGCCACGTTCGGCAGGCTGGAGCAGGCAGAGCTGACGCTGCAGCCCGGGCTGAACGTGATATACGCTCCTAACGAATCAGGCAAGTCCACTTGGAGCCGCTTCATCCGAAACATGCTCTACGGGCTCAGCACCCACGACCGCGGCCTCTCCGCCGACAAAAACCGCTACGCCCCCTGGTCCGGCGCCGCCATGCGGGGCCGGATGGAGCTGACGGCGGACGGCGCGGACTACACGCTGCTGCGGGAGACCCAGCGGGCCAACGCGCCTATGGGCGCCTTCTCCTGCACCTATACGGGCACAGCCACGCCGGTACCCGGTATCACACGGGAGAACGCCGGGGAACAGTTCCTGGGCGTGTCGCGGGAGGTCTTTGAGCGCAGCGCCTTCATTGGGCAGGCTGCTCTGGCTGTGGAGCAGAGTTCCGAGCTGGAGCGCCGCATCGCCGCGCTGATCACCACCGGTGAGGAGGACACCTCCTATTCTGACACCTATGACAGGCTGAAGAAGCAGCTGAACCGCCGCAAACACAACAAGACCGGTCAGATCCCCGCTCTGGAACGGGAGATTGCCGGGCTGGACGATACACTGGCTCAACTGGAGGAGCTGCAGGCCCAGCACCGCAGTGCAGGCCAACAGGTAAAGCTGTCCGAGACTCATCTGCAGGAGCTGCAGGCCCAACAGGAGCAGTGGGCTCATTGGGAGCTGGCCGAGAAGCGGCAGCAGTACCGAGAGGCGGTACGGACCGCTGAAAAAGCCCAGGACCGGGCCGACACCATGGCAGAGCTGGCAGGGACGCTGCCCGATGACGGGACGCTGGCCCGGCTGGAGAGTCGGCACACCGCGCTGCTCCGCGGTGAACAGGAATTGAACCGGGCGCAGCGGGACGCCGAAGAGGTCTCCGCCGGAAAAGCCGCGGCAGATGACGCATACCGGGCCCATCCCCTGTATCCCGCCGATGAGGCCGGGCTGCAGGATCGGCTGCGCAACATGACGGCGCCGGAGCCATCCGGCCCACTGCCATTCCGGCTCTCCATTATCGCGGCCGTCTGTGCCGCCGCTGCGGCGGTCCTCTCCCTGATCCTGCGCTGGACGCCTTGGATCACGGCCGTGACCGCCTGCCTCTGTTTTCTCTGCACCGTTCTCGCTATCCGACAGCGGCGCACCCACAGCCGTATCCTGCGGCAGCAGGAGGAGATGGCCCAGGCCAGGGACGCGTTTTCCCGACAGATCAAAGCATATCTCCCCCTACGGCAGGCGGCGGCAGACACCTCCGACGCGGAGGCAAAAGCCAAGGGCCTCTGCGACGTGCTCCGTCAGCGACAGCAGGAGGACTTGAGGTCTTTTCTGTCGGAGCTGTCCGTCTTTCGCAGTGCCGCCGACCTATCCGCCGCAGGGCAGGCCCTGAACGAGCTGCGGCGCCAGCGGGACGCGTTGGCCGAGGCACGGCAGACGGCCCAAAACGAGGCGCTGCGGCGGGATCTGCTGGCCCAGAGCCTGCCGTCCGGGTCCTCCGATGCGGGTGAGCCGGCTCAGCGGCCCACCATGAGCCGGGCACAGCTGCAGGCGCTGTTGCCCCAGGTGACCTCCAACCTGCACGCAACCCGCTCCCGGCTGGATACCCTCACCGGCCAGATCCGCTCTCTGGGTGACCCGGACGACCTGCTCAGCCGACGGGCGCAAAAGACGGAGCAGCTGACTGGGCTGCAGGCGGAGTACGACGCCATCGCCATGGCCATGGATGCGCTGAACACCGCCCACCTGACGCTGCAGAACCGCTTTTCTCCCGCGCTGGGTGCCCGGGCAGCGGAGATCTTCTCCGCCATCACCGGCGGCAGATATCAGGGCGTGCTGCTGAGCCGGGACTTCTCCCTGTCGGCGGAGCCGACCGGGGACGCCAGCCAGCGCAGCATCCAGCTGCTCAGCCAGGGCGCCGCCGATCAGCTCTATCTGTCGGTGCGTCTGGCCATCTGCGACATGGTGCTGCCCCGGGACAAGGCCGTGCCGCTGATTCTGGACGACGCGCTGGTCAGCTTTGACGACGAGCGGCTCCATGCGGCACTGGACTATCTGCTGCGGGAAAGTGAGACGCGGCAGATCCTGCTCTTCACCTGCCAGACGCGGGAGCAGACTTATCTGGCCGGACGGGAGAACGTATCGCTGCTGACGCTTTAGCGCTGGACAAATCCCCCGTTTCATGGTATATCTAATGATGCTGTTTTCCCATGCAAACGAAGAAAAAAGAGGAGACGTATACGATGAGCGATTGTACCCGTGACTGCAGCACCTGCGGTGAGAATTGCGCAGACCGCCGGACCGAGAGCCCCTTTCAGATCAAGCCCCTGCGGGAGGGGTGCCGCGTAAGCCGGGTGTACGGCGTCGTGTCCGGCAAGGGCGGCGTAGGCAAGTCCATGGTCACCAGCCAACTGGCGGTGTCTATGCAGCGCCGCGGCTGTCGGACGGCTGTTCTGGACGCCGATATCACCGGCCCCTCCATCCCCCGAGCCTTCGGTGTTCATGAAAAGGCCATGTCCGACGGCGACGCCATCTTTCCCGTGGAGACCTCCACCGGCATCCAGCTGATGAGCGTCAATCTGTTGCTGGAGAACGAGACCGACCCCGTCATCTGGCGTGGCCCCGTCATCGGCAGCGTGGTGCAGCAGTTCTGGGGCGACGTGCTGTGGCAGGACGTGGATTATATGTTCGTGGACATGCCCCCCGGCACCGGCGACGTGGCACTGAACGTGTTCCAGACGCTGCCGGTGGACGGCGTGATCATCGTAGCCAGTCCCCAAGAACTGGTGGGCATGGTGGTGGAAAAGGCCGTGAAGATGGCACAGCTGATGAACATCCCCGTGGTGGGTCTGGTGGAGAACATGAGCTATCTGACCTGTCCCGACTGCGGCAGGAAGATATTCCTGTTTGGCGAGGGCCGAACGGAGGAGGCCGCCGCCAGATACGGCGTGCCACTGCTGGCCCGGATGCCCATCGAGCCGGAGCTGGCCGCCCTGATGGACCGGGGTGACATTGAGTCCTTCCAGGGCGAGTGGCTGCAGGGTGCCGTGGATGCGCTGCTGCAGGATTGACCCTCTTTTTGTGATCCCGACATTTTGTATATTATAACATAAAGGAGATCGATGTATGAGAGCTTGCAAACGTATCCTGGCCGCGGCGCTGGCCGCGGTGATGCTGCTGGCCCTGAGCTCCTGCGGCGCTGGCGATCTGCTGGAGGCGCGGATGTCCGCCCTGGTGCAGGGCAATCTGGACGAGATCTATCTGGGCAAGTTCAGCGACGAGTACCTCAAGCTGGTGGATCTCACCGCCGAGCAGGCGCAGGAGCGCTATGAGGAGGGCCTGGAGATGGAGGTGGAGTACTTCTGCCACTACTTCGACATTGAGTATACCACCGACGAGCTGATTGAGCAGATCAAGGAGCTGTACCGCGACATCTACGCACATTCCAGCTACACCGTAGGCGAGGCATCCAAGCTGAGCGATGACACCTACGCCGTTAAAGTAGAGATCCGGCCCATTGATGTCATCGAGCTGGCCGTCAACAACCAGGAGACGGCCCTCGCCGACTTTGCCGCCAAGTACGGCGGTGTGGACTCCAGCGAGATGACCGAGGCGGAATATGTGGCTTACGACGCCGATTGGGCCCAGGCGGTCATCACCATGGTGACTGAACAACTGCCCAACCTGGGTTATAAGGACAGCGTCTCCATCGCCGTGCAGATCGTTAAGGATTCTGACGGCGTGTGGCAGATAAGCAACACAGACATGAGCAATGTGGACACCAATATCATCTATTATCCCTGATCCGCCAGGAACAGAAAAAGCGGAGGCGCGTCCTTGAGACGCGCCTCCGCTTTTTTGTGTCTGTCTCCTCATTCCATTTTCAGCGTGAAGACCCGCTCGAAGGTCTCAGCTGTCATGGTCTCGTGGCGCAGCAGGTACTCCGCCACCACCACCAGCTGCCTGCGGTATTCGGTCAGGATGCTGCGGCAGCGCCCATAGGCTTCGTCGATGATGTGTCGGATTTCCTCGTCGATTGCGGCGGCGGTTTTCTCCGAATAGGGCCGGGTCTGGGCCATGGACTTGCCGATGAACACCTCGTCGTGCCCGGTGTCGAAGGCCACCGTGCCCAGCCGCTCCGACATGCCGTAGGTGCCCACCATCTTGCGGGCGATGGCGGTGGCCCGCTGGATGTCGTTGGCGGCGCCTGTGGAGATGTCGCCCAAAATCATCTGTTCGGCGGCGCGGCCGCCCAGCAGCGACACGATCTGCTCCAACATATACTCCCGGCTCAGGTAGGAGCGGTCCTCATCCGGCAGGGAGATGGTCATGCCGCCGGCCTGGCCCCGGGGCACGATGGTGATCTGGTGCACCGGGTCGTGCTCCGGCAGGGCGTGCATCACGATGGCGTGGCCCGCCTCGTGATAGGCGGTCAGCTTTCTCTCCCGCTCCGGGATCACGCGGCTGCGCTTCTCCGGCCCGGCAATCACCTTGATGACCGCCTCGTCCAGCACGTCGCTGGTGATGGCGTACTGATCCCGCCGGCCGGACAGCAGCGCCGCCTCGTTGAGCAGGTTCTCCAGGTCCGCGCCGGTGAAGCCCGGTGTGCCCCGGGCCACCTTCGCCAGATCCACGTCGTCCGCCAGAGGTTTGTTGCGGGCGTGGATCTTCAATATCTCCTCGCGTCCCTTGATGTCCGGCAGGCCCACGTAGACCTGTCGGTCAAACCGGCCGGGGCGCAGCAGCGCCGGGTCCAGGATGTCCACCCGGTTGGTGGCGGCCAACACCACCACGCCCTCGTTGGTGGCAAAACCGTCCATCTCCACCAACAGTTGGTTCAGCGTCTGCTCCCGCTCGTCGTGGCCGCCGCCCAGGCCGCTGCCGCGCTGGCGGCCCACCGCGTCGATCTCATCGATGAACACGATGGCCGGTGCCTGCTTCTTGGCTTCCTCAAAGAGGCTGCGCACACGACTGGCGCCCACGCCCACGTACATCTCCACAAAGTCGGAGCCGGAGATGGACAGAAAGCCCACGTCCGCTTCGCCGGCCACAGCCTTGGCCAGCAGCGTCTTACCCGTGCCCGGCGGGCCGATCAGCAGTACGCCCTTGGGGATGTGGGCGCCCAGATCCAGGAACTTCTGTGGGTCGCGGAGAAAGGAGACGATCTCCTGCAGCTCCTCCTTCTCCTCGTCGGCGCCGGCCACATCACGGAACGTGACCTTCTTCTTGCCGGCGGGCAGGCTCTGGATCCGGGCCTCGCCGAACCGGGCCATCCGGTCATTGCCGGCACCGCCGTTCATGCGCGACATCATGTTCAGCAGCAGGATGAAGCCCACCACCGCCAGCACATAGGGCAACAGCACCTGCAGCCAGTTGGTGGAGTGGTTGGCGTGATAGTCGTAATCGGTGATGATGCCCGCCGCCTTCTGCTGCACCACCAGCTCGTTGAGATCCTCGTAGAACAGTGCAAAGTCGTAGAGATCGCAGGTGGCGGTGGTGCCGTCGGCCAGCTTGGCCGTCAGGCGGGTGTCGGAGATGGCAAACTCCGTCACCTGCTCCTTTTCAAAGAGCTGCCGCAGCCGGGCATAGGTGATGTCGTTGCTGCTTCGCCGGCCAGCCACGATCATATAGATCGCCAGCAGCACCATCAGGAAGAGCAGGACCCTGCCGATTCCGTTTCCTCGCGTTTTTTTCAAATCAGGGCCTCCTTCTCCGTCAGTGTATCAGGGAAATATCTCCTACCTGCGGCAGTGGTATCTTATGCCAGAATTGTATGGGAATGCACAAGAACACCCGCGCCCGCACGTTGTTATAGGCGATATAGGGGTTGCTCCAGTATCGGCTGTCCAGCGAGCCGGTACGGTTGTCGCCCAACAGGAACAGGCATCCCTCCGGCACCTGGAAGTCCGCCTGCCCACTGCCGGCCGGATCGGTGGCCCCCTGCTGGTCCAGATAGGGCTCCTCCAGCCGCTGTCCGTTCACATATACATAGCCGCCGGAGAGGCTCACCTCGTCTCCCGACAGGCCGATCACCCGCTTGACCAACAGCTTGCCCAGCTCTTCATCCCAAAAGGTGACCACGTCGCCCCGCCGGGGCTCCGGGTCGGACACCAGATAGGGAAGCTGCCACGACAGCAGCAGCGAGTCCTTAGGCACGGTGCTCTCCATGGAGCTGGAGGGTACATAGGCCAGCTGTAGCAACACCCGGAATACCAGCACCACCACAGCGGCCGTGACCAGCAGATAGCCGTAGTCGGCCCAGAAGCTCCTCTTTTTCTTCTCCTGGCCGGCAGGCGTGTCCTGCTCCGCCGGGGGTGGGGTCACGGTTTCCTGCGCGGGCGGAGGCGTCTGACCGGCCAGGCGCTTCCCTCGATACGGTTCTGTTCTCTTATCCATGCGGCGTCCCTCGCTTCCTGAAAATCATACGCCGGCGTCACTTGCTGTATACCTCCGGCTTCAGCACGCCGATATAGGGCAGGTTCCGGTACATCTGCCTGTAATCCAGCCCATAGCCCACCACGAACTCATCCGGCACCACGAAGCCGGCCATATCCGCCCGGACCGCCTTCTCCCGGCGGGAGGGCTTGTCCAGCATGGTGACAATGGTGATGGAGCTGGCCCCCTTGGACATCAGATAGTTGCTGAGGAAGGCCAGCGTGTTGCCGGAATCCAGGATGTCCTCCACAATGATCAGCTCCCGACCGGTGATGTCCCGCTGCATGTCGCGGGTGATTTGCACCACGCCGCTGGAGCGGGTGGCGTCCTGATAGGAGGACACGCCGATGAACTCCAGCTCGCTCTTCAGCCCGCTGGCGCGCACCAGGTCTGCCATGAACATGAAGCAGCCGTTGAGCACCCCCACAAACAGGGGATCGCGCCCCTGGAAGCGGCTGAACAGCTCCCGCCCCATCTCCTCGACCCGCCGGTGGATCTCCTCCTCGTTGAACAAGACCTTCAGAATATCCTGATCCATGTCGTTCTGGGCCATTGATCTCTTCCTCCTACTGTTTCTTTTTCCATATGATATCGGCTGCCTCGCCGGTCTTCTCCTCTGTAAAGGCCCGGTCGATCCCCAGACCGCACACCGCCGCCGCCCGGCCGGCCACACAGATCACCGGCACGGCATCCCGCCGGATGGGGTCGATCCCCGCCTCGGCGAACAGGCGCTTCAATCCTCTGGCGCCCCGGCTGCCGGGCAGCGTCAGCCGGTCGTCCGGCCGCCAGGCTCGGACTGTCACGGTGCGGCTCTCATCGACACCGTGCAGGCGCATCGCTCCCGGCGGCACCTCTTGGGCCGCCCGCTGCAGCCGCAGCTCATACGCACCCCACGTCACGGTCTCGTTCTCTACCAGTGCCGTTTCCACCGGCGGCGGCTCCGGCGCCATCTCCAACCACAGCACGCCGCCCTGACACACGGCGCGGACACCGGCCGGCAGCGTCAGCATGCCGCCGCGCTCCGCCAGTCGCTCCAGCGCCGCCAGGTGGGCCTGGCCGAAATCCTTTTTCCCGCAGTCCAACCGGTCGATCAGCAGCCGCAGCATCCGCGGCCGAAGCACCGCCGGCGCGCCGCACAGGGCACCGCAGGACAGTTCCGTCCCCTCCGGCGGCAGGAGGCCCGCCGCCAATTCGTCCAGATATGCACTCTCCCGCCGGACGATCCCGGCAGTCCGGACAATATTCTCCCGCGCCGCGCCGTTGATGGCCTCCAGCTCCGGCCAAACGGCCAGCCGCAGGCGGTTGCGGGCATAGCGCAGATCGCTGTTGGTCTCGTCCTCTGTATACGCCACATCCCACCGTGCCAGGTATACCTCGATCTCCTCCCGGGTGGTGTGCAGCAGCGGCCGGATCAGCCGTCCCCGCACCGGCGGGATGCCGCCCAGTCCCTCGGGGCCGGTGCCCCGCAGCAGGTTCAGCAGCACCGTCTCCGCCTGGTCACCCATGTGGTGGGCGGTGGCGATCCGCTCCGCACCGACCTCGTCCGCTGTTTTTTCCAGGAAGGCGTAGCGCAGGCGGCGTCCCGTCTCCTCCACGCCCAGGCCCCAGGCTTCGGCGCACTCATAGACTTTTTCATACCCCACATAAAGCGGGATGCCCCGCTCCTCACAAAAACGGCGCACCAACGCCTCGTCCCGTTCCGCCGTGGGGCGCATGCCGTGGTTCAGATGGGCCGCGGCCACGCGGAAATCCCGCTCTGTGCCCAGCCGGTGCAGGCAGTGGAGCAGGCACATGGAGTCACGCCCGCCGGACACAGCGCACAGCACCGTGCCGCCGGGGGCGGGAAACATATTCCATTGCTCCATCCAGGGGATCAGATCCATGGCCGCCTCCCGCGCCGTCACTCCTCGTCGTAGCGGTTCTCGATGGTGCCGAAGGCCGTGTATTCCGGCATCCAGCGCAGATCCACCGTGCCGGTGCTGCCGTGGCGGTTCTTGGCCACGATGCACTCCACCACGTTCCGCTTCTCCGTGTCCTCGTTATAGTAGTCGTCCCTGTACAGGAACATGACGATATCGGCATCCTGCTCGATGGCGCCGGACTCCCGCAAATCGGACAGCATGGGGCGCTTGTCCTCCTTGCGCTTTTCGTTGGCCCGGCTCAGCTGGCTCAGGCACAGCACCGGTACCTGCAAGTCCTTGGCCATGATTTTCAGCATGCGGGACATGTCCGACACCGCCTGCTGGCGGTTCTCGCCGCTGTAGCTCTTGCCGCCGGCGCCGGTCATCAGCTGCAGATAATCGATGACCACCAGGCCCAGGTTGTCCAGTCGGCGACACTTGGCGTTCATGTCCGCCACCGTCAACAATGGGTTGTCGTCGATGCGGATATCCGTCCGGCTCAGAGTAGAGGCCGCCTCGGCAATCTTCACCCAGTCGCTCTCCCGCAGGTTGCCGGTCAGCAACCGGCTCAGTTCCACCAGTCCCTCGTTGGCGATGAGCCGCGTCACCAGCTGCTCCCTGGACATCTCCAGGGAGAAGATGGCGATGGTCTTTCCGGAGTTCTTGGCGGCATTCAGCGCCATGTTCAGCCCCATGCTGGTCTTGCCCATGCCGGGACGGCCCGCCAGGATCAGTAGATCCGACTTATTGAGGCCGTTGATTTTGCCATCTACAGCGGAAAAGCCCGTGCTGAGGCCCGGCAGCAACTTGCCGCCGCTGGCCGTCAGCTCTGCCAGATGGTCCATGACCTCCTGCAGTACCATACTGACGGTAATCATGCCCTGGCCGCCGCGGCCCCGCCGGATGGCGTAGATCTTCTGCTCCGCCAGCTCCAGCATATCCCGGGCCGAGCCGGTGCCCTCCTGCACCACGCCGGTGATCTCCGCCGCTGCCGTGGCCAGGGAGCGCATCAGCGCCCGGTCTTGCACGATGCGGACATATTCGATCACATTGGCCGAGGTGGGGGTCACCTCCATCAGCTGCAGCAAGTAGCCGCGGGTGTTCTCGTTGCTCAGGCCCGCCTTCTCCATCTCCTCCGCCACGGTCACGCCGTCAATGGGCTTGGAATAGATGAACATGGTGTAGATCGTCTCGAAGATGTCCCGGTTCTGCTTGAGATAGAAGTCGTCCGGCTGCAGCTTGTCCATCACATCCTTGACACAGTCTGCGTCGATGAGCATGGAGCCCAGCACCGCCTGCTCCGCCTCGGGCGCATGGGGCATGCTGCGCATCAGCAGTTCATCCACGGGCATAGGACCGCCTCCCTTCCAAAATGCGCTGGGGTCACTTGCTCTCGGTCACCATCACATAGACCGTACCGTTGATCTCATAGCCCAGCCTGGCCTTTACCTGATAGGCTCCGAAGGACTTGATGGGCTCGTCCAGCACCAACTTCTTGCTGTCGATCTCCAGGCCGTACTGCTCTTTCAGTGCGGCGGTGATCTCCTTGGTGGTCACCGCGCCGAACAGCTTGCCGCCCTCGCCGCCCCGGGCGGCGATTTTCAGCTGGCAACTCTTCAGCTTCTCCGCCGTCTCGGCGGCGGCGGCTTTGGCCTCGGCCTCGGCCCGGGCCCGGGCCTTCTCCTGCAGGTGCATGGTGTTCACCGCGTCGGTGGTGGCGGGCATCGCCAGTCCCTTGGGCAGCAGATAATTGCGGGCATAGCCCTCGGCCACCTCCACCATCTGCCCCTTCTTGCCCTTACCCTTCATATCCTGCTTCAAAATCACTTTCATGGTGCAACATTCCTTTCCGCTTATTTGTCGAAATACTCGTCGATGGCCGCCAGCAGCCGCGCTTTCATCTCGTCCACTGTGCAGTCTGGCACCTCGCCGCCGGCTGTGGTGGAGTTGCCTCCACCGCCCAGTGCTTCCACGATGACCTGCACGTTCACCTCACCCAGCGAACGGGCAGAGATGTACACGCCGGTGCCCTTCTTATAAAGCACAAAGGAGGCCTGCACGCCCTGCAGTGTCAGCAGCTCGTCGGCCGCTTTTGCCGCCGTGACCCGATCGTACTCCTCGTCCAGCGCGGCGACCGCCAGATCCTCCCGATACAGCTCCGCCTGACGGATGATGCCGTAGCGGGAGATCATGGACTGCAGGTCGCTTTGGAAAATGCGCTGTACCTCCTGGGTGTCGGCGCCGGCCCGGCGCAAGTAGGCCGCCGCCTCGAAGGTGCGGCCGCCGGTGCGGTTGGTGAAGTTCTTGGTATCCAGCACGATGCCGGCCAGCAGCGCCTCGGCTTCCGCCCGCAGCAGATCCGTCGGCTCAATGAGATACTGCAGCAGCTCCGTCACCAGCTCGCTGGCGGAGGAAGCGTACGGCTCATGGTAGTTCAGCGCCATCTTTTCGATATAGCTGCTGCCCCGGCGGTGGTGGTCAATGACCGCCACCTGGTTGCAGGACTCCAGCAGCGCCTCCGACTCCACACTGGCGGGGCGGTTGGTGTCCACCACCACCAGCAGTGCGCCGGGCTGAGCCCTCAAAAAGGCCTCGCTGCCGCTGATGAACGCTCCGCTATACTCCGGCTGCTCCTGCAGCCTGCGCAGCATGGGGTGCACAGCGTTGTTCTCCGTGTCCATGACGATCTGGGCTTTGCGTCCCTTTTTCCGGGCGATGCAGTACACGCCGGCCGCCGCCCCCAGAGAGTCCATATCTGCATACTGGTGACCCATGATGTAAACGTGTCTGGCATCCTCAATCAGCTCGCCCAGGGCGTTGGCCATCACCCGGGATTTCACCTTGGTGCGCTTTTCCGTGGCCTTGGCCCGACCGCCGTAGAAGGCGAAATTCGTCCTGTCCTTCACCACGGCCTGGTCGCCGCCCCGGGACAACGCCATCTCCAGCGCTAACGAGGCGTTTTTGAACAGGGCGTCGAAGTTTTCCTCCTCACGTCCCACGCCGATAGACAGCGTGGCGGCTACGCCCTCACCGGCCACCACCTCACGCACGCTGTCCAGCACGTCGAAGCGGTGCTCCACATAGTCGGGAAAGCTCTTCTCCTCAAAGAGGAACAGATACCGGTCCCGATCATAACCCAGCATCAATCCGTTGGAGTCGGCGGCCCAGGTGTTCAGCTTCTCCTCCAGCGCGGCCACCACCGCCGAGCGCTTGCTCTCAGGGCAGGCCTTCATCAGCTCCTCGTAGTTGTCCACCATCAGGATGGCCATCACCGGGCGTGTCAGCTCCAGCGTAGTGCGCAGCTGCTCCAGCTCTGTCACGTCCATCCAGTAGGTGGTGGCCAGTATATCGTCTCCCCGGGCAGCGTCGTCCGACCGGCTCAAGCTGCCGAACACCCGGTACAGCTTATGGTTCCAGGACACCAAGTCCGGACACTCGCCCTTGCCCTCCAGCAGCCAGTGCTTGCCAAAGCCGGGGATCACCTCGCTCAACCGGGACTCGAACACACCGTCCTTCTCTGTCAGATGCAGGAACCTCTCATTGCCCCAGAGGACCTCCTCCGTGTTCGCATTGAACACCATCATGGGAAGCGGGGCATATAGCATGTTGCTGGAGCGGGCGGAATCCATGCCGCCGGCGATCCGGTCCGTATACTGCCGGATGCGCTGCTGGGTCCGCCGGCCGCGCCACAGGCTCACCACGAAGATGATCGCCGCCACCGCGGCCTCGCCGATGCCCAGACGTATATCCACCAGGAACGCCGCCAACACAAACAGCACCAGACACAGCATATACAGCGTCGTGTTGGCCCGCAGGATCCCGGTCAGCTTTCTGTTCACCTGTCATGCCTCCTTCTTGCGATGGGGATAACATACCACATTAAGAATAATTGATTATACCACGGTTTTCCCTCCGCTTCAAGGATTTCCCTCCTCATCGGGCAAAGTCTTTGTCCCATTTTGGCCGCTTCGGCGAGCCGTGTCGCAGCCTGTCGCAAAGTTGGGGGTGTACAAACGGGAAAAAGTGTGTTATACTTTGTGCAAAGTGCAGAAATTTTGCATGTTTTTTTGTATGTTTCGCGGCCTGCTGCGGCTGCGATCAAATACAGGGACATGATCCCACCCACACGGCGGTCGGGCGAAAGAGGTACAGGCGGCGGCGAAGCAGGGCCGCGCGACTGACCCGCGCCCTTTGTTTTGCTGCGCCTATTTCCGGCGCAGGTCTTCGCTGCGCGGGCTATCCCAAGATCAAAAAGGAGCAACTATGGCAGAAAAAATGAAAATCATCCCTCTTGGCGGTCTCAACGAGATCGGCAAGAATATGACCGCCTATGAATACGGCGGCGAGATCATCGTGGTGGACTGCGGCATGGCATTCCCTGGCGATGATATGTACGGCATCGACTGCGTCATCCCCGACGTGTCGTATCTGGTGAAGAACAAAGCCCGCCTGCGGGGCATGTTCATCACCCACGGCCACGAGGACCACATCGGCGGCATCCCCTACGTGCTGCAGCAGATCAGTGTGCCCATCTACTGTACCCGGCTGACGGCCGGGCTCATCAAGCTGAAGCTGCAGGAGCACGGTCTGGCCGGCTCCACCAAGCTCGTCACGGTGGAATCCGGCATGACCATCCGCGCCGGCAAGTTCCAAGTGGAATTTCTCCACGTGAACCACTCCATCCCCGACTCGGTGGCCTTCGCCATCCACACCCGGATGGGCACCGTGGTCCACACCGGCGACTTCAAGATTGACTCCACTCCCATCGACGGGGACGTGATCGACCTGGCCCGCTTCGGCGCGCTGGGCAAGGAGGGCGTGCTGGCCCTGCTGGCCGATTCCACCAATGTGGAGCGCCCCGGCTATACCATGAGCGAGAGCGCCGTAGGCCGCACCTTTATGCGCCACTTCACCGGCTGTGACAAGCGCATCATCGTCACCACATTTGCCAGCAACGTCCACCGCATCCAGCAGGTGCTGGACGCGGCGGCGGCCTGCGGGCGCAAGGTGGCCGTCACCGGCCGATCCATGGAGAACATCATGAAGGTCTCTGTGGATCTCGGTTACATCAAGGTGCCAAAAAACACCCTGATGGAACTGAACCGGCTCAAGAGCCTTCCCGCCAGGCAGCAGGTCATCGTCACCACCGGCTCCCAGGGCGAGGAGATGAGCGCCCTGTACCGCATGGCCTTCTCCACTCACAAGCAGGTGGAGGTGGGGCCCGGCGACAAGGTCATCATCTCCGCCAGCGCCATCCCCGGCAACGAGGTGACGGTGGGCCGCGTCATCAACGAGCTGTTCCGCAAGGGCGTGGACGTGGTCTACGACAAGGCGGATCTGCTGCACGTGTCCGGCCACGCCTGCCAGGAGGAGCTGAAGATCATCCACGCCCTGGTCCGGCCCAGATTCTTCATCCCCGTCCACGGTGAGCAGCGGATGCTGCAGCTGCACAAGAAGCTGGCCCAGTCCATGGGCATGGCCGCCCAGGACATCTGCATCGCGGAAAATGGCTCCGTCATCGAGCTCACCACCAAGCACATGAAGTGTGAAACCGCCGTCCCCGCCGGCGAGGTGTTCGTGGACGGCAGTGGCGTGGGCGACGTGGGCGCTGTGGTACTCAACGACCGCCGCCTGCTGGCCGCGGAGGGCATGGTAGTGGTGGTGCTGTCTATGTCCAGCCACGACCACCAACTGCTCTGCCCGCCGGAGATCATCACCCGCGGCTTTGTTTACGTCAAGGAATCTGAGAGCCTGCTGCAGGAGCTGCGCCGCGTGTCCACGGACGCAGTGGACCACATGTCCGCCAAACGCCGCCGGGACGAGGGCGACGTGTGCAAGACCGTGCGCTCCGCCGTCAGTAGCTATCTCTACAAGACCACCAAGCGCAGTCCGATGGTCATCCCCATGGTGACAAATCTCTGAGTCTGCGGCACAGAGATCGCCCCGCGCCAAAAACACGTATTTCCACACCTCTCACGAAAGAAGTCTTTTCATGCTGGCAAACTATCACACCCACACCTGGCGCTGCAACCACGCAGAGCCGGATGAGCGGGCCTATATCGAGGCGGCCATCGCCGCCGGGATCCGGATCCTGGGCTTTGCCGACCACACGCCCTGCCCTTTTCCTGACGGCCACACCTCCTATTTCCGCATGTCCCTCGCCCAGTCCGGCGACTATTTCGCCACCATCCGCCGGCTGCGGGACGAATACGCCGGACAGATTGAGATCTATGCGGGCGTGGAGGCGGAGTATTACCCCGACCTGTTCCCCGCACTGGTAGACCATCTGCGGCAGCAGGGCTGTGAATACATGCTGCTGGGGCAGCATTTCCTGCTCAACGAGGAGGACGGCATCTACAACGGCCGCCCCACCACCGACGAAAAGCGTCTGATCCAGTACGTGGACCAGGTGATCGAGGGGCTGTCTACCGGCCGCTTCACCTACCTGGCTCATCCGGACCTTCTTCTGTTGGAAGGCAACGAGCCTGCCTACCGCCTCCACATGCGCCGGCTGTGCCGGGCCGCCCGGAAGATGGACATCCCGCTGGAGCTGAACCTGCTGGGTCTTCGGGAGGGCCGTCACTATCCCCGCCGCGCCTTCTGGGAACTGGCCGCCGCGGAGGGCAATCGGGTGGTACTGGGCGTTGACGCCCACCAGCCGGAGGCGCTTTGCCGCCCGGACATCGAGGCGACTGCCCGCCGCTTTCTGGCGGACCTGGGCCTCACGCCCGAGGATGCCGTGCCTCTGATACCGATCAGATCGTGAAACGCGGGACACACCCGTTGGTGTGTCCCGCGTTTTTTGTTTGCTTGTTATACGGCTTCGCAGCGGTCTTTTCTTCTCTTCATTCCTTTTTCAACCAGTCCAGCAGTCCCTCCACGCGGTCGATCACGGTATCCACCTGCGCCTGGGCCTCCTTGATGCGGCTCTGGACCACCAGATCCACAAAGATCCCGTCGAAAAAGTAGTCGGCAAAGGCCAAAAAGTCGTCCGTCTCCAACTGCAGATACTCTCCCACGTCAGCCAGTTCTTGCTGGAACCGCGTCAGGTCCTGCTCGGCCTGGGCCATGGCATCCCGGGCGTCATTCATATGCCCGCGTTTGACCATGGTGCTGATGAGCCCGCCGCCGATGATATCCCACACGCCCCAGTTCCGGGCGCTCTGGAGGGAATCCCGGGCCGCGTACAAGCTTTGAAGCGCCCGCTCGCCGGCTTCGACGGCCTCCTGCCGTTCCCTCTCGTAGTCCATGGTTCACCGCTCCTCTCTGCGCTTATCCAGGATCCTCTGTGCCGCCTGGCGCGTCCCCTCGTCGCGCAGCCGGTCCTGTCTCATCCCTACAGTCCTCAAGGGCATCGTATTTCCCGCCCGGCATTACAGGGCGGAAAAAGTCGTACCTGCCGCATTGGGGACAGATATATACCTCCGCCTTGTGAAAATAAGGGAATCCGCTCAGGCGAACGCCCAACCCGATATCCTCATATGTCACCAGGTAACCCTGCTCCAGCAGCTTCATGGGGATCCGGCAGGCCACACACAGCCGTTCCGGCAGAACTGTCTCCTCCCTCGTCTCCGCTGCCTGGGTCGGCGTCTCGTTCCACGCATCCAGAAAACCCGGACGTTTTTTCCCGGAATCTTTCACAGCGTCCTCCTTACAGCTCCGGACCGCGAGTCTTGCTCTCCCTGTACAGCAGGGGCTTCCCCTCGGCGTCCACCATCACCGTAAGGCCGCCGCCGTACCCGTCGGCGTGCCACAGGTACTGGACCCCCGTCTCCCGGTCCACCCAGATCTGGCAGCCGGCATTCAACCCACCGCCCTGGCTGTACAGCTTGAAAAAGCGGTCATCCACCCGTTTCTTCTCCATTTTTGCCATATGTGACTCCTTTTCTGCACAGCAGGCGGCCCCGAAAGGCCGCCTGCACTCTCTTTTCCTGGCTTATTTGTCACCCAGCAGTGCCTGGGCGCCGGCTGCGAGACCCGCCAGGCCCTGCAGCTCGCTGGGGATGATGATCTTGGTGGCCTGGCCATCGGCTACCTTCTGCATGGCCTCCAGCGCCTTCAGCTTGATGACCTGATCGTTGGGGGAAGCCTCGTTCAGCAGCTTCAAGGAGTCGGCCAGTGCCTGCTGTACCTTCATGATGGAGGTGGCCTCGGCCTCGGCGGCCATGATGCGTGCCTGCTTGGCGGCGTCAGCCTTCAGGATGGCGGACTGCTTTTCGCCCTCAGCCACCAGGATCTGGCTCTGCTTCTGGCCCTCAGCCTGCAGGATAGCCTCGCGGCGCTCGCGCTCGGCCTTCATCTGCTTCTCCATGGCGTTCTGGATCTCACGGGGCGGCAGGATGTTCTTCAACTCCACGCGGTTGACCTTGATACCCCAGGGGTCGGTGGCCTCGTCCAGGATGGAGCGCATCTTGGCGTTGATGACGTCGCGGCTGGTGAGGCTCTGGTCCAGCTCCATGTCGCCGATGATGTTACGCAGCGTGGTGGCAGTCAGATTCTCAATGGCGTTCATGGGATACTCCACGCCGTAGGTGTACAGCTTGGGATCGGTGATCTGGAAGTAGATGACCGTGTCGATCTGCATGGTGACGTTGTCCTTGGTGATGACGGGCTGGGGGTCGAAGTCGGCCACCTGCTCCTTCAGGCTCACCTTTTTGACAACGCGCTCAATGAACGGCAGCTTCAGGTGCAGGCCCGTGCCCCACACGGCGTGGAAAGCGCCCAGGCGCTCCACCACGTAGGCCTTGGACTGCTGCACCACATGGATGTTGCTGACGATGACGATCAAGATCAGCACCACCAGAATGGCCAGCGCGATATATCCCGGGATGCGGGACGTTGCGACGAGATACAGCATCATGATTTCCTCCTTATGACTCCGTACGGTTGATTGCTTCTGCCTGTTCTATTAAATCACCCTTGTGATACAGACGTTCTCGCGGGGCACTTACAGCTCCTGCTCCACAAAGAGCCTGACGCCTTCCATCCGCGTGATGCGGACCCGGCTCCCCACGGGGATGACGGATCCGTCTTCGCTGCGGGCGGACCAGGTCTTGCCGTCGACGTACACGGCGCCGGTGGGAATGCTGTTGTCAATGACCTCCGTGACCCGGGCCGTGCCGCCCAGCACCCGGTCGGCATTGGTGGCCACGTTGTCCCTCCTGCTCAGGCGCCGCACCAACGGCCGGGTGACCAGCAGCGCCGCGATGGACACCACAAAGAACACCACCACCTGCAGCCACACCGCTCCGCCGCACGCCGCGGTGATCAGGGCCGCCACGCTGCCGATGACGAACCAAACGGACACCAAACCCGCCGTCATGGCCTCCGCCACACCGAAGATCACGATGGCAACGATCCAGACCGTTGTCTCCATGTTCATCGTTCCTCCTTTCAGAAACAGGGCCATCAGCGCCGAGAGGCAGGCGATGCCTGCCAGCACGCCCACGGCCATCCACTTGTTTTTGGGGGAGAGATTGGCGAGAAACCCGGACACAGCACTGGTGAGGTTGCCGGACGGCAGCTTCCCTGCAGGATGCGCAGCGTCTTCTTCATGCTCCTGTGCCGACCGGACAGGCACCTCGTCGGCAAACAGCTCGCCGATGGGCACCTGAAAGCGGTTGCAGATATACAGGATCTTCTCGATCTCCGGGTAACCCCGGGAGGACTCCCATTTGCTCACCGCCTGGCGGGACACGTTCAGTTCCTCGGCGAACTGTTCCTGTGTCAGGCCGCTCCCGCGCCGCACCTCCTGCAGCCGCTCACCAAAAGACATGCCCTGTTTCCTCCGTTTCTCTGTGGCGTCAGTATAGCCCTTCGGCGGCGAAACCTCTACCAACTTAAAATTGCGCCGGTAAAAAATTTATCTTTTTTCCGCAACCTGAAGTTGCACGGCTCCCGATCCGCCGGCTGTCTCTATTATACACGACAGATCGTCCGGTTGCCACCCCTAATTTTTTCTTGCGCTTTTGCCGCCGGATGCGTATACTTTCAATTGTATACTACAGAAGGAGTATGTCCCATGAACACCTACCTGATTCCCTGTCTGCTGGGGTTGGAAAAGCTGGTGGGCGACGAGGTGCGCCGTCTGGGCCTGCAGGATGTACAGGTGGAGAACGGCCGCATCCTCTGCAGCGGCACCGACGCCGACTGCGCCCGTCTCAACATCCATCTGCGCTGCGGCGCCCGGGTACTGCTGGTGCTGGGCCAATTCACCGCCCGCAGCTTTGAGGAGCTGTTTCAGGGCACCCGCGCCATCCCCTGGGCGGACTATCTGCCCCGGGATGCGACCTTTCCCGTCAAGGGCTACTCCATCTCCTCCCAGCTCTTCGCCGTGTCCTCCTGCCAGTCCATCGTCAAAAAGGCCGTGGTGGAGCAGATGAAGACCCACTATCATCTGGAGCAGTTTCCCGAGACCGGAGCGAAATACCAGATCCGCTTTTCTCTTCAGAAGGATCGGGCATTTCTCTGTCTGGACACCAGCGGCGAGGGGCTCTACAAGCGGGGTTACCGGGCCGTGGGCGTGGAGGCCCCCCTGCGGGAGACGCTGGCCGCCGCCCTGGTGCTCCTCAGCCGCTACCGGGGCCGCGACCCATTCTGCGATCCCTTCTGCGGCAGCGGCACCATCCCCATCGAGGCGGCGCTGATCGCCAAAAACCGCGCTCCGGGCCTGCACCGCGCTTTTGACGCCATGGACTGGGCTTTCCTGCCCGCTTCCCTCTGGGCCGACGCCCGGGAGGAGGCCGTCAGCCGGGAGTTCCACGGCCGCTATGACATCTGGGGCGGCGACATCGACCCCCGGGCCGTGGCCATCGCCCGGGACAACGCCCGCAAGGCCGGTGTGGACGACGCGGTGCGATTTGAGGTGGCCGACATGCGCACCTTCCGGCGTGACAGTCCGTACGGACAGCTGGTCACCAACCCGCCCTACGGTGAGCGGCTGTTGGAAAAGGCCGGGGCCGAAGAGCTGTACCGGGAGTTGGGGCAGGTGTGGCGGACCTTGCCGCCCGACTGGCGGACGCTGGTGCTCAGCAGCCACACGGAGTTTGAGCGGACCTTCGGCAGGCAAGCCGACAAAAAGCGCAAGCTCTATAACGGTATGATCAAGTGTGACGTATTCATGTACGGCGCCCACGTGTAACGGTGCGCCGGCGGAGGGGTGGAACATTGCTGACCAAGAGAGAGAAATCCCGTCTGATCCTGGCGCTGCTCTGCTGGGTGCCGGTACTGGTCTGTGCCGCGGACGGTGCGGTGCGCCAGAGCGCATCGGGAGAGCGGGCGCTGCTCCCCCTCTGCGCGTTGGGCAGCGGGCTGTTTCTGCTGGCCGCCTGCTCGATCTGCGGGTGGTATCAGCTGGGGATCCTGCTGGGGCGGCGGTTCCACCTGCCCTCCTGGGCCCAGGTGCTGCAGTATTTCGCCGTCTGCAGTTCGTTGGCAGCGCTGTTGCTGGCTCTGGTCTGCGGAGCTCCCCTGCTCTGCCACAACGGCCTTCTGCTGATCTGCCCCCTGTCGGGCGCTGTATCGTTGTTGCTGGCCGACCGAAGCGTGCTGCAGGACAGGCGCTTGCCTCTGCTGGCCACGCTGGCCGCCCTCCCGACAGCGGGCGCCGCCTTGGCGCTGACCGCGGCAGGCGCGGCCCCCGGCCCCTATCCGCTCCGGTCCTGTGCCGCCGTCTCTCTGCCGCAGCTCTTTCTCTGGGCCGCCGCCGATCTGTTGCTCGCGCTGGCATCTGCCTGGGGCCTGCGAGCCCTGGACGGCCTGCTGCGCGGTGCCGCAGCGCCGGTCTCCGGTCCGGCGGAGGAGCAGGGCTGGTCGGACGACGGCTACATCGTCAACCAGGACTGCTTCAGCGCCTATACTTACCGGGCCATCCCCGCCAGCTACAACAGCTGCGGCTGCGTGGCTGTCTTCGACCTGCGCCGCCGGGCCGGTCACGCCGTCTCCTTTCCCGACGTGCTGGCTGAGATGGATGCGCTGCACCTGCTGCGCGTTCCCGGACCCACCCGCATGTACGCGATGCGCCGGTATCTGACAAAGTACCTGCCCGGTTGGCGGGAGTGCCGCGGCAGGGTCGACGCTCTGGACGCCGCCGGAAAGAGCCGGATGGGTCTCTTCCGCTATCGGGAGCAGCGGGTGCCCCACTTCGTCCCCTACTATCGTACGGGACCGGATCGCTTCCGCTTTTTCAACGTGTGCGGCGGCTCGGAAGACCGGTTCTTTACCCTGGACGAGTTCGCCGCCGGCCATCTGGTGGAGGGCCCGGTACGGATCCTGTACTGGCCGGAGGCCTGAATGCGCCCCCGCTCTCCGCACTTTTCTGTCGCTCCGTGCCAGTTTTTTTCCTGAATTTTCATTTTATTCATTTCCTTTCCGCTTTTTGTGTTACAATGGATGTATCCTCGGAACGCTGACTATCCGGAGGCTGTTTTTTATGAAGCATGTTTTCATCATCAACCCCGCCGCCGGCAAGACCGACAGCCGCCAGCGGATCTACGACATGGCTGACCTGCTGCGGGACAAGTACGCCCTGGACGTGCAGTGCATCCTGACCAAGCGCCAGGGCCACGCCACGGAGATCGCCCGCCGCCTGTGCGAGAGCGGCGAGGAGCTGCGCTTCTACGCCTGCGGCGGCGACGGCACTGTCAACGAGGTGGCCAACGGCATCCTCGGCTATGACAACGCCGCCATGACCTGCATCCCCATTGGTACCGGCAACGACTTTCTGCGCAACTTCGGCCCCGACGCCGACAAGTTCCGCAACGTGGAGAACCTGTGGGACGGTCCTCAGTTCCCGTTAGACGTGATCGATGTCAACGGCCGGGCGGCGCTGACCATCGCCTGCTCCGGGCTGGATGCCCGTGTGGCCCAGGATGTGCACAAGTATGGGGACAGCCCCATGCTCAACGGCAAGGGCAGTTACGTGGTAGCTCTGATCGTCAATTTCCTCTTCCGCAGCATCTCCTCCCACTGGACGCTGGAGCTGGACGGCCAGGCGGTGGAGGACGACTATGCCGTGATCACCGTGTGCAACGGCCGCTATTACGGCGGCGGCTTCATGCCGGTGGCCGAGGCCCGGATGGACGACGGCGTGCTGCACACCATGGTGGTGAAGAAACTCAGCCGCCCCGCGTTCCTCCGCTTTGTGGGCGCTTATTCCAAGGGCGAGTACCGCAGATTCCCCCAGTATGCCTCCTGCTCCACCCCCCGGGTGATCCACATCCACTCTGACAGGCCTGACATCGTCACCTGTCTGGACGGCGAGTGCGTCACCAGCGACGACGTGGTCATCCGCTTGGGCGACAAGCAGCTTCATTTCTTCGGTCCCGTCGGCTGCAGCTGCAACAGCACCGCCCGCGTCTGAGCAGGCGGCACGGCGCTTTTTTACATTTTTGTGAACTTTTGTATTTTTTCTCTTTTTCCCCTTGCAAATCTCCGGAGTTGTGGTATGATATGAGCGTTAGCACTCAGTGTTTTTGAGTGCTAACGCTCATGTTGTTTTTAATATAATAATATAAGGAGGAAGCAACCATGAAACTGACACCGTTGGCCGATCGAGTCGTACTGAAAATGACCGAGGCCGAGGAGACCACCAAGAGCGGCATCATCCTGACCGGCTCTGCCAAGGAGAAGCCCTCTGTGGCGGAAGTGATCTCCGTGGGGCCCGGCGGCACCGTGGACGGCAAGACCGTCACCATGACCGTGAAGCCCGGCGACAAGGTCATCACCGACAAGTACGCCGGCACCAAGATCACGCTGGAGGATGTGGAATACATCGTCGTCCGGCAGAACGACATTTTGGCCATCGTAGAGTAATAGTAGGAGGCAAGTATTATGGCAAAGATCATCAAGCGCGGCGACGAGGCCCGCAAAGCTCTGGAAGCCGGCGTCAATCAGCTGGCCGATACCGTAAAGGTCACTCTGGGCCCCAAGGGCCGCAATGTGGTACTGGACAAGAAATTCGGCACGCCCCTGATCACCAACGACGGCGTGACCATTGCCAAGGAAGTGGAGTTGGAGGATCCCTTTGAGAACATGGGCGCCCAGCTGGTGCGCGAGGTGTCCACCAAGACCAACGATGTGGCCGGCGACGGCACCACCACCGCCACCCTGCTGGCCCAGGCCATGGTCCGCGAGGGCCTGAAAAACCTGGCCGCCGGCGCCAACCCCATCGTCATGAAGAAGGGCATGGCCAAGGCCGTGGAAGCCGCCGTGGCTTCCATCCGCGCCCAGAGCAAGACCGTCAACGGCACCGGCGATATCACCCGCGTGGGCACCGTTTCCTCCGGCGACGAGACCATCGGCAAGCTGATCGCCGAGGCTATGGAGAAGGTCAGCGCCGACGGCGTCATCACCATCGAGGAGTCCAAAACCGCCGAGACCTACAGCGAGGTGGTGGAGGGTATGATGTTCGACCGCGGCTACATCACCCCCTACATGGTCACCGACACTGAAAAGATGGAGGCCGTCATCGACGACGCCTACATCCTCATCACCGACAAGAAGATCTCCGTCATCAGCGACATCCTGCCCCTGCTGGAGCAACTGGTGCAGGCCGGCAAGAAGCTGTTCATCATCGCCGAGGATGTGGAGGGCGAGGCCCTCAGCACCCTGATCGTGAACCGTCTGCGCGGCACGCTGAACGTGGTGTGCGTCAAGGCCCCCGGCTTCGGCGACCGCCGCAAGGAGATGCTGCAGGATATCGCCATCCTCACCGGCGGCCAGGTCATCAGCGAGGAACTGGGCTATGAACTCAAGAGCGCCGACGTATCCATGCTGGGCCGTGCCCGCCAGGTCAAGGTCACCAAGGAGAACACCATCATCGTGGACGGCGCCGGCGATCCCCAAGCCATCCGTGACCGCGTGGCCCAGATCCGCAACCAGATCGGCGTGACCACCTCCGAGTATGACAAGGAGAAGCTGCAGGAGCGCCTGGCCAAGATGTCCGGCGGCGTAGCCGTCATCAAGGTGGGCGCTGCCACCGAGACCGAGATGAAGGAGAAGAAGCTCCGCATCGAGGACGCGCTGAACGCCACCAAGGCCGCCGTAGAAGAGGGCATCGTGGCCGGCGGCGGCACCATCTTCGTCAATGTCATTCCCGCCGTGACCGCGCTGCTGGACAGCGTGGAGGGCGACGAGAAGACCGGCGTGCAGATCGTGGCCAAGGCCCTGGAGGAGCCCATCCGTCAGATCGCCGCCAACGCCGGTCTGGACGGCTCTGTGATCCTGGAGAAGGTCCGCAATGCCGATCACAACGGCTACGGCTTTGACGCCTATAAGGAGGTCTACTGCGACATGATCGCCAGCGGCATCGTGGATCCCGCCAAGGTAACCCGCTGCGCCCTGGAGAACGCCGCCTCCGTCAGCGGCATGGTGCTGACCACCGAGTCCCTGGTGGCCGACAAGCCCGAGCCCCCCGCCCCGGCTCCGGCCCCCGGCATGGGCGACATGGGCGGCATGTACTAAGCCAAGCCCCAACTGCATATCACTTTCAGGAGAGGTGCGCTGCAAAAGCAGCGCGCCTCTTCTCTTTTGTCCGCTGCACAGGGCAGGACGCGCTCCTGCGTTTCTCTCTCCTCTCAATACAAACAATAATTTTTTTAAAATTACCCAACATTATGTGCTTTATTGATTCTTTTCTTGACATGGCGTCCGGTATACTGACATCAGAAAGAACCTCTCCGATCCAAAAACAAGGAGGAAGAAACAGATGAAAAAGAGTACTTGCAGCAAGATCCTCTCCCTGCTCTTGGTCCTAGTGATGTGCCTGAGCCTGATACCCGCCACGGCGCTGGCCAGCGACGCCCGGACCCCCACCTGCACCATCCATGTGTATGTCAACGGCAAGGCCGTTCACAGCTACGCCCTGGATGAGAGCTACTGCGACTGTGAGCTCCGCTACGGGCAGATCGACCTGGCCGACCTGGGCTATGGCGATCCCACCGGCTACTCCGTCACGGTGGACGGCGCCACGCCCGACTACGTGTTCAGCATGTTCGGCTGCATCTACTTCTTCTCCTTCTCCGATCCCGAGTTGGTGAAGGACGGCTCCGATGTACAGGCCAACGTCTACTACACCGTTGCGGAAGAGGCCCTCCCCGCTCCCGAGGAGATTGTCTGCGGCACGGCGACGCTGCGCATCTCCGACGGCAAAAAGCCCCTGGCCGGCTACAGCGTGACCTTCACCGGCAAGAAGGCTGGCTATGACAACCAGACCATTACCGCTGTCTCCGGCGACGACGGCATCGCCATCGCAGAGGATCTGGACGTCTCCTACAACTGGACCTATCAGGTGGATGAGGCCACCTACCGCATCTCTTTCACCGACAACGCCTACACCAGCGACCACTCCGTCCGGGTACCGGAGCCGGAGAAGGTTGAAACCGGCATCAGCGGCCGAATCAGCGTCTATGTGGACGGTCGGTTTTGGGCCGAGAAAGATCTGCTGGACTGCAACACTGAGGACGGCCTGCGGGGCGGCGTGGTCCGCAGCGGCTACAGCCTCAACGGCATCGCCACCGCCACCGGCGTGACCGTCCTGGTCAACGGCGAGGCCCGGGACGCCTCCCTGACGGAAAATTCCACCTACGCCTCCTTTGACGCCTCCGGCCTGGATGGTGAGATGGACGTCCGCTTCGACTTCTCCTACACCGCCGAGGCACGGGAGCGGGAGTATACCATCACCGTCAACTACGAGTTCTCCCCCGAGGCCGGCGGCACCATGGTGGACGGCATCGCCCAGGACGCCGAGGTCATCCCCGGCCGGCAGATCACCCTGCAGGCCGGCCAGGTGCAGCGGATCGACCGGACCATGTGGGCCGCTGACGGCTACACACTGGACGGCGAGAACGGCATCCTCTACAACGGCGACACCTACCGTCTGGGCAGCATGTACATGTCCGGCGGCTCCAACCCCGAGCACAGCCTGGTGGGCAGCGTGATCGGCAACGGCGGCAGCAGCCTGGACCGTGATTTCACCATGATCCACAGCGACGTGACGCTGAACTTCCTGTTCACCTTCGCACCGTCCTACCACACCATCACCGTGAACTACCTGGACGATACCACCGGCGAGGCCGTGGCTGAATCCGTCTCCCTCCGCCGGGAGGGCAGCAGCCAGGTCCGCGGCGAAAAGACCTACGACGTCAGCGATTACGCCTCTCTGGAGCTCGACGGCTACACCTGCTCCCGCATGGAGGGCGACGCCCAGGGCAACTGTGACGGAAATAAAGTTATCAACGTCTACTACGCGCAGACCATTATTGAGACCCCTGACGAGCCCGCGGAGCCCGGCGTGCCTGAGTCCATCGACGAGCCCGAGTCCATCGACGAGCCTGAGATCACCAACGAGCCTGAGTCCACTGATGAGCCTGAGATCGCCGACGAGCCTGAGTCCATCGACGAGCCTGAGATCACCGACGAGCCCGAGTCCATCGACGAGCCCGAAGCCATTGACGAGCCCGAGTCCATCGACGAGCCTGAGATCACCGACGAGCCTGAGTCCACTGATGAGCCTGAGATCGCCGACGAGCCTGAGTCCATCAACGAGCCTGAGATCACCGACGAGCCCGAGTCCATCGACGAGCCCGAGTCCATCGACGAGTCCGAAGCCATTGAGGCTCCCGCACAGATTCCCGCCGCCGTCAGCGTATCCGAAGCGCCTGAAGCAGCTGAAAGCGGCGTGGAACCGGAGCAGGTCGTCGAAAACATCGTTCCCCTGAGCGTCTCCCCCCGCATTCCCGACAGTGTGTTCATGGATGGCCCCGCTCCTCTGGCTGCCCCCGCTGGCAGCAGCTGGGCGTTGGCGAATCTGATCTGTAGTGTGCTGACCGTGCTGCTCGCGCTGGCCATGGCCGCCAGCCTCCTGAAAAAGGAAGAGGACGAAGAGGCAGATGAGGAGCAGCGCAGCGACAGGCGCGCCCGCCTGATGGGCTTGATCCCCGCGGCGGTGTCCGTGGTCCTCTTCGTGCTGACTGAGAACATCCACAACCCCATGGTCCTGGTGGATCGGTGGACGCTGGTGATGGCCGCGATCCTGGCCGCTGCCGCTGTCCTGGCCCTGCTGACCCGCGGCGAGGATCGCCGCAATGACGAGCAGGCTGCCGCCATGTGAGGCCGCAGTTCCCTGATCAAGAAAAGAGACCGGACCGCATCGCGGTCCGGTCTCCTTTTCTCTTTTGCGGCCGCACGCAGTACAGTACGCGGCTCTCCGTTACCCCACATACTCGTTGAGGTCCATCTCCTCGGCGGCCAGTGCCTCAGGCGGCAGGGTGATCTCGGTGATCTCGTCTACTCCGGTGATGGTCATGTCCACCCGCATATCGGTGATCTGTATCCCTGCGGCGTAGTCGCTCTCGCCCATCATTTGGCCCATCAGGTCTGTCATATCAAAGGCGTATCTGGCGGGCATACCGTCCTCATAGATCCAGATGCTGATGGGGACATCCTGATCCAGCTTGGACAGGTCGATGCCCAGCAGGTCCAGCGTGTCCTCCCCGCCGGTGGCATCCATGGCCTTACCGATCTCCGCACCGGGGATCACGCCGTCATAGCGGATGGCTTTCTTACCCGCTATCGTTTCTGTGCCGACCATCTTCAGGTTCTCAGCCAGCTCCAGCTGAGCGGAAAAGCTGTCCTCTGCATTATAGGCAGCCGTCTGCTCCTCCATCTCCGTCGCGGTGAGCGTGGTCTTGTACCACTCCATCTTCCCCTCGTTCTCCGCGCCGGTATAGGCAACGATATCATCGCCCTCCTTGATCGTATACACCACCACGTCCATGTCAAACATACCCATGTGGGTGTTGGCGCGGATCTGCAGCGGCTCCTTGATGGTATCTACCGCCATGTACATGCTCAGGTCGATCGTCTCGCCCTGGGTGGCGAAGGCCATCTCCATATCCAGTTTGAAGCTGATGCTCTTGGCGGCGGCCAGCTTCTCGCCGGCCTCGGTCATGACCTGCTTGGGATCCTTTTTGCTGATATCTTCTCCTTTGCCGCCGCAGGCGCTCAGCCCCAGCAGCATCACCAGCGCCAGTAGCGCGGCCGTCCAGCTTCTTGCGGTGCGTCTTCTCATGGTATCCTCCGTTTCTCCAGATCGTCCTGTTTCCGACGGTCCGATGCGGCGCGATCCAGCGCATGAGCAGGTTATCTGCGCCTCTTTCGGATAAAATCATCGTACCATACGGCGCCGCTTCGTGTCAATTGTGTCCCCCGGGCCCGGCTGCGCGCTCCTTTTCTGCCGCCGGCAGCGGTGCACACCAAATTTGCCATTTCCGCAAAAAGGCCTTGACAACGTGCTTTTGCGTGTGGTATATTATCACTTGCCCTTTTGGGGTCTATGGCGGCATAGCTCAGTTGGCTAGAGCATGCGGTTCATACCCGCAGTGTCCCCGGTTCAAATCCAGGTGCCGCTACCATACACCGGTGGGATGTGCAGCATCTCACCGGTGCCCTAAGGGGTATGCGGCCCGTTGGTCAAGTGGTTAAGACACGGCCCTTTCACGGCTGTAACATGGGTTCGAGTCCCGTACGGGTCACCATTCAGTTGGCAATGCCCGCCAGGGCTTGCCAATACGGAGGCTTAGCTCAGCTGGTTAGAGCGCCTGCTTCACACGCAGGAGGTCACTGGTTCGAGTCCAGTAGTCTCCACCAATCGGAATCCCTTGTAGTTATTGCACTGCAAGGGATTCCGACTTTTTATGCCTGTTTTTAATGTCCACATCTCGTGGACAATTTCCTGGCTTGTGTTACGAAATGTTGGGTGATTTTAGGTCTGTAGCTGTATGAAGCTGTACGGCTTTTCAGGCGTAGCGGACGTTGATCTCCACATCCTCGGAAAGCAGTGGGTCCAACTGCCGCAGCTGATCGCGGACCTGGGCCTCGTTCATCTTCGGCGCATAGGTTCCTGCCAGCAGTTTCTCCGACGCATCGTTCACAGCTGTAGTCACGCACGAAAATACCTCCGGCACCACATGGGTATAGACGTCCAGCGTGGTGTTGACGTCCCGGTGGCCCAGCAGCTTCTGCACGATCTTCGGGTTGATCTCCTGCTCCAGCAGCATGGAGGCGTAAGTGCGGCGGAACCGGTGCAGGTTCAGTCCCTCCGCCTCAAAGCCGTTCCGCTCCAGGAAATGGCGGTAGCTGGCCCGGAAGCCGGAGTACGTCCGCATTTTCATGGTGCGGGTGCTGATGAAGATAAAGCCATCCGGCACCAGCACCTTGAGACCGCCTTTCAGCGTTGCCACATGGCGCATCCACTCCCGCAGCCGTTTCAGCACCAAGTCTGGTGCCTGAATGACCCGCTGGGACGTCCGCGTCTTGGTGGCGCCCAGAGCATCCACCATTCTCTGGGTCTTGCCGTCCTCGTCAAAGGTCAGCTCCCGGGTCAGAGATTGCTGGATGGTGATGGTCTTAGCCGTGAAATCCACATGCTTCCACTGGAGGGCCAGCAGTTCGCCAATCCGCATACCCGTCAGCATCAGCGTGGTGATGGCGGGGCTCATAATGGGGTCCTCTGCGGCAGCTTTCAGCAGAGCCTCCCGCTGCGCGATGGGAATGACCTTATTCTCCCCCTCCCCCGCCATCCGGGGCTGTCTGGGGAGCTTTGTGTTGCGTGCAGGATTGCTTTCCACCAGTCGAAGTTCCATCGCGTAGTCGTACATCTGGATCAGCACACTGCGGATCAGCGAGATCGTCCGGTTGGATAGTTGCTTTTCCGATTGCAGTTGATACAGAAACGTTTGGACCTTCAGCGGTGTCACCGCATCCAGGGTGCAGTTGCCCAGAGCTGGAACGATATGCAGCCGCTCGCTGGAATAGTACAGCTCCATGGTTCTGCTGCACACCTCGTGAATCTTGAATGTGGTGAGCCACTTGTGGAGAAAGTCCTTCAGGATCAGGTCCTCTGAAAGCGGATGGGTCTCTTTATCCAGTTCTGTGGTCAGCGTCAGAGCCACCCAACGGGCGGCTTCCTCCCGGGTGTTGGCGTAGGTGTATTTGCGGATGGGCTTGCCATTGTCCGGCCGGTATCCCACCGTCACCTGGCCTACCCATTTTCCGTCCTTGCGGCGGTAGACGCTGCCCTCGTTTTTTCCTCGTCTGGTTACTTTTGGTTTGCGCGGCATAATGAAAAATCCTCCTTTCGCCGCGCAGAGAAAATCATGGTTTCATGATACTCCCCGCGCGGCAAGCGGTCAATCGAACAAATTGTGAAATCTGGCGAGGCAGTCAGTCATCGTCCGAAAGATAGTCGATCAGCGCTTGCTTGGGGATGCGGAGCTGCTTACCGATCCGAATGCTGCGGATCTTTCCACAGCGGATCAGCTCATACGCCGTATTCCGTCCGATGTCGAGAATGGGCATCAGGTCCTCTACCCGAAGGGTCAGCGGGAGTTCATCGTAAGAGCGATATTTACTGGCCATGCTTATCACCCTTTCTCACGGAGGCCAGATAGATGTTGGTCACATCCGGCCGTTCATGGCCCAGAAGGTGGGAGACCTCGAAATGGGCGTCCAGAGGACTCTTGCCGCTGTAGACCAGCTCTTGGTATTTCTCTGCCGCGTAGATATGGCGAAGTCCATGGAAGGTCATCGGGCGATCAGAATCCACATCCCGCACTTCGTCCCGGTGCCGCATGATGAAGAATTGCAGATGGTTGATAGCCCGATCCGTGGGCATGTCATCGGGCACCAGCAGCTTATGTCCCCGTGGCGTGCGCTCCAGCTGCTTCCGCATGGCAATGGCAATCTGCTCATTGATGGGGACAGTCCGCACTTTGCCGCCCTTGCCCTTGATGGTAATGGCGTTCTCCCGAAGCGCCCGCTCTGCCGTGGCGGTGTCGATGCGGAAGCACTCATGGATACGCAGGCCGGCATACCGGGCCAGGTAAAGTGCAAGGATGAAGTCATAGCGGTCAATCGCCAACGCCTTGCCCAGCATCTTGTTGAACTCCGTCATGCTCCAGGTGCGGTCATCCTGTCCGAATCTGCGACGTTCCAATGCAACACCTAATTCGTCGTTGGAAGGCAGCGTGTACTTGTGATCCATTTTGTCATGGAAAAACCGGATGGCAGCCAGATCTGTTTTAATAGTACTGGCCGATTTACCGGTGCCCTGCAGATAGATCACATAACTGACCAGATGCTTGCCGCTGATGTTGGATAGCTTCTGCAGATGGTACACATCGGACAAGTAGGCGCAGAATCGCTTCATGGCCTCATAATAACGCCGCTTCGTATGAAAGCTGCCTTGCCGATTGTGCCGGAAAATACGATCCAACTGTGCAACCAGTGTCTCATAAATGCCGACTTGTTGAATCTTGATCCTCATATGAAAAGGTTCCTCCTGTGTTCTGAAATGCCCAATGGACGCAGTACACCCGTTGGCACAAACGCCCCGTTTCCGGATGATCTCCGCAGAAACAGGAACCGATCACATGAGGAAACCTTGCTGTATCAACGTTTAGGAACTCTGTTCCGTTCTCTGTCTCTGTTTATGAAATTGGCTGTTTAGTATCAACGCCGCATAGGGATGGAAACTCCCTGCCTGGTGAGACTGCGGCGAACACGACCGTTGGGAACGGCTGCGACGCACATGCCGCTGGTGTTCTTCGACCTTCCGGTGCAGGTCTGATTTGCTGGGGATGCTTTGTATAACCGGCCGGACACTCTGACTGCCCGGATACAAAGCCCAACAACTGGCACTGCTGGATGACGTGGTAAAAGGACCTCCCGCTTTGCCAGAAGCGGGAGTGACCAGCAGTCCAGACCGGTCTGAAATCATTTCCTCTGGTAATAAAAAGCTTCAACATACAAAAACCTCCTCGCCCGCAGCAGTTCAGGGAGACAAGTCCTGAACCGGAACCGGGCTTTCTTCTTCAAAAATGGATACAAAAAGGTCTGAAAACGGCTTTCGCCTTTTTCAGACCTCTAGTAAGCAATATTCATCCTAAAACCGGGACTGCACAATTATCCAAAACAGTGCTGTCCCAAATACCTACAATCCCTGCAAAAGCAGGTAAATCCCAAACCGATCCGATTCCCGCAACATTCCTACAGACAATGATGTACGCAGGTGCCGAAGTTCCATGGGTGCAAAGCCATAGACACCATCAGACGGGCGGAAACAGATCCCAATACCCCTGAGGGGCAATCAATACTGCACAATCGTGCAGAGTCATAGCGACCATATCCGAGGTACGCTTCACAACTTAGCAATTTCCACTGGCCGGGAGTGGGCATATCTAATAAAAACAAGATTATATTAGCACAAGATATCGAAGATGTCAAACTTTTTGAGAGTTTATCTAGTGTTATTTCGTGTTAATTCGTGCCTAATTTGAAATTATTTTTGGCATTTTACAGAAAGAGGATTACGCACAGTGTTGTCGCTCGAGAGCGTAAGCGCATTCCTGACAAAAGCCGTTCAACCTGCCGGGATGTTCCACATCCTCAGCTCACTGCATAACAAGGCCCGTTCTGGGGAAGTTCATTGAATCAATACGCCATCAGTTTACCATGAGACAAACGGATTGGCTAATCCCTGTTTTTGTAGTTTGTGAACACCTACATTATACAGGTAAATCCACGATGCTACAAATCGGAGGTCATTACATATTGTCTACTTGGCGTTTGTGCGGAAGCGCCATTTGTTACGCATAACGTAGCTGATCGTCAACATATCTTTTTGTTTACGTTATGCGTAGTCGTAATGTAATCGTTCCAGTTCCTGCGTTTTCAATCGTCTACGTTATACGTTGAGTATCCTCTCCTGTAGACCTGGCGACAGTCAAACGAACCTTTATCATTGCCCGGTATGAGCTTTGTAGATTGCGGTAACTGCAGGAAAACAACAGTCAAACAAATACCCAAAATATGGAAATTGTTATGTATTTTTCGCGTCCCAGGCAGAATCAGAAAGAAACGATCCCGGAATCCATTGCGGCGCAATGGGTTCCGGGACGTTTTTGTATCATTTTTCGAAAGCGGGCTGCCCTAATCTTCTATAGGGATATAGACTGCCAGGGTATCATAGGAGTGTATGTTTTCCATTCCCGCCTACTGAAGACAACGTGGAGATGACGCAGGAATAACCTGTGTGGCACGCTCGGTTTTAGGGAACCTCTGAATAATAGCCTTTATTCTGTTTCTACTCAATGTATTAACCGCCATTTGCGCTTGATTAAGGTAATTTCAGCGCAAAATAGCCGCTAGTCCACTGCTTTTCTGCTCCTTTTTCTAAAAAAGGGCAGACTGCCCCTATGTCAGGTTGTGGAAAGTTTTCGTCCGGCGATGGCAAGCGCATACAGATTCGCGCGAGCGAACATGGCGTACAGTCGGTTCTCGTTTTTCTTCAGACCACGATACACGGTTTTCCTGTAGCCGAACTGACACTTGATGATCCGGAACGCGTGCTCTACTTTGCAGCGCACCGCGGATTTGCGGTTTTCAATATAACGCTCCCAGTCAATCGCGTTGTCACTGACCCTGGGAAGACTGCTGGGGCGGCGGTTAATACGGAAATCAATTTTTGAAAAATGCTCGTTGCTTGCGATTTCGGGGCGCTTTTGCACTCCAAGATATCCCGAATCCCCATAGACTACCTCGTCATCTTCCCGAAGTAAGTTCGCTGTCTGGGTGATGTCATGCTCGTTTGCCGCTGTGACGGTCATCGTGTGAACCAGACCGCAAAAGGTGGTAAGCAAATATGGTGAGCCTTGACAAAACCACCCGTATAGTATAGCATATAAACATCGCAGTATAATGGCACTGATATCTAGCGCTACATAGAGGAAAAACCAGGATACAGTATACTTTTTAAATTCTTTCACATGTGCGGAAGGTGGAACGAGGAGGTGTTATTTTGCCGGAGTCAAAGGCACGAGTGGCATCTATTAATCAGGTGTTGAGGCGAATCAATCATCGTGCTGGCGGATTATATGATTTCATTATGATCGTCGGAGGACTTCTTAATAATGTAGAAATCAATAGTCACGGACAGCGACTGACTATGTTGGAAATGCGGATTATTATGCTCGTGAATGATTATCCAGGGATTACTGCCGCAGAGATTTGCAAACGGTGGAGCCGTACACGGGGCGCTCTTTCCCAAATGTTGAAAAAAATTGAGGAAAAGGGTTTTATTTACCGAGAAAAAAACGATACCGGCAGTCGTGCAATGGGGCTGTACGTAACAGATCAGGGTGTTGAGACTATCAATGAATATACCATCCGGGACTTTCAGGATGACACTCATATTGTGGGATATCTGTTGGAAGAATGCAGTGAAGAAGAACTGCGGGCGTTTTATAAAGTGATCGAGTGCTACTGCGGGGTTCTTCAGGAACATCCAGAGACCCATTGGAAGGGATATTAAAATATTGAAGAGGAAGAGCCATTTTTCTGAACAGAAAAATGGCTCTTCCTATGTCATTGTACTTTTTGGTGGGTAATGCGTTAAAGCTTTATAAACTAACAAAAATTTCTGCTTTTTTTCTACAATTTTGTGATATAAAAGCGGTCGCATATAGATTGACAAAATTCGTATGATATGCTAATATACTCTCCAAATTAATCAATATTTAGAAACTAAATAAATATTCTAAAAAATCAATAAAATTTAATCAACTAAATAAAAAGGAGAAATGTGAATGGAGGTCCAAATGGATAAAATCCGGACGTATATTGATGCGCATCAGGATGAGTATCTTGCTCTGCTGCAAAAATTCCTGCGTCAGCCCAGCATTGCTGCGACCAATACTGGTATGCGTGAGATGGCAGACTTGGTAAAGGAAACGCTCCGTGGGATGGGATTCGAAGTGGAAGAGATCCCTACCGATGGATATCCGATTGTATACGGCTTCCTTAAAGGCGAAAGTGACCGCACGCTGATGTTCTACAATCATTACGATGTGCAGCCTGTGGATCCTATTGATGAATGGGAAGTGGGGCCCTTCAGCGGAACTATCAAGGATGGCAAGGTTATTTCTCGTGGTACTGCTGACAATAAGGGACAAATGCTCTCGCGTCTCATGGCAATTGACGCCTACCAGAAAGTCTATGGCAAGTTGCCTATGAATATCAAGGTGATTTATGAGGGCGAAGAAGAGATAGGCAGTCCTCATCTGGCCGGATTCCCACAGCTCTATCCTGATAAGGTAGCTGCCGATGGTGTTGTGTGGGAAGGCGGAGGGCGTGATACCAATGGCCCGGCGCACATTACACTGGGTGTGAAGGGCTTGGCTTACGTTGAACTGCGGGTCCGTACTGCCAACATCGACGCCCACTCCTCCAATTCTCCTATCTGGAAGAATGCTGCCTGGCGTCTTGTTTGGGCTCTAAACACTCTGAAGAACGAGAAAGACGAGGTTCTCATCGATGGCTTCTACGATGATGTGGCGCCTTTGACGGAAAAAGACCTGGCTTTCCTGGAGAGCATTCCCTATAACGAAAAGAGCGTCCTGGATAAGATGGAAATGGACGGCTTTGTCAATGGCGTCTCTGGAACAGACCTGCTGAAGAAGCTGATCTATGCTCCTACCTGCAACATCTGCGGCATCAAGAGTGGCTATATTGAGCAGGGCTCTAAGACTGTGCTTCCTGCCTACGCCATGGCGAAGCTGGACTTCCGCCTGGTACCTAACATGACCCGTGAGCGGGTGGTGGAGTTGCTGCGTAAGCACCTTGACAAGCACGGGTTTACCGATGTGGAGATTGTCTCCATGCCCGGTGCTCCCGCCTATCGCACAGACCTGAACAATCCTCTGGTAAAAGCCGCTATTGCCGCCTCCGAGGAGACCTACCACATCCCCCCCGCCATCTATCCCAACAGTTCCGGCACCATGGGCGTCTACTACTTCTGCCATGACACCGGCATCCCCTGCGTCATGTACGGTGTTGCCAATGAATTTTCTCAGGTGCATGCGCCCAACGAAAACATTTATGTAGATGACTTTATTCTCGGCATCAAGATGACAGCAACTGTCATTGATAAGTTCTCTAAGGCGTAACTGCCTGAAAGATAAACGAAAGACCAAATATACAGTAGAGAGGAGATTTTAAATGAAAAAGAGAGTTTTGGCCCTTCTTCTTGCTTCTCTGACAGCTCTGTCCCTTCTGGCGGGCTGCGGCAGCAAGAGCACTGAACCCTCCAGCACCGATCCCGCTACCAGCACTGATACCCCCGCCGAGGGAAGCCCCAAGGTTTTGACCATCGGCATTTCTTCCGATCTGATGACCCTGGATCCTCAGGCACACGCACAGGCCGTGACGGACAACATGTTCCAGATGATCAGCGTGCGACTGTTCCGTCGTGATAATTCTATGGCTCTGGTTCCTGAGATCGTTACTGACTATGAGATTGTGGACGACACCACCTGGAAAATGACCATCCGTGACGATGTGGTTTTCTCCAACGGTGATCCTTTGACTTCTGCCGACGTGAAGTTCACAATCGAGCGTGAGGCCACCGACACCTCCCTGGTTGAGAACAACTTCTGGAAGGGCATCAAAGAGGTGGAGATTATCGACGACCACAGCTTCTATATCCACACCTATGATGCCAAGCCCGACCTGCTGTCCCTGCTGGCCAAGTCTGGCGGCGATATCATGCCCTCCAAGTACATTGAGGAAGTCGGCATGGATGAGTACATCAAGGATCCCATCATGGCCGGTCAGTACAAGCTGAAGGAATGGATCCCCAACGACCACTTCACCCTGGTCAAGAACGAGACCTACTACGGTGAACCCGGTATCTGGGATGAGATTACGTTCCGTCCCATCCCTGAGTCCTCCACCCGTGTGTCTGAGCTGCTGACCGGCGGCGTGGACATCATTGATAACGTTCCCCCAAATGAGTGGGAGCGCATTAACGGCAGCGCTGACGATCATATGGTCACCGGTGACACCAGCCGTATCCTGCTGCTAAACATCCGCTGCACCGAAGGCACCGTCACCGCTGACCCCAGAGTCCGCGAGGCCATCGAGCTGGCCATCGACAAGGATCAGATTTGTAATGAGCTGCTGCAGGGCGCCGGCACTCCCACCCGTACCCGCGTAGGCAGCGGCGTCACCGGCTTCAACTGGGATCTGTTCGGTTCTGAGAATGCAAACCTTTACAATCCTGAGCGCGCTAAGGAACTGCTGGCTGAGGCTGGCTATCCCAATGGAGGCTGTCCCATCACCTACACTGCCGGTAAGGGCAAGACTCTGATGGACAGCGAAATCGCACAGATGTGCGCTGCCATGCTTACTGCCGTTGGCTTTGATGTCAACCTGGAGATCGTTGACGGCAGCGTGCTGAGCGACACCTGGTCCTCTAAGACAAACAAGGAGATTATCCAAATCGGCCTTTCTGACTCTCAGTATGACGCAGCGTATCCCCTGATCCACTACGGCGACAAGAACCGTGTGGCGGGTCTGACTGATTATGACAGCAAGGAGTGCCAAGCGCTCTATCAGGCCGCTCTGACCAACATGAATCTGGAGGAGCGCGCTGAGCAGATGAAGGAAATCCAGACGATTGCCTCTAATGATCGTCCTCATGTCTGCCTGTGCCAGCTGAAGAACCTGTTCGGCGTCAGCAATCAGATCAACTTTACTCCTCGTATGGATGACTTCTACATTCCCAACGAGATCACTCCCGTCAACTGATTGTAGGCTTCAGTGCCGCAATATCCTGTAAGGACATCAGCAGGAGGAGGAGCTCACATCCTCCTCCTGCTGAGTTGCATTCGGCCCCGGATCTGAAAATATAGTGGAGGAAACTTGTGGAACGCTTAAAAATAGACGACTTTTTGAAATATCGGTTCCTTTCCGGCGTGGAATATGCCCCGGATGGAAAGCATGCGACCTTCGTTGTATCGAAAGCGGATCTGGAGCGGAATGGCTATCTTAGCTGGCTCTATCTTTATGACGCCGATACCGGTACCACCCGCCAGCTTACCACCGGCGGTCAGGAGAAATCTTTCGCCTGGCTGGACAACGACACCATCATCTTCCCAGGTATGCGGGATGAAACATTGAAGCGCCGGACTGAGGCTGGCGAGCCCTGGACCATTCTCTACACCATTGACATCCGGGGCGGCGAGGCACAGGAATACGCCCGTGTCCCCGCCAAGGTTAAAAAGATGAAGCCTATGGCCGACGGCCGTTTGGCCATGGTCTGCGAGTTCAACAACGATATGCCCAATCCCCATGACTATCAGGGTGAGGAAAAAGAAAAGGTCCTGGCCATGCTCCGGGAGGAGAACGACTACATTGTCGGTGATGAACTTCCCTTCCTGCGGCAGGGAATGGGCGTACAGAACGGCCTGCGCAGTCGGCTTTTCCTTTTTGACAGGAGAGACAGCTCTCTGCTTCCCATCAGTCAGAAATGGGCCAATGTGGACTTCTTCAGCGTCCGGGGCGATGAGATCATCTATGCCGCCATGCCCTTTGAAAAGGAGAAGCCTTTGATGTACTCCTGCGGCGTTTACTGCTGCGACGTCAAGAGCGGCACAGTCAGACAGCTGCTGCGGGACGATACCTACCGGTTCCGCTACATGGATTATCTGGGAGATGAAATTGGCATCGCGGCCTCCGATATGAAGCGGTGGGGCCCCAACGAAAATCCCTATTTCTATACGCTGACCCATGACGGAGAACTGAAGCTGCGCGCGAAGAACGAAGAGAGTGCCTGTAGCTATGTCATCACAGACTGCCGCTATGGCTCCGGCTCCGCGGAGTTCCGCCACCTAGACGGCGATGTGTACTACCTTTCCGGTAGGGGTGGCAGTGCGGTGATCCGCCGTCTGAACGCCGACGGCACATTTGAGGATCTCACGGATGAGGACGGCGTGGTGGACTGTCTGGCAGTCACCCGGGATGAGATTCTGTGCGTGGCCATGCGGGACACGCAGCTCCAGGAACTTTATTCCTTGAAAAACGGTGTGCTGCGGCAGGTCACCCATTTCAATGACTGGGTGACCCAGGAGCGCACTGTCAGCACACCGGAGCATGTTACTTTTGAAAACGATGGTTATACCTTAGATGGATGGGTTATGAAGCCCATTGACTTTGACCCCTCCAGGAAGTACCCTGCGGTGCTGGACATCCACGGAGGCCCCAAGTGTGCCTACGGCCCTATTTTCTACCATGAACTCCAGTATCGTGCCAACCATGGCTATTTCGTCATCTACTGCGATCCCCGGGGCAGCGAGGGCCGGGACAATGAATTTGCCGATGTTATCAACAAATACGGCACGATTGACTACGAGGATCTTATGAAGTTTACCGACGAGTGCATTGCCCGCTATCCTCAGATCGACACAGAGCGAATGGGCGTGGCTGGTGGCTCTTATGGCGGTTTTATGACCAACTGGATCATCTGTCACACTGACCGTTTCCGCTGCGGAGCCTCCCAGCGTGGTATCTCCGATCAAGTGGCCCATTTTGCCACCTCTGATACAGGCTACCGCTTCCCCATGAACCAGGCGATGGGCGCCAATATTTGGGAACACCACGACGCCTTCTGGAACGGTTCTCCGCTGAAGTATGCCGATAAATGTCACACTCCTACCCTGTTTATTCATTCCAACGAAGACTATCGCTGTCCGCTGTCGGATGGCATTGAAATGTATACAGCACTGAAATATTTTGGTATCGATACCCGCATTGTGATTTTCAAGGGTGAAAGCCATGAGCTCAGCCGCAGCGGCCGCCCCACACACCGCATCCGCCGCATGAAGGAAATCACAGCTTGGCTTGACAAATATCTGACCCCTGACTGCAACCAGTAACGCAACGGCGGCGCCCCCTATTTTGCTGCTCTGCCCGTCTATACGCATTTTGAGGTGATTAAATGGTTAAATATCTTGTCCGCCGGATTCTCCAGATCATTCCGGTGCTGATTATCATCAGCATGATTGTTTTCCTGCTGGTGAATGTCACCGGTGATCCCACCAGCACCATGCTGCCTCCAACGGCCTCTGATGAGGAGCGAGATTTGCTGCGGGAGGCCCTAGGTCTCAACGAACCGCTGACCACCCAGTACCGCATTTTTATTACCAACGCCCTGAAAGGCGATTTCGGCACCTCCTATCGCTATCGCTTGCCTGCCGCTGAGCTGGCCATCCAGCGAATTCCCGCCTCTGTCCAGCTGGCCGGTGTATCCCTGCTGTTCTCTATTCTTATTGCCATTCCACTGGGCATACTTAGCGCCCAATTTCGAAACAGCCCCTTTGACTTGATTATCAGCGGAATCTCGGCTCTGGGACGGGCCATGCCCGGTTTCTGGGTGGCTATCATGCTGATTTTGCTGCTGGCGGTACAACATCCCATCTTTCCTGTTTCAGGCCGGGGGACAATTATGAATCTCATACTTCCAGCGCTGACACTGTCCTTCGGCACGGCTTCCACCATCATCCCACTGATTCGTTCCAACATGCTGGAAATCATGCACCAGGATTATATCCGCACTGCCCGCAGCAAAGGTCTGCGGGAGGGCATGGTAATCTGCAAGCACGCTTTCAAAAACGCCCTGGTACCGGTTGTCACTATTGTGGCTTTGCAGATTCCCGGCTTGATCGGCGGTGCGCTGATTACCGAAACGGTCTTTGCCTGGCCAGGGCTGGGCCAGTTGCTGGTGCAGTCCATCACCAACCGTGATATGTGTGTGGTTCAGGTGTGTATTTTTCTAATCGCCCTCATTACTCTGGTGGCAAATCTCATTGCGGATATTGTTTACTGTCTCATTGATCCCCGCATCAAATATTAAGGAGAGGAGCCTTTATCATGTACGAAAACGAATCATTCAGCGCACGTGTCAAAGCGTTCTTCTCCCGCTGGGGCCGCTTGCTCCTGAAGAGCAAAACCGGCCTGCTGGGCTTTATCATCGTAATGGCATTTCTCATCATTGCTGTGTTTGCCCCGCAGCTGGCCGGCCATGACCCGGCAGCCCTGAACCCCGGCAATATGACAACATCACCTTTCTGGATGGAGGGTGGCTCCATGGAGTTCCCCCTTGGCACTGACAACCTGGGCCGTTGCATTCTCTGCCGGATCATGTACGGCACCCGGGTATCCATGCTAATCGGTGTATGTTCCGTCATTGTGGCCGGCATCATCGGCACCCTTTTTGGCTTGGTAGCCGGTTATTACGGCGGCATCTGCGACAGCATTATCATGCGGATTACCGATGCTTTTCATGCTATCCCCCGGACTCTGCTGGCCATGGTGCTCATCAGCGCCGTCTCCGGCGGCATTCCCACTCTGGTGTTCGTTATTGGCTTCACCGGATGGATCCAGTACGCCCGCCTGATTCGAAGCGAGGTACTGAGCCTGAAAAACCGAGAGTTTGTGAAAGCGGCTGTGACCATCGGCACCCCCAACAGCACCATTATCCGGCGGCATATCATCCCCAATGTCATGTCCTCTTTCATCGTGGTGTCCACACTGGCCGTAGCCAGCAGCATCATTGCCGAGACCTCCCTGAGCTTCCTGGGCTTGGGCATTCAGGCACCTCAGGTCTCCTGGGGCGGTATGCTTTCGGATGGCCGGAACTATCTGGCCACTCATTGGTGGATCGCCACTTTCCCGGGCATTGCCATCACCCTGGCTGTTCTGGGCATTATGTTCCTGGGTAACTGGATCCGTGATGTTCTGGATCCGCACAACCAGGGCTTGCAGTAACGGAAAGCAGGTGTTATATGAAGCAAGATGATATTTTATTGGATGTTCAGCATCTTAACACATACTTCCGCACCCACGACGGCCGAGTGAAAGCTGTGGACGATCTGTCCTTCTGTGTGAAGAAAGGCGAACTGCTGGGCATTGTCGGTGAGTCCGGCTGTGGCAAGAGTGTCACTATGCTCTCCATTATGGGCCTGGTGGACCGCTCTGCCATTGTGGAGGCCGAGCGCATTGACTTTGAAGGCCGTGACCTCTCCAAAATGAGCAAAGAGCAAATTCGTAAGCTCCGGGGCTGTGAGATGTCCATGATCTTCCAGGAGCCCCTGACCTCCCTGAACCCCCTGTTCACCATCGGCAACCAGCTCTATGAAATGGTCCGGATCCACAGCAGGGAAAAGCCTGCCAAGATCAAGGAGCGCTGTATCGAAATGCTCCGCCTGGTGGGCATTCCCCGTCCGGAAGAGGTCTACAAGAACTACCCCAACACCCTCAGCGGCGGCATGCGCCAGCGGGTCATGATTGCCATGGCTCTGTCCTGCAATCCCAAGCTGCTGGTGGCAGATGAACCTACCACTGCTCTGGATGTTACCATCCAGGCGCAGATTCTGCGGCTGATGAAGCGGCTGATGTCCGAAATCGACACCTCTATCATCTTCATCACTCATGATCTGGGCGTCATTGCAGAGATTGCGGATCGGGTCATCGTCATGTATGCCGGTCAGATCGTGGAGATGGCTGATGTGTTCACCCTGTTTAAAAATCCCCTCCACCCGTATACACAGGGCCTGATGAAAAGCACCATCAAAGTTCATGAATTGGAGGACAGCCTGAATCCCATTGAGGGCATTGTCCCCGGCCTTGCGGACATGCCGGAGGGCTGCAAATTCAATCCCCGCTGCTGCCACAAAGGGCCCAACTGCACCGGCAACCATCCCTGCCTCTACGAGGTGGAGCCGGGCCACTTTGTCCGGTGCGGTAAATACGCCGGATCACCTGTAAAGGAGGGGACTGCCAATGACTGAGAACGTGAACACCATCGGACAGGCCGCCGAGCCGGAGTATCTGCTGGAGGTCAATCACCTCTGCAAATTTTTCAATGTGAACAAGAGTCTGATTCATCGCAAGCCGGTTTATCTCCGGGCCGTGGATGACGTGAGCTTCCGCATCAAGGCCGGTGAAACCCTGGGCGTGGTGGGCGAGTCCGGCTGCGGCAAGTCCACGCTGGGCAATACCATTATCCGCCTTTTGGATGCAACCAGCGGTCAGGTGCTGTTTAACGGCAAAGATTTCACCAACCTCAAGGGGACAGAGCTGCGGGAAGAGCGGGCCAACATCCAGATGATCTTTCAGGATCCCTTCTCCTCCCTGAATCCCCGGATGAAGGTTTTTGATATCATTGCCGAGCCCTTCCGCACCCACCACATCTGTTCCGGTCCGCAGCTGCGGGAGGAGGTTTTCACACTCATGGACGAGGTTGGCTTGCCTCGCTCCTCTGCCTTCCGGTATCCCCATGAGTTCTCCGGCGGCCAGCGCCAGCGCATGGGCATTGCTCGCGCTCTGGCTCTGAAGCCGAAACTCATTATCTGCGATGAACCGGTCTCTGCTCTGGACGTATCCATCCAGGCCCAGATTCTGAATCTGCTGGCTGAATTACAGAAAAAGTTTAACCTCACCTATATCTTCATTGCCCACGGCATGCCCACGGTAAAGCACATTAGTACCAACGTGGCAGTGATGTACCTGGGCAGGATCATGGAATTGGCTCCCAAAAAGGAGCTGTTCGCCCATCCCATGCACCCCTATACCGAGGGCCTGCTGCAAGCGGTTCCCATTCCGGATCCCACTCTGCGGGATAAGGAGAACGCGGCGATTTTGAGCGGTGACGTTCCCAGTCCGGTGAACCCTCCAGCGGGATGCCGGTTCTGCACTCGCTGCCCCTATGCCCGGGAGCGCTGCCACCAGGAGGCTCCTGAACTGATCTCCCGCGATGGCAGTGATCATCTGGTTGCCTGTCACTATCCTCTGGAAAATGGCATGGGTATCCTACGGTAGCGGCTCCTATACTAAACAGAGGTATCTGTGTGGACATTGATACGCTGAAGGAGGGATAGATTGTTAGATGAAATAAAAAATCTGCCCCGGCTGAGGAGCGACCTTCCGGATCACATGGATGTGGACTATGCCGGTGCCCGGGGGTTGCTGTATGGCTGCGGCTATACTGACCGGGAACTGGATACTCCGCACATTGGCATTATCAACACCTGGAGTGAGTGCAATCCCGGCCACATCCACCTCCGAGAGTTAGAGGCAGCCGTGGAGCGAGGCATTCGGGAGACCGGTGGGCTACCCTTTCATTTTAACGGCGTCAGTGTATGCGACGGTATTGTAAAGCCCGCTTATATCCTTCCATCCCGTGATCTATTGGTCAATGAGATTGAGGTGATGGCGGAAGCGAACATGATGGACGCTCTGGTACTTATCGGTACGTGCGACAAGGTTTTGCCAGCACTGCTGATGGCGGCTGGACGACTGGATCTGCCAATGATCGTAGTTACCGGCGGCTATATGGAAACCGCAAGACTCCATGATCAGTATGTAGACTACATTGATGTGGGTCCGAGTATCACGAAGGCCCTTCGGGGAGAAATAAGCCAGGAGGACTATCAGGAGTTATTACACAGCATTGCTCCGGGTCCCGGTGCCTGCGGCATGATGGGCACGGCGAACACTATGAGTATGATCTGCGAGACGATTGGTATGAGTCTGCCGGGTAATTCCTGCCTACCGGCAGTGTCGGAGGAACTGCGGAATCTGGCGTATCAGGCGGGCAAGCAGATTATGTGCCTGTGGGAACAGCAGATCACGGCCAGACAAATTATCACTCCCGCTGCAATTGCGAATGCCATACATATGTGTATGGCGATAGGTGGTTCCACAAATACCATTATCCATGTTCCTGCCATCGCCACAGAGAGCGAACTGGATATGAACTGCAGCGATATTTACGCTGACGCCAGTCAGAAGATCCCTCTTCTGGTTGGAATCCGCCCCAACGGTCCCCACTGTATGGAGGATTTTCGCCGTGCCGGTGGCCTAGGCAGTGTACTGAATGAGATCCGTGAACATCTGGACCTCAGCTGTATCAGTGTCAACGGGCGCACGCTGGCGGAGAATATTCAGGGACATATCATTTTGGATAACACAGTGATCCGGCCCCTGGAGCATCCTTTGAGCTTTGACGGCGGAATGGCCTTGTGCCGGGGAAATCTTGTGCCAGAAGGAGCCTTCATCAAGCTCTCTGCGGTACCGGAGGCACTCCGGAACACCTTTTCGGGCAGAGCTCGCGTATTTACTAACGTCTATGATGCCACGGCGGCTTTGCGCAATGGAGACATCCATGCCGGTGAGGCGATTCTGATTATTTACCAGGGCGTCAAGGCCGGGCCGGAAACCGCTTATAACTTTACCACGGAACTGAAGGGGAGCCCGTTGAAGGAATCTGTCTGCGTCATCACCGACGGGCGCCTGTCCGGGGCGGCTTCCGGCGCCTGCTTCAGTTATGCTTCTCCTGAGGCGGCCCTTCGGGGGCCCCTGTGCGCGGTACGGGACGGAGACATCATCACTTATGATCTGCCCAACCGCCGCCTGGAGATAGAACTCCCCCAGGAGGAACTGGAACGGCGCATGGCGCAGGCCGAACTGAAACTAGCTCCCAAAAAGGGTTACCTGAAGGTCTACCAGCACTGCGTCGGCTCTGTTCTGAAGGGTGCAGTCCTCACCTGAACGGTCAAAGCACGGTGGTCTGGGGCTGACATATATAAATCTGCAGGATATAACTAACAATTTTTGAAAAGAGGAGACGGAAATGAGCGAACAGAAGAGAATGATCAACAGCGATCTGGAGGACCGCATGACACTGGACTGGCAGGGTACCCGTGCGTTTTTCTACGGAATGGGTTACAACGATGCCGATATTGAAAAGCCCCGTGTCGGCATTATGAACACCTGGAACGAGATCAACCCCGGTCACATTCACCAGCAGCCCCTGGCACAGGCAGTCCGGGAGGGCATCATCGAAAAGGGAGGACTGCCCTTCCTGTTCTACGGCGTGAATCTCTGCGACTGCGTAGGCGGCGGCGACTTCGTGCTGCCCAGCCGTGATCTGCTGGTCAATGAGATTGAACTGAACGCCAAGGCCCACAACCTGGACGCCATGGTGCTGATCGGCACCTGTGACAAAGTGGTGCCCGCCATGCTGATGGCTGCCGCCCGCGTGAATATTCCCACGGTCATCGTCACCGGCGGCTACATGGAGACTCCTTATCTGGACGGCGAGCATGTGGACTTTATTGACATTGGTGCCAGCATCTCCAAGGTCAAGGAAGGCAAGATGTCCATGGAGAAGTTCAATGAACTGATCCATGTCTGTGGTCCCTGCAAGGGTGCCTGCGGTATGATGGGCACCGCCAACACCATGAGCATGCTGACGGAGACCATGGGCATGTCCCTGCCTGGCAACTCCACTACCGCTGCCGTTTCCGGTAAGCTCATCAATCTCAGTCGCGAGGCCGGCCGCCATGTAATGGATCTGTGGGAGAAGAACATCCGCCCCAGGGACATCATTACTGAGAGCGCTATCACCAACGCCATCCGGGTCTGCATGGCTATCGGCGGCTCCTCCAACACCATCATCCACATTCCCGCCGTGGCCACCGAGGCCTGCCTGGATATGGACTGCAGTTCCGTTTATTCCGATGCCAGCTGCGAGGTGCCCCTGCTGATCGGCATCCGTCCCAACGGCCCCTACTGTCTGGCCGACTTCGAGCTGGCCGGCGGCATGGGTGCTCTGCTCAACGAGATGAAGGACAAACTGGATCTCTCCGGCATAACCGTTACCGGCAAGACCATGGGCGAGAACATTGAGGGTGCTGTTAACCGCAATCTCAACGTGATCCATACCATGGCCGAGCCGCTGGACAGCGACGGCGGCCTGATCCTCTGTAAGGGCAACCTGGTTCCCCAGGGCGCTTTCATCAAGCAGTCTGCCGTGCCTGCCAAACTGCACAAGTTCCGTGGTACCGCCAAAGTCTTCACTGATCCTGACGACGCAATTGCCGCTTTAGAAGATGGTCGTATCCAGGCCGGCAATGTGGTATTCATCATCTATCAGGGCGTCAAGGCCGGTCCCCATACCTCCTATGGTTTCACCACAGCTCTGAAGGGCAGCCGTTTGAAGGATGATGTGGCGACTGTTACCGACGGCCGTCTGTCCGGTGCCGCCTCCGGCGCCTGCTTTGGCTATGCCTCTCCGGAAGCCGCTCTTCGTGGTCCCCTGTGTGCGGTGCGGGACGGCGACTGGATCAACTACGACATTGAAAAGCGCGAGCTGAACATCGAACTTTCTGATGAGGAGCTCCAGAAGCGGATGGCCGAAGCGGAACTGAAGCTCCAGCCTAAGACCGGCTGGCTCTCCATCTATCAGCGTTGCGTAGGTTCCATCCTCAAGGGTGCCACCCTCATTGAGGATAACCGCGCTTAATTCTGTAATCGAAAGGGAATCGGGTTCTGTCGCTTCTAGCAGGACCCTTATTCCCGTGAAAGGAGTTTTTACTATGGAAGTTATGGAAGCCTTGAAGGGCCGGCAGAGTGTGAAGTCCTATCTCCCCACTCCTGTGGAAGAGGAGAAGCTTTACAAGGTGCTGGAGGCCGGCCGTCTCGCTCCCTCCTCTTACAACAGCCAGTGCCGAAAGTTCATCGTTCTGACCGATCCGGCTGTCAAAAAGGCCATTCACGACAAGGCTGGCACTCAGCCCATGATTGAGCAGGCGCCGGTAGTGATCGTGGTGTGTGCTACGCCCGATCCGGAGCACGATGACGCTATGCCCTGCGGTGAGGTCAAGCATCCCATTGACATGGCTCTGTGCGGCGCCTACATGATGCTGGAGGCATACGACCAGGGTCTTGGCACCTGCTGGCTTGGCGCATTCAACGCCGATGCTGTTAAGGAAGTCCTGGGCATTCCTGCGGAGGTGAAGGTGGTCACCATGATCCCTCTGGGTTATCATGACGGCACGCAGCCCCGCCGGGACCGGAAACCCCTGGAAGAGATTGTGAGTTATAACGCTTATTGATCCTGGAGATGCAAAATCGTAAGCAAGCGATCCTGTTGATGACCCTCTCCTCATTGTCCTTCTCCATGATGTCACTGGTGGTAAAACTATCCGCCAGCAGTGTTGGGACACTTCAGCAGGTGTTCTTTCGCAATCTGGTCAGCCTGGCAATTGTCGGTGTGCTGATCCGTAAGAAGGGCCTGCCTTTTTGGGGTGAAAGGCGTTATCAACCCGCACTGTTCGCACGCTCTTTTTTCGGATTTTTGGGCGTGGTAATGCTGTTTTATGCAACCGCCAACGCCCGGCAGGCAGATGTCGCCATCATCAGCCGGACCACACCGGTGTGGACCACCGTGTTCGCTGCCCTCATTCTGAAAGAAAAGATTTCCAGAGTGCAGCTCCCCGTGATCGCACTGTGCCTTGCAGGCAGCTTCGTAGCCATGCGCCCCGCTTTTGATTCAGGGCTCTTTCCTCTTTTGATGGCGGCAGCCACCTCGGTGGCCAGTGCTATAGCTTATACCATGATCGCTTTCTGCCGCGGGAAGGTTTCTCCATTGACGGTGATCTTCCATTTCTCGCTGTTCAGTACAGTGGCGGCCTTTTTCCTGGTGCTCCCGTCCTTCACTGTGCCTACCATCCGGGACCTGGGAATGCTGATCCTCATTGGAATCTTCGCTGCTGGCGGGCAAATTGGCCTGACTTATGCGTATCAGAAAGCACCAGCCTCCGAAGTAAGTATTTATGACTATGTGGGCATTGTGATTTCCATGCTGCTGGGCTATTTCGTTCTGGGTGAGCCTCTGACCCTGGCCAGCACTTTGGGCGGCATTCTCATCACCTGTAGTGCCCTCTGGTCCTATCTTTATAACCGCCGACATGAAGAAAAATAACGCTGAATCTCCTTTGCAGGGAAAAAACTTGAGCGTTCAGGCATTTCACATTGCTTGGCCGGCAGCGCTTGAAGCGCTACTGGTAGGCGTGGTGGACCTGGTGGATATGGGCATGGTCTCCACTCTGGGGCTCACTGCCGTTTCCGCGGTAGGCGTCACCAGTCAGCCCAAGCGCATTCTGCTGATGTTTACCCTGGCGCTAAATGTGGGAGCCACGGCCTTCGTCAGCCGCCGTATCGGCCAGGGAGACCGGAAGGCCGCAAAGCACTGCATGCACCAATTTCTCTGGGTCAGCATTCTGATGGCCCTGGGGCTCTATGCATTGGGTTTCCTGTTTGCCAGGCCAATTATGATGCTGGCCGGGGCTAATGAGGAAACTGTCAGCGGCGCTGTGACCTATTTCCAGATCCTGGTTCTTGGGCAGATTCCCCAGGCCATCAGCCTGACCATCAACGCTTGTCTGCGGGCGGAGGGAAAAACCCGGGTCACCCTGCTAACTAATACCACTGCCAATGTGGTGAACCTGATTTTCAACTATTTCCTGATCCAGGGAAACTGCGGCTTCCCCCACCTGGGGGTGGCCGGAGCGGCCCTTGCCACCTCTTTGGGTAGCGTCGCTGCCTTCCTGATTTCCCTGTGGTCCATCCGCCCCGGAAACGGCGGAATCCTACATCTGGACTTGAAGACGGAAAAACCCGGGCTGGATCTGCCGATGCTGAAGGGGGCCTGGAGCGTTACCTTCAGTGCTTTCCACGAGCAGCTTTTCCAGCGGCTTGGCCTTTTCATCTTCACCCGGGTTGCCGCATCCCTGGGGACGGTGGAATTTGCCATGTACCAGTTCATCATGAATCTGGCCAACCTTCAGGGGTATACGTATGACGGCTTTGCCTCCGCTGCCACCGCTATGACCGGACAGAGCCTTGGAATGGGGAAGCCGGATCGGGCTCAGATGGCCGGGAAATACGCCGTATGGATGGGCTATACCACCGCCTTTGCCATTGCTGTGGTGTTTGCCCTGTTCCGCTGCCCCATCCTGGGCTTTTTCACCACTGAAGAGTACGTCATATCCCGAGGCGGAGAGCTTCTGCTGTTTGTGGCAGTAAGCTGTATCCCTTGCGCCGGCAGCACGGTTTACGCCGGTATTCTCCGGGGCGCCGGAGACACAAAGGCTGTAGCCCGCACCACACTTTGGATTGTGGCGATTCTGCGGCCCTTTGCGGCCTGGCTGCTGTGCTATCCCCTGGGACTTTACCAATTTGGCATTTGGACCGCCTTTGCTCTGGCGCATTTTCTGCGTTGGATCTTCTTGTATCTGCACTGGCGAAAAGGTTCCTGGAAACAAATCAAACTGTAAAAATTCAATTTTTTTGAAGGAGGAAATTTCAAATGAAGCACGAAAAAATTCAAATCGTCCCCCCAAATGGTTTAAAGACCAAGTGGTCCCGCGCAATTCGCTACGGCGATCTCATTTTCACCACTGCTCATTCTGCCAGCCGTCCGGACGGCACCATGCCCACCACCCCCGAAGAGCAGATCCGTGGCTGCTTTGAGAGCCTGAAAAACACGCTGGAAGCCGGTGGATCTGGCATGGACATGGTACTTCACTGCGACTGCTTCCTAGCCCACCGTGAGGATTTCGCACTGATGAATGAGATTTTTGATGAGTATTTCCTGGGCCAGGGTGTACCGACTACGCGCAGTGTCACGGAGGTGACGTTTACCTCTCCCAAGTTCCTGTTTGAGATCCAGGCAATTGCAGGAGTGAAGGATTGATGCTGTGTTCCACTTAAAACACGCTGCCTTTTGACGGAGGCACGTCTTTCATTGGTAATTACAGCACAGCTGATGACTGAAAATTCTGAAATGGAGGAATGATGTATGTTGAACGCAAAGGTGAAAGAGCTACTGAATCAGCAGGTGAATAAGGAGCTTTACTCTGCTTACCTGTATCTGGACTTCTCCAACTATTTTGAGGCCCGCGGCTTAGATGGCTTTGCAAACTGGTATAAGATCCAGGCCCAGGAGGAGAGGGATCACGCCCTGCTGTTCTATCAGTATCTGCATAACAACAGCGAGATCGTGATTCTGGAGGCCATTGCCAAGCCGGACAAGGTGCTGGACAGTGATATGACAGTCCTGAAGGCTGGGCTTGAGCATGAGGAGTATGTGACCTCTCTGATCAACGATATCTATGCAGCGGCTTATGAGGTAAAGGACTTCCGTACTATGCAGTTCTTGGACTGGTTCGTCAAGGAGCAGGGTGAGGAGGAGACTAACGCCAACGACTTGATCTCCAAGATGGAGCTGTTCGGCTCCGATCCCAAGAGCCTGTATATGCTTAACAGCGAGCTGGCTGGCCGGGTGTACAGCGCCCCTTCTCTGGTGCTATAATATTCTGAAGAAGAAAAAGCGCCGCTTTTTTGTGGACCAGCATGGCGTATCTTTGCATCCTGCAGCATCAGTCCGGATTTGCTCGCGAAAGTCGTACAGAAGGATTTATACGCCACTTTGTCAACAGGTCCAAATCTTGACGGCACCGCCGCATCTGCCGTTGTTGCTCCTCTGGGACACCTTATCCCAGGGCCTCTGTGACCCGCTTTGCTGTTTCTGCTTGCCTGCTCTCTTTCTGGTAATGGGTATATACCCGGAGTGTCATTTCCACGGTGGTATGCCCTGCGAGGTACTGGATTTCCTTGATGTCCAGCCCGCTCTCAAACAGCCGTGTGATGCAGGTGTGGCGCAACTGATGTGTGGTAACACTGAAGTCCAAAGTCCTGACAACGTTAGTATGCGGTTTCGATGTACCCAGTTCTCCGGGAGTAATAGCTGTTCTGGATGCAATGATGCCCATCATCCGGGAAAAGCTGCTTTTTGTCATCGGAGACCCGTCAGTTCCGGGAACAACGTGCAGGCTTTTGGACTTTCGCCCGCTCCTGTTCCAGCTTATCAAAAAGGGGCGGCGGGATAGGGATATCATTGGTCAGAAAGGCCGCTTCCAGCACATCCTGGCAATGCTTCAATTCCAGATTGTCGTGGTCTGTCACGCGTCTGCGCGGATAGGCAGCATCGTAAATATGCGCGTAGATCAACACACAAGTTTGGAATTTCGGCAAAGGCCTGTCCTGACAATAACGGCGGATGGCCGTCCGCAGAGGCTCGTCCAGAAACCTCGCTCTATCCTTTTCGCCCCGGCGTGGCAGCATCACCGGCAGGGAAATCAACAGCCAGCCTTCCTCCGTGTTTTCCACCGATGCAATGGTCGTGGTATTAGTTCCCGGCGTTGATTCTCTGTTCTGCATTAGCAGAAATGACGCCGCGAAACGCCGCAGCTGCGTCACAGTAGACAATATGTAATGACCTCCGATTTGTAGCATCGTGGATTTACCGTAACCGCTGAATCATCCACCGTCTACCAAGAGCGAGAGGGAAGTGAGATAATTGAGAGATCATATGTAAAAGCACAGACCAAGATTCGTACCCATTGGATTCATCTTTTATTGTGGGGGATACACACCATTCCAAGAATCTGCGAATTAGTATTTCAGGAGTCAACCTCATGGGCTCGATGATTTCCATGAGTTGCTCCAGCAGTTCGGAGTCCATCTCTATGCCGATAGTTATCGCAGGTGCTGCATTTTTCGCAGCACCTGCCATATATTATTAGTATAAAAAATTGGAAAACTCAGATTTCTCAGGTAAGTGCTCAATAATCACCCGGTAAAAAGAAGACGCCCGAGGGCCTCGCGTCAGAGGTCCTCGGGTGAAATCTTTTTTGTAGGAAGAATACAGTTCTTTCGGATCGCAGCAGTCCACGGCATGAACAGATCCAACTTGTCGGAAGCCGGATTTTTGCCCAGATAAGGCAGCTCGGTCAACAGGAGTTTCAGGTATGTGTATGGGTCCAGGCCGTTTGCTTTGGCTGTCTCAACAATGGAGTACACAATCGCGCTGGAATCTGCGCCCTTGGGTGTATCGCAGAACAGCCATGCTTTACGGCCCTGAACAAATGGGCGGATTGCGTTTTCAGCCAAGTTATTTGAGATATCTACCTCGCCATGTTCCAAAAATGCATTCAGGTATTTCTTCTGGTTCTTAGCATATGTCACGGCATCAGCCAATTTGCTGCCCGGCGCCGGATCCAATGTATCAAGCCACCACCAATAAGCCTCAAGCAAAGGTTCTGCCTCTACCTGACGCGCTGTTTTGCGTATTACATCACTCATTTTGGAAAATTTCTTCTCCAGAGCAAAGAGTTTATTGCAATAGTCATAGCCCCAAGCCGCCTTGGAAGGCTCTTTCGTTGCCCCCTTTGGCATCGCCTCACGCCAATAGCGCCGCATATGACTCCAGCATCCGCAGCGGATCACGCCGTCCACCTGGTTGTACCCGGCATAGCCGTCTGTTACCAGACGGCCGGAGAAACCTTTCAGGAACGCTGCCGCGTGCTTGCCGCTGCGGTCCGGTTGGTATTCGAAGTATCGAATCGGTTTGCCGCTACGGTCATTGTTGGCGTACACCCACATACGAGACTCACTCGTGGCGGCCTTTCCGTCCTCCTTCAGCACCTGCACCACTGTCTCATCTGCATGAATCACGGGACACTCCAAAAGGGTCCTTTTCATACGCCGGTACAGTGGTTTTAGCCAGGTCTGGGCACACTGGATCACCCAGTTGGACATCGTAGTCCGGGAAAGACAAATCCCCTCCCGTTCCCAGATCTATTCTTGCCGGGCCAAAGGCAGTCCGTCCACATACTTTTGCGTCATTACATTTGCCACTGTAGACGCGGATGCCAGAGAGTGCTTCATCAGCATGGGGGGCGTCACCGTCGTAACGATATTGGCATAGCCAGTCTTCGTCTCACAGCTTTTACACGCATAGCTACAGCTGTAATATTCCACTACATAGCATTGACGGGGGATGACTTCCAGTCGCCGGGAAACCAGCTTCTTTCCAATCATCTCATACTTGCCGCCGCACTTGTCGCAGATAAGTTCATCGTCGGAAAGCGTGATCAAGACCTCTTTCACCGGAAGACTTGCCGTCAGTTCATCTACGGTGCGCTTGGCCTTGCGGGTGTGTTCAGGAATAACAATGGTGCTCTCTGTCGGTTCAACAGCCTTATGATCCTGTTCTGCTTCTGCTTCATTGAACAGCCCCAGCTGAGTCCCGCCCTGCATGACGTACTTGGTCCTTTCACTGGATTGTCCGAAACGAGCCCTTTGCGCATTCAAAAGCAGTTCATTCATGCGTTCCAGTTTCTGCCGCAGCTGTGCGTTTTCTTCAGCCAGATCATGGGCAACTTTCTTCAGTTCTTCCAACTCATTTTTATCAATGACAACCGTATTTTTGCCCATAGATCTCACCTGCCTTTGTGTCTTTTATTATAACACAAAGGTGCCGAAAAGTACAGAATTTTCAATGGTTTCGCGCTCAAAACATGTCCTTTTTGGGAGCCTTCCGAATGGCTTTTGGTTGGTCTATTTTCAACCCCTCCATCAGCCATCGAAAGGTCTGTGGATCCAATAACCGCAGCTGCGCTTCACTTCTGGGCCATTGAAATGAGCCGTTGTTTAACCGCTTATACAACAGGATATATCCATCGCCGGAAAAGTATAACGCCTTGATGCGGTCTGTGCGTCTTCCGCAAAACAGGAACAGGCTTTCTTCACTCAGCTCCTGACCAAATTGTTGGGTCACGATTGCAGCTAAGCCCTCTATTCCGCGGCGCAGGTCCGTATATCCACACGCAACGTAATAGTTCCGTACTCGACTTAGATCTAACATAGTTGCTGCAAGGTCCGAAGAATGGCTGCCACCGCTTCCGCGTCCGTGTTTACCGGTAGTCTCAAATCTGCCTGCCCAATCTGGATCCGAAGTACATCCTCGCTTTTGGGGACAGGCTCTTCAAGATGCACCAAGCGCGGTGATGCTGTTTCCGCGACTCTTTCCCTCAATTTCTTCAGCCAGTAGTAATATTGCCGTTCAGATATCCCGTTTTGTCTACAGAACTCTCGCTTGCTAAACCCACTGTTTTGCCCCGCCTGGATGATCTGGCTCCATTCTTGCAGCCGGTACTCATCCCGGATCGCTAACACATCTTCCATTTCTTACACGCACTCCCTTCGTATTCGAAAACTTACACGCAGTTTTTGTTGACTACGTATCATTTTCTCATACTTACTCGGCCTTGGAAATGCGGGTCATTATTGAGCACTTACGATTTACCTGTATAATGTAGGTGTTCACAAACTACAAAAACAGGGATTACCGCATACAAATGGAGGTCATTACAAATATATTATAACACACTTTTCGTCGGAATGGATGTCCACAAAGAAACTTTTTCACTTTGTTGCTATGATATGCAGCAAGACAAGGTCTTTTTCGCTCAGAAAATGGAGGCAGACTATCAGCAGGTTCTCAACTATCTGAACGCAGTGCAGAAGGCCATCGGCGATGATCCGTAATGTAAAAACGGACGGCTCGAAAAGTCAAGTCATATGATTTTGATGCAAGAGTCTTTGGCCATAGGCATGGAATCGGAAAGATTACGACAAGACGTTGGATATTATCGCGCTTCTGGCAAAAAGGTTTATCGCTGTGACACCAAATAGTCATCGTTCCCTGGTCTCAGACCAACTACAGAAGGAAATTCGGTCAAGACTTCACCTTCCGGCTCAGGATGCCAAAAGTGTGCAGGACGGAGTCGCTTTGACTTCAGAAGGCTACTCGGCTGACGATGCGGTTTGCATTTTTGGTTCTCTATATCATGTTGGAGAAGTTCATACTTTTTTTCGAGATAAAAGATTGGCTTTCTGGCCAGGGCATTGGCCACCTTAGTATGCGGTTCCCTGGGAGCCATGCTTTTCGCTGTAGCAAAGATACCTTGAGCTTTTTCCTCTCCAATTCTGGTGTCCCCATTTCCCGGGCTATGCCCTTGCCACTGTTCTGGGATGCCTAGCCTGACCCTTATCCTGACCCTTACCACGGCAAAACCGGTCGGCACGCACTGACATCAAATAAAATTTATTTCTCAAAAAAGCTTGGAATTGCAGTACTTAGCGGCACATGGAGAGATGCCCCGGCAGATGGTAAAATCCAGTATATACCAGTTCGAATCCGCCCAGCAGCTCCATTTCAGATTTTTTTCTTTTGCCGTGTTGCGATGATAATCTTATCTATAAGTTGCCGTGAAGACTCTTTCTGGCAGTGATAAAAATACCAAAATCAAGATACAAAATATGCCCGGCTCATCGGTGGGATACCATGAATGAGCCAGGCATTGATTTTCTCTGTGCGGCAGCAAAATGTTGATTGATCGCTGCTTGTATTAGGTGATTACTGGAAGTGTTATTTGTCGGGCGCACAATTGCTGTAGAAGTCCCAAAATCATACAGCTTCAGCAATTTGAGGCCCAGGAAACGACTGCGGCCCAGGCATTCGAGCGATTGCGGTCACCTGCGCCAAAATCCCCGTATTTCTTCACACGCAGGAGGTCACTGGTTCGAGTCCAGCAGTCTCCACCAAACAAAAACACCGTCCGGACGGACGGTGTTTTTGTTTGGCGCGATCGGCCGGCGGATCGTACGCGCAGTGTGGAAAAGTCCCGGTGGAAATTACCGCAAAAATATGATATAGTGGCTATAGCAATCCCATGTCCGCCGGACAGCCTGCGGACAAGCCATTTTGACGGAGGAAACCTTATGCGTGACGATCCCGGATACCTGCAGCCGGAGGACTATGTGGAGCCCCGCTGTGTCCTGTGTGACGAACCCTATGGGGCCGCGCCCCAGGTCAAGCCGGTCCCCCAGCAGCGGATCATTCAGAAAATGGACGAGTACATGAGCCGCCGGGATTACGCCGGCGCCGAGCGCCACCTTCTCTACTGGCTGGAGGAGGCGAAGCTGGGCGGCGACCTGCGGGGCCAGCTGCTGCTGCGCAACGAACTGGTGGGACACTACCGCAAGGTGGGCGACCGGGACAAGGCGTTGGCCAACGGCGACGAGGCGCTGCGGCTGCTGGATGCGCTGGATTTTGCCGGCACCATCAGCGCTGGTACCACCTACACCAACGTGGCCACGGCCTGCAACGCCTTCGGGGAAAACGAGCGGGCGTTGGCCCTGTTTGAACAGGCGCGGGCCGTGTATGAGGCAACCCCCCGCACCGCTCCGCAGCTGCTGGGCGGGCTCTACAACAACATGGCGCTGGTCTGTGCCGCCATGGGGCGGTTCGATGCAGCCCATGCCCTCTATGACAAGGCCATGGATGTCATGGGACGGGTCCCCGGCGGCGTGCTGGAGCAGGCCATCACCTGCCTGAACCGGGCCGATGCCATCGCCGCCCAGCGCGGACCGGAGGAGTCGGAGCAGGAGATCAGCACTCTGCTGGACCAGGCCTGTGAGCTGCTGGCCGATCCCTCCGCGCCCCACGACGGATACTACGCCTTTGTCTGTGAAAAGTGCGCCCCCACCTTCTCCTACTACGGATATTTTGCGGAGGCGGACCGGCTGGAAAAGGAGGCGAAGCGCATCTATGAACGGACTTGAGCTTTCCCGGGCGTTTTTCGAGGCATACGGCCGCCCCATGCTGGATGAGCAGTTCCCCGACCTGCTGCCCCGCCTGGCGGCGGGTCTGATCGGCAGCGGCTCCGAGTGTTTCGGCTACGACGACGCGGTGTCCCGGGACCATGACTTTGAGCCGGGCTTCTGCCTGTTTCTGCCGGGAGAGGACGTGGTGGACCGCCGCACCGCCTTTCTGCTGGAGCGGGCCTACGCCAAGCTGCCGAAGGAATTTATGGGCCTCCGCCGCTCTTTGATGCAACCGGTGGGCGGACCCCGCCGTGGCATACTGCGGACAGGTGAGTTTTTCGCGGAAAAGCTCAGCGCAGCCGACGGCGCGCTGACGGTGGAGCAGTGGCTGACGGTACCGGAGCAGTCGCTGGCCGAGTGTACCAACGGCGTCCTCTTCTTTGACAACTGCGGCGAGGTCACCCGCATCCGGGAGGGTCTTCGCTTCTTCCCGGAGGATGTGCGCCGGAAAAAGCTGGCCGGCCACCTGCTGCTGATGGCCCAGGCAGGCCAGTACAACTATCAGCGCTGCATCCGCCACGGGGAGAGCGCCGCGGCCCAGCTGGCGGTGGGCGAGTTCGTCCGCAGCACCATCTCGGCCGTTTTTCTGCTGAACAGGCAGTACCAACCCTATTATAAGTGGAGCTTCCGCGCCCTGCGGGCTCTGCCGAAGCTGTCGTTGCTGGCAGAGCTGCTGGAATATCTGCTGACCAGCGACAACGAGGCGACGCAGGCACAGGAGAAATACGACGTGATCGAGAGCATCGCCGCCGATGTGATCGACGAACTGATGGAGCAGGAACTGACGAACGCCACCTGCGGTGATCTGGAAAAGCACGCCTACTCCGTCAACGACGGCATCGCGGACGCCGGACTGCGCAATCTGCACGTGCTGGCGGCCGTCTGAGGAGGATACCTATGAAGATACACGGACTGCAGAAGATGACTCTGCTGGATTTCCCCGGCCATGTGGCCTGCACGGTGTTCCTGGGCGGCTGCGACTTCCGCTGCCCCTTCTGCCACAATTTCGAGCTGGCAGACGGAAGCGCCCAACCCGTCATGGACGACGCTGAGCTGCTGACCTTTCTGAAAAAGCGGACCGGACTGTTGGATGGCGTCGCCTTCACCGGCGGCGAACCCCTCCTGCACCGGGAGCTGCCGGACCTGCTGCGACGCATCCGCGCCCTGGGCTTTGCCGCCAAGGTGGACACCAACGGCGCCCACCCCGATCCGCTCCGGCAGATTCTGGAGGAGGGGCTGGCGGACTATGTCGCCATGGACGTGAAGAACAGCCCCGCCAAATACGCCGCCACCTGCGGCGTGGAGCAGGTGGACATGGATGCGGTTCGGGAGAGCGTCGCCCTGCTCATGGGCAGCGCCACCGACTACGAGTTCCGTACCACCGTGGTAAAAGAGTTCCACGAGGAGTCGGACTTCGAGGAGATCGGACGGATGATCACCGGCGCGAAACACTACTTTCTCCAGTGCTTCACCGACCGGGACTCCGTCCCCTTCGGCGGTCTGCACGCCCCCTCCCGGCAGGAACTGGAGCGCTTTGCCGCCGTCGCCCGCCGCTTCGTGCCGGACACGCGTCTCCGGGGCGTGGACTGAGAACCACAATATATTGTGCTTTTTATATAAATTAAACCAAATATATAGTTGACATGGATCCCCCCCGGTGGTAGAATGAAGCTGTTCAATTTCCGGTCGACATCTGTCGAACCGTGAGGCTATCATTTTCCGGTTAGGGGGAGCTTTGTCATGTATCAGGTAGTCAAGAGAGATGGGAAGGTCGTAGACTTCCACATTGAAAAAATCAGCGCGGCCATCACCAAGGCCTTTGACGCGCTGAACAAAGAGTACCACCCCAGCGTGATCGATCTGATCTCTCTGCGGGTCACCTCGGATTTCGAGGGCAAGGTAAAGGATGGTCAGATCACGGTGGAGGACATTCAGGACAGCGTGGAGAAGGTGCTGTCTGAGGCCGGCTATGCCGACGTGGCCAAGGCCTATATCCTCTATCGCCGCCAGCGGGAGAAGGTGCGCAACATCAACTCCACGCTGCTCAACTACAAGGATATCGTCGACAACTATCTGAAGATCAACGACTGGCGCGTGAAGGAGAATTCCACCGTCACCTATTCCGTGGGCGGTCTGATCCTGTCCAACTCCGGCGCTATCACCGCCAACTACTGGCTCAGCGAGGTCTATGACGACGAAATCGCCGAGGCCCACCGCAGCGCGGCCATCCACCTCCATGACCTGAGCATGCTCACCGGCTACTGCGCCGGCTGGAGCCTGAAGCAGCTGATCCAGGAGGGGCTGGGCGGCGTGCCCGGCAAGATCACCTCCTCCCCGGCCAACCACCTGTCCACCCTCTGCAACCAGATGGTCAACTTCCTGGGCATCATGCAGAACGAGTGGGCCGGCGCCCAAGCGTTCTCCTCCTTCGACACCTATCTGGCCCCCTTTGTCAAGGTGGACAACCTGAGCCAGAAGGAGGTCAAGCAGTGCATCCAGTCCTTCGTCTACGGCGTCAACACCCCCAGCCGCTGGGGCACCCAGGCCCCCTTCTCCAACATTACGCTGGACTGGGTGGTGCCCAATGACCTGAAGAACCTGCCCGCCATCATCGGCGGCCGGGAGATGGACTTCACCTATGGCGACTGCCAGAAGGAGATGGACATGGTCAACAAGGCGTTCATCGAGATCATGATCGAGGGCGACGCCAACGGCCGCGGCTTCCAGTATCCCATTCCCACCTATTCCATCACCCGCAACTTCGACTGGAGCGAGACCGAGAACAACAAGCTCCTCTTCGAGATGACTGCCAAGTACGGCACGCCTTACTTCTCCAACTACATCAACTCCGATATGGAGCCCAGCGACGTGCGCTCCATGTGCTGCCGTCTGCGCCTGGATCTGCGGGAGCTGCGCAAGAAATCCGGCGGCTTCTTCGGCTCCGGCGAGTCCACCGGCTCTATCGGCGTGGTCACCATCAACATGCCCCGCATCGCCTATCTGGCGGCGGACGAGGCCGACTTCTACAAGCGGCTGGACAACCTGATGGACATCGCCGCCCGCAGCCTGAAGACCAAGCGCACCGTCATCACCAAGCTGTTGGAGCAGGGCCTGTATCCCTACACCAAGCGCTATCTGGGCCATTTCAACAACCACTTCTCCACCATCGGCCTCATCGGCATGAATGAGGTGGGTCTCAATGCCAACTGGCTCCGCGCCGACCTGACCGATGAGCGGGTGCAGCGCTTCACCCGCGACGTGCTCAACCACATGCGCGAGCGCCTGTCCGACTATCAGGAACAGTACGGCGACCTCTACAACCTGGAGGCCACCCCGGCGGAATCCACCACCTATCGCTTTGCCAAGCACGACAAGGAGGAGTTCCCCGACATCATCACCGCCAACATGAACGGCACCCCTTACTACACCAACTCCTCCCACCTGCCGGTGGGCTACACGGAGGACGTGTTCTCCGCCCTGGATATCCAGGACGACCTGCAGACGCTGTACACCTCCGGCACCGTGTTCCACGCGTTTCTGGGCGAGAAGCTTCCCGATTGGAAGGCCGCTGCCAATCTGGTCCGCAAGATCGCGGAGAACTACAAGCTGCCCTACTACACCATGTCCCCCACCTACTCCGTCTGCAAGGACCACGGCTATCTCACCGGTGAGCAGTTCGTCTGCCCCATCTGCGGCCAGAAGACCGAAGTCTACAGCCGCATCACCGGCTACTATCGCCCCATCCAGAACTGGAACGACGGCAAGGCTCAGGAGTATAAGGACCGCAGGGTGTACAACATCGGCCGCTCCACGCTGACCCATGTGGGGCCGAATCCCGCCCCCGTGGACGAGACCGCCTCCGCCCCGATGGTGGAGGTCCCCATGACCGAGGCGCCTGCCACCGTCGCAGAGCCTGCGGCCGCCTCCGCCGGCATCCTCCTCTTCAAGACGCCTACCTGCCCCAACTGCAAGGCCGCCGGCGCCCTGCTGGACAAGGCCGGCATCGCCTACACCGCCCTCAACGCCAACGAGGAAAAGGCGCTGGTGGAGAAGTATGGCGTCAAACAGGCCCCCACTCTGGTACTGATCGACGGCGACCGCTTTGAGAAGTATCGCGGCGTGTCCGACATCAAGGGCTGGCTGATGAAGCGGTAACCGCCGGAACGGAAACCAACCCCGGAACGAGCAGGAATTGCCCCGGCAATTTCTGCTCGTCTCATCTGATAAAACTACACAGGAACGGAGAGAGCATATGTACGATATCATCGTCGTCGGCGGCGGTCCCGCTGGCATGACCGCGGCCCTGTACGGCCTTCGCAACGGCAAAACCGCGCTGGTGATCGAGAAGGCCGGTTTCGGCGGCCAGATCACCCACTCGCCCAAGGTGGAGAACTATCCCGGCACCCTGTCCATGAGCGGCAACGAGTTTGCTGAGCAGACGCTGAACCAGATCCTGGCCCAGGGTGCCGACATTGAGATCGAGACCGTCGTCTCCGTCCGGGATCAGGACGGCCACAAGGTGGTCACCACCGAAGAGGGCGGCAGCTACGAGGGCCGCACCGTGGTGCTGGCCACCGGCGTCAAGCACCGCATGCTGGGCCTGGAGGGTGAGGACGAACTGGTGGGCGAGGGCATCTCCTTCTGCGCGGTCTGTGACGGCGATTTCTACGCCGGCAAAACCGTCTGCGTGGCCGGTGGCGGCAACTCCGCCCTGCAGGAGGCCATTCTGCTGGCGGAGAAGTGCAAAGAGGTCATCATGCTGCAGGATCTGCCCTACTTCACCGGCGAGGCCCGGTTGCAGGAGGTCCTCTTCGCCCGTCCCAACGTCCGCTCCCTCACCGAGGTAAAGTTCAGCGGCCTCGTCACCGAGGGCGGCGAACTGCGCGGCGTGGAGATCGTCCACGACGGCCAGACCAGGGAGATCGCCTGCGACGGGCTGTTCGTAGCCATCGGCCTGATCCCGGAGAATGAGCCCTTTGCCGACCTGGCCGATCTGAACAAGTTCGGCTATTTCGACACTGATGAGCAGTGCCTGACCAAAACGCCCGGCGTCTTCGTGGCCGGCGACTGCCGCAGCAAGTATGTCCGCCAACTGACCACCGCCGTGGCGGACGGCGCCACCGCCGCTCTGGCGGCCTGCCGCTACATCAACCAGCTGTAAAGCATCCCTAAAAAGCCCGATCCCATCCAGGATCGGGCTTTTTCATACCGGCGAGGCCCCCTGTCCCTTCCAATCCGTCCCGCGCCGTGCTATACTGAGACTATACCAAAACCGCGGAGGGATCCTATGAACGGGCAAAAGAAAGTCATTCTGGAGTGCCGGGTCAACGAATACGCCATGCGGGACGTCAACCCCCACGTGCCCTGGACGGTGCAGGAACTGGTGGACGAGGCCCAGCGGGTGCGGGAGGCCGGGGCGGCCATCATGCACTTCCACGCACGGACCGACGACGGCGCCCCCAACAACCGCCCGGAGGTCTACGCCGAGATCATTGAGCGAGTGCGGGAGAAGACCGATATCCTCCTGCTGCCCACTCTGGGCTACAGCAGCAACGATGATGACGTCCGGCGCATCCGGCTCATCTCCCGTCTGGCGGAGCGCCGGCAGACAAAGCCGGACATCATCCCGCTGGACACCGGCAGCATCAACATCGACCAGTTCGACGCGGCCTCCGGCACCTTTCTCTGCGCGGATGCTGTCTATCGAAACGACACCGCCACGCTGCTCTACTGTGCCGACGAGATGCGCGCCCGGGGCATCAAGTGCAAATTCACCTGCTGGGACATGGGTTTTGTCCGCCGCGGCGTCAAGCTGCTGGAGAGCGGCCGCTGCACCCGGCCCGGCTACTTCCTCTTCCACCTGACGGAGGGGCCGCATATCACCGGCCATCCCGCCACGCCTTTGGCCATCGACGCCCTGCGCAGCGTCCTGCCCCAGGAGGACTGCTACTGGAGCTGCAACTGCATGGGCGGCAATCTGCTGGCCGTGGCACCCCACGTGCTGGCAAACGGCGGCGGACTGGCCATCGGCCTTGGCGACTATCACTACGCGGAGCTGGGCTGTCCCACGAATGCCCAGCTGCTGGAGCGTGTTACAGCCCTGGCCCGGGAGGCCGGCCGGGAGATCGCAACGCCCGATGAGGTGCGGGCTTATTTCCATCTGTAAGGGCGAAAACTTCACCTGTTCTTCCGCAAAACAGCGGCGTCCGAGGTCTGTCCTTGACGTCGCTTTTGCTGTTTTCGGGGAATTGTGCAATTTAACGTCCCTTTTTTGCAAGTTCTTTTTCATGATTTTTCAGTTTTTGCAGGAAACCCGCCGCCAGCAAGCTGTCCTCGCCCGGCTTTTGAATAATCCATTTTTTGTCGTGCCACTCCGCCAAAAAAACGCCAAATAGTTATGGTCAAACCGCAGAATTTGTGTTTTCATCGGTTTTTTTGCTCAAAAAGTATGTTGACCGGTCCCATTTTGTGGTACAATCGACCCGCGGCAGCGGAAACGGGGCGCTGTTTTTCAGGCGTGCCCGCCCGATGGCCCCTATCATTTGTTGACAGGAGGATCACCATGATCGAACTGATTGACCACAGCGTGTACCTGGTGGATGGCGTGCCCCAGGACAGCGCCCCCGTTTCTCTGCAGGAGGCCCGGCAGGCCACCATGGCCTGGCAGATCCTGCAGGCCCACAATCTCTCCGGCGATCCGGAGAATCTGCAGGTACGTTTTGATGCCATGGCTTCCCACGACATCACCTATGTGGGTATCATCCAGCAGGCCCGGGCCTCCGGCATGAAGGAATTCCCCGTGCCCTACGCCCTGACCAACTGCCACAACAGCCTATGCGCCGTGGGAGGCACCATCAATGAGGACGACCACATGTACGGGCTGTCCGCCGCCAAGAAGTACGGCGGCATCTATGTGCCCGCCAACCAGAGCGTGATCCACTCCTATGCCCGCGAGGAGCTGACCCGCTGCGGCTCCATGATCCTGGGCTCCGACTCCCACACCCGCTACGGCGCCCTGGGCACCATGGCCGTGGGCGAGGGCGGCCCGGAGCTGGCCAAACAGCTGCTGAAGAACACCTGGGATATCCCCATGCCTCAGGTGGTGCTGGTGTACCTGACCGGCAAGCCCCGCCGGGGCGTCGGCCCCCACGACGTGGCCATTGCCCTGGTCAAGGCCACATTCGAGCGCAAGTTCGTCAACAACAAGGTCCTGGAGTTCGTGGGCCCCGGCATCGCCGAGCTGCCCATCGACTTCCGCAACGGCATCGACGTGATGACCACCGAGACCACCTGCCTCAGCTCCATCTGGGAGACGGATGAGGAAACCCGCAGCTTCTACGCGGCCCACGGCCGGCCCCAGGACTACGCGGAACTGCACCCCGGCAAGTGCGCCTATTACGACAAAATGGTCACCATTGAGCTGGACAAGGTGGAGCCCATGATCGCCCTGCCCTTCCATCCCTCCAACGCCTGGACCATCCGGGAGTTCCTGGCCAACGCGCCGGGGATCCTGCGGCAGGTGGAGGAAGATGCCGCCCACCGCTATCCCAAGGCCCATGTTCACCTGGTGGAGAAGTACCACGACGGCGGCGTCTGGGCCGATCAGGGCGTCATCGCCGGCTGCAGCGGCGGATTGTTCGACAACATCACCGAGGCGGCTGACATCGTCCGCGGCGGCTCCACCGGCAATGGCGCTTTCAGCTTCTCCGTGTACCCCACCTCCGTGCCCGTGTCCATGGAGCTGATGAAGGTGGGTGCCACCGCCGACCTGCTGCACGCCGGCGCGGTGATCAAGCCCAGCTTCTGCGGTCCCTGCTTCGGCGCCGGCGACGTGCCCGCCAACAACGGTCTGTCCCTGCGCCACACCACCCGCAACTTCCCCAACCGCGAGGGCTCCAAACCCGGCGAGGGCCAGTTTGCCGCCGTGTGTCTGATGGACGCCCGCTCCATCGCCGCCACGGCCCGCAACGGCGGCCGCATCACCCCGGCCACGGACGTGGACTATGAGCCCGTCCACCACGAATACCACTTTGACAAGAGCATTTACGAGAACCGCGTCTACTACGGCTTCGGCAAGGCCGATCCCTCCGTGGAGCTGGTCATGGGCCCCAACATCACCGACTGGCCCAAGATGTACGAGCTGGGTGAGAACCTGCTGGTAGAGCTGGCGGCCGTGATCCATGATCCCGTCACTACCACCGACGAGCTGATCCCCTCCGGCGAGACCTCCTCCTACCGCAGCAACCCGCTGCGCATGGCGGAGTTCACTCTGTCCCGCCGTGTGCCGGACTACGTGCCCCGCGCTAAGGAGGCCGCCAAGCTGGAGTGGCAGCGCCGCCATGGCACCTGCCCCTTCCACATCCGGGAGGTTCTGGGCCGCGTGGGCGACGCCGACACGCTGTGCCCGGTCACCCAGTATGGCTCGGCTGTATTCGCCAACCGGCCCGGCGACGGCTCCGCCCGTGAGCAGGCCGCCTCCTGCCAGAAGGTGCTGGGTGGCTTTGCCAACATCTGCTACGAGTACGCCACCAAGCGCTACCGCAGCAATTGCATCAACTGGGGCATCCTGCCCTTCACCATCGACGAGGGTGCAGCGTTCGAATATGCTTCCGGTGACTGTGTCTTTGTCCCCAATATCCGCAAGGCTGTGGAGAGCAAGACAGAGGATATCTCCGCCAAGGTAATCCGCCAGAACGGCACTGTGGAGGATCTGCTGCTCCACATCCGGAATCTGACCGACGACGAGCGGCAGATCCTGCTGGACGGCTGCCTGATGAATTATTACGCCAACAGAAACTGAGGGAGGAATATTTTGACATGGAAAAGATCCGCATGACGACGCCGCTGGTGGAGATGGACGGCGACGAAATGACCCGTGTGCTGTGGCAGATGATCAAGGATCAGCTGATCCTTCCCTTCGTAGAGCTGAAGACCGAGTACTACGACCTGGGCCTGCTGCACCGCAACGAGACCAAGGACCAGGTCACTGTGGATGCCGCCAACGCCACCAAGCGTCTGGGCGTGGCCGTCAAGTGCGCCACCATCACCCCCAACAAGCAGCGTATGGAGGAATACCCCCAGCTGACCGAGATGTGGAAGAGCCCCAACGGCACCATCCGCTCCATCCTGGACGGCACCGTGTTCCGCGCCCCCATCCTCATCGACTCCATCCACCCGGTGGTGAAGAACTGGAAAAAGCCCATCACCATCGCCCGTCACGCCTACGGCGACGTGTACAAGAGCGTGGATTTGTATACTGAGGAGCCCGGCGTATGCACCATGACCTTCAAGGGCGAGAGCGGTGAGGAGAAGACCCTCACCGTGCAGAAGGTGGACGGCCCCGCCGTGTGGCAGGGCGCCCACAACAAGGAAAAAAGCATCCGCTCCTTCGCCCGGGCCTGCTTCCAGTACGCCATCGACACCAGGCAGGATCTGTGGTTCTCCACCAAGGACACCATCGCCAAGATCTATGATGGCGAGTTTAAAAAGGTGTTCGAGGAGGAGTTCGAGAACTACAAGGCCAAGTTCGAGGAGCTGGGCATCACCTATTTCTATACGCTGATCGATGACGCCGTGGCCCGCGTCATCCGCTCCGAGGGCGGCTTCATCTGGGCCTGCAAGAACTATGACGGCGACGTGATGAGCGACATGGTATCCACCGCCTTCGGCTCCCTGGCCATGATGACCAGCGTACTGGTGGCCCCCGATGGCACCACCGAGTACGAGGCCGCCCACGGCACCGTGACCAAGCACTACTACCGCCACCTGAAGGGCGAGGCCACCTCTACCAACCCCATCGCCACCATCTTCGCCTGGACCGGCGCTCTGCGCAAGCGGGGCCAGCTGGACGGTCTTGCAGACCTGACTGCTTTCGCCGACCGGTTGGAGAAGGCCTGCCTAGACACTCTGGGCGACGGCGTGATGACCAAGGACCTGGCCGGTTTGGTGGATGAGGGCGTGGCCGTGACTACCGTCACCAGCGCCGACTTTATCGCCGCTATCCGCGCCCATCTGGAGGCTGCGCTGTAAGCGCGCCGTTTGAGAGGCTGCCGATCATACGAGCGCCTGCGGCCGTTGGCCGCAGACGCTCTCTTTCTGATGCTTCCGCCCCATGTTTTCGTGCCGAAGTCGGCTGATTTTCCCTTGCCGGCGGGAGTCCCGCATGATATGATAAACTATATAGGTGTTGTGAAATACGATCGTGATATAACAAAGGAGGAGAGGTATATGGAGATCCTGAAGCCGGCCGTGGCCGGCACGCTGGAATCCAGCGACGCCCAGATCACAGTGGAACCCGCCGAGGGCGGCGTGACGCTGGAGCTGCACAGCAGCGTCATGAACCAGTACGGCCGCCAGATCAAGACCACCGTGCTGGAGACGCTGGAGCGGTTGGGCGTGGAAAACGCCCGTGTCACCGTGGTGGACAAGGGCGCCTTGGACTGTACCCTGAAGGCCCGTGTGGAGTGCGCGGTGTTCCGCAGCTGTGACCAGTCTGCGGCCAATATTCCCTGGGGAGGTGTGATCCAATGATCCCTCGTCCCAAGCCTGAGCGGTTCCGCCTGCGCCGCTCCATGATCTTCATGAGCGCCCAGAAGCCGGGCCTCATCAAGGATGCCTACATCTATGGCGTGGACAGCATCATGCTGGACCTGGAGGATGCCGTGGCGGAGAACCAGAAGGACGCCGCCCGCTTCTCCCTGTATCACGCCCTCAAGACCATTGACTACGGCGACACCGAGGTCATCGTCCGCATCAACGGGCTGGACACCCCCCACTGGCAGGAGGATATCCGCGTCTGCGTGGCCGGCGGAGCCGACGGTATCCGCATCGCCAAGTGCGAGAGCGCTCAGGATGTCCGCACGGTGGAGGACGCCGTGGAGGACGCCGAGCGGGAGTTCGGCGTGGAGGTGGGCCGCACGCTGCTGATGGCGGCGCTGGAGAGCCCCAAGGGCATCCTGAACGCCTACGAGATCTGCGCCGCCTCGGACCGCATGTTCGGCGTGGCCATCTCCGGCGGCGATTTCCGCAAGTGCATGCAGACCAAGCCCACGCCCGACGGCATCGACATGGTCACCGCCCGCGGCATGATGCTCATCGCGGCCCGCGCCGCCGGCGTCCAGTGTTTCGACACCGTGTTCACCAATCTGGATGACCAGGAGGGCTTCGAGGCCGAGGTGCTGCAGAACAAGGCCATGGGCTTTGACGGCAAAAGCCTTATCAATCCCAAGCAGATCCGCTTTGTCCACCAGACGTTTGCCCCCACCGAAAAGGAAGTCGCGCAGGCGGAAAAGATCGTCCGCGCGTACCGGGAGCAGTCCGCCGCCGGCGTGGGTGTGTTCACCGTGGACGGCAAAATGATCGATATCGCGTTCATCCCCGGCGCCGAGCGGACGCTTCGCCTGGCCCGGGCCTGCGGCATGTATGAGGGGGATCTGGTATGAAAAACGCAGTTGGAAGAGACATTCCTGATTTCCTGCTGACAAACGGCAAGGAGGTTTATCAGGGCAAGAACTACATGGACGGCAAATATATCCAGAAGGCCTCTCCCCGCACCCGCCGCTATGAGAAGCCTCAGGAGAGCAAGATCGTGGAGACGCTGGCCGACGCCCTGCGCCAGTGCGGTGCCCGGGACGGCATGACCTTCAGCTTCCACCACCACCTGCGGGACGGCGACTTCGTGGTCAACATGGTCATGAAAGCCGCCATCGAGGAGCTGGGCCTGCAGGATCTGACCATCGCCGCCACCAGCCTGGGCAGCGCCCACGACCCCATCGCCGACTACATCGAGCAGGGCAAGGTCATCGGCATCCAGACCAGCGGTATCCGCGGCCGGATGGGCGAGGTGGTTTCCGCCGGCAAGCTGAAGACGCCTGCCATCATCCGCAGCCACGGCGGGCGGCCCCGTGCCATCGAGGGCGGCGAGGTACACATCGACATCGCCTTCGTGGCCGCCCCCACCAGCGACTGCGTGGGCAACTGCCGCGGCATCGGCGGCAAGAGCAACTGCGGTTCCATGGGCTACGCCATGACCGACGCCAAGTACGCCGACCACGTGGTGGTGGTCACCGACTGTCTGGTGGACTTCCCCAACATGCCCGCCAGCGTGGAGGCCATCGATGTGGACGCCGTCGTGGTGGTGGACTCCATCGGCAATCCCCGGAAGATCGCCTCCTCCGCCGCCCGCATCTCCCAGAACCCCCGCGACCTGATGATGGCCGAGAACGTAGCCCGCGTCATCGCCGCCACCCCGTATTTCAAGGACGGCTTCTCCTTCCAGACCGGCGTAGGCGGCCCCTCTCTGGCGGCCAACCTGTTCCTGGAGAAGTACATGGACGAGCGGAACATCCGGATGGGCTGGGCCATCGGCGGCATCTGCGGCCCCATGGTGGAGCTGCTGAAGAAGGGCAAGGTGGACAAAGTCATCGACGTGCAGGACTTCGACCTGGACGCGGTGAACTCCATCAACCAGACGCCCAATCACTTTGAGATGAGCGCCTCCCAGTACGCCAACCCCGCCAACAAGGGCGCCTTCGTCAATAAGCTGGACTTCGTGGTGCTGGCCGCGCTGGAGATCGACACCGGCTTCAATGTCAACGTGCTGACTGGATCCGACGGCGTGCTGCGCGGTGCTCCCGGCGGCCACCCCGACACGGCGGCCGGCAGCAAGTGCTGCATCATCGTCACCCCGTTGATCCGCGGCCGCATGGCCACTGTCTGTGAGCACGTGGTCACCGTCACCACCCCCGGTGACTGCGTAGACGTGCTGGTCACCGACTACGGCATCGCCGTGAACCCCCTGCGCCAGGATCTGATCGAGTGTCTGGATGCCGCCGGCATCCGGCATGTTCCCATCGAGGAATTGAAGGAGAAAGCCTACAGCCTCGTCGGCCGCCCCGATGATCTGGAGTGGGAGGACAAGGTGGTGGCTGTGCTGGAGGCCCGGGACGGCACCATCCTGGACGTGGTCCGCAAGATCAAGCCTTACACGCTGTAATCCCCGCCGCCGCGCGGAACGACACATATGAAAGGGGATCTTACATGACTGATACCATCGTTGGAATTCTCGGCTTGCTGACCATCGTCGCCATTGTGGTGACACTGTTCAAGAGCAAGACCCAGCCGGCCATCGCTTTCATTACATGGCCCACCATCCTCGCCGTCATTCTGGTCATCGGCGGCCGCTACGACTTTGCGCAGATCGCCTCTATGATCAAATCTGGCTTCTCCAGTACTGGTCCCACAGCGGCCCTGTTCGTGTTCAGCGTGCTGTACTTCGGCATCATGACCGACGCCGGCATGTTCGACGTGATCATCGGCAAGCTGATGAAGCTGGTGGGCGACAGCGTGGTCGGCGTCACCCTCGTCTCCGCCGTCATCGCCCTGGTGGGCCATCTGGACGGCGGCGGCGCCTCCACCTTCTGCATCGTGATCCCGGCCATGTTGCCCGTGTACAAGCGGATGCATATGCGGCCCACCACGCTTCTGCGCATCGCCGTGCTGTCCATGGGCGTGCTGAACCTGATGCCCTGGGCCGGGCCCACCATGCGCGCGGCCTCGGTGTTGGGCATGGAGGCCGGCTCCCTGTGGCAGACCATCCTGCCCATCCAGATCTTCGGCATCGTGCTGGCTCTGGTCCACGCCGTCTTCTCCGGTTTTCAGGAGAAGGCCCGCGGCGCCGGTCTCTACGGCAGACTGGCCGCGGAGCACGGCGAGGTGATCATCGAGGAGCAGACCGCCGCCGTGGAAAACGAGTTGGCCCGTCCCAAGCTGTTCCTCTTCAACATCCTGCTGACGCTGGCGGTCATCGCCATGCTGATCTGGGATGTGTTCCCCAGCTACTTCCCGTTTATGCTGGGCTGCGCCATCGCTCTGTTCGTCAACTACGGCTTCACCGCCAAAATGCACAAGAAGATCATCAACCTCCACGCCGGTCCTGCCCTGATGATGTGTTCCACTCTGATGGGCGCCGCCGTGCTGATGGGCATCCTGACCACAAGCTTTGTTCCCGACGACAAGGGCGGCCTGGCAGTGGCCGCCGCCAAGACCATGGAGCTGGCCGCCGGATCGGTCCCCTCTGTGGTCCGCTGCCTGGCCAACTTGGTCTCCAGCGCGCTGCCTGCGGCCCTGGGCCAGCACCTGCCGTTGATCATCGGCATCCTGTCCGTGCCGCTGGCTCTGGCCTTCGATACCGACAGCTACTTCTACGGCATGCTGCCCGTCATCATCGGCATCGGCCAAGCTTTCGGCGTGGAGGCGCTGCCCATCGCCGTGGCCATGGTGGTCTGCCGCAACTGCGCCACCTTCATCAGCCCCATGGTGCCGGCCACGCTGCTGGGCATCGGCCTGGCGGACGTGGACATCAAGGACCATATCAAGTCCAGCTTCTTCTACGTCTGGGTCTTCTCGATCCTGTGCATGCTGTTCGCCATCTTGCTGGGCATCATGCCGCTGTGACTGCCCACGCCGCAAAACCGTCCGGCTGCTGCCGGACGGTTTTGCTTTCCCTGCGCAGATAACTCTGTTATAATAGACTGGAAGCTGTATCCTGAGGTGATCTGCATGTCTGACGTATTGACAGCCATATCCCCCCGCGACGCCCGCGCTATGGCGCAGGTGGATGCCCTGCTGCAGCAGGAGGGCATCCGGCGCGACCGGAATCTGGACTATACCTGCGCCGTCTTTGATGAGGACGGCCGCGCGGTGGCCACAGGAAGCGCCTTCGACAGCACCATCCGCTGCCTGGCCGTGGACGGCGGACGTCAGGGCGAGGGACTTCTGAACCAGGTGGTCAGCCACCTGATGGAGGTGCAGGCTGCCCGCGGAAACACCCACGTGTTTCTCTATACCAAGGTGAAAAACACCCGTTTCTTCGCCGACCTGGGCTTCTACGAGATCGCCCGGGCGGACGGCGAGGCCGTATTTATGGAGAACCGCCGCACCGGCTTTGCCGACTACTGCCGCGCGCTGGCGCGGTCCCGGCGGCCGGGCGTGTCCGCCGCCGTGGTGATGCACGCCAATCCCTTCACGCTGGGCCATCTGCATCTGGTGGACCGGGCCGCTGCGGAAAGCGACTTCGTCCATCTGTTCGTCCTCAGCGAGGAATCGGGCCCCATCCCCTTTGCTGTACGCCGTCAACTGGTGCACCGGGGCGTGGCCCATCTGCCCAACGTGATCTGTCACGACTCCGGACCCTACATCATCAGCTCGGCCACCTTCCCCAGCTACTTCCTGCCGGATGAGGATGCGGTCATCGCTGCCCACGCCCGGCTGGATCTGGCGGTGTTCGGCCAGATCGCCGCCGCGCTGGGCGTCACCCGCCGCTACGTAGGGGCGGAGCCCGCCAGCCGCGTCACCGCCGGCTACAACCGCATCATGGCCGAGCGCCTGCCGGAGCTGGGCATCGAGTGCCGGGTCATCCCCCGGCTGGAGGAAAACGGCCGGGCCATCAGCGCCAGCACCGTGCGCCAGGCCATCCACGACGGCGAACTGGCCGCGGTGGCCGACATGCTGCCGGATGCCACCTTGCGCTATTTCACCTCGCCGGAGGCGGCAGGCGTGATCCGCGCCATACAGGCGGCAAATGACGTCCGCCACTATTGAGCAAAGGGGTTTTCTGCATGGAACGTGAAGTGACCCTGGCGGAGGTGCTGGCGGCCCGGGAGCTGCGCGCGGCACGACAGCAGAAGCTGCTGGCCAGCTGCGGCACGCCGCTGATTTCCTTCTCCATGAATATCGCGGGGCCGGTCAAGGACTCCCCGCTGATCCGCCGCGCCTTCCACGCCGGCTGCACCGCACTGGACGCGGCGCTGAAACATGCCGTCCTGCCGGTACTCTGCCGCCGGATATACCGGGCAGATACCGGCTGCGAGGGACTGTGGGCTGTGGATGCCGACGCGCTGGCGCTGAAGCGTCTTTGCGCCGCCATCGAGGACGGCTCCGGGCTGGGCCGCCTGTTCGACATGGACGTGCTGACTGCCGCCGGCGAGAAGCTGGACCGCTCCGCCGTGGGGCGGCCCGAGCGCGGCTGCCTCGTCTGCGGCGCGCCGGGCCGGGGCTGCGCCTCCCGCCGCCTCCATACCGTGCCGGAGCTGCGGGCCGCCACCGGGCGGATCATGGCCCGCCATTTTGCCGCCGCCGACTGCGCCGCCGTGTCTGCTTTGGTCACCGGTGCCCTGCTGGACGAGGTACACACCACTCCCAAGCCGGGGCTGGTGGACCGGGCCAACACCGGCAGCCACCGGGACATGGACCTCTCCACTTTCCGCGCCAGCATCCGAGCTTTGGAGTCCTACTGGGTGCGCGCCGTATCCATTGGGCAAAACACCGCCGCGTCGGCGCCGGAGGAGACGTTCCATCTGCTCCGCATTGCCGGCCGGGACGCCGAGGCCGATATGTACGCCGCCACCGGTGGCGTGAACACCCACAAGGGTGCCATCTTCACCTTGGGCGCCCTCTGCGGCTCCATCGGCCGTCTGTGGCGGCCGGAGGCCCCCTGTCGGGACATCTCCCGCATCCTGGACCAGTGCGCCGCTCTCACCGCTGATGCGTCAAAACGGGATCTGGCGTCGATCTGCACCCTGCCGCCGGAGCAGCTGACGGCGGGTCAGCGGCTCTATTTGACCTGTGGCCTTCCCGGTATCCGGGGCGAGGTCGCCGCAGGCCTTCCCGGCGTGCGGGACGCGGCGCTACCGGCCTTTGAAGCAGCGCTGGCCGCCGGATGCAGCCGCAATGACGCCGGCGCCGTCGCCCTGCTGCACCTCATCGCCCGGGGCACAGACACCAACATGCTCTCCCGGGGCGGCGCCGCCCTGGCGGCGGAGGCAGCGGAACGGGCGAGGGCCCTGCTGGAGCGATCTCCCCTGCCTGACACGGCGGCGATCGCCGCGCTGGATACCTGGTTCGTCGCGCGCAATCTCTCCCCTGGCGGCTGCGCCGACCTGCTGGCCGCCACATATTTCCTGCACGACTGGTCACACGCCCCTGCAGAAGACGAAACAAACGCCTGAGATCACGGATCTCAGGCGTTTTCTATGTCGCAGGGATATCTCTCACTTCCGGTCACTGCGGTGCTCGCCGCGGTTGGCGCTGCGCAGGCCGATCTCCGTGCCCCGGGCGATGCGCACCAGATTGGCCCGGTGCTTGTAGATGATCATACCGGAGGCCACGCAGAGCACCGCTGCTGCAATCACACTGTGGGTCACGGCGCAGTAGACGGGGAAAGAGATCACCGTGGCCATGGTGCCCACCACGATGTAGTCGGTCAGCAGCGTCACCAGCGCCACCACCGCCAGCAGCACCAGCGCGAACTTCCACTCCAGGGCGATGGTCATACCCAAATAGGCCGCGAAGCCCTTCCCCCCTCGAAATTTCATGTAAAAGGGAAACATATGCCCCAGCACACAGGCCACCCCCGTCACCACGCCGCCGAAGGCCAGCGCCGGAAAAAGCGTCTTCGCCAGCAGCACTGCCGCCACGGCCTTGCCGATGTCGTGAAGCCCCACGATGACGCCGGCCCGCCACCCCATCAGAATCATGGCGTTGGAGGCGCCCGGATTGCCGCTGCCTCCCGCACGGAGATCCACGCCTTTGGCCGCGGCCAGATATACGGCCATGTTGGAGGTCCCCAACAGGTAGCCGATCAGAATCACGATGAGATACGCCCAGTTGCCCATACCGCACCTCTGTCTCCTCCGCCTCCGGTGTGCAACAATCTGCTTGTTTCTCACCGGGGCCGGTTTCTCTTCCGTTGTCTGTATCATAGCCGCAACACCGCCGTAAGTCAATGCTATTTCCAAAACCACCCTGTTCGGAACGACCCCATTCGCGAGGAAGGGGAGAAAGAGGGATTGACACGTTATTCTTTTGCGAGTATAATGTCTTTGTTTAGATTGTATACATTTTGGTTTTTTCTTTGTCCTTGTGCCGTGGAAAATGCCTGGTGCGCGTCCTGCACGGAACAATCCGCTTCTGAGAACCGGGGCCGGTCAGAACGGCTCTGAAATAATAAGGAAAGATGAGGAGAATCTGCGATGTCAAACTATGTGGAGATGTGGAAAGATTTGGGGATGGACCTAGACACCCACGACCAGCTCTGTCAGGTGCTGCCCACCGCCTTCGGCGATGTGTACCTCTCTCAGGAGAATCGGCCCGAGGGCATGGGGTTCTGGGATTTTGTCGTCTCCGAGATACACGGCATCCGCCCTTCTGAGCTGATCGAGGCCCAGAAGAAGGGCCAGAAGGTATTCGGCACCTTCTGCGTCTATGTCCCCGACGAGGTGGTCATCGCCGCCAACGGAATCGTCACAGGCCTGTGCGGCGGTTCTCAGTTCTGGGTCCCCGGCGGCGAAAAGGTTCTGCCGAAATCCACCTGCCCACTGATCAAGGCGTCTGTGGGCGCCCGGCTGGACCGGACCTGCCCCTTCTTCCGCATCGCCGACATGTACGTGGGCGAAACCACCTGCGACGGCAAGAAGAAGGCTTGGGAGATCCTGGGCAAGGACGTGCCCATGTACATCATGGATGTGCCCCAGATGAAGCGGGAGAAGGATATCCAGAAGTGGGCCGAGGAGATCGCCGCCTTCGCAAAAGAGGTGGAAAAGTTCACCGGCAACGAGATCACCGTTGAAAAACTGAACGAGGCCATCCGCACCATCAACGAAAAGCGTCAGGCCATGGCCCGCGTCTTCGCGGCCACCAAGGGCTCCAACCTGCCCATCAGCGGCAAGGACCGCCTGCTGATGACCCAGATCGCCTTCTTTGACGATCCCTCCCGCTGCGCCCAGATGTGCAACAAGCTGGCCGACGAGCTGGAGCAGCGCAACCGCGACGGCGTCTCCGTGTTCCCCGCCGGTACCAAGCGCATCCTGCTCACCGGCACCCCGCTGGCCATTCCCAACTGGAAGCTCCACCACATCATCGAGACCAGCGGTGCCGCCGTGGTGTGCGAGGAGATGTGCACCGGCACCCGCTATTTCGAGAACCTGGTGGACGAGACCCAGACCACGCTGGAGGGCCAGTTCCGCGCCCTGTCCGAGCGCTATATGAAGAACAACTGCGCCTGCTTCACCCCCAATACCGGCCGCATCGACGACATTTTGCGTCTGGCGAAGGAGTACCAGGTGGACGGCGTGATCGACGTCAATCTCAAGTTCTGCTGCCTGTACGACACTGAGGGCTACACGGTGGAGAAGGCCCTCAAGGAGGCCGGCATTCCCGTCCTGGGCATTGAGACCGACTACACCGACACCGATGCCGAGCAGCTGCGCACCCGCATCGGCGCCTTCATCGAGCTGCTGAAGTGAGATGGACGACCGTGTGCAGGAGCTGAACTATTACATCCTGTTCGACAACTATACACAGGGTCTGGCGCTGCAGGAGCTCCTGCGGACGGAGGGCCTGCCCTCCCGCATCGCGCCGACACTCCGCTCCATCCAAGGGGAGTTGTCCTGCGGCATGTCCCTGCTGGTCAGTCAGACGCACATCGACGCAGTCCGCGCCTGCATTGCACGCCACCGGGCGGCGCACCACAGCATCGTGGAGATGCCCTGTCAGATCAAACCCGGAAGAAACAAATTTTGTTGACTGGCCTGTTCCCCTGCGGTATCATAAACCGCAGGGGAACAGCGCCAGCAGGAGGAAATGATGATGCGCTACGCCATTGGCATTGATATCGGTTCGACCTGCACGAAGACCGCCGTGCTGAACGAGGCTTTTGAGCCGGTCTTGCTGTTCGTCCAGCCCACCGGCTGGAGCAGCGTGGACACGGCCGGGGCCGTACGTGCCCGGCTGAGTCAAGAGGGCTTCGATCCCCGCCGGTATCCCTGTGTCGCCACCGGCTACGGCCGCGTGGCCGTTCCCTTTGCCGACCGGACCATCACCGAAATCACCTGTCACGCCCGCGGTGCCATGCTGCTGCACAACAGCGCGGATCTCACCGTCATCGACATTGGTGGGCAGGACACCAAGATCATCCGCGTGCAGGGCGGCCGGGCCAATGACTTCATCATGAACGACAAGTGCTCCGCCGGCACGGGCCGTTTTCTGGAGGTCATGGCCAACACCATGGCCCTGCGGCCGGATGAACTGTGTGAACTGGCCGCCACGGGCGGCGGCGTGTCCATCAGTTCCATGTGCACCGTATTTGCCGAGTCGGAGGTCATCAGCCTGATCGGCCGCGGCGAGAGCCGGGAGAACATCGCTTTCGCCGTGGTGGATTCCATCGTAAAAAAGGTTGCCTCCCAGGCGGGTCGCCTGGAGCCGGACGCCGGCTGCGTCTGCCTCACCGGCGGTCTGTGCGAGTGCGATTACATCCGCCGGGCGCTGGGCGCGGCGCTGAGGACCACCATCGTCGCCTCTCCCCAAGGCCGTTATGCCGGCGCGCTGGGTGCAGCCTGCTACGCGCTCCAAACCCCCAAAAAGGAGGATCCGTCATGATCTATCTGGACAACGCCGCCACCACGCTCCGCAAGCCGCCCCAGGTGGGGCAGGCTATACTGCGGGCGCTGGAGACCTTCGGCAACAGCTCCCGCGGCACCCATGAGGGCAGCCTCGACGCTTCCCACACCGTATATGGGACCCGCGTCAAGCTGGCGGAACTGTTCCACTGCCCCCGGCCGGACCGTGTGGTGTTCACCTGCAACGTGACCGAGTCCCTCAACATCGCCATCAACGGCCTCGTCCGCCCCGGGGACCACGTGGTCTCCACCGTGCTGGAGCACAACTCCGTGCTGCGCCCCCTCTACCGGCTGGAGGCCGAGCAAGGCGTGCAGCTGGATCTGGTGGGTGCGGACCGACAGGGCCGCGTGGACTATGACGCCTTTGAGCGGCTGATCCGCCCGGACACCCGCGCCGTTGTCTGCACCCACGCCTCCAACCTGACCGGCAACGTGGTGGATATCCGCCGCGTGGCGGACATCGCCCATGCCAACGGCGCGCTGCTGATCGTGGACGCGGCGCAGACGGCCGGCACCCGCGTGGTGGACATGCAGCAGCTGGGCGCGGACGTGTTGTGCTTTACCGGCCACAAGGGTCTCCTGGGCCCCCAGGGCACCGGCGGATTGTGCATCGGCGAAGGCGTGGAGATCCGCCCCTTCAAGGTGGGCGGTACCGGCGTACAGACCTACAGCCCCACCCAGCCTGCACAGCTCCCCACCCTGCTGGAGGCCGGCACGCTGAACGGCCACGGCATCGCGGGGCTCTCCGCCGCCGTGGACTTTCTCAAGGAGACGGGGCTGGACCGGATCGAGGCTCACGAGGCCGCTCTGACCCGCCGCTTTTACGAGGCGGTCCGCCAGATCCCCCGTGTCACCGTGTACGGCGACTTTTCCGGCCCCCACGCCGCCATCGTCACGCTGAACATCGACGGGTACGACTCCGGCGCCGTCTCCGACGCCCTGTCGGAGGACTACGGCATCGCCACCCGCCCCGGCGCCCACTGCGCCCCGCGGATGCACGAGGCGCTGGGTACCAAGGCCCAGGGCGCCGTCCGCTTCAGCTTCTCCTGGTTCACCACCGAGGCCGAGGTGGACGCAGCGGCGCAGGCCCTGCGGGAGCTGGCCACGGAATAAAAACGAAGCAGTCCGGAGGGGGCGATGCCCCTCCGGACTGCTTATACCCAATATCTTACAAATAAATACAAATTTCTTCCACCTGTTGCGCCGCCTTTTCGGATATGCTATACTCCAAAAAAAGGAAGGAGTGTGATCCTGTGAAATTCTTTATTGGTGAACCTTGGGCACAACTGATGAGTATATTTGGTTTCCTCGACTCTGACGATTTTTATCGCGGTGGGGTAGGTCTATTGTATACGTCTACTCTAGGCGGAATAATCACTTACCTCCTGTTCGCCCTGTTCTGCATCCTCGCGATCATCGGTCTGGTCACTGTGATCCTGCTGTTCCGCAGCCGGAAAAAGAAGGAAAAAGACCCGTACAGAGAGTGGGTCCGAAAGGGCAAGTATAAATGATTCTTTCAAAAGCGTTGTCCGGCGCGATGGGTCTCCCATCGCGCCGGATATTATTTATTTCTTCTCCTCCCGGATCACCGCCGTGTCGCCGATGCGGTTTTTCGTGCCGGTCTGTCGTGCCAGGATCTCCCCTATCTCCCGGCTGACGGCGGCCGCCTCCTCCTCAAACTCCCGGGCCGACATCCGCAGCACGCCGGAGCGCACGGCGGACAGTTGGATCAGCGCATCGGAGGTCACCACCCGGACCTGCTCATTCTTCCCGATCTCCTGCACCAGCCGTTCGATATACATGTCCGCTGTCTCATGCTCTTTCGTATAGGCCACATGCAGCCCGTGGAAGGTGAAGCGCTCTCCCCTGTTCTGCGGCGCCTTGTAGCCGTCAAAGACCAGCACCACCTCGTAGCAGGTAAAGGCGGCGAAATTGCACAGCAGCTGCATCAGCTGCTCCCGGGCCGCCGCCATGTCCTGGTCCGCCAGCTTCTTCAGATCCTCCCAGGCAAAGATCACGTTGTAGCCGTCCACGATGAACCAGCTCTTTCTGGTGCTCACCGCTCTGTCCGCTTCACCGGCGGAGGTGGCCGCCGGTGGGCGGTAGACAGGCCGCTTGATGGGCCCGAACTCCCGCAGCATGATGGCCTCCAGCTCCTTTTCGTCCAGCTGCAGGTTCCGGCGGCTCACCTGGGGTACGTAGGGGATCTCCTTTTTCAGGCAGCTTTCCAAGTGCATGTATTCGCTCACCTTGTCCCACTTGACAGTGAATCCGCCGCCGTGGGCGCAGAACACCGAGTCCGGCGTATTCTCCAGGTCGCTCTCCGGATCGTAGGCCACCGCGGCGACCACCGCCTCCTGGTCGTGGCATGCGTCATAGCCGTCTGGCTCCAGCGCCAGCCGGCCCCGGCCGCCGGTGTAGGCGGCCACCTCGGCGGCGTAACCGCTCATGCCCGTCACCGGCGCCCGGCCCCGCAGCAGGCTCATCTCCCCCGCCTCCCCCGGCGGCTCCACGGTACCGTGGCGCAGGCGGATGTCGCTGATGGCCCGGCCCAGCTGCTCCGGCGGCACCTCCAGCCGGAAGGCGTACCAGGGCTCCAGCAGCTTTGATTTCGCCTGCATCAGCCCCTGCCGGACGGCCCGGTACGTGGCCTGGCGGAAGTCGCCGCCCTCCGTGTGCTTCAGGTGGGCCCGGCCCGCCGCCAGCGTGATCTTCATATCCGTGATGGGCGCGCCGGTCAGCACGCCCCGATGGGTCTTCTCCGCCAGGTGGGTCAAGATCAGCCGCTGCCAGTTCCGGTCCAGCATGTCCTCGCTGCAGGCGGCAGCCAGCTGCAGCCCACTGCCCAGGGGCAGCGGCTCCAGCAGCAGATGCACCTCCGCATAGTGGCGCAGCGGCTCGTAGTGGCCCACGCCCTCCACCGTGTCCTCAATGGTCTCCTTGTACAACACTCGCCCGTTGTCGATCTCCACCGCCGCGCCAAAGCGCTGTTCAATCAGGCTCTTCAGTATCTCCGCCTGGACCTCGCCCATCAGGCTTACGCGAATCTCTCCCAACCGGGTGTCGTAGGTAATGTGCAGTTGGGGGTCCTCCTCCGCCAGCTGCCGCAGCTTCTGCATCATGACCTGGGCATCCTGCCCCGCCGGCAGGACGATGCAGTAGTCCATCACCGGCTCCAGCTGCGGCGGCCGGGCCGGCGCCTCACCGCCCAGACCCTGTCCGTTTTCGGTGGCAGTCAGTCCCGTCACGGCGCAGACACCGCCGGCCCCGATCTCCTCTGCGGTCTCATATTTCGCCCCCGTATACAGGCGAATCTGGTTGACCTTCTCGCGGAGCTCTCCATAGGAAACGCTGTCCCGCACCCGCAGCGTGCCGCCGGTGACCTTCAGATAGGTCAGCCGATTTCCCTGGGGATCGCGGCCGATCTTGAACACCCGGGCGCCAAAGGTCTCCGGATAGGCCCGCGGCAGCAGATACCGCTCCAGCCCCGCCAAAAACGTCTCCACGCCCTCTATCTTCATGCCGGAGCCAAACCAGCAGGGAAACACCTGCCTCGCCGCCAGCGCCCGGCTGATGTCCTCGTCTGCCACGGCACCGGTCTCCAGGTAGCGCTCCAGCAGATCCTCCCGGCTGAGGGCCGTCTGCTCGGCCAGCGCGCCGCTCTCCGCGTCAACGCAGCCCTCGTCCAGCTCCCGCCGCAGCTCCGAGAGCAGAGTCTCCCGCCCCCGGCGGGCAAAATCCATCTTCGTCACAAAGATCACTGTGGGCACCCGGTAGTGCGCCAGCAGCCGCCACAGCGTACGGGTGTGGGCCTGCACCCCGTCGATGCCGCTGATCACCAGAATGGCGTAGTCCAGCACCTGCAGCACCCGCTCCGTCTCGCTGGAGAAGTCCACGTGGCCCGGCGTATCCAGCAGCGTCACATGCCAGTCGCCCAGCGTCAGTTCTGCCTGACTCATGAAGATGGTGATGCCGCGCCGCCGCTCCAGCTCATGGACGTCCATGGCCGTGTCGCCGTGGTCCACGCGTCCGGCACGCCGCGTCCGGCCGGTGCAGTATAGGATCGCCTCTGCCAGCGTGGTCTTTCCCGCGTCCACGTGAGCCAGAATCCCGATCGTCGTGTTTTTCATCCGTCAATTCCTCTGCAAATGTTTTTTTCATTGTACCATACCCGTCCGCACGGCGGCAAGGCCAAAGCCGCAGAGGCGGAGCACCGCTCACGCGGTGCTCCGCCTCCGTTTCTCTGACGGGTCTCTCTTTTTACAGGCCCAGCCTCTCGATGCGCAGTTCCTCTTCCCGGGTGAAGTTGTTTTTGGGGGTATACCCGGGCAGCGGCATGATCTTCTCATGGATCGCGTCGATGAACCAGTACTCGTTGGGGAAGAACTGCTCCTCCATCTCGGGGCAGGGGGTGATCCAGTTTCTGGCACCCAGCACCACCGCCGGCGCATCCAAGTCGTCAAAGGCCAACTCGTTGATGTGGGTGGCCATATCGTTGGTGATGCTGCCGCGGGTGCAGGCGTCAGAGGCTAGGATGATCTTGCCGGTCTTCTTGACGGAGGCCAGCACCTTCTCATAGTTGAAAGGCACCACGGAGCGGGCATCAATGACCTCCGCCTCCAGGCCGAACTGCTCCTTCAGGACGTCGGCCGCCTTCAGCGCCTTGTACAGGGTGGGGCCAATGGTCAGGATGGTGATGTCCTTACCCTCGCGCTTGATGTCCGGCTCGCCGAAGGGGATCTCATAGGACTCCGTGGGCACGCCCTCCAGATGGAACTCCTCGCCCTTGTCGTACAGGAGCTGGCTCTCCATGAAAATCACCGGATCGGTGCCGTTGAGGGCTGTGGCCATCATGCCCTTGGCGTCATAGGGCGTCACAGGGAAGACCACCTTTAGCCCAGGCACATGGGCGGGCAGGGCCGTCCAGTCCTGGGAGTGCTGCGCGCCGTATTTGCGACCCACAGAGATCCGCAGCACCATGGGCAGCTTCAGCTGTCCGGCGGACATGGCCTGCCACTTGGCCATCTGGTTGAAGATCTCGTCGCCGGCGCGGCCCATAAAGTCGCAGTACATCAGTTCGGTGACGCTGCGGCCGCCGCACATGCCGTAACCCACGGCGCTGGCCACAATGCAGGACTCGGAGATGGGGGAGTTGAACAGGCGGTTGAAGGGGATGGAGTCGCTCAGGCCCTGGTAGACGCCGAAGGCGCCGCCCCACTCGCGCACGTCCTCGCCGTAGGATACTAGGGTGGGATCCTCATAGTACTTGTCGATGACGGCCTCGTAGATGGCATCGCGCAGCGTCAGCTGCTTCAACTTGGAGACGGGCTGTCCGTTCACCACGGCGGCGCGCTCCTTCTTGGCGATCTTCTGCATGCGGGAGTTCTCTTCCTTGCCGGTCAGCACATAGGTCTCGCCCTCGGCCATGCGCACCTGCCGGCCGTTGTTGAAGGTGTAGCGGGAGATGGCGTCGGGATCCTTGATGAAGTCCAGCCGGGGAGAGATCTCCAGGTCGGCGGCCACCTTCATCACCTTGGTGATGCGCTCCTTGACGGCGGCGTTGATGGCGTCGATCTCACCGTCGGTGGCGGCGCCGGCGTCGATGAGCTGCCGGCGGAACAGTGCGATGCAATCGTTGTTCTCCCAGGCCTCCAGCTCCTCCTTGGAGCGATAAGCGTTCTGATCAGAGGTGGAGTGGCCGCCCAGACGATAGGTCAGCACATCCAGCAGCACGGGCCCTTTGTTCTCCTTGATGGCCTGAATCTTGCGGCGGTACGCATCGATCACGGCCAGCGGATTCACGCCGTCCACCCGCTCGGTGAGCATCTGGCTGGGGGTGATGCCGGCGCCCACGCGGGCCAGCTCGCCGTAGGCCATGGTCTCACCGTTGGTGCGTCCGCCCATGCCGTAGCCGTTGTCCATGAAGTTGAAGATCACCGGCAGGCCGCCCTTGTACTCATCGGGCCACAGCGTCTTGAACTGGTCCATGGCAGCAAAGTTCAGTGCCTCCCACACGGGGCCGCAGCCCAAGGAGCCGTCGCCGCCATTGGCCACCACGATGCCGGGGGCCTTCATGTTCTTCTTGTACAGGGCCGCGCCCGCCGCGATGCAGGGGGAACCTCCCACGATGGCGTTGTTGGGATAGATACCGAAGGGTACGAAGAACAGGTGCATGGAGTTGCCCAGGCCCTTGGCGAAGCCGTTTTCGCGGCCAAACAGCTCGCAGGTCAGCCCGTATAGGAAGAATACGATGGCCTGCTCCTTCACACTCTTCTCGCCCAAGTGCTCCTTCACCACGGCGTAGGGCTTGCCGTCAAAGGTGGTCTCCATGATCTCCAACAGCTCCTCATCGCTCATCTTCTCGATGGCGGACAGGCCCTTGGCCAGCACCTCGCCGTGGCTGCGATGGGTGCCGAAGATGAAATCGTTGTGGTCCAGCAGATAGCTCTGTCCCACGGCGGCGGATTCCTCGCCGGTATACAGGTGGGCCGGGCCGGTGTAGGTGTACTCCACACCGTTATAGGACTTGGTGGTGCGGACCGATCTGAGCATGGTCTCGAACTCGCGGATATACTCCATGTCGCGATAGATGCGCAACATATCCTCCACCGTAAAGTTGTCGCCCGCCAGCTCGTCCTTGACGGTCTTCTGATACTGACACACGTCGATGTCCTCAAAATGGATCTTGCCGGGAGCCCGCAGCTCACTGGGATCGTAGAATTGTGCTTTGGACATAGTTCAGACACTTCCTCCGAATCAAATTTTTCTCAATGCGTATCGCCGCCGCTTCACAGCTGCACCGCAAAGGCAGCCTCGCGGATGATCTCACTGACGGACGGGTGCGGATACACGATCTCCCGGATGGCATCGATGGTCATCTCCTGCTCGATCATGATGCCGCAGGCCACGATGAACTCGCTGGAGTAGTTGGACATGATGTGGGCGCCCACCAGCGTGCGGTATTTTTTGTCAAAGATGAACTTGGCGATGCCGTTGCCGCCCTCGTTCTCAGCCACATAGCGGCCGGCGTAGGCCATGGGCAGCTTCACCACCGCCACGTCGATGCCGGCCTCACGGGCCTGCTCCTCCGTCATACCCACACAGCCCACCTCGGGATTGGTATACAGCACGCTGGGGATGGCCCGGTAGCGCATGCGGTCCCGGCGGCCCAGAATGGTGTTCACGGCCACCTCACCCATGCGGTAGGCGGAATGGGCCAGCATGGACTTGCCGTTGCAGTCGCCCACAGCGAACACGTTCAGCGCATTGGTGCGCATCTGCTCATCCACCCGGATGGCGCCCTTCTCGATGGCGATGTGTAGGTTCTCGATGCCGCAGGTGTCGATGACGGGCCGGCGGCCGATGGCCAGCAGCACCTTGTCGCAGGTCACCTTCTGCTCGGTGCCTTCCTTCTCATAGACCACGCCGTCGCCCTCCACGCGGACGACCTTGGCGCCCAGGTGGAACTTCATGCCTTGCTTCTCATAGTCTTTCTGCAGCAGCGCGGAGATCTCGCCGTCAATGGGACCGGCGATCTTGGGCAGCATCTCCACCACCTCGACCTCACTGCCCACCACGCCGTAGTAGGCCGCCAGCTCCAAACCGATGACGCCGCCGCCGATGACCACCAGGCGCTTGGGCAGCTGTTCCAACTCCAGCGCCTCGTAGTTGGTCATCACAAAGCCGGAGGCGATGCCCTCCTTCACGCCGGGGATCGGGGGCACAGAGGCCCGGGACCCGGTGGCGATGATGAGGTATTTGCTCTCGTAGACCTGACCCTCGGCCTCCACCTGGATGCCCTCGGCGCCGCGGCCCTTGATAGTGGCTGCCGCGTTGACCACCTCCACATGGTTGGCCTTCATAGATGCTCCCACACCGGAGACCAGCGTGTGTACCACCTTGCGCTTGCGCTCCACCACCTTTTTCTGCTCCACGGCGGAGCCCTCGCAGTTGACGCCGTACAGGCGGCCGTAGTCGGTGGTATAGTGGTAGATCTTCGAGGAGTTCAGCAGCACCTTGCTGGGAATGCACCCCTCGTTGAGGCAGGTGCCGCCCAGGGCACGCTTCTCGATCAGCAGCGTCTTCAGTCCAGCGTGGCCGGCCCGTTCAGCGGCGATATAGCCGCCGGGGCCGCCGCCCAGCACGATCACATCATACATGTTTTTCAGTCCTCCTTACTTGGCCAGCAGCAGGTCAAAGTTGGCGATGTTCCGGGCCAGCGCCTGCAGGAAGCGGGAGGCCGGTGCGCCGTCCATGGCGCGGTGGTCATAGGTCAGCGACAGACCCAGCGCGGGATAAAACTCCGGCTGGCCGTTCTTCAGGCGGGTGCGCGTCTCGATGGTGCACACGCCCAGGATACCCGTCTGGGGCGGATTCACGATGGGAGTAAAGGTCTCGATGCCGAACGCGCCCAGATTGGAAATGGTGAAGGACGCACCGCTCAGCTTCTCCGGCGGGATGGAACCGCTCTGGCACTGGGAGATCAGCTCCTTCATGGTGCGGCTGATCTCGGCCAGGCTCATCTCGTCGGCATGCATGATGGTGGGCACCAGCAGACCGCGGGGCGTGTCCACTGCCACGCCCAGGTTGGCATGCTTGAACACCTTCAGCGCCTCGTCACTGTAATGGGCGTTGAGATAAGGGAAATCCAGAATGGTACGGGACACGGCGTAGATCACCATGTCGTTGAGCGTGATATTGGGCAGACCCGCCTTCTCGCCCTCGGCCTTGAGCCGTGCGCGCAGCTTCTGCATAGCGGTGGCGTCGGCGGAGCTGTTGTGGGTCAGCTGAGCCATGGTGGCCAGGGCGTTGTGCATGTTGGCGGCGATAATTTTGCGGATGCGGCTGTGCTTCTGTATCTCGAACTCCAGCTCAGGGGCAGCCGCTGCCACAGGAGCCTCAACGGAGGCGGCTGCGGCGATCTCCGGCGCGCGCTCTGCCGGAGCGACCGCACGACCCAGATCCTCCGTGGTGACGGCACCGGCCAGGCCGGTGCCCTGCTCGCCGCCCGCGGCAAAGGGCCGGGCGGCACCGGTGATGAACGGGCCCGTCCGGGCCATGGACTCGATGTCCCGCTCAATGATGCGTCCATCGGGGCCGGTGCCCTTGGCATAGCGCACGTCGATGCCCTTGGATTCCGCCATGCGGCGGGCCCGAGGGGAGATCTTCAGCTCGCCCTGGGCGGCACCGCTCTCCGCGGCCGCCGGTACGGCGGCCACAGGCGCCGCGGTGCTCGCAGGCGTCTCAACGGGGGTGGATACCGCGGCGGGGGCCGTGCCGCCCAGCGTATACCGGGCACCCGGCTGTCCGATCACGCACACCACCGCCTTTACGGCGATCTCGTCGCCGTCCCCGCCGATGGTCTCCAGCACAGTGCCGTCGGTCTCGCTCTCCACGTCGAAAGTGGCCTTCCCGGTCTCGATGGAGAACAGATAGTCCCCCTTCTTCACTGTGTCGCCCTTCTTCACGTACCAGCTGCTCAGGATGGCGCTCTCCTCCGAGAGTCCCTTCTGCGGCATCCGGACGAACACGGCCTCTCCCTCGTCCTCCTCTACCGGGGCGGAGGCTGCCGGGGCCGATGCGGGCGCGGATGTTGGGGCCGGTGCAGGTGTAGGGGCCGCCGGAGCGGCCTCCTCATCCAGCGTGTAGCTCTCGCCGGGTTGTCCCACCACGCAGACGACCTTCTTCACCGGAATCTCGTCCCCGTCGGATCCGATGGTCTTCAGCACGGTGCCGTCGATCTCGCTCTCCACGTCGAAGGTGGCCTTCCCGGTCTCGATGGAGAACAGATAGTCCCCCTTCTTCACTGTGTCGCCCTCCTTCACATACCAGCTGCTCAGGATGGCACTCTCCTCGGAAAGTCCCTTCTGCGGCATTCTGACAAGCAGAGCCATAGTCTCATTACCTCCTCATGTGTGCGGGCCGCCGAAGCGGCGCCGCTGCATATTTGTTGTTTTTTTGCGATGTACTTACAGGACCGTGACGCCGCATTCCGCCGCCAGGCGCGTGATCTCCTCGCCGGGATCTGCCTCGCAGATCAGCACATCGACGTCCCGCATCTGGGCAAAGGTATAGGGCATGCTGTGCCCCACCTTGTCCGCGGTCATCAGCATGACGACCCGCCGGGCCTTGCGGATGACATCCGCCTTCATCTCCGCCTCGTAGGGATTACCCACCGTAAAGCCCCCGCTGACGGAGTAGGCGGAGGTGGAAAGAAACGCCATGTCGATGTTGATGGAGCGCAGCTGCTCCAACGTCGCCCGGCCGGAGCCGGCCAGCGTGGTGCGGGAAAGGCTGCCGCCCAGCAGCGTCACCTGCGGCCGTCTGGTGCGGGTCAGGACCTCCAGGGCGATGTTGGGCGCCGCGGTAAAGAGCACCAGATCGTCATCCGGGATGCGCCTGGCCAGCGTCATCATGGTGGTGCCGGCGTCCAAAAAGATGGAGCGCTTCGGCTCAAAGAACGCCAACGCCTTCTGGCTGATGACCTCCTTCGCCTCCGGAAAAGCCAGCTCCCGGCGGCGATAGGCATCCTCGGCCACACCCAGGTTGTCCAGGTTCACCCGGGCGCCGCCCCGGGTCCGGATGATGGCGCCCTCCTCCTCCAGCGCGGCTAGGTCGCGCCGGATCGTCATCACGGAGACGCCCGGAAACTGCTCCTGCAGCTCCTTTACACGCACGTTCAAGCGTTCATCGATAAACGCCCTCATCTGGCTGCGTCGGTCAGTCATCATGGCTGATGCGCCCTCCTTTTTGTCCTTCTGTTCGCGACATGTTCGTTTCAATCAAAATATAGAACATATCTCTTTGCATTTGTATTATACAAGGTGCCCATTCCCCCGTCAACAGGGCATTTTTACCCAATTTTGCCGCCCCTTTTTATCGCAAATGTGCATATTTGCGTTCCTTTTTCTTTTAAATGTTCGCTTTTCGAAAATGAAACACATAAAGCGAACATTCTCGTCCTGTTCCTTTCATCATCTGCCGGAAAGCGGTTCTGCCCCTCCGTGTATTTTTATTTGCTTTTTTCCCCGAGAGCCGCTATAATAGCCGCAAAAGATCAGGTGATGCATCTCATGAATGTCTCTGTCACGCTGTCCGCCAATGCAGGCGTGTCCCTGCTCATCGGCGGCAGACGAATCTGGATCGACGCACTCCACGACCGGCCCACCCGCCCCTTCTCCACCCTCACGCCGTCCATGCTGGCGCAGCTGCAGCTACACCCCGCCTTTCAGAGTCCGGATTTGATCCTCTTTACCCACTGCCACCCGGATCACTTCTCCCACGAGCTGGCCGCGGCCGCGGCCGAAACCTGGCCGGAGGCGCAGCTGATCCTGCCGGAGCCGATCCTCCCCCGCCAGACGCTCCTCACCGGCGATGAGACGGTCCTGGACTTCGGCAATCTCCGTCTGCACTTTTTCCGTCTGCCCCACGAGCAGCCGGAGCGATACGATTCGCCCCACTACGGTCTTCTTCTCACCGCCGGCGACTGCACCGTTCTGGTACCGGGGGACAGCGCCGTGGCCGCGCCGGAGCTGGCGGCCTTTCTGCAGGACCGCCGCATCGACCTGGCCCTGCTGAACTTCCCCTGGATCACGCTGCCACGAGGTCGGCAGTTTATCCGGAACGTCCTGCGCCCGGCCCATTTGCTGGCCTTCCACCTGCCCTTCGCCGGCGATGACGCGTTCGGCTATCGCCGCGCCGCCCGAAAAGCCGTCGAACAGCTACGCGACTGCTGTGATGTGCGCCTGCTGGACGCGTTCCTGCAGACCGTCACTCTCTGACATACCCTGTCTCTTCCACACAGAAAGGAGCTGCTGTATATGTTCCACACCATCGGTTTCATCGGCACCGGTCACATGGGCGGCGCCGTGGCCAGAATCGCCGCCGCCAGCACGCCCGGCGCGGCGCTACTGCTGGCCAACCGCACCCCTGAAAAGGCCGCCGCCCTGGCTGCGGAACTGCCCGGCGCCCGGGTCTGCTCCAATGCGGAGGCAGCCGCCGCCTGCGACCTGCTCTTCCTGGCGGTCAAGCCCCAGATGATGCCCGGCGTCCTGTCGGCGCTGGCTCCGGTGCTGGCCTCCCGACAGGACCGCTTCGTGCTGGTCACCATGGCCGCCGGCCTGACCTGCGAGACAATCCGTGCTCTGGCAGGTGGCCCATACCCCGTCATCCGCATGATGCCCAACACGCCCATCGCCGTGGGCGCCGGTGCTATCCAGTACTGCGGCGTGGACGCGACCCCGGCGGAGCTGTCCGCCTTCGCCGCGCTGCTGGCTGGCGCCGGCACCGTGGACGAGCTGCCGGAGCATCTCATAGACGCCGCCTCTGCCCTGTCCGGCTGCGGCCCCGCCTTCGTCTATCTGTTTCTGGAAGCGCTGGCCGACGGCGGTGTGGCCTGCGGCCTGCCCCGGGACAAGGCTCTCTCCTACGCCGCCCAGGTGGCGGAGGGCGCCGCACGACTGGCCCGTCTCTCCGAAAAGCACCCCGGCGCGCTGAAGGACGCCGTCTGCTCCCCCGGAGGCAGCACCATCCAGGGTGTCCGCGCGCTGGAACGCGGGGGCTTCCGTACCGCCACCATAGAGGCCGTCATCGCCGCCTATGAGAAGAATCTGCAGTTGAAGGCTGGCGAGTGACCCCCTGCACTGACAAGCGCCGCCCCGGAGGAAGCCTCTCCGGGACGGCGCTCTTTCTCTCCGCGTGTTCGCCCCACACGTTGCATTTTTCTGAAATATCGTGTATGATGTCAGAAAATCGGAAGGAGGTATCCCCATGGGCAGACGACGCACCCGCAAGCGGCTGGAAGCCATGTACGGACAGATTCCCGACCCCCATTATTTTCACGGGGACATGGCCTATATCCGGACCTACAGCGACTTCCGCCGGGAGCAGAAAATGGATTCCTTCTGGATCGATGACATCACCTGGAACGATCTGGATCTGGACGAGGTGTTCCTGCGTATCAACCCCGGCCTGTCCTCCTCCGGCGAGCAGTTTCTCTATCACATGCTGCGCACTCCCGCCGTCACGGCGGAGGAGTATGAGTTCCGCCGCAGCCTCATCGACCTGATGGGCCGCGAGCCGGAATTGCGCCTGCGCACGCAGCTAATCCTCGCCCGCATGGGCTGCATCCGGCGGGCTGACCTGTGCCGTGCCTTCTCCCCCGCCGCCCATGGTGCGGGCATGTTGCTGGTCTATCTGGCGCTGCTGCTGGGGCTGGCGGCCGCCGCCATCTCCCTAGCCTGCGGCTGGGCCTACGGCCTACAGGCTCTTTTCCTGATGCTGGTAGTGAACTCCCTGACCCACGAGCTGGCCAGGCGGCGGGTCCAGAGCGATCTGGACACTGTCAACTACACCGTGTCCATGGTGTTCGCCCTGCACCGGCTGCGGCGGCTCCGCAGCCCCCTGCTGGACGTCCACCTGTCCCCCGCCTATCGGGATCTGGACCGCCTGCGCGCCGTGCTTCGCACCGGCGGCGTCTCCACCGCCCGGGATGACACCATGGCCGACGTGATCGCCACCTTCACTCTGGTGGATCTCATCGCCTATGAGTTTCTGAAGAACAAGCTGAGCCGCTGTCACCGGGAGATCTTTTCTGTCCACGAGCATCTGGGCCGACTGGACGCCGCCATCGCCGTCGCTTCCTACCGGCAGAGTGTGGCCTTTTACACCGAGCCAGAGTTGACCTTCGGTCCCGCCGACGTGCCCGCCGTCCGCGCCGCGGGGTTGGTGCACCCTCTGCTGACGGATCCGGTGCCCAACGACCTGATCACCGACCGGTCGCTGCTGATCACCGGTTCCAACGCCTCCGGCAAGTCCACCTATCTGAAGACGGCGGCGCTGGCCGCTCTGATGGCCCAGAGCCTCTGCACCGTGCTGGCGGAGTCATACCGGGCCGACGCCTTCTACATCTACTCCTCCATGGCCATCAGCGACGATCTGCTCGCCGGCGAGAGTTACTATATCGCGGAGACCCGCTCCCTCAAGCGCATCCTGGACAGCGCCGCCGCCTGCTCTCCCATCTTCTGCGTGGTGGACGAGGTGCTTCGTGGCACCAACACCGTGGAGCGCATCGCCGCCTCCAGTGAGGTGCTCCGCTCCATGACCGGCGGCGACATCCTCTGCCTGGCCGCCACCCACGATGTGGAGCTGTGCGCGCTGCTGGAGGACCGTTACCGTCTGTTCCACTTCGAGGAACAGGTGGACGAGCGGGAGATGGTCTTCGACTACCTCCTGCGTCAGGGACCCGCCACCTCTCGCAACGCCATCAACCTGTTGCGGCTCATGGGCTTTGACGAAGGCATCGTCCGGCGCGCCCATGAGAGCGCCAACCACTATCTGGCCACCGGCACCTGGCAGGACCTGACGCCGTCCTGATCTTCCAGCACAGAAAAATGCCGCCTCACGGCGGCATTTTTCTGTGTTGTTGTCTCTCTTGTTTTACTCCAGGCCCAGTGCGGCGGTGATGATGGCCATGGTGTAGACCTCTTCGGCGTTGCAACCGCGGCTCAGGTCGTTGATGGGAGCATTCAGGCCCTGCAGGATGGGGCCATAGGCAGCGAAGCCGCCCAGGCGCTGGGCGATCTTGTAGCCGATGTTACCGGCGTTGATATCGGGGAAGATAAAGGTATTGGCATGGCCGGCCACGGGGCTGCCGGGGAACTTCAGCTGGCCCACAGTGGTGGACACGGCGGCGTCGAACTGCATCTCGCCGTCGATGGACAGGTCGGGCGCGGCGGCCTTGGCCTTGGCGCAGGCGTTGCGCATCTTGTCCACGTCCTCGCCGGCACCGGAGCCCTTGGTGGAGTAGCTCAGATAGGCGACCTTGGGCTCCAGGCCGAAGGTCTTAGCGGTCTCGGCGGTCTGGAGTCCGATCTCCACCAGCTCGTCCTCTGTGGGCTTGATGCAGATGGCGCAGTCAGCCATAGCCAGGGTCTCGTGGCCGCCGCCGGCCTGCTCACGCACCAGGATAAAGCAGGAGGACACGATCTTGCTGCCGGGCTTGGTCTTGATGATCTGCAGGGCCGGGCGCACGGTGTCGGCGGTGGAGTAAGTGGCGCCGCCCAGCAGGGCGTCGGCATAGCCCATCTTCACCAGCATGGTGCCGAAATAGTTGCCCTTCTTCAGCGCCGCGCGGACTTGCTCCTCGGTCATCTTGCCCTTGCGCAGCTCCACCATGAGGGCCACCATCTCCTCCATCCGGTCGAAGTTGGCGGGGTCGATGATCTCGGCGCCGGACACATCGAAACCGGCCTTCCCGGCGGCGGCATGAACCTCATCGGGATTGCCCACCAGCACGGGGGTCAGGAATTTGCCGGCCAGCAGGCGGGCAGATGCCTCCAGGATGCGGGGGTCGGTGCCCTCGGTAAACACGATCTTGCTGGGTTTCTCTTTCAACTTGTCGATCAGAAACTGAAACATTTTTGCTCCTCCTTACATATCGCTCTCGGTGTGGTCTCACGCCGGAAGTTTACGCAGTGCGCGGCGGGCAGCAAAAACTTTGCCCTCCGCCGCAGTCCATACATTGTAAAAGTAGCACACTCTCGCTGATTTGTCAATTTGTTCTCCCCGCCGCAGCGTATCTATACGCCTCTTACGCGCTTTATTTTGCACCACACACGCCATATGCGCTTTACGCTGCCGCACAGATATGCTATAATAAGAAAAAATGCGCACACAGAACGAGGTGTGAGATGGACCGTCAGTTTCCCATGTTAAGAGTATCCCTCTCCCGGCTGCAGGCCAACGCGCGGGAGATCACCTCCCGCTGCGCCGCCCGCGGCATTGAGGTCTGCGGCGTCATCAAGGGCTGCGACGGCATGCCGGAGGTGGCCCGGGCCATGCGCCGGGGCGGCGTCACCTCCCTGGGCACCAGCCGTCTGGAGCAGGTGGAGCGGTGCCGCGCCGCCGATGTGCCGGGCCCCTACATGCTGCTCCGGGTCCCGGCGCTGACGGAGCTGCCGGATCTGGTGCGGCTGTGCGACGCCTCGCTGCAGAGCGAACTCACGACGCTGGAGGCCCTGGAGGCCGAGTGTGCCCGACAGGGCCGGAACCACAAGGTCATTGTCATGGCAGACCTGGGCGACCTGCGGGAGGGCTTCTGGGACAAGGATGCACTGATCGACGCCTGCCTCCGCGTGGAGCGGGATATGCCCCGCTTGCATCTGCAGGGCATCGGCGTCAACCTGGGCTGTGTAGGCTCCGTTCAGCCCACGCCGGAGAAGATGCAGGACCTGCTGGCCCTGGCCCGGCGGGTAGAGGCGGCCATCGGCCGCCGGCTGGAGACGATCTCCGGTGGTGCCACCAGTTCTTACACGCTGGTCCACTGGGGCACTATGCCGGAAGGCATCAATCACCTGCGCATCGGCGAGAACATCCTGCTGGGCAAGGATCTGCAGGTCGACTGGGGCATCCGCGACATGGACTATCTGGCCATGGACACCTTCACCCTCACCGCCCAGGTCATCGAGGTCAAAACCAAGCCCAGCTATCCCCAGGGGCAGTTGTGCATCGATGCCTTCGGCCACAAGCCCTCCTACACGGACTACGGCATCCAGCGGCGGGTCCTGCTGGCGCTGGGCCGGGCCGACGCGGGGGAGGTGGAGTCTCTGATCCCCCGGGAGGAGGGCGTTACCGTCTGGGGCGCGTCCTCCGACCACTGCATCCTGGACGTGACCCACAGCCCGCGGGAATTCCGAGTGGGCGACACAGTGGACTTCTCCCTCTCCTATGTGAATCTGCTCTATGCCTCCGCGCGGTCCGATGTGCGGGTGGTTTTTGAAGAATAGGAGGTTTTCTATGAAAGATCTCACCTTGCTGCTGCTGAACGCGGGGCTGACGGCCTTCGGCTTCTTCGTGGCGGCACCGATCCTGCTGAACGCCATCTCCACCTTCGGCGTGCAGAAGCGGTTCGCCCAGGCCATGATCCAAGAGGGCATCATCGAACCGCACCACGTGCGGGAACTGCAGCCGAAAAAGCAACTGGCCGGCGTCATCATTGCCGCCATCGTGCTGGGCGCCGCCTATTTCACAGCCAGCCGTATCAACTTCGGCTTGATTTGCCTGACCTTCGGTTTCCTGGTGGGACTGGTGCGATACCGCAAGGTACTGCAGTTCAACAGCCTGACCGTCAAGCGCTTCCAGAGCACCTACCGGGATCTCTACGACGCAGGCAAGATGAACCGGTACGTGGACAAGATGTTTTGAACGACCTGCAGACAAAAAAATTCCGGAGCTTTCGCTCCGGAATTTTTTATGGGTCAAAGCGGGGATCAGGCGCTGCGCAGCGCCTCGTCGGCCTTCCTCATCTCCTCGAAAATGCCGGCGTGCTTCTTGGCCACGATGGAACGGATGACCAGCAGCACCAGGACCATCAGCACGATCTCGATGGCCAGGCAGAGGAACGCGTTCTTGAGGAACGGGGCAATGATGAAGCCCACGGAGCTCACGCAGACCACCGTGATGGCATAGGGCAGCTGGGTGGCCACGTGGTTGATGTGGTAGCAGTGGGCACCGGCAGAGGCCATGATGGTGGTATCGGAGATGGGGGAGCAGTGGTCACCGCAGACGCCGCCAGCGCAGCAGGCGGCCAGGCCGATGACGCACAGCAGAGGCTCCTGGCCATAGTCGAACGCCTGACAGACGATGGGGGCCATGATGGAGATGGTTCCCCAAGAAGTGCCGGTGGCGAAGGCGATGGCAGAGGACATCAGGAAGATGATGACCGGCAGGAAGTTCTTCAGCGTGTCAGCGTTGGCCAACACGGCCTCCACGAAGTCGCCGGAGCCCAGGCCGCTCTTGGTCAGGGAGCCCAGCGTCCAGGCGAAGCACAGGATGGTGATGGGGCTGACCATCTGGATGAATCCGTTGGGCACAGACTCAAAGCTCTTTTCAAAGCTGATGGCCTTGCGCAGCCAGAAGTAGACAAAGGTGAACACCAGGGCCACGATGGAGCCAAGGCACAGGCCGGTGGCGGCGTCGGCACCGGCAAAGGCATCCATGAAGGAGGCGCCGTCGAAGAAGCCGCCGGTGTAGATCAGGCCGATGATGCACATCACGATCAGGACGATGACGGGCAGCAGCAGATCCAGCACGGAGGACTTGCCGTGGCCTTCCTCATAGTCGTCGGCGCCGGCGAAGGGACGGTGATCGGTGGTGAACAGATCTTCCTTGACCTGGGCGTTGTACTCGTGGGTCAGCATGGGACCGTAGTCGATGTTCAGCAGGGAAATCACGATGATCATCACCAGGGTCAGGATGCAGTAGTAGTTGTAGGGGATCTGCTTGATGAACATCTGGATGCCGGAGATGTAGCTGTCATCCACGAAGCCGGACACGGCGGCGGCCCAGGAGGAAACCGGGGCCAGCATGCACACGGGGGCGGCGGTGGCGTCGATGACGTAGGCCAGCTTGGCCCGGGAGATCTTGTGGCTCTCGGTCACAGGGCGCATCACGGAACCCACGGTCAGGCAGTTGAAATAGTCGTCGATGAAGATCAGCACACCCAGCAGCATGGTCATCAGCTGTGCGCCGGCACGGGTCTTCACGGTCTTTCTGGCCCAGCGGCCGAAAGCTGCGGAGCCGCCACCCTTGTTCATCAGGTCCACCATGATGCCCAGGATGACCAGGAAGATCAGGATGCCGACGTTCCAGGCGTCGCCGATGTTGCTGATCAGGCCCAGGCCGTACTCCTCCTCACCGCCGCCGACAAAGACACGGACGGTGTCCCAGGGGCGGAAGTTGGCCACCAGCAGCGAGCCGGTCAGCACACCCAGGAACAGCGAGGAATACACCTCTTTGCTGATCAGAGCCAGCGCAATGGCCACAGCGGGCGGGAGCAGGGACCAGATCGTGCCATATACGCCATCGGGATTGGTAAGCTTCACGATGACCAGCAGCGCAATGACGATACACAGCGCTACGCCATAGGCGACCCTTGTACCTTTCTTTTCCATATTGTGACATACCTCCTCAAATATATGGTCCTTTGATTTTACAGTTTGTTCATATTTGTGTCAAGAAGTTGTGCGTCTTTTCTCTTTTTTAACGATAATACCCTCCTTTCTTTGTGCCTTTTGCCAAAAAATTTTTGTTGTGTCCTAACTTTTTATCTTACTGTCTCTTGTGTCGGTCAGCTCCTCCCCCTGCTGTGCGGCGCATATGGCGGCCGCAGCCGCTGAGGGGCACTTTCCCGTCAGAATCCGAAGAAGTTCTTCAGCTGGCCCCACAGGATAAACAGCATAAGGAGAGGTGTGACGTATCGCACGCAGAAGCGGTAGAATCCGTAGGAGGCAAAGCGGTTGCCGTGGAGCTCCACCTCGCGGCGGATCGCATCGGGTCCCAGGTCCCAGCCCACCATAACGCAGGTGAGCAGACCACACAGCGGCATCAGCAGGCCCTCGGCGATCATATCCAGAAAGCTCAGCCAGCTCTCACAGAAAACGGGCAGGCGCTCCGCCCCGGCGAAAAACCGCTGGAAGGGGACCCAGAGGCCGTTGGTGCCAAGGCCGTCGGCGCAGGTGACGGCACACAGCACAGCGGCAACGAGCGTGGCCCACAGGGTGTACCGGCGGCGGCGGTCGCCGCGGCCCAACAGGCGGGAGCGGTCGGTCAGGTACGCCACGGGCACCTCCAGCAGCGACACCGACGAGCTGGCCGCCGCCAGCGTGACCAGCGCATAGAACAGGATGCCGAAGATCGGGCCGGCCGGGCCCATCTTCCCGAACACGTTCTGCAGCGTAATGAACAGCAGGTCCGGGCCGCCCATGGCCTCCATCGGCGCCCCGGTGGCAAAGGCCGCCGGCAGAACCGCCATGCCCGCCAGCAGGCCCACCAGCGCGCCGCACGCGGCGATGACGGCGGCGTTCTTCGTCAGGCTCTGGCGTCTGTCCGTATAGGAGCCGTAGGTGACCATGGTGCCGACAGCCAGGGAGAGGGAGAAGAACACCTGCCCGCCCGCTGTCTTCAGCACATCCAGAAAATTCTGGCGCAGCGGCTCAAAATTGGGAGCGTACATGAACCGCAGCCCCGCCGCGGCGCCCGGCAGTGTGCAGGACCGGATGATGACGATGACCAGCATGACAAACAGCGCCGGCATTCCCACCGTGCAGAACCGCTCGATGCCGCCGGAGACGCCGCCCATGACGATGAGCAGGTTCAGCAGCAGAAAGATCATACCGTAAATCACGCTCTCGGCCTGGTTCCCAATCAGTGAGGCAAAGATAGTGGCGCCGTCCCGCCCGGCCGCGCCCCAGGGCGCGCCCAGCAGGCTGCCCACGTTCAGCACCAGGTATTTCACGCAGTAGCCGCCCAGCGCCGAATAGAAGGACAGGATCAGGACCGCCGTAACGGGCGTCACCCAGCCCACCCAACGGAAGCGCCGGGATACCGCGCCGTAGGCCATTACCCCGTTGCTGGACGTCATGCGGCCCAGCGCCAACTCGCTCAGTAGCAGGACGAAACCGCACACCGCCGTCAGCAGCAGATACAGCAGCAAGAAGGCAAATCCCCCGCCCCGACCCATTTTGAAGGGAAAGCCCCAGATGTTGCCCAGCCCCACGGCGGACCCGATGGCCGCCATCAAAAAGCCGAGGTTGGAGCGGAAACCCTTTCTCTCATCCATGTTGTGCATCGCCCTTTCTGCTCGCCTTGGTTTCTCTAACAGTATACGCTATTTGTATATAATATACAAGTGCAAGTTTGAAATTTACGCGATTTTTCGTCTCTTTGACCATTTGCTGTGTTGTTCCTTTAGTGCGGCGAACTGCGGGCGGCGCGGGCACGGCAGGGCGCAGGTTTTTGTTGACAAGCCGCCGGTCGGTGTGGTATATAATATAGGTGAGAGCGGGAGTAGAACACCATCGGGTCGTTCTGCTCTTTTTTTGTTCGGGAGAATACTGCGAGGAGGAGTTTGACAATGGAGACCAGACCCTATGTATCCTGGGAGTTGATGAACAGCTTCATGATCGACGTGTTCCGGGCCTACGGCGTGCCCGAGGAGGACGCCCGCATCTGCGCCGACGTGCTGCTGGAGTCCGACCGTCGCGGCATCGAGAGCCACGGCTGCAACCGCTTCAAGCCCATCTATCTGGATCGCATCCAGAACGGCACACTGCTGCCGGTGACAAAGATCGATATCATCAAGGAGACGCCCACCACCGTGGTGATGGACGCCAACAACGGCATGGGTATGGTGGCCAGCTACCGCATGATGGAGATGCTGATCGAAAAGGCGAAGCAGTACGGCATGGCCGGCGGTGCCATCTGCAACTCCACCCACTACGGCATCGCCGGTTACTGGACCACCATGGCAGAGAAAGCCGGCATGATCGGTATCTCCGGCACCAACGCCCGGCCCTCCGTGGCCCCCACTTGGGGTGTGGAGCCCATGATGGGCACTAATCCCCTGACCTTTACCATGCCCACCGACGAGCCCTTCCCCTTCAACTTCGACTGCGCCACCTCCACCGTGCAGAACGGCAAGATCGAGTTCTATGAGCGCAGCGGCAAGGAGACGCCGGCGGGGCTGGTGGTCACCAAGGAGGGCGGCACCATGACCAATTCCGGCCAGATCCTGCGGGATATGCGTGCCGGCAAGTGCGCCCTGCTGCCTCTGGGTGGTCTGGGCGAGGCCACCGGCGGCTACAAGGGCTACGGCTTCACCACCATCGTGGAGATCCTGTCCGCTGCCCTGTGCGGCGGCCCCTTCATGAAGGAACTCAGCGGTAAGGACGCCGAGGGCAACAACCGTTTCTACCGGCTGGGCCACTTCTTCTTCGTCATCAACCCCGCCTTTTTCATGGGTCTGGACACCTTCAAAAAAACCGCCGGCGACATCTGCCGCGGCCTGCGCGAGTCCGAGAAGGCCCCCGGCGCGGAGCGGATCTATACCGCCGGCGAGAAGGAGTGGGACGCCTGGCAGGAGCGCCGGGACAAAGGCGTGCCGGTGGGCGAGTCCATCCAGAAGGAGCTGGTGGAGCTGCGCGACCGGTTCCAGCTGCCCTACCGCTTCCCCTTTGAAAGCTGAGCGGCACAGCGCATCGTCCTGACAAACCAATTTTGATAGAAGGAGAGCAATGTATATGGATTACGCGAAGGAATCCCTGCGGCTCCACGGCGAGTGGCAGGGCAAGATCGAAGTTATCTCCACCGTGGCCGTGTCCACCAAGGAGGAGCTATCTCTGGCCTACACCCCCGGCGTGGCCCAGCCCTGCCTGGAGATCCAGAAGGACATCGAAAAGAGCTATGAGCTGACCCGCCGCCACAATCTGTGCGCCGTGATCACCGACGGCAGCGCCGTGCTGGGTCTGGGCGACATCGGCCCCGAGGCCGGCATGCCCGTGATGGAGGGCAAGTGCGTGCTGTTCAAGAGCTTCGGCGGCGTGGATGCCTTCCCTCTGTGCGTCAGGACCAAGGACGTGGACGAGTTCGTGGAGACGGTCTACAACATCTCCGGCAGCTTCGGCGGAATCAACCTGGAGGACATCGCCGCCCCACGCTGCTTTGAAATTGAGCGGAAGCTGAAGGAGAAGTGCGACATCCCCATCTTCCACGACGACCAGCACGGCACGGCGGTCATCACGCTGGCCGGTCTGACCAACGCCCTGAAGGTGGTGGGCAAGAAGCTGCCCGAGGTGCGGATTGCCGTCAACGGTGCCGGCGCCGCCGCCACCGCCATCACCAAGCTGCTGATCTCCGCCGGCGCCGTGGATGTGACGCTGTGCGACCGCACCGGCGCCATCTACAAGGGCCGGGAGCAGGGCATGAACTGGATCAAGAACGAACTGGCGGAAATCACCAACCCCCGCGGAATCCGGGGCAAGCTGGCGGACATCGTCAAGGGTGCGGACGTGTTCATCGGCGTGTCCGCCCCCGGCGCGCTGACCCAGGACATGGTACGCACCATGAACCGGGACGCCATCATCTTCGCCTGCGCCAACCCCACGCCGGAAATCTTCCCTGACGAGGCCAAGGCAGCCGGCGCGCGGATCGTTTCCACCGGACGCAGCGACTACCCCAACCAAATCAACAACGTGCTGGCCTTCCCCGGCATCTTCCGAGGTACCTTCGACGTGCGGGCCAGCGACATCAACGAGGAGATGAAGATGGCCGCCGCCCGGGCGCTGGCCGGTCTGATCTCCGATGAGGAGCTCTGCGAGGACTACATCATCCCCCAGGCCTTCGATCCCCGGGTGGGCGCCACCGTAGCCATGGCTGTGGCTGAGGCGGCCCGCCGCAGCGGCGTCGCCCGGCTGTAACGCCGATACCTCCTCCATACGCCCCCGCCGCAAAGGCCGGGGCGCATAAGACAGTTTTATAGTATTCAGGAATGGCATGATCTTCGGGTCATGCCATTTCCTGTGTCATCAGTTCATTCAGTGGGATAAAACCAATCAGATCATAGCAGATATGGATGCTCTGACAGCGTTTTCCGCTGCTTTTATCCGGAGCACCGACATATATCGCCTTGATCAGCTCATGGGCCGCGTAAGGCGTCAATTCGGTCATATCCGAGTACTTCCTGACCTTCTGAATGAATAGTTCAAGATTTTGGTTCTGTTGTTCCTGTGTCTCGATTTCCTGCCGTAAGACTTCTGCCTCTGCTTTCAGATCGCGTTGCTCATCCTCATAGATCCGGCTCATCATAGTGAAGCGGTCATCACTGATCCGGGATGCCACATTGTCCTCATAGAGACGGATGAAGAGACGGTCCAATTCAGCGATACGCTTTTCGTCCTTTTCAAGCAGCTTCTTCCTGTCACGAAGGATCTCTCTGCTTTCGCTTTTCAGCTTAGACTCACAGATTTCCCTGAAATGACTTTCATAGTGGCCTACATACCAAATAACTTCCTTAAGATGCTCCCAGACCATCTTTTCCAGAACGACCGCCCGGATGAAATGAGCTGAACATGATCCGGTATTACTGCGGTAGTTGGCACAGACGAAATGGTCCTGCCTTTCCTCAAAGTATCTGGTTGTGCAATACCGCATTTTGGCCCTACAGTCAGCACAGTATACCAAACCGGAAAACATATGGGACTTGCCAGTCTTTGTCCTGCGATGCCGCTGTGACCGGATCTCCTGGACCTTATCGAACACTTCAAGATCGATGATCGCGGGTTGGGTGTTGTAGAAGATCGCCTGCTTTTCCAACGGATTCTCTCTGGTCTTTTTGTCCCAGATAGAATTGGTGTAGGTTTTGAAGTTCACAGTGCAACCGGTATACTCACGCTGTTCCAGAATGTTTACGATAGTGCTCTCATTCCAGTAATACGGATCTTCCGGCAATGGCCTGTCGATCGTCAGTCCTACTTTTTTCCTATAGGCAATGATCGTCAGAATCTTTTCTTCTCGAAGCTGCTTCGCGATCTGCATCGGCCCCCGGCCTTCCATACAGAGATCAAAGATATGTCTGACCACCTTGGCAGCCTCTTCATCGATGATCCACTGTTTCGGATTCTCCGGATCTTTGAGATATCCGAAAGGCGGGTTAGTTGTCAGATGCTCTCCACGTTCACCCTTGGCCTTGTTGACTGCACGGATCTTACGGCTCGTATCTCTGGCATAAAACTCATTGAACCACATCCGGATCCCCGCGAAGTCATTGTCCACACTGTTCTGATCAGCAGAATCGAAATTGTCATTGATGGCTATATAGCGCACATCGTGTTTTGCAAAAGTGATGTTGATGAACATCCCTGTCATCGTGGAGTTTCTCCCCAAACGGGAAAGGTCTTTTGTCAAAAGTACCGCTACATGGTCAGATTCGATTTCGTTCAGCATGGCCTGGAAGCCGGGACGGTCAAAGTCGGTTCCGCTGTATCCGTCATCCACGAAGAAGACCGGATTGGGGAAATGGTGCTCTTTACAGTACGTCTCTAAGATACGTTTTTGATTTTCAATGGACAGCGACTCGCCAAGTCTTTCATCCTCCTGGGACAGACGGCAGTAC
>SVKQ01000009.1 GCA_015068325.1 Oscillospiraceae bacterium | reverse complement strand
TTGGACACCTTTGACGATCTGGACGCCAACGACGGCGCCACCCGTGCCCTGGTGGCCGCGCTGGAGAGTGCGGACCTCACCGGCGAGGCCCGCGAGCTGGCCGACGCCATCCTGCTGAACAAGGATCAGCTCAGCAAGAAGGTGGTCTGGCTCTTCGGCGGCGACGGCTGGGCCTACGACATCGGCTACGGTGGTCTGGACCACGTGATCGCCTCCGGCGAGGATATCAACATCTTCGTGGTGGACACCGAGGTGTACTCCAACACCGGCGGCCAGTCCTCCAAGGCCACGCCCGTGGCGGCCTCTGCCAAGTTCGCCGACGGCGGCAAGCGCACCGCCAAGAAGGATCTGGGACGGCTGATGATGACCTATCCCAACGTGTACGTGGCCTCCGTGGCCATGGGCGCCAACCCCGGTCAGCTGATGAAGGCCGTCACCGAGGCGGTGGATCACAAGGGTCCCTCCATCATCATCGCTTACGCTCCCTGCATCAACCACGGCATCAAGGCCGGCATGAACAACGTGCAGGCCGAGATGAAGAAGGCTGTGGACTGCGGCCTGTGGCCCCTGTACCGCTACAACCCCGACAAGACAGAGAAGCCCTTCTCCCTGGATTACAAGCAGCCCACCCGCCCCGTCATCGACTTCCTGGAGGGCGAAGTACGCTACGCAGGTCTGCGGGTCAAGTACCCCGAGGCCGCAGACACCCTGTTCGCCCAGGCCCAGAAGGAGGCTGACGAGCGCTACAAGACCTACGTCCGCCTGGAGAAGAGCTACAACGAGCTGTAAGACGTACCTGCCTTGACCCGGAAACACACCAACCGTCCGGCCCGCGCCGGGAGCGTCACGCTCCCCGGCGCGGGCCATCATCCAGCCGCGAGGCAAGGAGGATCATTTTATGCCAAAAATCATCGTACCCGTGGTGACAGTGTTCGACCACAACGGAAAGCCGGACCGGGAGGACAACCGGAAGGTCAGCGATTTTCTGATCCGAAACGGTGTGGACGGCATTTTGGTGCTGGGCTCCACCGGTGAGTTCACCGAGCTCACCGTGGCCGAAAAGCGAGATCTCCTGCAGACCTACGCCGAGGATGTCGCCGGACGGACAGAACTGTACGCCGGCACCGGCAGCCTCAACTTCCACCAGACGCTGGAGCTGTCCCAGGCCGTATATGATATGGGGTACCGGGCACCCATGGTGATCGGTCCTTACTACTACGGGCTGGACCAGGCCCATCTGTTCACCTACTACGACACGCTGGCCAAGCATCTGCAGCGGGACATGTACATCTACAACTTTCCCGCCCGCAGCGGCCACTCCATTGCCGCTGACACGGTGCGCCGCCTGGCAGAGGCCAACCCCAACATCATCGGTCTGAAGGACTCCGTCAGCGCTCCTTCCCACACCAACGAGATCTGCCGGGCCGTGGAGGGGCTCCCCTTTGAGGTCTACTCCGGCTTCGACGATCAGTATCTCTATAATCTCTCCTCCGGCGGCGCCGGCTCTATCGGTGGGCTGGCCAACGTCGTGCCGGACATCTGGAGCGATCTGATCCGCTCCACCAAGGAACAGAACTTCGGCCGGGTCATAAAGCTGACCAACCTGCTCCACCGGCTCATGCCCATCTACGACATGGGTTTCAGTAGCTCCCTGCTGTTCAAGAAGCTGTTGGTGTTCCGGGGCGTAGACATCTCCCCCAAGGCCATCTTCCCCTTCGACGAGTCCGACAACGCGGCCTTTGAAGCCGTCAAGGGTCTGCTGGCGGACGTGCTGGCGGAATACGGGCGGATGTAAGTGTCGCAAAATCGATGCAGAGGCGCGCAGAAGAACAGAAAAACAGAGAATATACAAGCGGCGTCCCCGTCTTTACCGGGGGCGCCGCTTGCATATTCTCTACGGTCACAGATAGGTCCCTGCCACGCTGATCAGGCAGACCAGCACAAACAGGATCATGCCGACGTTGCCGTATACGGCGGCAAACTGCTGCCGCCTCGCCAGCTCCAGCGGCGCCGGACGGAAAACCACCCTCCGGGCCCGGACGCACAACAGCACCAGCCCGGCCACAACACAGCCCAGGGTCACCAGGGCATAGATCCCGAAGAGGATCAGTCCCGGCGTAATCAGCGCCGAGAGATCCGGCAGCCGGTCCAGTCCGGCAAGCTGCGTCAGATCCGCCGCCAGCTGGTCCAGCGACTCCAGATCCGGCAGCGCCCGCTGCAGCAGCTCCACTGAGATAACACCGCCGAACAGGTTGATGAGCATATGCAGCCCCACGCTGTAGCGCAGCCGGCCGGTGCGCAGATATACGTAGCCCAGCACCAGGCCCAGCAAAAAAGCGTAGAACATCTGGGACAGGTTGCCGTGGAAGAGGCCAAACATCACCGCCGAGGTAACCACCGCCAGCTTTTCGCCGTAGGGGCGCATCCGGTCGATCAACGTCCTGCGGAAGATGAACTCCTCGATCAGCGGCGCCAGGATCACCAGGAACAGCACCCGCAGCACCAGCGAGTCGTCCATGGCATAGGCCTCGATGGGGTTGACCGGCAGCGTGCCGGTGACACTCTCCACAAAGCTTTGGATCAGCGTACCCAGCAAATTGCCCGCAAACATCATGAAGACGCTGATGAGGATGACGGATAGATACCGCCCCGCGCCCATGGAGCTCTTCTCCGGCGGCGAGGCCGGCACATCCCGGGCCACCAGCAGCCCCACCGGCACAGCGACGAGATACAGCGGCGCGAAGGTGACCAGCCAGGTGCCCCACGCGGCACTGCCCCAGCCCGGCGCGACGGCGTTCAGCAGCAGCGCCAGGCCCAGCTGCACTGCCGTGCCCACCACCAGGATCAGTGCGGCACTCAGCCCCAGCCGGGAGAACGCCCTCTTCGCCTGCTGCCGACCGTCCGCATCCAGCGCGGCCGCCGGCGCGGCCCGCCCGGCACCGGGTGTCAGGAACAGGGGCGAGAGGAAAAAGAACACCAGCCCCAGCGCCGCGTTCACCACTACACAGCCCAGGATCCCCGCCACCGGATGCCCCGTTACCAGCGCTATCGCCATAACGGCGATATCCGGCAGCAGACCAAAGTACAGGAACATGACCTGTACCACCTGCTTGATGGTCTTGCCCGCCGACACCGGCACCGACAGATTGATGAAGGTCCCCTCGTTGGTGGCATAGAAATCCACCGACACCACCAGCAGTAGCCATCCCAGTGCCTCCAGCGGATCTGCACCCAGGATCAGCATCGCGGCCAACATGGCAGGCAGCAGATCCAGCAGGCAGTTCGCCGTGCCGCCCATCAGCGACCAGAACAGCTTGGCCCAGGTGCTCTCCGGCACCATGCAAAAGCAGTCCATCTTGGTGTCCTGCTCCAGCGGATTGCCCAACGTGCGGTAAAAGGCCAGCACGGCCAGCGCCAGCGCCGCCGGGATCAGTGACCGCGTCTGGAACACCAGGCGGCACAGCAGCGCCACCCCCACCGCCGCCGCCAGATACGTCTCGGCGGTCTTGGTAAAGACGCCCAGATGGGCAAAGCGGAAACGATTATACAGGGATTTGAAGAAGAACACATTGGCACCGGCGCCATGGTTCATCCGATCCCGGCGCAGCGAGTCGCTGCGGTCCTTTTTTCTCTTTTTGAACACGATGCCGGAGGCCTTCTCCGACTGGGCCCGTTCCAGCAGCTCCGCCATCTCCTCCGATTTGGCCATGGCGTCCTCGTAAAAGTCCGCCTGCACCCGTCGGATCACAAGCAGCAACGCAGCGCCGGTGACCAGGCACGCGCCGATGCACAGCAGCGTACCGGTCAGCGAGCCCTCCATGGCGAAAGCCACGATGCCCTTCAGCCAGCCCCATACGGGGATATAGCGGCTGGCGGGCCTGTTGAAAAGTTCCACCGCCGCGGTGAAATAGCTGCCGCTCTGCCGCCACTGCAGTACATAGGCCGCCGCCAGCGCCAAGCCCAGTGCGTACACCGCGTAGCGGATGTACTTCTTGAGCCCGGCGTGGGTGGAGCAAAAGGTGTACAGCAGCGTCTGGATCAGCTTGCCGATGGCGACGGTGAAACACCACGCCACAATGACCGCCAGCGCCGCCCACAGGCCCATGCCCACGTTCAGCATCAGGTTTGGCAGCTGGAACAGCAGATAGATGCTGGCCAAGATGGCCATCCCCAGCTGGGTCATCAGTCGGAACATCAGCACCGACTGGGGCCGCAGCGGCGCGGCGAACAGCAGGCTCACATCGGCCGGCAGAAATATCTTGCTGCCGTTTTTATCGGCACCCATCACCTCGAACACCAGTACGCCCAGTATGACGGCGCCGGCGATCAGTTCCACAATCTGCCGTCCGAACTCGTCCAACCGGACATCATCCTCCGGGATGAGCTCCTCCGGCTCCTCCCCGTCGCCCGGCTCGTCCGCATCGCCCGGCAGGATGTCCACCTGCCCGGGCTCCGGCTCGCCGTCGTCCGCCATGTCTGACAGCTTAGCGGCGCCCAGACCGATCAGCCCGCCGATGAGCATGCAGGCCAGCAGAAAGATCAGCACCCACGTCTTGAACAGCTTCTTCAGCTGGTTCTTCAGCGTATGGAGCGCATAATAGCAAAACAGCCTCATTCCGCAGCGCCCTCCGCGGTCTCTCCCGCCATGTGGCTGCGCTCCACGCCCTCAGTGACGGCGAAGAACATCTCCTCCAGCGTGCGGCCGCTGCCCTCCAGCTCGTCGCGGGTGACATTGGCCCTCACCTGCCCGTTCTGCATGATGATGGTGCGGTCCCACAGCATGTCCACGCTGTCGATGATGTGGGTGGACACCAGCAGCGTGCAGCCGGCGGCGCGCATGTCCTCAATGACCTTCTTCAGCTCCTTGATGGCGTGGGGATCCAGGCCGATCATGGGCTCATCCAGCAGCAGCATCCGCGGCCGGGGCAGCAGCCCCATACAGATGTTCAGCTTCTGCTGCATGCCCTTGGACAACTCGTCCCCAAACTTTTTCTTTTTGTCCGTCAGCTCGAATCTCTCAAACAATGCCTCGGCCTCCGCCCGGTAGTCGCTGAGCCGGTAGGCCCGGGCCAGGAACTCCATGTGCTCCGACACCGTCAGGTTGGGGTACAGGGACGGCATCTCCGGGATATAGCCCAGGATCCGCTTGGCCTCCACGGACTTGTTATCCAGCCCCGCCACGGTGATCTGCCCGTCATAGCGCAAAAAGCCGATGATGGCCTTCATGATGGTGCTTTTGCCGGCGCCGTTGGGTCCCAGCAGCACCGTGATGCTGCCCGGCTCCAGCTGGAAGCTGACGTCGTCACAGGCCGTCACCTTGCCGTATTTCTTCGTCACGTGAGATACGTTCAACATGAGCGTATTTCCTCCTGTTCGCGATTTTTAGTGTAAATTTCGCCGCGATAGTTCCGCGCTCGTCCCATTATACCCGCTTGTCGCCGATTATGCAACACCGGTCCGTCTCTTTTCATTTTCATGTTTTCCGCGAAAAATGTCGCTCTTCGGCCAACATCTGCCCACGGATGCTGTCTATATGAAAGGAGGCGTTTGCGAGATCGGCCCCGCCGCCATTGACAAACGATGATTCGTCAAGTAGTATGTTGTCATGTTGGTTTGTGGCCCACCGCACCGCAGGTGCCCAGTATTCCTTTGGAGGTCATCATCATGAGCGAAACCGTCACACAGATCAGCCCCAATCCTCCGGAAAAGCGCCGGAAGAGGTGGGTGCTCCCCCTGGTCATCGTGCTGGTGCTGCTGGCCGGCGCTGCCGTCACCGCCAAGCTGACGGGCCTGCTGGACCGCCAGCATCCCGGCCCCATCGACGTCGATCCGGGCCAACACATAGACATCGAGACATTCAACTACTACAGCGGCGTCGTGGAGCCCCAGGAGACCTGGGACGTCCAGAGGGATGCTGGCCGCGAGGTGGCCGAGATCTTCGTGTCCGTGGGCGACAGCGTTGTCGTGGGCCAGGAGCTGTTCTCCTACGACATCTCCGACGTGAACATGCAGATCCAGCAGACCCAGCTGGAGATCAACGGCATCCGCAACGAGCTAGACGGCTACGCCGGCCAGATCAAGGAGCTGTCAGACCTGCGCGCCGCCACGGAGGACGAGTCCCTCAAGCTGGAGTATACCGTGCAGATCCAGGAGCTGCAGACCAGCCAGAAGCAGGCCCAGCTGAACCTGGAGCGCACCCAGATCGAGCTGGAAAACATCCGCAAGGGCACGGAGAACGCCGTGGTGACCTCCACCATGGACGGCGTCGTCCGTCAGATCAACAACGCCGACACCGGCTACGGCGAGCCCACCGCCTTCATGACCATCCTGGCCACCGGCGCCTACCGGATCAAAGCCTCGGTGGACGAACTGAACGTGTCCTCCCTCTGCGAGGGTATGGCCGTGGTCGTCCACTCCCGGGTGGACAGTGAGCGCACCTGGTCCGGCACCGTCACCCGGATCGACACGGAGAACCCCGCCGACTCCGGCCAGGGCGATTACGGCTACTATTACGACTCCGACATGGGTGAGGGCCGCGCCACCAAGTACTATTTCTACGTCTCCCTCACCGACTCCGACGGCCTGCTGCTGGGTCAGCACGTCTACGTGGAGCCGCTGACAGACGGCGGCATGGCCTTCCCGGACGACAGCTGGATCGATGACGGCATGGCCATCGACGACGGCTTTATCGACGGCGGCATGGCCATCGACGACGGCGCGATCGTTGACGCCGACGGGCAGGAATAGGAGGCCTTCATGCTTCTCTCCCTTGAACATATCTACAAAACCTACAACCAGGACCAGCTGGAGGTGCCCGCTCTGCGGGATGTATCCCTGCAGGTGGACCGGGGTGACTATCTGGCCATCATGGGTCCCTCCGGCTCCGGCAAATCCACACTGATGAACCTGATCGGCTGTCTGGACCGCCCCACCGGCGGCTCCTACCGGCTGGACGGGGTGGACCTGCTGAGTCTCAGCGACAACGCCCTGTCGGAGATCCGTTGTCATAAGATTGGCTTCGTGTTCCAGAGCTTCCAGCTGCTGCCCAACGAGACGGCGCTGCAGAACGTGATGCTGCCACTATCCTTTGCCGGGGTACGCCGCAGCGAGCGCGTCGCCCTGGCTGCCCGCGCCCTGGAGCGGGTGGGGTTGGGCGACCGGCTCCACTTCCTGCCTACCCAGCTCTCCGGCGGTCAGAAGCAGCGGGTGGCCATCGCCCGGGCCCTGGTCAACGACCCGGAGATCGTGCTGGCCGACGAGCCCACCGGCGCGCTGGATCAGAAGTCCGGCACCGCCGTCATGGACCTCTTCGAGCAGCTCAACGCCGAGGGCGTCACCCTCATCGTCATCACCCACGACGCCAACGTGAGCTGCCGGGCCAAGAATATCCTCCACATCGTGGACGGCGAGATCCTGGAGCACCGGCAGCCGTCCGCCGCCGACCCGGCGCAGGACGCGCCCGGCACCGCCGACCCGGCAGAGGGCGCTGCCGGAAAAGGAGGTGATCCGGCGTGAAGAAACGGAAAAAGCTGTGGATCCTGCTGCCAGTGCTGGCGCTGGCGATCGCCGGCGCCGTGTACGGATTCCTGACGCTGCGCCAGCGCAACAACAAGGCGTTCGTGCAGCCGGTCTATGATCTGAACAACTCCTGGATCCTGATGAACAACTCCTCTTACGGCACCATCGCCAGCGCCGCCGCCCATCAGTACTATCTCAACGGCACCGACCCGGTGGCGGAGATCTATGTGGTGGAGGGGCAGAGCGTCTCCCCGGGCGACGCTCTGTTCCGCTATGACACGCAGACGCTGCACCTGGAGCTGCAGGAGCGGCAGATCAGCGTGGACGCTTATGCCGGATCCCTGGACGTGGCCCGCCGGCAGCTGGCCGCCTATCAAAAGATCGAGCCTGTGGAGCCCCGGCCAGACGACCCGGAGGACCCCCCCGGATACCAGCTCACCGACGAACAGAAGCTGGACCCCCTCCCCCATCCCCCCTACGACAACGGCGTGGATCCGCCGGCCGACAAGGCCTTTTACTGCACCGACCAGACGCTGATCACCGGCCAGCAGATCAACCAGTGGATCGCCGAGGGCGGCGTCATCTCTCTGGAGATCTGGGAAGGCGGCGCACCCCCGGAGAAGGCGGAGACGCCGCCCCCGGAGGAGTTGCCCGACGCACCCGTGCCGGAGGACCCCACCGGGGACCCGGAGCCGAAACCGGAACCCGAGCCGGACTCCGAACCGGAATCTGAACCGGAGCCTGAGCCCCTGCACCAGTGGGTCATCGACGGACGGAACTGGCTGAGCGTGGCCGATGACAGCTTTTGGAGCGTAGCCGGACGGGAGCAGTGGTTCCCGCCGGAGCCGGAGGAGCCGGAGGAGCCGGAAACTCCCACCTATACCGCGGCCCAGAAGGCCAAGCTGATCTCCGACCAGGAACTGGCCATCCGCCGGTTGGAAAACGACCTGGCGCTGGCCCGCAACGCCCTGGCCCGGACCCAGAAGCAGATGGACGATGCCACCGTCCGCGCCACCATGGCCGGCACCGTCACTGTTATCTGCGATCCCGCCGCGCCGCCCCAGGACGGCGCGCCCTTCTGCCAGGTCACCGGCAGCGAGGGCGTCACCCTCACCGGCTACATCAGCGAGCTGGCGCTGGCGGACGCCCGCGTGGGCGACCGGCTCAGCGTCACCTCTTGGATGACCGGCATGACCACCGACGCGGAGATCATCTCCATCTCCGACTATCCCGCCGACCGGGGCAGCATGTACTTCTACGGAGAGGGCAACCCCAACGCATCCTTCTACCAGTTCACCGCCTATATGGAGAGTTCCAAGGGCTTCAGCGTGGGCGAGGAGGTCAGTATCCAGTCCTATATTGAAAACGTGGATCAGATCATCGTCCTGCAAAAGGTCTATGTCCGCTCCGACAGCGACGGCGCCTACGTGTTGCTGGACGACGGCACCGGCCATCTGGCCCGCCGGAACGTGACCGTGCAGGGCACGTCGGAGGCCGAGTACGTGAAGATCCTCTCCGGTCTGGAGCTGGAGGACATGGTGGCCTTCCCCTACGGCAAAAGTGCCCGCATCGGCGCCCTGACCACCACCGAATCCCGCTGGAGCCTGTTTTAAGAGAGGGGGGCAGAGTTGTGTTAGAAAATATCCTGTCCTCCCTGCGGGGGATCTGGTCCCACAAGCTGCGCTCCTTCCTGACGATTCTGGGCGTCATCATCGGCATCGCCGCCATCATCGCCATCGTCTCCATCGTGGAGGGCACCAATCGCCGCCTGGAGCGCAGTCTGGTGGGCTCCGGCAACAACGTGATCACCGTCGCTCTCAGCCAGGGTGAGTACAACTGGGAGTACGACTTCAGCGGCGGCACCCCCGCCGGCGTGCCGGTGGTCACCGAGGCCGTGCTGGACCAGGTGCGGGCGCTGGACGGTGTGGAGGCCGCCACAGGCTACCGCACCCGCCGCAGTTGGAACGCCGCCTACTATCTGGACCGTCCCCTGAACAACGGCGAGATCACCGGCATCTCCGACAGCTATTTCACCACCATGCAGTACTCCGTGACCATGGGGCGCGGCTTCACCGCCGAGGAGTATGCCCGGGGCGCCAAGGTGGCCATCGTGGATGAGAACGCGGTCACCAACCTCTTTGACGGAGCCAGTCCACTGGGCAAGGCCGTGGAGATCCGGCAGGAGCCGTTCGTGGTGGTGGGCGTTGTCCGGGACGACAACGCCCAGGAGGCCGAGTACGAATCGCTGGATGACTATTACATGTACAGCTACCGCAGCGGCGCCTGCCGCGTGTATATCCCCGCCCAGGCCTGGCCCATTGTCTATCAGTTCGACGAACCTCTGACGGTGGGCGTCCGCGCCGGCTCCACCCGGCAGATGGCCTCCGCCGGCAGCAGCGCCGCCGACCTGCTGAACACCTACGTCCGCAGCGACAGCGTCCGCTATGCCGCCCTCAACGCCCAAGAGAGCGCCGAGGAGCTCAAGACGCTGACCAACGCCATCCAGCTGATGCTGGTGTCCATCGCCAGCCTGTCGCTGCTGGTGGGCGGCATCGGTGTCATGAACATCATGCTGGTGTCGGTGACGGAACGCACCGCCGAGATCGGCCTGAAAAAGGCTCTGGGTGCCAAAAAGCGCACCATCCTGGCCCAGTTTCTCACCGAGTCCGCCGTGCTCACCAGCGTGGGCGGCGTGCTGGGCGTGCTGGCCGGCATCGGCCTGGCCAAGCTCATCTCAGAGGTGGCCAGTCTGGAATTCGGCATCAGCGTGCCCTGGATCATCATCTCCGTGGCCTTCTCCATGTTCATCGGCGTCCTGTTCGGCGCCATGCCCGCCTCCCGGGCCGCCCGGCTGGACCCCATCGAGGCCCTGCGCCGGGAGTGAGTTCCCTTTTTGCACCTTGACTTCCCGGCAGCCGGAGGATACGATGGAGGCGGAAAGCAAACGCAAAGGAGGCGTATTCCATGGATCGGCACGTCATTCTGATGGACGGCGCCGTGGGCACCGCGCTCTGGGCCCTGGCGGCGGAGCGCGGTATCCCCCAGACGCCTGTGTGGCAGTATAACCTCACACACCCCGAGCTGGTCAGCGAGCTGGCGGGGCGCTATGTGGCCGCCGGCAGCGGTCTCATTCTGGCCAACACCTTCTGCGCCAACCGCCCCATGGTAGCAAAGCACCCCGGCTTCCAGCCGGATCAAGTGGTGGCCGCCGGCGTGCGTCTGGCCAAAGCCGCGGTGGAGGGCCGCGCCGGCGTGGCTCTGTCCGTAGGGCCGCTGGAGCGGCTGCCCGCCGACGGGCCGGAGCGGCTGGCGGCCGCCGCCGTCTACAACGAGCAGTTGGGCGCCGGCGCGGACGCCGGAGCCGACTGCATCCTGCTGCAGACCTTCTGGGACCTGGACTTGCTGGTGCTGGCGGCGGAGCAGGCCACCCGCTATGGCCTGCCGCTGTTTTGTGCCATGACCTTCGGCCCCGACGGTCGCACCTACAGCGGCGACACCCCGGCGGACATGGCAGCAGCGCTGGAGCCCTTCCATCCGGCCGCCATCGGTCTCAACTGCTCCTGCGGTCCGGCGGACTCCCTGGCCGTGCTGGAGCAATTCCGCACCTGCACCGATACGCCGCTGCTGTTCAAGCCCAACGCTGACAGCCGGCGCCACGGCAGCGCCGCCTTCGCCGCGGCGGTAGCGCCGGCACTGGAGTGCGCCCGCTACGTCGGCGGCTGCTGCGGCACCGGGCCGGAGGATGTCGCCGCCCTGCACCGGTTGCTCCTCTCCTGACTCCCCTGCCAAAAAGCGGGACCGGATCGAACTCGATCCGGTCCCGCTTTTTGGCACAAACAGGGCGTTTTGAGCAAGCAGGACATATAAGAAGTGCGTACATTCGCTTTTAGGGCGCATTTCTGTCCTGCTCCAGCGCCAGCAGGAACGCCTTGCGCTCCAAACCGCCGGCATAGCCGGTCAGAGCGCCATCTTTTCCCACGCAGCGGTGGCAGGGGATGGCCAACCAAATGGGATTACGTCCCACAGCCGCGCCCACCGCCCGGGCCGCCGCGGGACGGCCCAGTGCCGCGGCGATCTCGCCGTAGGTGGTGGTAGCTCCGTAGGGGACGCGCCTCAACGCCTGCCACACCGCGTGCTGAAAGTCCGTGCCCCGGGGCGCCAGCGGCAGGTCGAAGGCGCGCCGCTCTCCCCCCAGATACCGGCGCACCTGCTCTGCCGCCCGATCGGACAGCGGTGTAGGGTCTCCGGGCAGTGCCGGCTCATCCACCCAGCACAGCTGCGTCACCGCGTCGCCGTCGCAGCCCACCAGCAGTGTACCCAGCTTCGTCTCATAGTAAGCAACCCGTTCCATCACGATCCCTCCTGCTCCCCATACATCCGTTCCGCACAGTTGCTTTTTTATTTTACCACATGGCGCGGCGGCGGGCAAGCACGCCGGCGGCCCACCGGGGCATAGAATAACCCCGGAGAGACTCTCTCCATCACTTTACACAAGGAGGTCATACGCGTATGATCATCGAGCTGCGAGACGCCGCCATGACATACCAGTCGCCCGACGGCGAGGTGGAGGCGCTGCGCGGCGTCTCCTTCGGCATGGAGGAGGGGGAGTTCTGCAGCATCGTGGGACCCTCCGGCTGCGGCAAGTCCACGCTGCTGGGCGCTATCGCCGGGCTGGAACAGCTGGACCGGGGCAGCGTGCTGGTAGACGGCCAGCTGGTTGCCGGTCCCTCCGCCCGGATCGGCCTGATGCCCCAGCGGGACCAGCTCTTCGAGTGGCGCAGCATCTGGGGCAACGTGACGCTGGGCCTGACGGTGCAGGGACGGAACACTCCGGAACGGCGCGAGAGGGTCCGGGAACTGCTGGCGCGCTACGACCTGGCGGATTTTGCCCACAGGCGGCCAAGCCAGCTCTCCGGCGGCATGCGCCAGCGCTGTGCCCTGATCCGCACGCTGGCCACCGAGCCGCGGATCCTGCTGCTGGATGAGCCGTTCTCCGCCCTGGACTACCAGACGCGGCTGAACGTCTCCTCGGATATCTACCGCATCATCCGGGAGCAGGGCAAGACGGCGTTGCTTGTGACCCACGACATCTCCGAGGCCATCAGCATGTCGGACCGGGTCATCGTGCTCTCGCGGCGGCCCGCCGCGGTGAAAGCGGTGTTCGACATGGGGCCGCTGCGTGCCCTGCCGCCGCTGGAGCGACGGGATTCCCCCGCCTTTGCCGGCTGCTTCAATCGCATATGGAAGGAGTTGGATCTCTATGAATGACGTATCTCCTTCCCCCCGGCGCAGGGCGTATCTGCGCCGCCGGGCCCGGCAGGCCCGGGTCATTCGGGTGTGGCAGGCCGCGCTGCTGCTGGCCCTGTTCGGTCTGTGGGAGCTCAGCACCCGGCTGGGCTGGAGCGACGGCTTTCTCATCAGCAGCCCCAGCCGCATCGCCGCCACCGTCGCCCGGCTGTGGTCCGACGGGCAGCTGTGGCGTCACATCGGCACATCGGTGCTGGAGACGGTGATCGGCTTCACCGCCGGCACCGCCCTGGGCACCGCGGCGGCCGTGTGCATGTGGTGGTCGGAATCCCTGTCCCGGGTGCTGGACCCGTATCTGGTGGTGCTCAACGCCCTGCCCAAGACGGCGTTGGGGCCCATCTTCATCGTGTGGATGGGGGCGGGGACGGGCGCTATCGTCACCATGACGCTGGCCATCTCCCTGATCGTGACCATCCTCAACATGTACCAGGGCTTCGAGACCACCGACAGCGAGAAGCTGCGGCTCATGCGCTCGCTGGGTGCCGGCAAGGGGCAGATGCTGCGGCTGCTGGTGTTTCCCGCCAACTGCGCCACGCTGCTGGCCACGCTGAAGGTAAACGTGGGCCTGTCCTGGGTGGGCGTCATCATGGGTGAATTCCTGGTTTCGCGGGCCGGGCTGGGCTACCTGATCGTCTACGGCTCACAGGTATTCAACATGGATCTGGTGATGGCCAGTGTGCTGATCCTGGCGGCGGCCGCGGTGGTCATGTACCGGCTGGTGCTGAGGGCGGAAAAATATCTCAATCATCTATTGGGGGTCATGCAATGAAACGAAACTTTTCTCTGCTCCTGCTGCCGCTGCTTCTGGCGGCGGCGCTCACCGGCTGCGGCGGCAAGGTGGACACTGTGACGGTACGGCTCAACGAGGTGACACACTCGGTGTTCTACGCGCCGCAGTACGCGGCCATGGAGCTGGGTTACTTTGCCGATGAAGGGCTGGACATCGAGCTGACCAACGGCGGCGGCGCCGACAAGGTGATGGCGGCGGTGCTCTCCGGTCAGAGCGACATCGGTCTGGCCGGCGGCGAGAGCTGTATCTATGTCTACAACCAGGGCAAGGAGGACTACCCGCGCATATTCGCCCAGCTGACCAAGCGGGACGGCTCGTTCCTGGTGGGCCGCGCCGACGGAGCCTTTGCCTGGGACGACCTGCGGGGCAGGACCATCATCGGCGGCCGACCGGGCGGCATGCCGGAGATGACGCTGGAATACGTGCTGCGGAAGAACGGCCTGGAGCCGGGCACGGACGTGACGGTGGACACCTCGGTGCAGTTCAACATGATGGCCGGCGCCTTCACCGGCGGCAGCGGCGACTATGTGGCGTTGTTTGAGCCCAGCGCCACCCAGGTGGTGCTGGAGGGACAGGGCTATATCCTCTGCTCCCTGGGCGCCGAGAGCGGCGATGTGCCCTACACCACCTATTTCGCCAGCCAGAGCTATCTGACCGAACACGCTGACACGGTGCAGAAATTCACCAATGCCATCGCCCGGGGCCAGCAATGGGTGGCCGGACACAGCGACACGGAGGTGGCGGAGGTGATCGCGCCACAGTTTCCCGACACGGATGCCGCCGTGGTGGCCGAGGTTGTAGGGCGGCTGCGGTCCATCGACGCATGGAGCGCCCAGCCGGCCATGGAGCCGTCAGCTTGGGAGCGTTTGGAGACGATCATGACCGGGGCGGGCCAGCTGGCGGAGGAGGACCGGGTACCCTTTGAGGTGCTGGTGACCAATGCCTTTGCGGAGGCGGCGCCGTAAAAAGTGCAAAAGGCAAACGGAGGAGCGGAGACTCCTCCGTTTGCGCTTTTCATGTGTCATGGGACGGGGATCATGTCAGGCCCGGCATCAGCGTGCGGTATTTGGCACGGGATCCGGCGCCGTTCCAGGTCATGTAGCCGCCGGTGCAGCCGGCATCCTGCAACGCCCGGATCTGGGCGGCCACCTCGTCGGGGCCGTAGGTGGGATAGGGCTCCCGGATGGCGTTGTAGGCCTGGATCCAGGTGCGCACCGCCGCCGGCTGGCCGGGTGTTTCGCTCTGGCGGGCCATGGCTTTCTGTCCGAAAGCCAGCAGCGTCTCATAGGGATGCTCCCAGGGCAGATAATTTCCCTGAGCGGGATAGTGGTCCGGATAGGGCATGCCGGAGATGGCGTCCACCACCGCGCTCATGGCCGGCCAGTACTGGCCGTAGGCGGTGACATAGTCCTCGGCACACTCGCCGAACACGTCGCAGGAAATGTAGACGCCCGCGTCGTGGAGCCGCTGCGCGGCGTACATCAGGAACCGCTGCACCGCCTGAGCCTTGCTCTCGCCGTAGGTGTTGTGATAGTCGATGGTGCCGGCCTGCTCATAGCTCCAGGCGCCGTCGGGGAAACGCATATAGTCGAACTGGATCTCGTTGAAGCCCATCAGCTCCACCGCCTCCAGCGCCAGATCCACCTTATACTTCCACACGGTGCGGTCGTAGACGCTGGGCCAGTACATACCCACCACCTTCAGCGGCGCGCCGGTGGCCACATCAGAGATCAGGCACTCCGGGTGATCCACCGCCAGGTTAGGATCATTGAAGGCGGTGATTCGGCCGATGATGTAGTAGCCCGCCTCCTTCAGCCGCCGGCAGGCGTGCTGGTAGTCCTCCAGCGTGTTGTAGGCACCCCGGTAGGCGCTGGGGGAAAAATCCTCCATGGTGGGAGAGGCGTAGCCGATGGCGCCGCCGTCCATGATGTCCACCACGAAGGCGTTGATGCCGCAGTGGTCGGCAATATCGATGAAATCCTCCACGTTGGGGATGGAGTCGTTGTTCATGTACAGGGCCTTCACCGTCTCCGGCATGGGATTGTCGGCAAAGCGGGGCTTCTCCCAGGGATCGTAGTCCAGCCCGCCGGCCTCGCCGCCGCCCCAGCTGTCGCCGCGGGCGGCGTGGAAGGCCGCCAGCGTCTCGTCCGCCACAGCAGCGGCCTCCGCCTGGGTGGGGGCCGTCAGGTCGGCGCGGATCCAGCCGTCCTCCACCTGCCAGCGTGCTACGGAGCCGTCCTCGCCCAGGCCCTGGAAACCGGTGACGGCCAACGCATCGCCCTTCTGCACCAGGTCGCCGGGCGTCACGCCCGCCTCATCCAGCAGGTTGACAGTGCGGCGGGCATAGACCGTCTCCGTGGTGACGGCGTGGGCCTCGTCCGCCGACAGGTTCTTCTCCGGCAGCCAGGCAAAGGTACCTGCCTCCTCATCCAGCAGGATGCGAGGCATGGCGTCCTCGGCCAGTTCCTCCTCCACCCGTTGCACCTGTGTGCCGCGGTACAGCACCAGTTCCTGTGGCTGACCCTCCTCGTCGTACACGGTGGCGGAGACCGTTTCAGAGGGGGAGGCCACATACATGGTCCGATACGTCAGGCGGATCGGCTCCGGCTCCGGTTCATCCAGAAAGTGAATGGCCGTGGCGACGGCCGCCGCCACTAGGGCAAAGATGACCAGCAGCGGGATCAGCGGCGATCTCTTTTTCTTTCTCCGCCGCTTTGTTTGCTCCTGTACAGTAGACATAACTTGGGGCCCTTTCCCTGTTTTTCCCCATTATACGACAACCCCCGGCAAATTGCCAGCTATATATAGCGGTTTTTCGACAGGCGGTCCGCTTTTTTTGTGTTTTTCCTGTTTTTTTGTGGACATTCACCCCGCCGCATGCTATACTGATATTATCTATCGTTATGTAAATTACCCGCCGCGTTCCAAACAGGTGATACTTATGAGACCTTTCCGCAAAACGATATCTGTGCTGCTGTGCGCCTGCATCCTGCTGGCGATGCTGCCTGCGGTCCTGCTGCCGCTGTCGGCCACCGTGGCCGACGACCTGGAGGAGGAGCTGCTGGGCACGCTGAGTGCCCGGTATGAGTCCAACAGCGACCCCGGCGCCATTGCCGAGGTGGCCGGCGATCCGGGCGGCAAGTCCTATGGCACCTACATGCTGGCCAGCAGGGCCGGCTCGCCCAAGAGCTTCTTCGAGTGGTGCCAGGCGTCGGAGAATATGTACTACAAGAGCATAGGCGACACCCTCAGCGAGGCATACTACTACGGCAACCCCGGCTACGGCACACGCTTCGACGCGGCGTGGAAGCAGCTGGCCAAGGAGAACGCCGACGGCTTCGCCAGGGCCCAGCACGACTTTATCCGCGCCACCTACTATGACCGGTGCGTGAGTGCCATCGCCGAGGCCGTGCCCTCCTTCAGCATCGCCAACTACAGCATCGCCCTGCGCAACGTGCTGTGGTCCCGCGCCGTGCAGCACGGCGTGGGTGGTGCGGTGACGGTAGTCATCCGCGCGCTGGAGACGCTGGGCGGCTTTGTCAACCAGCAGGAGAGTGAGCTCATCAACGCCATTTACGCCGAGAGTGGGCGCTTGGTTGACGACGCCTCCCCCAAGATGAGCGGCAGCACCGCCCGCAACTACGGCGTGGAGGGACTGTCCCTGGCCTACTATACCGGCTGCTCCGCCGACGTGCAGCTGGGTGTGTACATCCGCCTGCGCATCAACGAGCCGGCCAACGCCCAGGCCATGCTGGCCGAATATGGCTACGGCGACGCGCCCCTGGGCGAGGGCAGCTATCTGCTCTCCCCCGCCGGCAACGAAAACCTGGCCATGAACGTTGGCGACAAGAACAAGCTGACCATCAGCGCCATGACTGACGACGCCAAACAGCAGTTTCGCCTGGTGTACTACGCCAGCGGGTGCTACACCATCACCGGCGTGGACAGCGGCCTGCGGCTGACCGCCGCCAGCGGCAGCGTGAAGTTGGCTGCGGCCACCGCCTCCGACAACCAACTATGGGTACCGGAGCCTTTCAACAGCGGCTTCCTGCTGCGCAGTAAGGCCACGGGCCAGTATCTCTCCGCCGACAGCTTTTCCGCCGGCGGCACCGTGACCATGTCCGAGGCCAGCGCTCAGTGGCAGCTGGTGCCAGGCGCCGCCAACTGGACGCTGACCGGTGCCTCCTACCCCACCTACGCCAACGGACTGCAGGTGGGCTCCTCCAGCTTTCCCTTCCGGGGCACGCTGCGCAGCACCTACCCCATCACCAAGGTGCGCTCGGAGATCCTGAACAGCAAGGGCACGACCCTTTATTACTCCGAGGCCAAGCCCAACGCCGTGTTTTACGATCTGTCAAAGATGGACAAGGACATGGCCTTCAGCAAGCTTAAGGGCGGCAGCTACACGCTCCTGATCACCGCTGATGACACCTCCGGCAGCCACTACGAACTGCGGGAGCCCTTCTTCGTATCCGACGGCACCTACACCGCCACGCTGGATCCCGGCAAGGGTACCTGCGACGTGACCGCCCTGTCCTATGAGCCGGGCCAGGTGTTCGGCGAGCTACCCACTGCCAAGCGGAGTGGTTACTCCTTCGTGGGCTGGTACGACGAAGACGGAAACCGCGTCACCGCCGCCAGCACCACCCCCGCCCGCAACATGGTGCTGACCGCCAAATACGCCAAGCTGTACACCTACACCTTCCTGGATCACGACGAGGAGACGGTGGTCGCCTCCGGCAAGCTGATCGCCGGCAAGCCCATCCCGCTGCCTGATGACCCGACCCGGCCCAACGACGAGGAGTTCTACTACACCTTCAGCGGCTGGCAGGGTTACACCCCCGGCATGGAGATGGGCAAGGAGAACGTGACCTTCGTGGCCCAGTACGACGCGCATCCGCTGTCCGAGCTGACAGAGATGGCGGCCACCGGCAGCTACCGGCTGGTGGACGGCTACCTGCGGGTGATCCCCGCCGGCACCACGGCCGAACAGATCCTGGATAAGTTGACGCCCCGCGACTTCATCACCATCCGCAGCGGCGGTGAGGCCGTCACCGGCGCCGTGGCCACCGGCATGACCGTGGAGTTTGCCCCCGCCGGAGAGGTGACCCAGAGCGTGGCCATCGTGGTCACCGGCGACGTGAACGGCGACAGCGCCGTGACGCTGACCGACATGGTGCAGATCCGCGCCCACCTGCTGAGCCGCAAGGAGCTGAAGGGCGCATATCTGGAGGCCGCCGACCTCAACGGCGACGGCAACGTGACGCTGACCGATTTCGTGCAGAGCCTGTCCGCGGTGCTGGGCCGCAGCACGATCCAACCCAACTGACAGGGAGGTAACACACGCCTATGAAAAAATGGATCCCCCGCCTTCTGGCGGTATGCCTGGCGGCCGTGATGGTTCTTTCCCTGCTGCCCCAGCGGGCGGAGGCCGCTGGAGCCAGCCTTTCCGGCAGCAGCAGTCTGCGGGCTGGCAACAGCGTGACGCTGACCTTCTCCGTCAGCGGCAGCAACATTCTGGCCATCCAGGGCACGCTGTCCTACGACAGCAGCCAACTGGAGCTGACCGGCACCTCGCAGCTCATCGGCAGTCCCTGGTCCATGGACATGAACGGCAGCACGGTTGTGCTGTACGACAACTCGCAGGACAACCCCATCAGCAGCGCCTCCGTGTTCTCGGCCACCTTCCGGGTCAAGGACAGCGTGGCGCCCGGCAGCACCGTATCCGCCAGCGTGACGGGCATAAGCGTATCCGACGGTAACTCCGACACCGGTCTGGGCACCGCCACCTGGTCCGCCACCATCGCCGCGCCGCTGAGCAGCAACGCCAACCTGGCCAGCCTCAGCTGCAGCAACGCCAGCCTGTCGCCGGTCTTTGCCGCCGGCACCACCAGCTACAGCGTCACCGTTCCCTATTCGGTGTCGTCCCTGAACCTCAGCTACAGCGCGGCGGACAGCGGCGCCAGCGTGTCCGTGTCCGGCAACAGCCTGGGTGTGGGCTCCAACACGGTGACGGTCACCGTGACCGCCGCCAATGGTGCTACCAAGCGCTACGTTATTTACGCCACACGGCAGCAGGACCCCAACTACGTGCCCAGCAGCAACGCCGCGCTGAACGCGCTGACCGCCAGCGTGGGCACCCTGAGCCCCGCCTTCAGCCCCGAGACGCTGGACTACGTGATCTACCTGCCCTATGAGGTGGAGGAGATCTCCCTGTCCGGCGTGGCGGCGGACGGCAAGGCGCTGTCCGTCACCGGCGACTCGGCCCAACTGGAGCCCGGCGACAACGAGCTGACGGTGGTCTGTCTGGCCGAGGATGGTGTCACCCGCGGGGTATACACCGTACATGCCTACCGGATGCCCGCCTTTGAGGGCGTGCTGCCGAAGATCGCCGACGCCGCCACGGCCAACTACGACGCCGTGGACAGGGCCATCGCCAAGGTGCCCGCCGACCTGAGCGATTACACTGACGAGACCGCCGAGGCGATGCGCGCCGCCGTGGGTGCGGTACGGCGGGACCTGAGCGCCGACCAGCAGGAACAGGTGGACGCCATGGCCAAGGCCATTGAGGACGCCCTGGCCGCCTTGGAAACAAAACCCGCGCCGGTGGAGCTGACCCCCTGGGAGAAGCTGCTGGCGGTGGGCGGAGAAAAGGTGAACGTCCCCTACGTCAGCCAGGTAACCGGGCCCCTGCCCCTCCAGACGCTGGCCATCGCCGCGCTGGTGCTGCTGGCACTGCTGGCCTATCTCATCGGCACCATCGTGGGACGGCTGGTGGGCCGCTACCGCACGCTGCGCCTCCTGGAGGAGGAGCAGGAGGAGGATGAGGACGAAAGCGATCCGCCTCCCCCCACCCGCGACATCCCGGCAGAGGCGGCCGTGACCGCCGCCGAGGCAGTGGAGGAGACGGGAGAAACGGCGCCGGAGGCGCCCGCGCCCGCCGAGACCGAAGCACCTGCTCCCGTTGAAGCGCCCCCGGTTCCCGAAGAGCCTGCGGCACCGGAGACACCTGTTGCCCCGGAGACGCCCGCTGTACCGGAGGCTCCTGCTGTTCCCGAAGAGTCCGCCACGCCGGAGGCAACCACTGCACCGAAAGAGGACGAATTCTCCGCGCTGAACGGCATGTCGCTGGACGATCTGCTGGATGACATCAAGAATATGTAACAAAACAGCGGGGCGCCGCACGATGCGGCGCCCCGCTGTTCTTCTGTTCAATAGTCCACTTTCATCAGGCACAGGCCCTCCGGCGGAGCGGTAGGACCGGCACGGCGCCGGTCCCGGGCAGCCAGGATCTCCTGCACGTATTCCGGCTCCCAGTATCCGCGGCCCACCTCCAGCAGCGTGCCCACCAGGATGCGCACCATGTTCTGCAGGAAGCCATTGCCGTGGAAGGTGAAGATCACCCGGTCCCGGCGGCGCTCGATGCGGATGGTATCCACCGTGCGGACGGTGGATTTTTTCATGTATGGGTTGCCGCAGAAGCTGGCAAAATCATGCTCCCCCTGGAGGTATGCCGCGGCGCGGCGCATGCGCTCCACATCAGGCATACAGTCCAGCACAGTGACATAGCGCCGGTCGAACACCGGCTTGACAGGCCCGTCGAAGCAGGTGTAGCGGTACGTCTTGCCCAGGGCGTTGTAGCGGGCGTGGAACCGCCCGGCGCAGGGCTTCACCTCCCGCACGGCGATGGCGTCGGGCAGATAGCGGTTCAGATAGTCCCGGATCTCCTCCGGAGACTTGTCCGTGTCCAGCACGGTGCTGGCCGTCATGGCCCGGGCGTGGACGCCCGCATCGGTGCGGCCGGCGCCGATCACCTCCGCCGGCGCGCCGGTCAGCTCCGCCAGCACACTCTCCAGCTTGCCCTGGATGGTGTCCCGCCCCGGCTGGCGCTCCCAGCCGAAAAAACGGGTGCCGTCGTAGGCAACGGTCAGCTTGTAGTTCTGTTTCATGGTCCCGCCCTCACAGCCAGCCCATCAGTTGGACAAAACTATACAGCAACCTGCATCCATAGAAGATGATCACCGCGCCGCAGATCCTGTTGATAACCGTCAGCACCTTTTCATTGAACCGGGCGCCCAGCAGGGAAATCACCGTGGTGACGCCCAAAAACCACAGCACTGAGGCCGAGGCGAAACCACCGATGAAAAATCCGTCCGTCCCTGCCGGAAGTCCGGCGCGGAAGGCGCCCAGCATCATGGTGCCGTCAATCAGCGCCTGGGGATTGAACCAGGTGACCACGCAGGCGGTGACAGCGGCCCTCCACAGCGGCACATCCACGTCCCGGCCACCCTCCAGACTGGCTTTGGAACGGAGCAGGCCGATACCAATCCAGATGACGATGGCACTGCCCGCCGCCAGGACTACCTTCTGCAGCCACGGCAGCGCCTGCATCAGCGCGCCGGCGCCCAGAAAGCAGGCCAGGCCCAGCGTGACATCGAAGAAGATAACGATCAGCGCCGTGATGTAGGCACGGCCGCGCTTTTGCGTCAGGGCGGTGTTGATGACAAACAGGTTTTGCAGCCCGATGGGCGCCACATAGGCCAGACCCATGGTCAGCCCCTGCACATAGATGTTCATGGGAGATACCCCCTCCTTCGTCTGCTCCTATCATAGCAGAAATCACGGCCGGCGCAAGGGGCAAAAAAACAACAGGGCGGGCCAGGGGCCCACCCTGCGGCCTCTATTCCGCGATGCGCTTGATGAAGCAGCGGCGCCGCTTGTGCTTCTCCAGCGGAACGTCCTTCCACTGGTCCTGCACCTTTTCGTTGGTCTCCAGCATGGGGCCCGTCTCGGCGTGGGTGATGCCCATGGCAATACAGCCCCGCAGCACCTTGTTGATGACGGCGGCGTTGACGCCCTTGCCCTGATATTCGGGGTCCACGGCGATGAGCAGCAGATCGATGGTGTCGTTTTTCACGAAGGCCTTCAGCAACCCCATCCAGCCGAACGGCAGGTAGCGCCCCCGGCTCTTCTGCAGCGCCGCGGCAATGGACGGTGCGCCCACACCCAGGCCCACGATGTTCTCATCCTTGTCCATGACGAAGCAGGTGAGCTTGGGGTTGAGCAGCGGACCGAACTTGCCGGCATACCGCTTGATCTGCTCCTCGGTCAATTCCACCGTGCCGTACAGCGGCGCATAGGCGACGTTGATCAGCTTGAAGAAGCGGCCGAACAGCTTAAAATAATCCAGCCGGGTGCGGGCGTTGAAGATGTGCAGGTCATACCGCCGCAGCACAAAGTCGCTGAGTCGCTGCCAGCGCGTCAGCGTTCGCTCGTCGGTGGGGACGGTGATGTAGTTCTCCACCCAGTCCACGTCCTTGCCGTAGCCCAGGGCGGTCAGGTGGTCGATGTAATAGGGGTGGTTGTAGTAGGTGAAAAAGCAGCTGCGGCGGTCAAAGCCCTCCACCAGCATGCCTTCCCGGTCCAGATCGGTGAAGCCCAGGGGACCGTGGACCTCGTCACAGCCTTTTTCCGCCGCCCAGCGCTCCACCGTGTCGAAGAGAGCCCGGGACACCTCCCGGTCATCGATGAAATCCACCTGGGTAAAGCGCATCCGATTGGTACCCCATTTTTCGTTGGCCCGGTGGCTGAGGATGGCGCCGATGCGGCCCACCACCTCATCACCCCGCAGGGCCAGCCAACAGCGGGCCTCGCAGTAGGAGAAGGCGGGGTTTTTCCTGGGGTCCCAGTCGGACATGTCGTCGCCAAAGGTAGCCGGCACGAACTCCGGCACGTCCCGGTAGAGCTGATTGGGGTAGTCCACAAACCGGCGCAGCTGCGCCTTGCCGGTCACTTCCACGATGTTCACCATATATGCATCCTCCTGACATCACACGCACCAAGTGTATCCCATTTTTCACCAAAAAGCAAGCATTGTCCCGTTTTATGGAACAGCGCAAAAAAAGCAGTAGCGCCGGGGCCGCGATCTGTGCTATAATGTCCTATGGTCTATGGCGTAGCGGACGACCGCGGCGCCAACACACAGAACACAGACGCGGGAGGAAACAGGGTATGGAGCTGCGCTGGTATGACATTCTGCAGGAGGACGGACAGCCCTCCGCCGATTTTTTGAGCGATGAGCGCCGGCAGCGGGCCGCCGCCATGCGTGACGACGCCGCCCGGCTGCGCACTGTGGCCGGAGAGGCGCTGGCCCGGCAGATGCTGGCCGACCGGTTGGGCTGCGAGCCCATCGACGCACCCATCCGGTGGGACAAGAACGGCAAGCCGGAGGCACCCGGCACCGGACTCTATCTCAGCATCAGCCACTCGGGCGCCTGCGTGGTCTGTGCGGTGGACGACGCGCCCATCGGCGTGGACGTAGAGACCGTGCGCGGCGTGGAGGAAAAGTTCATGCGCCGGGTATGCAGCGAGGAAGAGCTGGCCTACATCCTGCGGGGCGGCGACACCGAGCGGCGCTTCTGGGAGCTGTGGACCGCCAAGGAGGCCATCTTCAAGCTGACGGGCCAGGGACCGCTGCTGCGTCTGAGCAAGCTGGCGCTGCCGGAAAACGTGACCGTGTGCTACACGGAGCGGTTTGGCTGCGCCCTGACCGTGGCCCGCGGCGGTGCACGCACGGAAGATGAGGGCGCATAACATGTACCGTATCGGCATCGATTTGGGCGGCACCAACATCGCCGTCGGCATCGTGGGTGACGATCACAGGATCCTTGCCCAAATCAGCGTGCCTACGCTGGCCCGCCGCACTCCCGAAGCAGTGATCGCAGACATGGGCGACGCGGTGGAGGCCGTACTGGCACAGGCCGGTATCGCCGCCGGGGATTGCGCTTCCATCGGCATCGGTTCCCCCGGCACCTGCGACTCTGCGCGGGGCGTGGTGGTGCGGGCCTATAATCTGGGCTGGCATGAGGTTCCCGTGTGCGCCATGCTGACGGAGCGCTTCGGCCTGCCCGCACGGCTGAGCAACGACGCCAACTGCGCGGCCTTAGCTGAGGTGGTGGCCGGTGCGGCCCGGGGCTGCCGGAATATGGTGCTCATCACCCTGGGCACCGGCGTGGGCGGCGGCATCATCCTCAACGGCGAGATCTACGCCGGCATGCGCTCCGCCGGGGCCGAGCTGGGCCACACGCTGCTGGTGCTGGACGGCGAGCCCTGCACCTGTGGCCGCCGGGGCTGCTGGGAGGCCTACGCCTCCGCCACGGCGTTGATCCGCCAGACGAAACAGGCCGCCGAGGCCCACCCCGGCTCGCTGCTGGCCGCCGAGGCGGCGCAGGGCATCACTGGCCGGACGGCCTTTCGCGCCGCGATGGAAGGCGACGCGGCGGCCCAAGCGGTGGTCGACCGGTACTGCGAATATGTGGCCGCCGGCCTCACCGATCTGGTGAACGCACTGGCACCGGAGATGATCCTGCTGGGCGGTGGCATCAGCCGCCAAGGAGAGGCACTGCTGGCCCCCATCCGCGAATATGTGGCCACCCACTGCTTTGGCCAGCGTCAGGGCGCCATTCCCGTCATCGCCGCGGCGCAGCTTGGCAACGAGGCCGGCATCATCGGTGCGGCAGCGCTGTGAGGGCGAATCCCGCGACACCATAAAAAGCGAGAGGATGTCCAGCCGGACATCCTCTCCGCGCGCATCACTGCCCCAGATCATACTTGTCCAGTCGCATGCTCCGCCAGCGGCGAGGCAGGCCCGGCGCGATCATGGGAAAGCGATGATCGGCGTCGGCGGTGGGCTGGATGTTATAGGTGCCGTATTTGTTGACCAGATCGAAGCAGTTGTCCGGATCACCGGGAAAGGCGTGGACGTTGGGCGTCGGGTCATAGGGCATTCTTTTTTCCACGGGTGCTCACCTCCGTCGTCAGTATGCGCAGTTTTTGCAAAAAAAATCGCCCGCCGGGCCACAGCCGGGGGCAGAGAGGAGACGCACCGATGAACGAGCGAAAAACATCGCCGGCCTACCGGGTACTGGAATGGCTGGTGCGGACATTCTACCCCGCCATCGAGACGGTGGGGGCGGAAAACCTGCCGAATGAGCCGGTCGTGATCGTGGGAAACCACTCGCAGCTGCACGGCCCCATCGCCTGCCAGCTGTACTTTCCCGGCAAGCCCTTTATCTGGTGCGCCGGGGAGATGATGGAACTGCGGGAGGTTCCCGGCTATGCCTATCGGGACTTCTGGTCCCAAAAGCCGCGCCGAAGCCGCTGGTTCTACAAGCTGATGTCCTACCTGATCGCGCCGCTGGCCGTCTGCCTGTTCAACAACGCGCGCACCATCGCCGTTCGCCGGGACAGCCAGGTCCTCTCCACTTTTCGGGAGAGCGTCAAGCGCCTGCAGAGCGGGTCCAGTCTTGTCATCTTTCCGGAATATGACAAAAAATACAACCACATCCTGTACGATTTTCAGGAAAATTTTGTGGACGTCGCGCGGCTCTACCACAAGAAGACCGGGACGGAGCTGTCCTTTGTCCCCCTCTATATTGCCCCAAAGCTGCGGAAGATGTACGTAGGCAGACCCATCCGCTTCTGTGCGGCCAATCCCATTGAGGAGGAGCGCAGGCGCATCTGTGACGTGCTGATGCGGGAGATCACCGACCTGGCCGGCAGCCTGCCCCGCCACACGGTGATCCCCTACCGCAACATCCCAAAGCGGCTCTATCCATCCAACATTTCCGACGAGGTACAAGCGCATGAGAAAACCGGTCGTTGACTACCGCGGATTCCGCCTGTCCAGAATAAATGAGCCACAGTTTTCCCACCTGAAGCTGCTGGTGGGCTGGATCGTCTACTTTCTTCTGTATTTTCTCACTGAAAACCTGATCCCGGCGGAGCGGTGCCACCCGGTCCACTGCTGGCTGGACGATGTGATCCCTTTCCAGGAACTGTTCGTGATCCCCTATGTGTTCTGGTTCGTGCTGGTGGCCGGATCGCTGCTGTACTTCTTGCTGTACAACGTGGACAGCTTCCGGAAACTGCAGATCTTCATCATAATCACCCAGGCGGTAGCCATGGCCATCTACATCATCTACCCTACCCGCCAGGATCTGCGCCCCGATGTGTTTCCCCGACAGAATATCCTCACCTCCCTCATGGCGTTCATCTATGCCTTTGACACAAGCACCGGCGTGTGCCCGTCGCTGCACGCGGCCTACTCGCTGGGCATCGCCTCGGTGTGGCTGAAGGAGAAAAACGTCCCGGCGCTTTGGAAGGTCTTTATCGCGGCGGTGGTGCTGCTGATCTGCGCAGCCGTCACCTTCGTCAAGCAGCACTCGGCGGTGGACGTGGCGGCCGCAGTGCCTCTGGCGCTGCTGGCCGAGGTCATCGTCTTCGGCAGATACTGGCGGGAGCGCCTGCACCGCCTGTCCTGACCGGCAACCGGCGCATATTTCCACAACAGAGGGCGGGAGCCGAGGCTCCCGCCCTCTGTTTGCCCGGCTGGCAATCCGCACCGCTCCCGGCGTCTATCCGCTCTTCACAGCGCATATACATAGACCGTCAAAGCAGACATGGGGGAGTGGTGAGCGATCAAGGAGAATCTGGAGCAACGGGCCGAGCAGCTGGCTCTTTACATGATAGAGAACCGTGTGACCGTCCGCGCGGCGGCCAAAAAATTCGGTGTCAGCAAGTCCACTGTACACAAGGACCTGGCGGAGCGGCTGCCCCTGTGCAACCGCGCTCTGTGGATGCAGGTGAAGGAGATCCTGGAGGAAAACAAGGCCCAGCGTCACATTCGCGGCGGCATGGCCACACGCCGCAAATACCGGGGAGCATAAAAAGAGGGACTGCCCTGGGGCAGTCCCTCTTTCTTTCCGCTTCAGCGATCAATAGATTTTCTTGAGACCCTTGATGAACTCGTCGCTCAGGCGCTCAATGGTGGCAATGGTATACTGCTCGGCAACGTCCAGGGTCAAGTCGTCCTTCAGCGCCGCCTTGTGGCAACCCTTGGCAAACAAGTCCACCTGGTCGATCATGTTTTCCACCTGCTGCTGGATATAAGGATTCATCAAAACACCCTCCATTCCTGTGATTGGAGCCATTATACACCCGAAAAACGGTTTTGGCAACTATTTCCGTACAATTCCCGCCGTGGCCGGCGGCATCATTTCTTGTGATACAGCCGGCGCACCTCATACTTGGGCTCGCAACTGACATGGACGCCCAACCGCTGGTACACCTTGGCGTCCTCCTCCGGCAGGATGACGGTAAAGTGGGCCTCACAGCCCCGCAATGCGGTAAGCTGCTTCTGCACCATAGCCGCCAGCGGATTGCTGAGTGCGGAGATGGCCAGGGCGATGAGCACCTCGTCGGAGTGTAGACGCGGATTGCGGTGACCCAAATACCCGATCTTCATGGCGCTGATGGGCTCGATGACTGCCGCGGGGATCAGCTCCAACTTGTGGTCAATACCGGCCATGTGCTTCAGGGCGTTCAGCAGCAGCGCCGCGCTGGGGCCCAGCAGCGAGGAGGTCTTGCCGGTGACCAGTTCTCCGTCTGGCAGCACCATAGCGCCGGCAGGAGCGCCGGTGGCAGCAGCCTTGTCCAGGCTGGCCTGCACCGCCGGGCAGATATCCGGCGTGACGCCCGCCTGACGCATCACCAGCTGCAGCTTGGTGACCACGTCCTCGCCGCACTTGCCCTTGGCCCGGTCCACCGCGCCGGCATAGTAGCGGCGCAGGATCTCCATGCGGCTGGCCTCCTGGCACACCTCGTCGTCCACGATGGCAAAGCCCGCCATATTCACGCCCATGTCGGTAGGGGATTTATAAGGACACTCACCCTGGATCTTTTCAAAGATGGCCGACAGCACCGGGAATATCTCCACGTCACGGTTATAGTTGACGGTGGTGGTGCCGTAAGCCTCCAGGTGGAAGGGATCGATCATGTTCACGTCGTTCAGATCCGCCGTGGCGGCCTCGTAGGCCAGGTTCACCGGATGCTTCAGCGGCAGGTTCCAGATGGGGAAGGTCTCGTACTTGGCGTAGCCGGCGCGGATGCCTCGCTGGTGCTCGTGGTAGAGCTGGCTCAGGCAGGTGGCCATCTTGCCGCTGCCGGGGCCGGGCGCGGTGACCACCACCACAGAGCGGCTGGTCTCGATGTAGTCGTTTTTGCCCAGGCCATCCTCGCTGACGATGCGGGCCACGTCGGAGGGATAGCCGGGGATGGGATAGTGCTTGTAACTGCGGATGCCCAGGCTGGTAAGGCGGTCTATAAAAGTATCCGCCGCCGCCTGCGCTGCGTACTGGGTAATGACCACGCTGCCTACATAAAAGCCCAGCTCCCGGAACACATCGATCAGCCGCAGTACGTCGTCGTCATAGCCGATGCCCAGGTCGCCGCGGACCTTGCTCTTTTCGATGTCTGCCGCGCAGATGGCTACCACGATCTCCACATCGTCCCGCATGGTGGCCAGCATGCGGATCTTGCTGTCCGGCTCAAAGCCCGGCAGCACACGGGAGGCGTGGTAGTCGTCAAACAGCTTGCCGCCGAACTCCAGATACAGCTTGCCGCCGAACTGGCTGCGCCGCTCCTTGATGTGTCGGGCCTGCAGAGCCAAATACTTCTCGTTGTCAAAGCCAAGCTTCACCGCATATCCCTCTCTCTCGTTTTTTTACAAAATATCAAGTCGTATTATACACCTCCGCGGGGCGGTTATAAAGGGATTTTTTCTCTTTTTCCCACCGGTTTTTCGACGAAAATCCGCCTCTATTTTTGGCCAAAGCCACCGTTGATTTTTCCCGCCGTTTTGGATATACTGAATATTATCCCACTTTTATACGAAGGGAGCCGCCTATGCGTTTTCACATCATGTGGCGCCGGATCAACGAGCCGGAGACCGCCTATCGCGATTTCTTCGAGACGGACGACATTCTGGAGGCCAAGGATTTCGCCATGCGTCTGGCCTTTGACGAGACCACATGGGTCTACGTACAGGACACGCTGCGCAACGAGATTGTCCGCAATTTCGACGACCCCATGTATCTGGAGCGGCGCTGAATACCCCAACATCCGCAGGAGGACCGACAGGGCTGCCGGTCCTCCTGTTTTTCCCGAACGCAAAAGGACGGCGCCCGATGGGCGCCGTCCCGCATCATATGCTTTTACAGAAAACGCTTCATGCCGTCGGTGAGGGTATCCGCCTCGCCGCTGATGGTCACGGTGAACTTGACAGCGTTGCGCTCGCTGAAGCGGTCCAGCCAGTACAGCAGCTTTTCTGCCTCGTTCAAATCATCACTGCCGACGATCTTGCACAGATTGTCCACAAATACGTGGGAAATATCGTAATTGCCGGCGTACAGGCCGCACAGGAAGCCCCGCAGGCACTCAAAAGAAGTCAGACCGTATTCGCTGGCGTTGACCAGCCGTACGCTGTGGCTGATGTTGTATGTCATATCCGCGCTGGGCTCGATGCACACCACGCTGCCGCTCTCAGCCTCTGCCGCCGCATGGACCTGCTCGATCAGCTGTTTGGTCTTGCCGGCACCCTTCGCGCCCATGATCAACCTGACCATAAGAAATCACTCCTTTTGTATAAAATATGTGGAGTCGGAACGTCTCCTGTTTATAAGATATCATATCCCGACGGAAATGGCAATGGCAAAAACCACCGCTTTGAACGGTTATTCTCCCCTGTCAGCGGCCCAGCTTCTCCTCCATCTGCGCGCGCAGCTCCTCGTAGCCGGGCTTGCCCAGCAGGGCGAACATGTTCTTCTTGTAGGCCTCCACGCCCGGCTGGTCGAAGGGGTTCACATCCAGCAGGTAGCCGCTGAGACCGCAGGCATACTCGAAGAAATAAATCAGCTCGCCCAGGGTGCGGGCGCTGACGGTACCCGCCTGCAGGATGATATTGGGCACACCGCCCTCCACGTGGGCCAGCAGCGTACCATCCATGGCCTGCTGGCGGATGAAATCCATGGACTTGCCGGCCAGGAAGTTCAGCCCGTCGCTATCACCGTCGTCATAGGGCACGGGGTTCACGTGGGCGGAGGGGCCGAAGCGCACCACCGTCTCCAGCAGATGGCGCTCTCCCTGCTGGATGTACTGGCCCATGGAGTGCAGATCCGCGGTAAACTCCACGCTGGCGGGAAAGAGCCCCTTGTTCTCCTTGCCCTCGGACTCGCCGTAGAGCTGCTTCCACCACTCGGCCATAAAGCGGAAGTTGGGCTCGTAGGAGGCCAGGATCTCGATCTTCTTGCCGGTGCGGTACAGCTCGTACCTGGCGCCGGCATACTGCCAGGCGGGGTTGAGGGCGATGTCCTCCACAGCGCAGGCGGCCATCATATCCGCCGCGCCGGCCAGCAGCGCATCGATGTCCACGCCGGCCACGGCGATGGGCAGCAGGCCCACGGCCGTCAGCACGCTGTAGCGGCCGCCCACATCGTCCGGCACCACGAAGGTCTCATAGCCGGCGCGGTCGGCCAAGGATTTCAGCGCCCCGCGGGCGCGGTCGGTGGTGGCGTAGATGCGGCGGGCGGCGCCTTCGGCGCCGTAGCGCTCCTCCAACGCCCGGCGGAAAAAGCGGAAGGCCACCGCCGGCTCTGTGGTGGTGCCGGATTTGGAGATCACGTTGACGGAAAAATCCACGCCCTCCAGCAGCTCCAGCACCTCACTGAGCTGATCGGAACTGAGGCCGTTGCCCACGAAATAGATGTTGGGAGTGTCCTTCCTCTTCAGGTTATAGTTGGCAGAGCAGAGGCACTCGATCACACCGCGGGCGCCCAAGTAGGACCCGCCGATGCCGATAACCACCAGTGCCCGGGAATCCCGCTGGATGCGTCTGGCCGCGGCCTTGATGCGGGCGAACTCCTCCCGATCATACCGCTGCGGCAGATGGACCCAGCCGGTAAATTCGCCGCCCATGCCGTTTTGCTGCTGCAGGTGCCGGTGCGCAATGCGCAGCCGGGGCGCCAGCGCCGCCTCGTAGGGCAGAGGGAGGAACCGTTGGATGTTGGACAGATTGACCTGGATCATGATGCAGCCTCCTGTGTGACAAAGAACCTTTGGTTTCCTGTTGTGACTATGATAAATCCATCGACGGAAAAAAACAAGGAGAAGTTTGCCGACCGCACCGCTGCTATGCCGCCGCTGCGCCCGGCAGCGCCGCGCGCAGCAGCCGCACAAGCGCCTGGCCCCAAGTGAGCCGCGGCACCGAATCTCCGGCCAGAAGGGGCAGCGTGGCCAGCACCGTGCCGCCGGATGTGACCGTCACATGTCCCAGCTCCTGGCCCGCCTCCACCGGCGCCGTCACCGACTCCGCCAGCGTCACCGTGCGCTCCACGTCCGCCAGCTGGCTCCGCTCCGCCAGCAGTCGGCGGCCCTCCTGCGCCAACACCGGCTGTACCGTGTCGGACGTACCCAACTCCACCGTCACCGGCTCCGGTGAGACACCCTCGCCGGCGTCCAGCAGAGCGTAGGCGGAAAAGCCATAGTTCAGCAGCGCTTTGGCGTCCTCGAACCGTTGGTTGGAGGTGTCCGCCTTCATGGTCACGGCGATTAGCTCCATGCCGTCCCGCTCCGCCGTGGCGCTGATGCAGTAGCCGGCGGAGCTGGTGGACCCGGTCTTGAGGCCCGTGGCCCCGTCATAGAAGCGGATCAGCCGGTTGGTGTTGCTGATCTCCGACTCTCCGTCCCGCAGCGTATCCATCCAGATGGTGGTGAAACGGCGGATATCCGGGTGGTGCAGGACCAGTTCCCGGCTCATCAGGGCGACATCATAGGCGCTGGTCACATGGCCTTCGGCCGGCAGGCCGTTGCAGTTGACAAAGTTGGTGTCGTGCATACCCAGTTCCTTGGCCCGGTTGTTCATCTGCGCTGCGAACAGCTCCGTCACACCCGCCAGATGCTCCGCCAGCGCCACGGCCGCATCGTTGCCGGAGGCCACGCATACGCCTTTGAGCAGGTCCTCCACGCTCATCTGCTCGCCGGCCTCCAGGAAAATCTGGCTGCCGCCCATGGAGCTGGCATAGTCGCTGGCGGTGATCATATCGTCGTACCTCAGGGCACCGCTGTCAATAGCCTCCATAGTCAGCAGCAGCGTCATCACCTTGGTGACGCTGGCCGGCTCCAGCTGCTCGTGTTCATTTTTGGCGTAGAGGATCTGTCCCGTCTCTTTTTCCATCAGCAGCGCCGACTGCGACCCGATGGGCAGGTCCACCGCCCGGACCGGCACCGGCAGCATCGCCCACAGCAGCAGTGCTGCCGCTGTTCCACAGATCCAACGTTTCATGCTCCGCTCCTCCTTCACGCTCTTGTCTTTTCCCACGATATGGTCCTGCGGCTGCGGTTATGACCGTTTCGACGGAATTTCCGGTTGCAAAGCCGCCGCGGAGGTGCTATAATGATTCCGTTCTTCCGCAGGGTTGGTATATCGGTATTACAGCGGCTTCCCAAGCCGTTAAGGCGGGTTCGACTCCCGTACCCTGCTCCACAGGCCGGCTTGTCTCAGCAAGCCGGCCTTTATTCGATCATCGCAAAAGGCGCACGCTTTCTTTTCCTTTTCGCAGACAACGATCGGGAGGTATCTCTATGCAATATCGCACCGACAGGCGGGGCGAGCCCGTCTCCATCCTAGGCTACGGCTGCATGCGCTTTACCCAGCGGGCGGGGCGCATCGACATCAACAAGGCGGAACAGGAGCTGCTGGCGGCGGTGGAGGCTGGCGTCAACTACTTCGACACCGCCTACATCTATCCCGGCAGTGAGGCCGCCCTGGGAGAGATCCTGGCGCGCAACAGCCTGCGGGAGCAGGTGAAGATCGCCACCAAGCTGCCCCACTACCTGATCAAATCCCGCGAGGGCATGGACCGTCTTTTCGCCGAAGAGCTGCGCCGCCTGCGCACCGACCACGTGGACTACTATCTGATGCACATGCTCACCGATGCGGCCACCTGGGAGCGACTGAAGGGGTTGGGCATCGAAGCGTGGCTGGCGGAGAAGAAGGCCAGCGGCGCCATCCGCCAAGTGGGCTTTTCCTATCATGGCAACTCTGACATGTTCTGCCGGCTGGTGGACGCCTATGACTGGGACTTCTGCCAGATCCAGTACAACTATCTGGACGAGCACAGTCAGGCCGGGCGGACCGGTCTGCGCCACGCCGCCGAAAAAGGCTTGGCCGTGATCATCATGGAGCCGCTGCGGGGCGGCCGGCTGGTGAAGGGCCTGCCAGCCACAGCCCGGAAGCTGTTCGCCGAGCATCCCTCCCGCCGCAGTCCGGCAGAGTGGGGCCTGCGCTGGCTGTGGGATCAGCCGGAGATCACCTGCGTGCTCAGTGGCATGAACTCCCTGGACATGGTGCGCGAAAATGTGCGCATCGCCGACAGCGCCCGCCCTGGCGAGCTGACGGAGGCCGACCATGCCCTGTTGGCCCGGGTGGTGTCGGCCATCAACGCCAGAATGAAGGTGGGCTGCACCGGCTGCCGCTACTGCATGCCCTGCCCCAAAAACGTGGACATCCCCGGCACATTCGCCGCTTATAACCGGGCCAGCTCCGACGGCAGGTTCCGCGGTATATACGACTACATGATGTGCACCGCCCTGCGCAAGGATTCCACCGCTGCCTCCAACTGCGTCGGCTGCGGCAAATGCGAGCAGCACTGCCCCCAGCACATCCCTATCCGGCAAGAGCTCAAGAATGCTCGCAGGACGCTGGAGGGGCCGGCCTATCAGGTGGCCCGGCGGATCCTGCCCCTGTTCATGAAATACTGAGCAAAAAGGAGCCCCTCCCACCGCGGAGGGATTCCTTTTCCCGCTTCCGCGCCGCCGGCGCTTGATTTGTCCCGCGGTGTGTGATAAGATGGCGGCAGCGATTTGCGGCGGAGCCTCCGCCGCCTTTTATCGGGGTATCCTATGAACGACAAGCAGCAGGAAAAGTTCATACGCATGACCACCGAACCGGTGGGCCGTCTGATCTGCCGCCTGGCCGTACCCACCATCATCTCCATGATGGTCACCGCCGCCTACAACATGGTGGATACCTTCTTCGTGGGCCAGCTCCACAGCAACAGCGCCACCGGCGCCGTGGGCGTGGCCTTCTCGCTGATGGCCATCATCCAGGCCACCGGCTTCTTCTTCGGCCATGGCAGCGGCAACTATATCTCCATGGAGCTGGGCCGGCAAAACACCGACAACGCCTCGCAGATGGCCTCCACGGCGGTGGTATACGCCCTGCTGGCCGGCTCGGTCATCCTGACCCTGGGCCAGATCTTTCTGACGCCGCTGGCCCGGCTGCTGGGCTCTACGGAGACCATCCTGCCCTACGCCTGCGACTATCTGCGCATCATCCTCATCGGCGCACCCTACATGACCGCCTCCTTCGTGCTGAACAACCAGCTGCGCTTTCAGGGCAGTGCCGTATACGGCATGGTGGGTATCGTGGCCGGCGCTGTCATCAACGTCGGACTGGACCCGCTGCTGATCTTCACCTGCGGCATGGGCGTGGCCGGCGCGGCGCTGGCCACCATCCTCAGCCAGCTGGTGTCCTTCTGCCTGCTGCTGGTGGGCTGCCGCCGGGGCGGCAATCTGCCCATCCGGCTGCGAAACGTCCGCTTCCGCTGGCGCTGGTTCGTGCAGATCTGCCGGGGCGGGCTGCCCTCCCTGTGCCGTCAGAGTCTGATGTCCGTTGCCACCATCTGCCTGAACAACGCCGCCGGCGTATACGGCGATGCGGCCATCGCCGCCATGAGCGTGGTGCAGCGGGCCATGATGATGGTCAACTCCGCCCTGATCGGCTTCGGACAGGGTTTTCAGCCTGTGTGCGGCTTCAACCACGGCGCCGGACGGTACAGTCGGGTGCGGCAGGGATACTGGTTCTGCGTCCGGTGGGCGACGCTCTTTCTGGCAACCGCCGGCGCGGTCATGTTCGTGCTGGCACCCCGGATCATCGCCGTGTTCCGCGACGACCCGGCGGTCATCGCTTTCGGCACGGTGGCCATGCGGGCCCAGTGCTGCACCCTCTTCCTGGGTGCCTTCAACATGATATCCAGCATGATGACCCAAACCATCAACAAGGTCTGGCAGGCATCGATCCTGGCGGTGGCGCGGCAGGGTCTGTTCTTCATCCCGGTGGTGCTGATCCTGCCACAGTTCCTGGGGGCGCCGGGCATCCAGCTGGCCCAGAGCGTATCCGATGTGTGCGCCTTCCTGCTGACCGTGCCGCTTGTGGCGGGCGTGCTGCGGGAGCTGACGGCTGCGGAAAAAACACCCGGTGGTATCTGACCACGCTTTACAGAACCGCATTTTTTGGATATAATAAGCTAATTGACGAACTCTTTCAGGATAGGAGACCCCATTATGGCAGTCATTGAATACGACGAATACAAGCAGAAGCTGCTGGCCCTGGAGGACACGCTGGGCGAACTGGAAAAGGCGCTGGGCATCCCCAAGGCACGGGAAGAGCTGGCACAGCTGCAGCAGGAGACGGAGCAGGAGGGCTTCTGGAACGACCTGGAGCGGAGCCAGAAGGTCTCCCAACAGATCAAGCGGCTGGAAAACAAGATCAAGAAGCACGACCACCTGGTCAGCGACTGGGAGGACTGCCTGACCCTGTGCGAGATGGGGCAGGAGGAGGACGACGCCTCCCTGCTCCCCGACGTGACCGAGGGCTATGAGACGCTGGAGAAGGAGATCAGCGAGCGGCGGCTGGCCGCCCTGCTCAGCGGCGAGTACGACGGCAACAACGCCATCCTCACCTTCCACGCCGGCGCCGGCGGCACCGAGGCCCAGGACTGGGCCGGCATGCTCTACCGCATGTACACCCGCTGGGCCGAGCGCCATGGTTACACCTACCAGCTGATGGACTACGAGGCCGGTGAAGAGGCAGGCATCAAGTCCGCCACCATCCTCATCGAGGGAGAGAACGCCTACGGCTACCTCAAGAGCGAGAACGGCGTACACCGGCTGGTGCGCGTCAGCCCCTTTGACGCCAACGCCCGGCGCCAGACCTCCTTTGCCGCCCTGGAGGTCATGCCCGAGCTGCCGGACGACAGCGACATCGAAATCCGGCCCGAGGACATCGAAATGCAGGCCTGCCGCTCCTCCGGCGCCGGCGGGCAGCACATCAACAAGACCAGCTCCGCCGTCCGGCTGACACACCTGCCCACCGGCATCGTGGTGTTCTGCCAGACGGAGCGCAGCCAGTTCCAGAACCGGGACAATGCCATGCGCATGCTGCGAGCCCGGCTGGCAGAGTTGAAGATCCAGCAGCACGCCGAGAAGATCAGCGACCTGAAGGGCGTGCAGATGAAGATCGAGTGGGGCAGCCAGATCCGCTCCTACGTGTTCATGCCCTATACGCTGGCCAAGGATACCCGCACCGGCTACGAGATGGGCAACATCCAGGCGGTGATGGACGGCGATATCGACGGCTTTATCAACGCCTACCTGACCGCCGCCGCCAACGGCGAGCTGAAAAAGTAAACCTCCGGACGGCAAAAGGTGCCCCCATATGGGGGCACCTTTTATTATGATTACCGCAGCGGCGGAAGGATTTTGATCGTTTTTTGCCACGGTGTACATGTGGCAGAATACACTACTCAGCCTGCAAGTGTTGGAGCCTCTCACACCAGTGAGTACGCGCAACAGACTATGATTCGGCTCGGGAAAGCGGCATCGCCGCTTTCCCGAATGATTTATCCCACGTACTCCTGGGGATCGACGGGTTCCCCGTCCAGACTCACCGAGAAGTGCAGGTGGGGACCCATGGTACTCTCGGCGGCGGCGGTGTTGCCCACGAAGCCGATGATCTGCCCGGCGCTGACCGGCTGCCCCGCCTCCACCGGCGGATCCTCCGTCAGGCTGCTGTACTGGGTGGTGTAGCCGCCGGCGTGTTCAATGACCACGGTATAGCCCATCAGCTCGTCCTCGGCCACCGTCAGCACGGTGCCGTCGGCAGCGGTCTTCACCGCGTCGCCCTCGCCAGCCTGGATATCCACACCGCTGTGGGTGCGCCAATCGGCCATGGTCTCGTCATACATCAGCTCCGTCATGCTGAACACCGTCACTGTGGTACCGTCCAGCGGAGAGACCACCTGCGGCACCAGCTCCTCCGGCGAGGGGATCTCCTCCGCCGGCTTATTCGGCGCGGCGGGTTCCGTCTCCTCCGGCAGGATCTCCACCGGCCGGGGCAGATCCTCCACCTCTTCCGGCTCGATGACCGGGGCCGCCGGCATCGGATCCTCCTGTACTGCCGGCGTCTCCGTCTGCGTGGGCTCCTGCGCCGTGTTCGCGCGGGGAGATTCCATGACCAGCAGCGTGATGATGCCGGCCACCACCATACACATAGCAAGGGCTATGTAGCCGCCCTTGCCGCTCATGATCGATCCGGATCTCTTGTGCTCGCTCATATCTGTACCTTTCCGGGCCGGGTATTGCCCCGGCTGCCGCATCGTGCCGGCCTGCGGCGGGCCGAACGGCTCTCAAAAAGAGAACCTCTGGCTCCAGTATGAGCAGCCAGAGGTCCTTTTATACACGATATGCGCAGCAAAAAATGAATGAGGCTATTTGACGATCAACGTCCTGCCGTCCATCTCCGGCGGGCAGGCCAGGCCCATCACGTCCAGAATAGTGGGGGCGATGTCGGCCAGGCGGCCGGGCCGCAACTCCGTGCCGGCGCCGCAGAGGATGAAGGGCACGGGATTGGTGGTGTGGGCTGTCATGGGGGAGCCGTCGGCCTGGGCCATCTGCTCGGCATTGCCGTGATCGGCGGTGATCATGGCGATGCCGCCCATCCCCAGCGTGGCATCCACCACGCGGCCTACACACTCGTCCACGGTCTCCACCGCCTTGACCGCAGCCTCCAGCACGCCGGTGTGGCCCACCATGTCGCAGTTGGCGAAATTGAGGATCACCACGTCGTAGGCGCCGGAGCGGATGCGCTCCACGCACTTGTCGCACACCTCATACGCGCTCATTTCCGGCTGCAGATCGTAGGTGGCTACCTTGGGGGATGCCACCAGCACCCGGTCCTCGCCGGGGTACTGAGTCTCCACGCCGCCGTTGAAGAAAAACGTCACGTGGGCGTACTTCTCCGTCTCGGCGATACGCAGCTGGGTCATGCCCAGGGAGCTGAGGTACTCGCCCAAGCCGTTTTTCACCTGGATACGGGGCCAGGCCACCGTCACGTTTGGCATGGAGGCGTCATACTCTGTGTTGCACACGTAAACGGTGGGGAAAAACTCCCGCTGGAAGCCGTCGAACGCCGGGTCCGCGATGGCCCGGGTAATCTCCCGGGCCCGGTCGGGCCGGAAGTTGAAAAAAATCACGCTGTCGTTGTCGGAAATGGTGCCCTCGGCATCGCACACCACCGGCTCCACAAACTCGTCGGTGATGCCGGCGGCATAGGACTGGGCCACGGCATCCACCGGATCGCCGTTCTGGACGCCCTCGCCGTAGACCATGGCGTCATAGGCGCGGGACAGCCGTTCCCAGCGCTTGTCACGGTCCATGGCGTAATAGCGTCCCATGACCGTGGCGATCTTTCCCACACCGAGCTCAGCGCACTTGTCCCGCAGAGCGGCTACAAAGTCCTTCCCGCTGGTAGGGGACACGTCGCGGCCATCCAAGAAGCAATGGATATAGACCCTCTGCAGACCCTTATCCTTCGCCATGCGCAGCAGCGCGTACAGGTGGGTGATGTGGGAATGGACGCCGCCGTCGCTCAGCAGGCCATACAGATGCAGGCTGGTGCCCTTTTCCAGGCAGGCATCCATGGCGCGGTTGTAGGCATCGTTCCGGAAAAATGAGCCGTCGTCAATGGCGCGGCTGATACGGGGCAGGTCCTGGAACACCACACGGCCGCCGCCGATGTTGGTGTGACCCACCTCGCTGTTGCCCATCTGCCCCTCGGGCAGGCCCACGTCCAGCCCGCTGGCGGACAGCGTGGTGTGAGCATACTCCTTCATCAACCGATCCAGCACGGGCGTGTCGGCCAGAGATACCGCGTTGGTGTCGCTGGCGGCTGCCAGACCAAAGCCGTCCATGATGATCAGCGTTGTCGGTGTCTTGTTCATGGGAAAACCTCCATGGGCCCGCCCGGACGGGCAGGCCTTGATCCTCTCCTCAATGATGCAGGGTCGTTCAGTCCTGATTGGCAGCGTTGATGATATCCACAAACTCGCCGCTCTTCAGCGAAGCGCCGCCGATCAGGCCGCCGTCGATATCCGGCTGGGCCAGCAGTTCCTCGGCGTTGGCAGGCTTCATGGAACCTCCGTACTGGATGGTGACGGAGCGGGCCACCCGGGCGCCGTAGAGATGGCGGACGGTGGCGCGGATCAGCGTGCAGACTTCGGCGGCCTGCTGGGCGGTGGCGGTCTTGCCGGTGCCGATAGCCCACACGGGCTCATAGGCGATGACGCACTTGCGCACCTTGTCGGCGCTGACGCCGGACAGGGCCGCCTTGATCTGCAGAGCGACCAGCTCCATGGTGATGCCCATCTCCCTCTGCTCCAGGCTCTCGCCCACACAGATGATGGGGTGCAGGCCCGCCTCCAGAGCGGCATGTACCTTCTTGTTGACGGTGATGTCAGTCTCGCCGAAGTACTGGCGGCGCTCGCTGTGGCCGACGATCACGTACTTGACGCCCAGATCCTTCAGCATGTCGGCGGACACCTCGCCGGTGTAGGCGCCGGACTTTTCATAGAACACATTCTGGGCACCGACGGACACACGCAGGTCCTTGAAGGCCTTGATGGCGGCCTGGACATTGACGGCGGGTACACACACCACGACCTCGCACCACTTGGCCTTGGGCAGCAGAGTCTTCAGCTCCTCGGCGAACTTCTTGGTCTCAGCAGCTGTCTTGTTCATCTTCCAGTTGCCGGCGATGATGGTCTTACGATATCTGCGATTCATACGATTTGCTCCTCTGTCTGTATATTTATTATGATATGCAAAGCATGCAAAAACATGATACGGCCGCTTATTTATCCAGCAGGCAGGCCACGCCCGGCAGTTCCTTGCCTTCCAGGAACTCCAGAGAGGCGCCGCCGCCGGTGCTGATGTGGGTGATGCGGTCGGCATAACCCATCTGCTCCACGGCCGCCGCGCTGTCGCCGCCGCCCACGATGGTGACGGCTCCGCTCTCGGCCAGTGCCTTCGCCATAGCGCGGGTGCCACCGGCAAAGCGCTCGAACTCAAACACGCCCATGGGGCCGTTCCATACCACGGTGCCGGCGCCCTGCACCGCCGTGCAGAAGCTCTCCGTGGTCTCGGGACCGATGTCCAGGCCCTGCATGTCGTCGGGGATGGCATCGGTGGGCACCACCACGGCCTCGGCGTCGGCGGAAAACTCCTTTGCCGCCAGCGTGTCGGCGGGCAACAGCAACTCCACGCCCCGCTCCTTCGCTTTGGCGAGCATGTCCCGCGCGTAGTCCAGCTTGTCGTTCTCGCAGAGGCTGCCGCCGATGGAGCCGCCCTGAGCTTTGGCAAAGGTATAGGCCATACCGCCGCCGATGATGACGGTGTCGGCTTTATCCAGCAGGTTGTTGATGACGCCCAGCTTGTCGCTGACCTTGGCACCGCCCAGCACCGCCACGAAGGGACGCTTGGGGTCGTTCAGCGCGCCGCCCATGATCTCCAGCTCCCGGGCCACCAGCAGGCCGCTGACGGCCGGCAGATACGCCGCTACACCGGCGGTGGAGGCGTGGGCCCTGTGTACGGAGCCGAAGGCATCGGACACATACAGCTCCGCCATGTCGGCCATGGCGCGGGCCAGCTCCGGGTCGTTCTTGGTCTCGCCCTTTTCAAAACGGGTGTTCTCCAGCAGCATGATCTGGCCGCCCTGCAGCGCGGCGGCCTTGGTGCGTGCATCCTCGCCCACCACATCGGCGGCGAAGATGACCTCCTGTCCCAACAGCTCACCAAGCCGCTCAGCCACGGGGGCCAGCGTCAGCTTGCGCAGGGACTGACGCCACTCCTCCTCGGTGATGTCCGCCTCGTTCTTCCCCTTCTCCACCTGCTTTTTCACATAGGAGGAAAAGGTGGCCGCCGGCTTTCCCAGATGGGAGCAGGCGATGACGGCCGCGCCCCGCTCCAGCAGATAGCGGATGGTGGGCAGCGCCGCCACGATACGCTTGTCGCTGGTGATGGCGCCGGTCTTCTTGTCCTGGGGCACGTTGAAATCGCAGCGCAGCAGGATCTTCTTCCCCGCCACGTCCACGTCCATGATGGTCTTTTTGTTGTAGTTCATAGCACATTTCCTCCTACAGAGATATCAGGTTGCTCTGCCGCCATCTCCCCCGTGCCTGTCAGACCGGGAAAGCCGTTCTGCCGCAGCGCCTCATAGGTCATGACGGCCACCGAGTTGCTCAAGTTCAGGCTTCTGGCCCCTCCACGCATGGGCAGACGAATGCAGCGGTCTCGGTACCGCTCCCGCAGCCACGCCGGCAGGCCTGCCGTCTCCTTGCCGAAGAACAGCCAGCTGTCCGGTGAAAAACGGGCACAGGTATAGTCCCGGGGCGCCTTGGTGGTGGCCAGCCAGCCGTCCGCCATAGCGTCGGGGTGGGCGGCAAAAAAGGCGTGGATGTCCGCGTAGTCGAACACCTCCACCAGATGCCAATAGTCCAGTCCGGCCCGGCGCACCGCCCGGTCGGAGATGTCGAAGCCCAGAGGGCGGACCAGATGCAGCCGGCTGCCGGTGGCGGCACAGGTGCGGGCGATGTTGCCGCAGTTCTGGGGGATCTCCGGCTCCACCAGCACGATATGCAGCATGCCTCCTCCACCCCCATTCAGGATACACATTGTAATCCAAGAGTTTTAAAAATTCAACTATCAATTTCAAAAAATTCCGGTTTTTTAGAAAAATATAAAAATTATGTGACACTTTGCGGGAAAAACCGACATTCTGCACAGCTTTGCTCCACCGGGTCTCCGGCGGCGGCGCCCTCTGCGTCTGGATACCCGTCATTTTCTGAAAATATCGGCAAATTTTTTCACGGAAACTACTGGATTTTCCGTACAGGCCTGCTATAATGGGAAACAGAAGAAGAACTGATGGCGAGAGGGGGAGGTTCCGATGGCCTATCATATCGCGCTGCTGGATCTCCGGAACGGTCAGGCCGCCGGAGAGAAGCCGCTCATGCTGCGCCCCATCCTGTTCTGCCCGGTGCTGACTTGGGTATGTCAGGAGTTGGCCGCGCGCGGCGTGGAGCGGTTTTTTGTTGTCTGCGGCGAGGAATGGCAGGCGGAAGCGCAGCAGGCTGTGGCCGCCTTTGCCGGCGCTGAGGTGCACAGCAAGGCGGAAATCACCGGCGAGATGCTGGTGATCGACCATCCTGTGCTGCCCCTGTCCGATTGTAAGAGCGCGGACGGCTTCGCCTCCTTCGATTCCGTCGAGGCACTGCAGGCCGCATCTCCCCTGTGGCGTCAAGTCCAGATGGATCGCCTGCAGGCACGGGGCGTCACCGTGATCGACCCCGCCAACACCTATGTGGACCCCACCTGCACCGTCGAGTCCGGTGTCACTCTGCTGCCGGGCACCGTTCTCCGGGGCAAGACCCATATCGCCGCCGGCTGCGAGATCGGCCCAAACACCATGATCCGGGACAGCTCGATCGGTAAGGGGACCACCGTCAACGCCTCCCAGGTCAACGAGAGCGTCATCGGCGCCCACACCACCGTAGGGCCCTTCGCCTACGTCCGGCCGGACTGCACCATCGGCGACGGCTGCCGGGTGGGCGACTTTGTGGAGGTAAAGAACTCCGTCATCGGCGACGGCACCAAGATCTCCCACCTGACCTATGTGGGCGACAGCGATGTGGGACAGCGGGTGAACTTCGGCTGCGGCACCGTGACCACCAATTTTGACGGACACAAAAAGTACCGCTGCACCATCGGCGACGATGTGTTCCTGGGCTGCAACACCAATCTGATCGCTCCGGTGACGCTGGGCAACGGTTCCTACACCGCCGCCGGCTCCACCATCACCACAGATGTGCCCGCCGACGCGCTGGCCATCGCCCGAGTGCGACAGAGCAACAAGCCCGGCTGGGCCGCCTGGTTCCGCAGGGGCTGGAAAAAGGAAGAGTCTTAAGCGTGAGTATCAGGCCGACAGGTCTGCCTCTATATGAGAAACCGATTTTGATAATACGAAAGAAAGCGAGTGTGTGCAAAAATGATTTCTCACGGCAAGGACATCAAGATTTTCACCGGCAACTCCAACCCCGCCCTGGCGGCGGAGATCTGCAAGGTCATCGGCACCAAGCTGGGCGAGAGCGAGGTCAAGCGCTTCGCTGACGGCGAGGTCTCCGTCTCCCTATATGAGACCGTCCGCGGCAGCGATGTGTTCCTGATCAACTCCACCTGCAAACCCGTCAACGACAGTCTGATGGAGCTGCTCATCATGACCGACGCCTGCCGCCGCGCCTCCGCCGGCCGCATCACCGCCGTGATCCCCTACTTTGGTTATGCCCGTCAGGACCGCAAGGCCAAAAGCCGCGATCCCATCTCCGCCAAGCTGGTGGCCAACATGATCACCGCCGCCGGCGCTGACCGGGTGCTGACCATGGATCTGCACGCATCTCAGATTCAGGGCTTCTTTGATATCCCCGTAGACAATCTGTTCGGCAACCCCGTTTTCGTGGACTATTACGCCAAGAAGTTCGGCGAGAAGGCCGAGGACATGGTAGTTGTCTCCCCCGACGTGGGCTCCGTGGCCCGCGCCCGCACCTTTGCCCAGAAGCTGCACATGGGGCTGGCCATCGTGGACAAGCGCCGCCAGAAGGCCAACCAGAGCGAGGTCATGAACGTGATCGGCGACGTGGCCGGCAAGGACTGCATCCTCTTTGACGACATGGTGGACACCGCCGGCTCCCTGTGCAACGCTGCCAAGGCCATCGTCGAGGTGGGCGGCGCCCGCAATGTGTACGCCTGCGCCAGCCACGGCCTGCTCTCCGGCCCGGCGCTGGAGCGCGTCGAGGGCAGCGTGATCCACGAGCTGGCACTGCTGAATACCCTGCCCGTGGAGCTGGGCGCCAGCTGCAGCAAGATCAAGTATCTGTCTGTGGCGCCTATGTTCGGCGAGGCTATCGAGCGTATCTATCAGGAAATTTCCATCGCCAAGCTGTTCAACTGACTGAAAGCGTGATATAATAGGGGGGTCGCTGACGCGGCCCCCCTGTTTTTTGCCGTGGACGACAAGATCCCCATTTTTTCGCCAAGGAGCGTGGTACATATGATCTTCCGGCGTGATACGGGCGGTTTCACATGGCTGGTGGTGGGGCTGGGCAATCCCGGGTCCAAATACGAGTCCACCCGCCACAACATGGGCTTTCTGGCCGTGGATAAGCTGGCGGAGCTGGAGCATTTCAAGTTCAACAAGCTGCGTTTCAAGGCCTGGACAGCAGAGGCCAGGCTGGGTGGCGAGAGGGTGCTGGTGATGAAGCCCCAGACCTACATGAACCTCAGCGGCGAGGCCGTGGGGCAGGCCGCCCGGTTTTACAAGATCCCGCCGGAGCGCGTGCTGGTGATCTCCGACGATGTCTCCCTGCCGGCTGGCCGGCTGCGCATCCGCGGCAGCGGCAGCGCCGGCGGCCATAACGGGCTCAAGAGCATCATCGCGCACCTGGGCAGCGACGCCTTCCCCCGTATCAAGGTGGGGGTCGGCATGCCGGACAACGCCGACTACGATCTGGCCGATTGGGTCACCGGCCGGCCCATAGGCGCCGAGCAGAAGCCGCTGATGGAGGCACTGGACCGCGCCGTGGCCGCCGTGCCGGTGGTGATCCGCGATGGCGTCAGCGAGGCACAGAACCGGTTCAACTGAGGCCGCACATATCATTTCTCATGACTTTTTGACAAGGAGGTGAGACGACGTGGAAAACCTACTGAGACAGCTGATGGCTCTGCCCCAGCTGCAAGAGCTGGCAGATGCCGTGGAACGGAACGGCTGCCCCGCCCAGCTGACGGGCCTGGGGCCCGTACACCGGGCGCAGATCGCCGCCGCGCTGCAAAAAGCCACGTCACACCCCCTCCTGATGCTCTGCGCCGACGAGCGGGAGGCCGACCGTCAGGCTGCCGACCTGCGGCTGCTCACGGAGCGGGAGGTCACCGTACTGCCCCGACGGGAGTGGCAGCTGCGTCCTTCCGCTGCCGCCAGCCGCGGCTGGGAGTACAGGCGGCTCCGCGCCCTGCACCGCTTGGCCGCAGGGAGTGCCGACGTGGTGGTGTCCACCGTGGATGCCCTGATCCAGAGGTGCATCCCGCCGGAGGTGCTGCGGCAGAACACGCTGACTCTGGCGGCGGACGGCCGCTATGACCTGGCGGAGCTGACCCGCCGGCTCACCGCCGCCGGCTATACCCGGTCCGACCAGGTGGAGGGGCCCGGACAGTTCGCCCTGCGGGGTGGCATTCTGGATGTGTTTTCCCCCGGCGCGGAACAGCCGGTGCGCTGCGAATTCTTCGGCGACGAGGTGGACTCCCTGGGATACTTCAACACCGCGACCCAGCGCCGGGTGGCCAACTGCGCCGAGGCGCTGCTCCTGCCGGCCGGCGAGGTGCTGCCCCACCGCGACGGTGAGACGGCCGCCGACGCGGCAAAGCGGATGGAAACGGCCGCGGCCCGCCTGCGGGGCGAGGGGGTCGACCGCCTCCGCTCCACGCTGCTCTCTGACGCCGAGCAGCTGCGCCAGGGACTGACGCCGCCGGGGCCTGACCGCTATATGGCCGCCGTCTATCCCGGGATGACCACGGCATTGGATTATCTGCGCGGCGACACGTTGATCTGCCTCAGCGACAGCGCCCGGGTAGGTGAAGCGCTGCGGGGCTTTCTGTGGCAATTGAAAGAGGACTCTGCGGCCGCCATAGAGGGAGGACATCTGAGCGGTGCCTTTGCCCGGCTGGCACTGAGTGAGACGGAGCTGCAGAGTTCCCTGGCCGACTTCCCCGTCTGCCAACTGGAAAACCTACCCACCAGCCGCTGCCTGCTGCCGCCCAAATGCCTGTGGCACGTGGGGGCCAAGCAGCTGAGTTCCTACGGCGGCTCGCTGGAAACCGCCGCAGCCGACATGGAACACTATCTGGCTGCCGGATACCGCGTGCTGGTGCTGTGCGGCGGTCAGGTGCGTGCCCGTAACCTCCACGACCTGCTGACCCGGCGGCACATCCGCGCCGCGCTGGACTTCTCCGGCGGAGAAACACCGGTGCCCGGCACCGTTCTGATCGGCTTGGGCGCCCTCAGTACTGGCAGCGAATACCCGGAGCTGAAACTGGCCGTGCTCACCGAGGGACAACTGACCGCGCCCGCCGGCGGACGGAGCAGAAAGACATCTCCCCGCCGGGACGACAACCGCCGGAAGCTGCAGTCCTACACCGACCTGACTCCCGGCGACCTGGTGGTACACGTCCACCACGGCATCGGACGCTTCGCCGGCGTGATCCGCATGCCGGTGGATGGGGTGGAAAAGGACTACATCAAGATCAACTACGCCGGCACCGACTGCCTGTATGTGCCCTGCACGTCACTGGATCTGGTGAGCAAATACATCGGCAGCGGCGGCGAGGACAGTGAAAAGCCCGTCAGGCTCAACAAGCTGGGCGGCGCTGAGTGGGCCCGGACCACACACCGGGCCAGGGCCGCTGCGCGGGATCTGGCCAAGGGGCTTATCAATCTGTATGCCGAGCGGCAGCGGCTGGGGGGCTACGCCTTTTCCCCCGACAGCCCGTGGCAGCGGGAGTTCGAGGATTCCTTTGAATATGAGGAAACCGACGACCAGCTCCGCGCCGCGGAGGAGATCAAGGCCGACATGGAAAAGCCGGTGCCTATGGACCGCCTGCTGTGTGGCGACGTGGGCTACGGCAAGACGGAGGTGGCTCTGCGGGCCGTGATGAAGTGCATCATGGACGGCAAGCAGGCGGCACTGCTGGTGCCCACCACTGTGCTGGCCCAGCAGCACTATGCCACAGCCGTGAACCGCTTCCGTTCCTTCCCCGTCAACATCGAGGTGCTCAGCCGCTTCCGCAGCGGCAAGCAGCTGCAGGACACGCTGGAGCGGACCAGACAGGGGCGGGTGGACCTGCTGATCGGCACCCACAAGCTGCTGCAGAAAAACGTGGAGTTCAAGGATCTGGGCCTGCTGATCGTGGACGAGGAGCAGCGCTTCGGCGTGGCCGCCAAGGAGCGGCTGCGCGAGCGCAGCCGCCAGGTGGACACCCTGACCCTCTCCGCCACGCCCATTCCCCGCACGCTGAACATGGCGCTCAGCGGCATCCGGGACATGAGCACCATCGAACAGCCACCCCAGGACCGGCAGAGCGTACAGACCTATGTGCTGGAGCACGACTGGGTCATCATCGCCGACGCCATCCGCCGGGAGTTGGGCCGGGGCGGACAGGTATACTATCTCCATAACCGGGTGGAGAACATCGACGCCGCGGCGGCGCGCCTGCGGCAGCTGCTGAGCGACGATGTCCGCATCGCCGTGGCCCACGGGCGGATGCACGAGGCCGACCTGAGCCGCACCATGCAGCAGATGGCCGATGGAGACATCCAGGTGTTGGTGTGCACCACCATCATCGAGACCGGCATCGACATTCCCAACGTGAACACACTGATCATCGAAGACGCCGACCGACTGGGTCTGGCCCAGCTGCACCAGATCCGTGGCCGTATCGGCCGCAGCCCCCGCCGGGCCTACGCCTATCTCACCTACCGCGTCGGCAAGATACTCACTGAGGTGGCCGCCAAGCGTCTGAGCGCCATCCGGGAATATGTGGAGTTCGGCTCCGGCTTCAAGATCGCCATGCGGGACTTGGAGATTCGGGGTGCCGGCAATCTGCTGGGTCCGGAGCAGTCCGGCTATATGATGAGCGTGGGATACGATATGTATCTCAAGCTTCTGAGCGACGCCGTGCTGGAGCAGCAGGGGCTCGCCCACCACAAGCGCGTGGAGTGCTCCGCCGACCTGACCATTTCCGCCCACATCCCGGAGCGATACGTTCCCTCTGCCCAGCAGCGGATGGATCTCTACCGCCGCATCGCCGCCATCACTACGGACGCCGATGCCGACGACCTGACAGACGAGCTGCTGGACCGCTACGGCGATGTGCCCGCCTCCGTGCAGGCGCTACTGGGCGTGGCGCTGCTGCGGGCCCGGGCGGTGGAGGTGTCCGTCACCGACGTAACGCAGAAGGGCCGGCAGTTGCTGTTCAGCTTCGCCGACACGCTGGATGTGGCGGCGCTGATGGCTCTGTGTACCCAGCCCCGCTACCGCAGCCGCCTGCTGCTCTCCGCCGCCGAGCGGCCGAAGCTGACCCTCTACCTGCGCGACGGCGAGGACGCTCTGTCCGCCGCCGGGGAGCTGGTGGAGCAGCTGCGGCTGCAGCAGACGGCCACCCAAGCGCCGGACGATATTTCCGACGGGAAAGAAGGTACTGCCCCATGAAAAAGCTTTGGATCCGCCTGTGCGCCGGTGTGCTGGCCGCGCTGGTGTTGACAGCGGGCGTTTCCGCCCTGTCAGACCGCCTGACCGGCGGGCGCCGCACAGATGGGCTTTTCTATCAGGTCACCGGCATCCGCCCCGACGCCAGACTGCTGTCGGTAGACGGACGGGCCGTCAGTGCCGAGGAATACCTCTACTGGTTGGCATATGACTGCGAATACCTCACTGCCAACATGGGCTCGATCGACTGGAACGCCCCGCTGACCGAGGACATGACCTACGGTGAATATGCCAAGACCGACGCCCTGGAAACGGTAAAGCTCTTCTCCGCCGTCCGCCGGATCGCAGAGGAGAACGATGTCACCCTCACCAAAGAGGACCTGACCCTACTGCAGAAGCAGAAGGACGACTACATCTCCTATTACGGCAGCGAAGAGGTCTACCGTCAGCAGGTAGCGCTGATGGGTATCAGCGAGGAGGCTTTTGACCGCGTCAATGAGGGCTATCTCCTGCTGGATCGTATCGGTGAGCTGGCCGCCACCGAGGGAAGCGACCTCTACCCCGCCGTGAAGGAGTTGGCAGCTTTTGCCGCGGAGGGCGGCTACGTCACGGCGCGGCTGCTCTACCTGCCCGCCGCAGGGCTGGACGAGGAGGCCGACGCCTCCCTGCAGGCGCTGATGGAGGATTACAGCCGTCAGCTCCAGGAGTCCTCCGACGCGTACGCCCTGATGGGACAGCTGGCCGAGGAACTGGGGATGGAGCAGGCAGAGGAGCCCTCTACCTTCTCTGCCGACACTGCCGAAGCGGCGCTGGTACAGGCGGTGACCGCCCTTGAGGAGGGCGCCGTCAGCGACGTGATACGCACGGAGAGCGGCTTCTATGTGGCGATCCGCTGCCCGGTGGACAGCGCAGCGCTGGCCCGCGCCTGGTTCAGCCAGCAGCTGCTGCAGACCCGGCGGGATGCCGCCGTGACCTACAGCCGCCGCTATCACTCCATCGACACCGGCGCCTTTTACAGCGGACTTCTGGAGCAGCGACAGGCACTGGCGCAGCAGTTCACCGCCGAGCGGTGAACCGCCGCCATCCACCTGCCGCATTCGTGCAAAATTTTTCCGGAGTTTTCCCTTTTTCAGCGAAATCTCACTTGATATTGTCCGCGAATTTTACTATGATATAAAGAAGAGCAAACAGGAACGGCAAAATTTACTCTGACACAACAAAACAGGAGGAAACGAATCATGAAAGAACTGTACGTCGTCAATTGCTGCAGAACCGCAATTGGTTCCTTCGGGGGCGCTCTGAAGAACACCCCCGCCGCCGATATGGGCGCCATCGTGGTCAAAGAGGCCCTGAAGCGCGCCGGTGTGGCCCCCGAGAATGTGGATGAGCTGATGTTCGGCTGCATCCTGACCGCCGGTCTGGGCCAGAACGTGGCCCGCCAGGTCTCCATCAAGGCCGGGATCCCCTACTCCGTCCCCGCCTACACCGTGGGCATGGTCTGCGGCTCCGGCATGAAATCCGTCATCGAGGGCGCCCGCTCCATCCTGGCCGGCGACAGCGACATCGTGGTCTGCGGCGGCACCGAGAACATGAGCGCCGCCCCCTATGCCCTGCCCGATGCCCGCTGGGGCGCCCGCATGGGCGACAAGAAGATGGTGGACACCATGATCAAGGACGGCCTGTGGGACGCCTACAACAACTATCACATGGGCACCACCGCCGAGAACATCAACGACGTATGGGGCATTACCCGCGCCGAGCAGGACGCCTTCGCCGCCGCCTCCCAGCAGAAGACCGAGGCCGCCCAGAATTCCGGCCGCTTTGACGACGAGATCGTCCCCGTGCCCGTGAAGGTCAAGAAGGAGACCGTGGAGTTCAAGCGCGACGAGTTCCCCAGAGCCGGCGTCACCGCCGAGGGCATCTCCAAGCTGCGCGGCGCCTTCCCAGTGGGTCCTGAGTCTCCCGCGCCCCAGGTGGTCCACACCTTTGATCCCACCGGCATCCAGGAGAGCGAGGACAAGGGTCAGCAGCGTGTGACCGCCGCCAACGCCTCCGGTATCAACGACGGCGCTGCCGCCATCGTGCTGGCCTCCGGCGAAGCCGTGGCCAAGTACGGCCTGAAGCCCATGGCCAAGCTGATCGGTTGGGGCCAGGGCGGCGTGGATCCCAAGATCATGGGCGTGGGTCCTGTGCCCGCCTCCCGTCAGGCGCTGGCCAAGGCAGGCCTGACCATCGACGACATCGACCTGGTGGAGGCCAACGAAGCCTTTGCCGCCCAGTCCATCGCCGTGGCCCGCGAGCTGCACTTTGACATGAGCAAGGTCAACGTCAACGGCGGCGCCATCTCCCTGGGCCACCCCGTCGGTGCCTCCGGCGCCCGCATCATCGTCACGCTGCTGCACGAGATGCTCAAGCGCGACGACGTCAAGAAGGGTCTGGCCACGCTGTGCATCGGCGGCGGCATGGGTGTTGCCACCGTGTTCGAGAAGTGCTGATCGTTTTCCCTCTGACAGAATAAAAACCGGCTCCGGAGCGTTGCTCCGGAGCCGGTTTTTTCGATCCCATTCAATCGGCAAACAGCGGGGTGGAGAGATAGCGGTCGCCGGTATCCGGCAGCAGCACCACGATGGTCTTGCCGGCATTCTCCGGCCGCTTGGCCACCTGCAGCCCTGCCCACAGCGCCGCACCGGCGGAGATGCCCACCAGCACACCCTCCCGGCGGCCGATCAGCTTGCCGGCGGCAAAGGCGTCCTCGTTGGTGACGCGGATGATCTCATCATACACGCCGGTATCCAGCACGTCTGGCACGAAGCCGGCACCGATGCCCTGGATCTTGTGGGCACCGGCCACGCCGGCGGACAGCACCGGAGAGGCATCCGGCTCCACGGCGATGATCTGCACACCGGGCTTTTTGCTCTTGAGGTAGCGGCCGGTGCCGGTCAGTGTACCGCCAGTACCCACGCCGGCCACGAAGATATCCACCTCGCCGTCGGTATCCTCGTAAATTTCCGGCCCGGTGGTGGCCTCATGGACGGCGGGATTGGCGGGATTGACGAACTGACCGGGGATGAAGCTGTTCTCGATCTCCTCCGCCAGCTCGGCGGCCTTGGCGATGGCACCCTTCATGCCCTTGGCACCCTCGGTGAGCACCAGCTCGGCGCCATAGGCCTTCATCAGCTGGCGGCGCTCCACCGACATGGTCTCCGGCATAACGATGACGGCCCGGTAGCCGCGGGCGGCAGCCACAGAGGCCAGCGCGATACCGGTGTTGCCGGATGTGGGTTCAATGATGGTGGCACCGGGCTTCAGCTTTCCGCTGGCCTCAGCATCGTCGACCATGGCCTTGGCGATCCGGTCCTTTACAGATCCGGCGGGGTTGAAATACTCCAGCTTGCCCAACAGACGGGCGTTCAGCTTTTCATCGGCGGCGATGTTGCGCAGCTCCAGCAGCGGGGTCTTGCCGATCAACTGGTCGGCGGAGGTATATATGTTGGACATGTCAAGGTTCTCCTTTTCTCTGTCATTTTTTTACATCCATATCCCAGGCGACATGGGCTTTTCCCATTTCACGCATCTCTGTTCAGTCCCGACATCGAAAGCCGGGCTCGTACCGCTTCGTCATTTTTGCGAACCTCCTGCGTGTCAGGCGGACATCTCTCCGCGGCTGACATTTTTTGGGGATGATGAGATTATACCCCCACATGTCCTATGTTGTCAATAGGTATTTAGAGTTTATTTGGTCGCATATGAAAGGAGCGGACCGTCAAAAGCAGCACTCTGTAAGGAAGTTGATTTAAGGCAGCTGTTACCGGCTAAAAAGGATATAAAACAGGCGTGGCCAAAACGGTCACGCCTGTTTTGTCACTCTGTTTTGGATTTCTGGGTGTAAAATCCGATGCTCGCGAAACCTGAGGACAATAGAAGACCTATTTGATAAGACTGAATTTGTATTATTCAAACCATGCAACTGCACGGATTGGTGACCCGTCACAATCTGTAAGCTTCAGCGGAAAGCAGCTGAACCAGAACAGGTCGGAACCGCATTGTCCCAGATTGCAGAGATTTTCTATATTGACAATATCCTTGCTCCTGAACAGTTTTTTGTGTCGTGTTAGATTTACATCTGCAATAGGATCAAGGCCGATCACATCAAATCCTATCCCTTTATAGGGTCCTTGAAGAATGTAATCCAGAACAGAATCATCAACACACGGGTAATCTCCAAAGTAGGCCTCTGTGCCCCAGCGTTCATCCCATCCAAGATAGAACAACAGGAAATCAGCATCTTTTACCTTTTCCCCGTAAGGCAGAAATTGCTCCATTGTGATTGACTCGCCTTCATTTAATGAAGTGCAGTCGATAACCAGTGCCTTTCCAATAAATTGATCCGGGGGAAAAGCGTCCAATGTAGTCCTGTCGTGGAAAAGGTGCGCAGGCGGATCCATATGAGTTCCTGTATGCGTAAATATGGAGATTCTTGTTTCCTTAAATCCATCTGTTTCATAAGTATTAGCCGGTTCAAAAGTCGGTGGTTCTGTGCCCGGATAAACCGGCATGGTACTTTCTATAACATGTGTTAAATCAATTACTTTCATATTATATCATCTCCTCAAACGCCGATTGTTTTGTCATTATACCATTGCCGACTGGTGTGGTCAATCATCGCGCGTTTGAAGCAACAGGAGACACTTCCTTGCGGAGCGCCTCCCTCGGTCCGCTCCTTTGTGTGCTGTCGTATGGTCGCACAGATATCTGTTCCCCTTCATATCCCCTGCGCTGTGAAAGCGCGTTCCAGCTCCGCCAGCTCCGTGTCATCGGGCACCCAGCGGCAGCGCGCCAGATCCACCCGGTCCCCCGGGAGAACGGCGGTGCCGTCGGCGCGCAGCAGCTCTGCCTGCAGGCCCGGCACCAGAAAGGCCGCCGCACCGGTGAGCCGGCCGCCGGCGCCCACCACTTTATAGGCATAGGGCGACACTCCCTGCCCCACTGCGCGGCCCGCCAGACGGGCGCAGCGGGGCCGGCCGCACAGGGCCGCCAGCTGGCCGTAGGTAACCACCTTTCCGGGCGGCACCAGCTCCAGCACACAGGCCACCCGGGCATGGAAATCCATCACGTGTGGGCCTGCCTTCCCGCGGCAAAGGCCTCCCGCTCCCGGCACAACTCCTCATACAGCGCCTGGGGCGTCCACGATGCGTTGGTGGGCGTGACCACAGCCTTGAGTGCAATGGGGACCCGACGGCGGCGAAGCTCCGTGAGCACCATATCCATCTGACGCTCGCTCAGTCCGTCCATCACCAAAAGCTCCTCAGCAAAGGGCTGCGCCGGAGCGCTGTCCGCCGTCTCGCCGGACAGGATCTGCCGCAGCGCGGTGCCGTACTGTTGGGGCCGCACCGGCTGGACCCGGCAGCCGCACCGCAGAGCGATCACCTGCAGGGCAGCGTGTTTCCGGGCGGCGACGTTGAACAGCAGCAGCGTTGGCATGGGGATCCCTCCTTGTTTTTTCCTATCCTACCACAATCCCGTGCCGTCCACAAGTTTTTCCCCTTTTCATTTTTTTCTTTCCTTTTTCATCGGCAGGCGCTATACTGAAAGGCAAGATCGCAGGACGCGTGAGAGGAGGCTGCCCGTATGAGGAGATACCGCTGTGCCGCGGCAATACTGCTTTTGGCGGCGCTGCTGTGCGGCTGCGGGCAGAGGTCTGCAGAATCGGAGACGGAGGAGAACACAGATGCTCAGCCGTCCGAGGCGGTGACATCCCTGTCCTGCTGTGACGGTGCGACCACCCTGCGCTTTCACCGGGATGAGGTCGGCGCGTGGGTCTGGACGGACGACACCAGCTTCCCGCTGGACGGCCAATACGCCGACCGGTTGGCCGCCGCGGCGCTGGAACTGGAGCAGGCCCAGGCGCTGACTGCGCCAGACCATCCGGAAACCTACGGCGTTTACACCTCCGGCAAATATTTGACGCTGCAGCGCGTCGACGGCGAGGAAGTCACCTATTATTTCGGCGATCAGGCTGATTCCGGGGAATACTACTTTTGCAGCGCATCGGACGAGTCGCGGATCTGTCTGGCCCCGCAGCGGATGCTGGAGCTGATGGGCCGTAGCGTCTACGACATGGCGCTGCTGCCGGAGCTGCCTGCCATTGAGAGCGACAGTGTGCGCATCGTGGTGATCACCACCGGCGACCAGACGGACCGGATGACCGTGTCTCGCGGCCGCTGGCTGCGGGGAGATGAGGACGTCACCGACGCAGAATCCACCCGGCAGCTCATCGCTCTGCTGGCAGATCCGACGCTGCTGCGCTGTGTCGACTATGCACCCGCTGCCGGCGCCGCGCTGGTGTGCGGACTAACGGCGCCTACCGCCGTGCTGCGGGTGGAATACGCCAACCGGGTCGGGGCGGACGCCGAATTCGTCCTGACGGTGGGCGACTATCTGGCCATCGAACGGGGCTGTTATGTCACGATCAACGACGACCCCACCATCTATCTGATGGACGCCGGACCGCTGGCGGTGCTGCGGAACTGGGGCCGGTAAGGAGGACGATATGCGGATTCTCATCGTAGAGGACGAGGTGCGGCTGGCGCAGACGCTGGCCGACCTTTTGAAACGCCAGGGCTATACGGCCGACACGTGCTGCGACGGCGTGGAGGGGCTGGACAACGCCGCCTCCGGCATATATGACCTGATCCTGCTGGACGCCATGCTGCCCGGCAAGGACGGCTTTACCCTGCTGCGGGAGCTGCGCGGCGGCGGACATACCGTGCCTGTGCTGATGCTGACGGCCCGCAGCGACGTGACAGACCGCGTCCACGGTCTGGACAGCGGCGCCGACTACTATCTCACCAAGCCCTTTGAGCCCCAGGAGCTGCTGGCCTGCATCCGGCTGCTGCTGCGTCGGGGCAATGCCGCCGAGGCGCGGTTGGACGACGCCATCACCTGCGGTGATCTGCGGCTGGAGAGCGGCACCTTCCTGCTGACCTGTCAAGACCGCTCCGTGCGGCTGAGCCGCCGGGAATACGACTTGATGGAGCTGCTGATGCGCAATCAGACGCAGATCGTCACCAAGGAGCAGCTGCTGCTGAAGGTGTGGGGCTATGACTCCGATGCCGAGGACAACAATGTGGAGGTCTATATCTCCTTCCTGCGGCGCAAGCTAACCCATCTCCACTCCGCCGTACACATCAAAACCATCCGGCTGGTGGGCTACTGCCTAGAGGTGGCGCCATGATCCGCCGGCTGCGCTGGAAGGTGGTGGCCGTCACCATGGGCGTGGTGACGGCGGTGCTGCTGCTGGCTCTGGCGACGGTATATCTGTCCTCCCGCTCCTCGCTGGAGGCACGGACCCGGGAGCAGCTGAATCAAGCACTGCAGGGTGCCCCGGACGCACCCTTGCAGCCCGGCGAGGGCGGCGGCAGCATGCCCTGCTTCGTGGCGGATGTCTACGCCGGCGGCACGGTGCGCATCAGCGGCAGCAGCTATTTCGACCTGAATGACGAAGAGACTCTCATTGCCATCGTTCAGAGCTGCCTGGGGCGGCAGGAGGATTCCGGCGTGCTGGAGGAGTACCACCTGCGCTATCTGCGCCAGAGCTCTATGCTGTCGGTCCGTATCGCCTTTACCGACAGCACACTGGAACAGTCCACGCTGCGGTCGCTGATCGGCACCATGGCGCTGATCGGTCTGGGAGCCTTTGTGGTGCTGTTCGGCTTCAGCTATCTGCTCTCCGGCCTTATCACACGTCCGGTGGAAAGGGCGTGGCAGGAGCAGCAGCGCTTTTTGTCCGACGCCTCTCATGAATTAAAAACGCCGCTGACGGTCATCATGTCCTCGGCGGACCTGCTGGCCGGCTCTCTGCCAGAGGGCGCCCAGGGCTACGTGGACAATATCCGCAGCGAGTCGCGGCGGATGAAAAAGCTGGTGGAGGGCATGCTGACGCTGGCCCGGGCCGATGACGGCGGGCAGAAGCTGGTGTTCTCCTCTTTGGACTGGAGCGATGTCGTCACCGACACGGCACTGCTTTTCGAGCCAGTGGCCTTCGAGGCCGGCCGGGAACTGCTGTACAACATCCAGGAGGGGCTCCGCGCCAGCGGCGACGCCGACCAACTGCGCCAGCTGGTGAGCATCCTGCTGGACAACGCCATCAAATACGCCCCGGAACACTCTGCGATCCGTCTGCATCTAGAAAAGGAGGACAAGCTCTCCCGGCTCACCGTGGAAAACGGCGGGCACCCCATCCCGCCGGAGGCAGTAGCCCATCTCTTCGACCGGTTCTATCGGGCTGACAGCGCCCGCTCCGGACCCGGTGGCTTTGGCCTGGGCTTGTCTATCGCCCAGTCCATCGTCCAGGCCCACGGCGGCGACATCCGCTGCGTGAGCGACGAGCGGTCCACCCGTTTCATCGTCACGCTGCCCTTGCTGAAATAAACCTTTCTGTAGAGGAGTGACCGTATCCATGCTGAAGGAGATCATCCGCATCGTGGAGGAGGCCGGCGCACTGGTCCGCTCGGCCCATGATGTGGAGTCCGTCACCCGGGAGAAGAGCAGCGCCTCCGACCTGGTGACACGATATGACGAGGCGGTACAGGAACTGCTGCGCCGCCGCCTGCTGGCGCTGCTGCCGGAGGCGGACTTTTACGGCGAGGAGGGGCAGCACGGTACGCTGACCCGGCCCTGGACCTTCGTGGTGGATCCCATCGACGGTACCACCAACTTCGTGCGCCGATTTCCCAACAGCAGCATTTCCGTGGCACTGGCCCACAATGGCATCGCGGAATATGCGGTGGTCTTCAATCCCTTTGCCGGTGACCTGTACGCCGCAGAGCGGGGCCGCGGTGCCACCCGGAACGGACAGCCCATCCATGTCAGCGAACGGGATGGTTCCCATGCCGTCTCCCTGTTCGGCACCTCTCTCTACAACCGCGGTCTGGCCGATCGCACTTTCCGCCTCATGCGGTACTTTTTCGACCGAACGATGGATCTGCGCCGCTTCGGCTCGGCGGCGCTGGACCTGTGCTACGTGGCCGACGGGCGGGCCGAGCTCTTTTTCGAGTGTCGCCTGAGCCCCTGGGATTTCGCCGCCGGCAGTCTGGTCGTCACCGAGGCCGGCGGCCGCGTCACCACGCTGGAGGGGCAGCCGCTGGACGTGCTGCGCCCCGGCTCTGTGTTCGCCACCAACGGTCTGTGCCACGAGCTGCTGCGGGACATGCCGTAAACCGAAAAAAGACAGGCCCACGCCTGTCCTTTTTTGCCGCAGAGGTATGTTTTTTCGCGCCGCCGCATAGGATACCGGGTATAGATACAAGGAGGTATCCCCATGGGCGAGGAGCACAGCGGCGACATCGACGATTTGATCTTCCGGGATGAGTGGCAGATCAGCCAGCGGTAAAAAGCGCCCGCGCCGTTTCTCCGGTGCGGGCGCTCTGTCTCTATTCGATGGTACCGCCGCCCAATACCCGTTCGCCGTCGTAGAGCACCACCGCCTGCCCGGCAGTGACGGCCCGCTGGGGTTCATCGAAACGCACCTGCAGACGGCCGTCCGGCAGCATCTCCGCCATGGCGGGCGTCTCCGTCTGACTGTAGCGGGTCTTTGCGGTGCAGCGGATGAGACCTTTTGGTGCCTCCCCGGCAATCCAGTTGACGCAGACGGCGGTCAGCGCGGTGCTGTACAGTTCCTCATCATCCCCCAGTGTGACCGTGTTGGCCGCCGGGTCCTTGCCCACCACATAGACGTGGCGCCCCAAGCTGATGCCCAACCCCTTGCCCTGACCGGTGGTATACCGGGGCAAGCCCCTGTGGCGGCCCAGCACATGGCCCTGCCGGTCCACAAAGTCGCCGGGCACCATCTCCACGCCGCTGCGTTCTAGAAAGGAGGCGTAATCGCCGTCCGGCACGAAGCAGATGTCCTGACTGTCGGCCTTATCGGCGTTCAGCAGCCCGGCGCACCGGGCCCGCTCACGTATGGTGGCCTTGTCGTATTCGCCCACCGGCAATAGCAGATGGGCCAGCTGATGCTGGGTCAGCTGATAGAGCGCATAGCTCTGATCCTTGCGGTGATCTCGACCCCGCAGCAGCAGGTAACGGCCTGTGGTCTCGTCGTATCCCACCCGGGCGTAATGGCCCGTGGCTAGATAGTCGTAGCCCAACACTAGTGCCCGCTCCAGCAGCGTGCCGAACTTCAGGCAGCGGTTGCAGTCGATACAGGGATTGGGCGTCCGTCCGGCGCAGTACTCGCTGATAAAGCGATCCATCACCTCCCGGCGGAACTGTTCCACCCCGTTGAACACGTAAAACCGCATGCCCAATCGGTAGGCAACGCTGCGGGCGTCTGCCGCGTCGTCTGCACTGCAGCAGCGGCCGCCCTCACCGGGCAGCAGCTTCAGCATGGCCCCGTCGCAGATGCAGCCCTGCTCCTGCAGCAGCACAGCGGCGGCAGAGCTGTCCACCCCGCCGGACATGGCCACCAATACCTTTTTCCTGTTCATCTCTTTACCCTCATGTACCTCGCCGGTCATGCCACAGCCCCGGCCGGAGCCGGGGCCGCTGATCATAGATCCTGCCTGCCGCGCAGAAACGCCCGGTAACTCAGCGCATCGCTCAAGCCCACCAACGCCTCGTGAAAACCGCCGGAGGGGATCATCGGCTCCTCCACCACCAGACCTGCGCCCAGCCGGTCGTCCGGCAGGGCCACCGTCACCGTGGTGCCCTCGTTCTCACGGGACGTCAGCAAAAAGCGCCCGCCGTGGCCCTCGGCGATCCGGCGGCACAGCGCCAGACCCAGGCCCAGTCCGTGGGGCAGCGGGTCCATCCGCTCCGGGTGCATATATCGGTCGTAGACCGTGTCCATCATGTCCTGCGGGATCCCGCAGCCGGTGTCCGCCACTGTCAGCAGCACCAGCCCGGCCCGAAACGCCAGCGACACATCGATGCGGCCGCCGGGATCGGTGAACTTGATGGCGTTGGACAGCAGGTTCCACAACAGCCGTTCCATCATCTCCCGGTGCATGGCTACCCTGTGGTAGTCCTCGGCACAGCGGAACGTCAGTGTCAGGCCCTGTCCTTCCACCAACGGCCGCGCCTGGCTGATCAGGTGCTCCAGCCACTCCACGATGTCCGCGTCGCCGCTCTCGATGGTGGTCTCCTCAGTCAGGATGGGTGCGGTGGAGAGGTTGTCGATGATGCGCAGCAGGCGGTAATAGCTTTGGGTCAGGATAGCCGCATTCTTCTCGGCCGCGCTGCCTGCCGGCAGTTCATCCGGTACCAGCCGCTCCAGAGCGGCCTGGATATTCCCCATGGAGCCCCGCATCTGCACGGCCACGCTGCCCAGTACGCGACACAGCATCTCCTGCTCCTTGTCCATAGCGACCCTCCTCTCCCATAGCATGGCGAACGGCGGAACAAATATCCCCGGAAGATCCCGCCAGTACCCGTCCTTTTGCGTGTCCCCACTATAGCAGAGTTTTGGAGAAATGACAAGTTTTTTGTCTTTTTCCTCCCACCTCCGCTTTTTTTCAAAAAGGGGTTGCTTTTTGGACAAAATCGGATATAATACTGAACGTACCATACATTTGATATATTCCGTTAGAGAGGGGTTATTTTATGAGCATCAAAGTGGGTATCAACGGTTTTGGCCGGATCGGACGCATGGTCCTGCGCGCCAGCCTGAACCACCCCGACATCGAAATCGTGGGCATCAACGACCTGTGCCCTGCCGACTACCTGGCCTATATGCTGAAGTACGACACCATGCACGGCAAGTTCGACGGCACGGTGGATGCCGATGAGGCACACATCATCGTCAATGGCAAGGCCATTCCCGTATACGCTGAGCGCGACCCGGCCAACCTCCCTTGGGACAAGGTGGGCGCTGAATATATCATCGAGTCCACCGGCTTGTTCCTGACCAAGGAGAAGGCCCAGGGCCACATCACCGCGGGTGCCAAGCACGTAGTCATGTCCGCCCCCTCCAAGGACGACACGCCCATGTTCGTCGTGGGCGTCAACGAGGACACCTACACTTCCGACATGGTCTTCGTGTCCAATGCCAGCTGCACCACAAACTGCCTGGCCCCTCTGGCCAAGGTCCTGCACGACAACTTCGGCATCACCGAGGGTCTGATGTCCACCGTCCACGCCACCACCGCCACACAGAAAACGGTGGACGGCGTCTCCCTGAAGGACTGGCGTGGTGGACGTGCCGCCGCCGGCAACATCATCCCCTCCTCCACCGGCGCCGCCAAAGCCGTGGGCAAGGTGATCCCCGACCTGAACGGCAAGCTGACCGGCATGTCCTACCGTGTACCCACGCTGGACGTGTCCGTGGTGGATCTGACCGTCAACTTGGCCAAGCCCGCCACCTACGAGGAGATCTGCGCCGCCATGAAGGCCGCCTCCGAGGGCCCGCTGAAGGGTATTCTGGGCTATACCGACGAGTCCGTCGTGTCCTCCGACTTCCTGGGTGATCCCCGCACCTCCATCTTTGATGCCAAGGCCGGCATCGCCCTGACCGACACCTTTGTCAAGGTCGTCTCCTGGTACGACAACGAGATCGGTTATTCCGACAAGCTCCTGTGCCTGATCGAGCACATGTATAGCGTCGACCAGCAATAAATCAGCTTTCGTTTTCCTTCTTTTTTGTTCCGGAAATAACGCCGTCCTGTGAGGGGCGGCGCTATTTCCATCTGCCGCCGTTCTGCGAAACCGCGCTCTTTTGCCTGATTGGAGCCGCTTTTTAAAAATAAAGGGTACCACTTCCGGTCCGGCTGTGATATAATAACCTACACGTTGTGACAAACTGCGGTCTGCCGGCAGACCGCGCGGGAAAGGACTTCGTCGCCATGCCTCAAGATCAGATCCTCTCCAGCAAGCTCAGCCTGGACAGCGACATCCCGCTGTACACGCAGCTCGTTGGTATCATCAAGCATCATATCTCCTCCGGTGCTCTGGCCATCGGCCAGCTGCTGCCCTCGGAGTCGGAGCTGTGCCGCGCGTTGGATATCAGCCGCAACACCGTGCGTCAGGCCATCGGCGAACTGGAGGAGGAGGGACTGGTGGTCCGCAAGCGGGGCAAGGGCACCTTCGTGGCCGACCCCAATGTCACCCGCCGTGGCGTGCGCTACTCCTTTACCACGGAGGTCTCCTCCATGGGCAAGGAGCCCTCATCCACGCTGGTGGATTTTGATATCGTGCAACCCAGCGCCGTGGTCTGCGAAACGATGGATCTGCCGGAGGGCACCAGCGTCTACTGCTTTACCCGCGTGCGCAACGTAGACGGTGAGCCGCTGATCCTGGAGACCAGCTATTACCCCCAGTACATCTACCCCCATCTGACCCGGGATATGGTGCAGACGCACAGCTTCTACAGTCTGCTTTACCACGTGGGCATCACTCCCGCCGCCGCCGAGGACAGCTACGAAGCTGTGACACTGAATGACTACCAGGCTCGGCTACTGCATGTAGCCGAGGGCAGCTGTGCATTCTATCACCAGCGGCGCACCCGGACTGATGACGGCCGCATCTACGAGTATACCCGCAGCTACATCCGGGCCGACCGGGTCCGGTTGGACGTACATATGCAGAAGAGCGGCATCACCTTTGCCCGCTCCATCGACTGATCTGAACACGAAAAGCAGACGCCTCCGCAGCCATGCGGATGCGTCTGCTTTTTCGTGCTGTAAAGTTGTTTAAAAAAGTTTCAAATGTATGGAACATTTGGTGAATTCCAGCAACTTTTTTGGTTAAAACATTCATTTATCAGCAGAAAATTCTACACTTTTCATATACTATTTTTTTGTAAAATCCCTTACGCGGCGCTCCTTTTATGATATAATCAGCATGGAACAAAAAAGACCGCGTGCAGCGGCAGAGGAAAAGGGGAGGATATACATGTCCATCAAGATCGGCATCAATGGCTTCGGCCGTATCGGCCGGGTCATACTCCGGTTGCTGGCCCAACAGCCCGACAAATTTGAGATCTGCGGCATCAACCTGCGCAAGGCAGACGTGGACTACATGGTCTACCTGGTGAAGTATGACTCCGTGTTCCGCAACTTCAACGGCACTGTGGAGCATCAGGACGGCCATCTGGTCATCAACGGCCGCAAAATCAAGGTGTTCAGCGAGTCGGATGCCGCCATGATCCCGTGGGCCAGCTGCGGGGCCGAGTACATCATCGAGTCCACCGGTGCCTTCAACACCACGGAAAAGGCACGCCGCCACTTCAAGGGCGGCGCCAAAAAGGTCATTATTACCGCCCCGGCCAAGGACGAGGTGACGCCCACTTTCGTCTTCGGCGTCAACCACGAGAGCTACCGCTCCGACATGAACGTGATCTCCAACGCCAGCTGCACCACCAACTGCCTGGCCCCGCTGGCCAAGGTAATCCACCAGGAGTTCGGCATCGAGCAGTCGCTGATGTCCACCATCCACGCCTCCACCGCCAAGCAGAAGGCCGTGGACTCCCGCGGCGGCAGCGACTGGCGCACCGGCCGCTCTATCCTCAACAACATCATCCCTTCCACCACCGGTGCCGCCAAGGCTGTGGGCCGGGTCATCCCTGACCTGAAGGGCAAGATGACCGGCATGTCCTTCCGCGTCCCCACGGCGGACGTGTCCGTGGTGGACTTGACCGCCCGCCTCAGCCGTACCTCCACCTATGCCGATATCTGCTACGCCATCCGCCACGCGTCGGAGACGTACATGAAGGACATCATCGGCTACACCGCCGACCAGGTGGTATCCACCGATCTGATCGGCAACCCCTGCCCCTGCATCTTCGATGAGACCGCCGGCATTATGCTGGATCAGGACTTCGTCAAGCTCATCGCCTGGTACGACAATGAGTGGGGCTACAGCAGCATGGTCGTCCGCATGCTGGAGCACGTCTACGCCGTTGATCAGTCCTCCGCCAAAAAGTGATCTTTTCCTTTCTATTTCGGCCGCCCCGCTGGGGCGGCCGTATTTTTTTGTGACGGTTTCGTGAATAATTGACTCTGAATCTTGCTTTCCTTGCGGCCGCGTGGTAAACTGCTTTCGATCTTTGAGTTTCTGCGCGGCGGCGGCGCGTTTTTCTGTTCTGAAGGAGCGACTTTGTATGCCGAGATTCAGTGTCAAAAAGCCCTTGACCATATTCGTGACGGTGCTGGCCATCGTGGTGCTGGGCATAGTGGCTTATATCAAAATGACCCCTGATCTGCTGCCCAACATGGACTTTCCCTATGTCATCATCGTCACAGCGGATCCCGGCGCCAGCCCCGAGGCGGTGGAGGCGGAGATCACGCGGCCCATGGAACAGTCCATGGCCACGCTGGACCGGATCAAATCCGTCACCTCTACCAGCCGCAACAGCATGTCGCTGGTGGTACTGGAGTTTGAAGAGGGTGTCAACATGGACACCATCAGCGTGGACATCCAGCAGAAGATTGAGTTGCTGCGGGGCCAATGGGACGAGAGGGTGGCCGCCCCCTATGTGCTGAAGATCAACCCCTCTATGCTGCCGGTGGAGGTGGCCGCCGTATCCTACCGCGGCAAGGACGTGTACGCTCTCAGTGATTTCGTCACCGATACACTGACCGCCAAGCTGGAGGGCATTTCCGGCGTGGCGCAGGTATCCGTCAGCGGCACCGTGACCAGCCAGGCCCATGTGATACTGAGCCAGGAAAAGCTGGATGTGCTCAGCGCCACGCTGACAGAGGCCATCAACAAACAACTGGATGATGCGGCGCAGGAGCTCTATGACGCCCGCAGTCAGGTGGAGGCTGCTCAGCGGGCCATGGCCAATGCCCAGCAATCCGCCATCGGCGGCGCGGTGGAGAGCGCCCTGGGCACCATGCAGAGCAGCCTCATCACGCTGCAGGAGCAGCGCACCCAGATGCAGAACCGTATCCGACAGCTGCAGGATCTCTCTGCCGAGCTGACCCGGGTGGATGCCCAGTTGGCGGCGGCCCAGGTGCAAATCTCCGCTTTGGAGCTGCTGCCGGAACCCACCGAGGAGCAACAGGAGGAGCTGATCTCTCTGCGGCAGCAGGAGGAGGAATTGACCGCCCGCCGACAGACCCTGGAGGCGCAGCTGAACGCCCTGGGCACCAACGGCGAGGAGGTACAGCAACAGATCGCCGAGCTGCAGGACTCCCTGCAGCAGCTGGATAACACCATCCAGAGCCTCACCCAGGACTCCACCATCGCCGACCTCTCCAGGCGGGTCACCAGCGGCGTCATCTCCGGTCTGGACGCCATCACCCAGCTCAGCAGCGGCACCGTCCAGATCTCCCAGGCCCTGGCACAGATCGAGCAGGGTCTGGCCACCATCGACACCTATCGCGAGCAGGTGGCGGAGCAGACGGATCTGAGCAGCATGCTGAGCGTCAACACCATCTCCGCTATTCTGACAGCGCAGAATTTCTCTATGCCCGCCGGCTATATCCAGGATGACGACGGCGTCAGCTACATGGTCTCCGTGGGCGATGAATTCGACAGCCGGGAGCAGTTGGAGGACCTGTTGCTGTTCGACCTGGGCATTGAGGGCGTGGACCCCATCTATCTGCACAGCGTGGCGGATGTGTTTGTCACCGACAACTCCGACGAGATCTATGCCAAACTCAACGGTGAAAACGGCATCATCGTCACCTTCACCAAGCAGTCCAACTACGCCACTGCCGAGGTCTCCGACAACATTGCCAGACGCTTCACCCAGCTGGAAGGCGAGTATGAGGGGCTGGACTTCGAGCCGTTGATGGACCAGGGCGACTATATCTATCTGATCGTGCGCACCATCCTGTCCTCCCTGCTGTGGGGCGCCCTGTTCTCCGTGCTGGTGCTGTTTATCTTCCTGCGCGACTGGCGGCCTACGCTGATCACCCTGCTGTCCATTCCCACCAGCGTCATCTTCGCCGTGGTGCTGATGTACTTCACGGGTGTCACCATCAACATGATCTCCCTCAGCGGTCTGGCCGTGTCAGTAGGCATGCTGGTGGACAACTCCGTCGTGGTCATTGAAAACATTTACCGCCTCCGGGCCAAGGGTGCCACCGTGATCCAGGCCGCTGTGTCCGGCGCACAGCAGGTGCTGGGGGCCATCGTGGCCTCCACGCTGACCACCGTATGCGTCTTTCTGCCCATCGTGTTCGTGGAGGGGATCACCAAGCAGCTGTTCACCGACCTGGCGCTGACCATGGGCTATTCGCTGATGGCCAGTCTGCTGGTGGCGCTGACATTGGTGCCGGCCATGGCCTCCGGCATGCTGCGGCGGGAACGTGCCGCCAGGTCCGGCCTGCTGGATCGCGTCTACCCCGCCTATCGCAGGGCTCTTTCCTGGTCACTGGACCACAAGGCCGTGGTGCTGCTGCTGGCCCTGGTCCTGCTTGTGGGCTCCGCTTGGGGCGCTCTGAGCCGTGGCTACACCTTTATGCCGGAAATGGACATGAACAATCTGAACATCTCCGTCACCATGCCGGAGGGCTGCAGCCGGGAAGAGGCCGTGGAACTGGCCGACGAGGTGACCCGCCGGGCCATGACCGTGGAAAACGTGGAGAACGTGGGCACTATGATGACCGGCGCCGGCGGCAGCCTGACCATGATGCGGCAGGATGCCGGCTCCAATGATGTCACCCTCTACATCACTCTGCCGGAGGGCGAGTTCGGCATGGAGGCCGGGCGAAAGATCGAATCGCTCTGCGCGGATCTGCCCTGCCAGGTCATCGCTTCGCCTGTCATGAGCATGGAAATGCTCACCGGCACAGGCATCTCTATCAAGCTCTTCGGGGACGATATGGAGGATCTCCAGGCAGCAGCCGCTGCCTTGGCTGAAACTATGGAATCTGTGCCCGGCACCGCCCATGTATCGGACGGGTTGGAGGATGCCGTGCCGGCGCTCCACGTGTCCGTTGACCGGACGGAGGCCATGAAGAAGGGCATGACCGTGGCCCAGATCTATCTGCAGATCACTGCCGCCCTTACAGACTCCACCACCAACGCCGGCATGACGCTGGACGGCACCAGCATGGACGTGATCATCGAGAGCGCCGAGGAGGGCCGACTGACCCGAGAGACGCTGCTGGATCTGCGCATCACGCCCGACAGCACCTCCATGAGCGGCTCCGCCATGATGGGCAGCGGCTCAATGACGACCGGCAGCAACTCCGGCGATTTGAGCGCCTTTGCCGCTCTGGCCGGCAGTACCTCCACCGAGAGCAGCGACAGCCAGGAGGACGGCGGCGACGGCAGCTTCCTGCTGGGCGAGGTGGCCACGGTGGAGGAGACCGTCAGCCTCAGCACCATTCAGCGGGACCAGCAGCGGCGCTATCTGACCGTTACCGCCGATATTGCCCAGGGTTACAACGTGACCAAGGTAACGGCTGAAGTGCAGCGGGCCGCCGCGGAGCTGCCCCTGCCCGGGACAGTCACCGTCTCCTTCGACGGCGAGAACGAGGCCATTCTGGATGCTATGCAGCAGTTGATGCTGATGCTGCTGCTGGGTGTCGTGCTGGTCTATTTCATCATGGTGGCCCAGTTCCAATCCCTCAAGTCCCCTTTCATCATCATGTTCACCATCCCGCTGGCCTTCACCGGCGGCTTCCTGGCGCTGCTGATCGGAGGCATCGAGGTCAGCGTCATTTCGCTGATCGGCTTTGTGATGCTGGTGGGCATCATCGTCAACAACGGCATCGTGCTGGTGGACTATATCAACCAGCAGCGTATGGCCGGTATGGAGCGGCGCGAGGCCATCCTCGACGCCGGCGTCACCCGTATGCGGCCCATCCTGATGACCTCCCTGACCACCATCCTGGGCTTGATCGTCATGGCGCTGGCGCGCAACGCCGGAACCATGCTGATGCAGCCGGTGGCGTTGGTGTGCATCGGCGGATTGCTGTATGCCACGCTGATGACGCTGTTTGTGGTGCCCTGTATCTACGAGCTCATGAACCGCCGGGATCTGCGCAGGGTGGACGAAAAAGAGCTGGAGACGCTGGATATCTGATCCCGCCATCGCAATATGACGCGAGGCCCCGATCCGTTTGGATCGGGGCCTCGCTGTTTTTTCTTTTCAGATCTCCAGGCGGACGGAGAAGAAATACTCCCAGGCTTTCTTCAGGGCCGGTTGATCGTTGTTCCGGAACGCATTGGCGATCAGTGTTCTCTTCTCCACCGACGAATCACGATTGGCAGGGGACTCGCAGATATGGATACACAACTCCCGACGCAGCAGGATGATGGTCTGCATCAGCTTGTAAAACACGCTGTTTCCGCAGTTGACGCCCACATACAGATCCTCTTCGTCCAGCAGCTGAAGGAACGCCTCGCCGGAAATGTCCTTGTTCTCATTGGCCTTGGCAATACGATCCACATGCTCAAAGATGCCCGCGATGACCTCGTCGGTCTTGTTATTGAAGCAGGCGGTATAGACCGCCGGCTCGATGAGTTCACGGGCCGCGTACAGGTCGCTGTACTTGGTGGCCTCCTGGCGAAACAGCCACAGGACAGTGTCTTTCGGCATCTGGTCCAGCCCATCGCACACGTAGGCGCCACCGCCCGGCCGGATGTCCACCAGGCCCACCAGAGCCAGCGCGCGCAGCGCCTCCCGCACTCTGCCGCGGGAAACGCCCATCGACTCCGCCAGGTCACGCTCCGCCGGCAGCCGGTGACCGGTAGGCAGCTCGCCGGCAATGATCTTGGCCGCCAGCTGCTGCATGACCTGTTCGGCAAGCGTCGTCTTATTCAGCGCTTCAAATTCCAGTTCCATGACTATCACCCTTAATGATTCATGCTGTGAGCAACGCGATTCCCGGCGCACCCGTGATATGCTGTCGCTCATCATTATATCATACGCTGCGTTTTTATCATACTCTGCTTTGATAAAAAGTCAAATAGTAGGATATATCATCTTCTTCAGCTTGTCAAAGGTTTTTCTGTCAGTTTGCCCACTCCGTGAAAACGCACAAAAAAACAACAAAAATTTTGGTGCTACCACAGACCACATTTTCATTGACAGTATATACGAAAAACCGTATAATGTCCATATAATTTGGTACTACCAAAGACCAGTTTGCTTGCAGATCTATGAATAAGGCAAGTGAATCGTTAAAGAGGAGGAACTGTTTTGGATGTTGTATTGAACGGAATGACCTGGGATCACAGCCGGGCCTATCCGCCTCTGGTCGCCGTCTCCCAGCGGTTCGAGGAGTTGCACCCCGGCGTGAAGGTCAACTGGGTGAAGCGCTCTCTGGCGGATTTTGAGAACTACCCTGTGGAAGAGCTGGCTGCGAAATACGATCTGATCATCCTGGACCACCCTTGGACCGGATTTGTGACCGACTCCGGTGTGATCCACTTCACGGAGGAGCTGTATCCACCCGAGATGCTCGACTATCTCAGCAAGGGGAGCATCGGCGCTTCCTACGAGAGCTATGAGATGGATGGCCGCCACATTGCGCTCCCCGTTGACGGCGCAACGCCGATCGCCTCCTATCGGGCGGATCTGCTGGACAAGGTCCCTGCCACCTGGGAGGATGTTCTCGATCTGGCTAAAAAGGGCAAGGTTCTCTTTGCCGGTTCCCGGCTGTACACCTTCCTGGACTTCCTGATGATGTGCGCCACCATCGTGGAGAAGAAATCTGACCTCTATCAGCCGGAACTGCTGGCGCCCATGGACGTGCAGCGCGAGGCGCTGGCGAGCTACCGTGAACTGATCGCTTTATGCCCCTCCCGCACCTATTCCATGGATCCCATCGCCGTCTACGAGGAAATGAGCCGGGATGGCACGAACGCTGTCTACTGTCCCTTTGCCTACGGCTATGTCAACTATTTCCGCCGCGGCTACAGCAGCCACGTCCTCACACCGGCAGAGGTGGTCACCTATCGGGGCAAGATGCTGAGCACGATCCTGGGCGGCACCGGTCTGGCTGTCTCCCGCAAGTGTAAATCGCTGGACGCCGCTGTGGCGTTTTCTCAATACGCGCTGTCTGAAACGGTACAGACCACCATCTATCCTGACGCCGGCGGCCAGCCCGGCATCAAGGCGGCATGGGTCGATCCCGAAGTCAATCGGGCTGCCAACAATTTCTACAGCGGTACCATGAAGACCATTGGGAACTCCACCATCCGGCCCAGGTACAACGGCTATTACCGGCTGCAGGACAATGCCGGTGCCGTGCTGTACAACTATCTGACCACCGGGCAGGGTCTGGACAAGACCCTTGACGAGCTCAACGCCCTGTACCGCGATTCCAAGGCACATCCCCGCAGTAAGTGATCCCCCTTTTCTGTAAAACAGTTATGGACGGTTTGCGGCAGTGAACTGTAAAATGTAAGCATTCATTTGATGAAAGGAGAAGTTTATGAAGAAGTTTTTTGCTCTGCTCCTGGCTCTTGTGATGGTCCTGAGCCTGGCAGCCTGCGGAGGCAACAGCAGCAACACCACCCCTGACACCAACACCAACACCAACACCAATACCAACACCAATACCGATACCAATACGGAGAATACTGACAGCAACACCGAGAACACCACCCCCGATACGGTGTATACCATCAAGTTTACCTATACCATCGCCGACGGCGAGCCCATCACCGAGTGCGTCCACAAGCTGGGCGAGAACCTGGAGGCCAAGTCCGGCGGCCGCATCAAGTGCGAGTATTATCCCAGCGCTGAGCTGGCCACCGACGCCGGCGGCTTTGAGCTGTGCGCCCAGGGCTCCAACGTCATCGCTTTTGCCCTTCCCAGCTACCTGACTCCCTATGTAGCGGATGTGGGCGTTGTGGAGCGCCCCTTCATCTTCAACTCCAAGGACGATCTGATCACCGTTGACACCTCCGACTGGATGGAGGGCATTCGTGCGAAGCTGTCCGAGCAGGGCATCCGCAACCTGAGCCTGAGCTGGTATTTCGGCACCCGTCACCTGACCTATACCGGCGACACCCCCGTGCTGACCCCTGCCGATCTCTCCAACAAGTTGATGCGTGCGGCTCCCACCGCCACCAGCGTGAAGATGATGGAGGCCATGGGTGCCAAGGTCACCACCACTCCCTGGAGCGAGATCTACAGCGCGCTGCAGCAGGGCGTGGCCGACGGCTGCGAGGCCCCTCTGTCCACTCTGTATAACTCCAAGACCCAGGAGGTCTGCAAGAACATCTCTCTGGACGGTCACACCATCGCCTCCTGGGGCGTCTGCACCTCTGAGAAGTTCTTCCAGAGCCTGCCCGAGGATCTGCAGCAGCTGCTGATCGACGAGACCCGCGCGCTTGCCCCCATGGCCGCCGAGCTGGTCAGCCAGGGCGAGCAGGACGCCATCAAGCTGTTTGAGGACGCCGGCGTGAAGATCTACGACAACGTGGACGTGGATGCCTTCCGCGAGGCCTGCGCCATCTTTGACGACTCCATCCCCGGCTGGGGCGAGGCTGTCTACAACGAGATCCAGGCCATCATCAACAAGTAAAAAGGCCCGTCTCGAGGTCTCTGATCACATACAGAGCGCTGCCGATTTGGACGAATGATCAAGGCCGGCCGCATTTGTGGCCGGCCTTGACGGTTTAGGATGTGATGCATATGAAAAAACTCAAATGGGTCGTGACCCATATCCCGGAGATCATCGCCGGTACCGCATGTACGCTGATCATCACACTGGTCTTTGTCAACGTGGTGGACCGTGCGATCTTCAACAAGTCCCTGGTGTGGGTGGAGGAGTTCTCTGCCCTGTGCTTCACCTGGTCTATTTTCCTGGGCGCCGCGGTCTGCTACAAGCGCCGGGGCGGACTGGTGAGCATTGATTCTTTTGTAAACATCATCCCGGGGATCGCCGGCAAGCTTCTGACACTGCTGATTGATCTGGCTCAGGTGATCCTCTGCGGCCTGTTCACCTATCTGGGCTACCAGTTTGCGGTCACCTCGTCCGGAAAGCACTCTTTGATCCTCCGGCTTCCCTATACCTACTATGACATCGCGATCCCCATCGCGTTTCTCATCATGCTGGGCATCGCCGTTCGCAACTGCGTGCAGGATGTAAAGGCGCTGCGCGGCGGCGCGGACGCGGCAGGCTCTACAGAAAGGGAGGCTTGAAAATGAATTTTACCCCTCTGATCGTACTGCTGGTCCTGTTTCTTTTCAATGTCCCCATCACCATGTGTCTGTTTGCGGCAGCCGCCAGCTATTTCTTCTTCACAGATGGATTTGAGGCCTATATGATCTTCCAGAAGGCCATCACCCAGTGTGAAAGCTTCACCCTTTTGGCCATTCCGTTCTTCGTGGCGGTGGGCGTCATTATGAACTACGGTGGCATCAGCAAACGGCTGATGGCGGTGGCTGATCTCTTCACAGGCCGGATGATCGGCGGACTGGCCCAGTCCAACATCGTGCTGAGCACGCTGATGGGCGGTGTATCCGGCTCCGCCAACGCCGACGCGGCCATGGAGGCCAAGGTGCTGGTCCCCGTCATGGTGGATCACGGCTACAGCAAGGGATTCTCCGCCGGTGTGACCGCCTGCTCCTCGATCATCACCCCCACCATTCCCCCCGGAATCGGCCTGATCCTCTACGCCAGCATCGCCAACCAGTCGGTGGGCGACATGTTTCTGGCCGGCTATGGCCCCGGTATCTTTATGATGGTCTGCCTGATGGTGATGACTCACTTCGTCAGCAAGCAGAAGGGCTATACCCCTACTCGCGACCACAAAATGGGCCTGAGGGCCGCGGCGAAGATCATCCTTGACGGTTTCTGGGCGCTGTTCATCCCACTGGGTCTGATCATGGGCCTGCGGCTGGGCATTTTTACACCCACCGAAGCCGGTGCCGTGTGCGTGTTTTACTGCATCTTTGTGGGTACTGTGGTTTATAAGGAGCTGAAGTGGTCCATGGTCCCCCAGATCATCAAGGAGACCTTTGAGGGCACCGCCGGTATCATGGCACTGATTTGCGGTGCCGCCGCTTTTGGCAACTATCTCAGCTGGGAGAACATCCCCCGCGCCGTCTCCAACGCGCTGATCACTCTGACCGACAACAAGTTCCTGCTCCTGCTGCTTATCAATGTGATGCTGCTGGTGGTGGGCATGTTTCTGGAGGGCACCGCGTCCCTCATCATCATGACGCCCATCCTGCTGCCTGCGGTCATCGCACTGGGCGTGAGCCCGCTGCAGTTTGGCATCATGATGTGCATCAACGTGACCATCGGCGGTGTGACGCCGCCTTTCGGCACGCTGCTGTTCTCCACCTGCTCCATCGTGGGCTGCAGCGTGGAGGAGTTTGTCCGCGAGTCGTGGCAGCTGATCCTGGCACTGATCCTCTGCCTGCTGGGCATCACCTATATCCCGGCGATCTCCACCTTCCTGCCCACGCTGTTTGCATAGCGACAACATTGCGCGTACTCCTTCATGTGGGCCTCCGTGGCTCTGCGCCACATCCTCACATGAGCCGTTTCATACCCCCAGGAGCGATACGGCATCCGCCCGGATGCCGTATCGCTCTTTCTATCGTGATCCCAGCAGCACCAGCATCACACCATAGACCACGCTGGCGGCGGTACCGTATACGATCACCGGCCCCGCAATGGAAAACATCTTCACTGCCGTGCCGGTGATGAGGCCCTCTGCCCGAAAGTCGATGGCCGGGGACACCACCGCGTTGGCAAAGCCTGTGATGGGCACCAGCGTGCCCGCGCCGGCGAACCGGGCCAGGCGGTGGTACAGCCCCAGCGCTGTCAGCACAGCAGAGAGAAATACCAGCGACACCGACGCGGCCGTGGCCGCATCCTGCTCCGCCAGGCCCAGTACCAGACAGCCATTGGTGATAAGCTGTCCCAGCATACAGATAGCGCCGCCCACCGCAAAGGCCAATGCCATGTTCTTCAGCAGCGGCGACGGGCGCTGCCTGGCCTTGATATACGCCTGATATTCCTGTGGCGTCATGTCCATGGGATCACATCCTCTCCGCCGTAGTTTGTCCCACCGGCGAAAAAACATGCGCCGCCTTGTCAAACCGCGGCAAAACGGCTATACTATGTAGGAACACCATGAGAAAGGGGTATTTCGCATGGCCGACTCTGCCCATCCCTTTGGCCGTAAGGCCCGCGCTCTGGCCGTGATTGATCCGGTGCGCTGCACCGGCTGCGGCTACTGCTCCATGCTGTGTATCATGAAATGCATCCCCCAGCAGCCGGACGGACTCTATCAGGTGGATGCAGACCTTTGCATCGGCTGCCGCTCCTGCCTGGTCAACTGTCCCTTCGGTGCAGTGACCATGCTGCCTTCGCAGCGGGAGGCTTGATATGCGTACCACACCGCAGACAGCCCCGCCGCTGGGGCTCTATCTCCACATCCCCTTCTGCGCCGCCAAGTGTGCCTACTGTGACTTCTACTCCCTGCCCCACAGCGAGGATCAGATGGCCGCTTACATATCCGCGCTGTGCCGCCATCTGGCGGAGGTGTCGCCTCAAGCCGCCCGCCACCGGGTGGACACCGTGTACTTCGGCGGCGGCACCCCCAGCTATCTGGGGAGCAATCGGCTTGTCCGGCTGCTGCAGACGGTAAAAACGCTCTATCACGTAGCGTCCGACGCCGAGGTCACGCTGGAGGCCAACCCCGACAGCATCGGCGACCGGAAGTCGCTCCGCGCTCTGCGCCGGGCCGGCTTCAGCCGTGTGTCCCTGGGCGTCCAGTCCTCTGACGATGACATGCTGCGCCGCATCGGCCGCATCCATATCTGGCCGCAGGTCTGTGCCGCAGCAGAGGCGATACGCGGTGCGGGTTTTGATGACCTCAGCCTGGACCTGATCTATGGACTGCCGGAGCAGACCATGTCCCTGTGGCAGCAGACGCTGCGGGATGCTGTGTCTTTGGAGCCTGACCACATCAGCGCCTACGGGCTCAAGCTGGAGCCGGGCACGCCCTTCTTCCGGCAGCAGAGCACACTTTCCCTGCCGGACGACGACGTCCAGGCAGATATGTATTTGTGGGCTGTGGATTTTCTGACCCGGAACGGTTACCGCCAGTATGAGATCTCCAACTTTGCCCGCCCTGGCCACGCCTCCCGCCACAACTTGAAATACTGGCACATGGAAGAGTATGCTGGCTTCGGCCCCGGCGCCCACTCGGATTTCGGCGGGGTGCGCTACGCCTATGCCCGGGATCTGGATGGCTACATCGCCGGTGAGCTGCAGCTGTCTGAGTCGTCAGAGATTCTTCCCACGGAGCGTTCACAGGAGTACGTGATGCTGTCCCTCCGCACGGTGGAGGGTATCAGCCGCCGCCGGATCGAACATGGCTACCGCCGTCCCTTCGCCCCGTTGGAATCGCTGCTGCAGACATATGCGTCCCACGGTCTGGCAGAGGCCACAGTGGACGGCTGGCGTCTGACGCCTCAGGGCTTTCTCGTGTCCAACCAAATCATCGGCGCGATTCTGGAGGCCATGGGGCAGGACGAGGCCTGCCGGCTGGAGAAAACCGCCCGGGGCGATTTTCGCATTGTATAAGAGCCCGCTATACAGAAAAAGAGGGCGCGCTCACGTGGGAGCGCGCCCTCTTTTGTCATATTGGATCAGCTGTCGGTGCGGTTGCGCCAGGCGATCTCCTGCTCCAGGTCAAAGCGGAGCTTCTTGTTCTCCTCCACCAGCTCATCATAGTGCTTGCTCTGCACGTAATACTTGACGAAGGTAAAGGTGGCCTCGTCCAGTTCCTCCTCCGTATAGTCCGGCAGGAGAGAGCCGTCCTTGCGGCGCAGGCCGGATACGTTGACCACCACCAGACGGCGGTGCTGCTCGCTCAGCTGGAACAGGCTCAGCTTTTCGGGAAGCTCCAGCCCCAGATCATAGGTGTTGTTGACCCTCTCCAGCAGCGCCCGCTGGCTGGGCTTGGCAGATACGATCACGCCGTATTCGGCGAAGAGGCGCTTCAGATAGTCCACCGACACATCCTCGCGGGTAACGGTACCCTTGCCGATACCGGTCAGCATGGTGTTGGACAGGTTCAGACTCACATAGACCTCATTTCCGGTCTTGGGATAGCTCATGGCAGTTCCTCCTTCATTCTCCGGCTGACACGCCGGGCGAACTGTTTTTCTACACTCTTACGGTAGCACAACACAAGGGGAAAAGCAACCATTTTTATGTAATTCCCGTTTCTACGCCATGGTCCTCATTCGTTTTCTCCGGCGGTCAGCGCCGCCGGACAGCGGCTTTCCAGAACACTGCGCAGAGCCGCGGCGCTCTCCTGATCCAATCCGTAAAACCCGAAGCTCTCGATGGGATGATCCTCGCCACTTCTGTCGCCGCCGACCATGCCGATGGCCGCAATCTCGCGGCGTTTACCAGCTTTGGCCCGCAGTGCTCTGTCGCCGCACAGCAGCGATATGTGTCCGTCATCATCGCCCTTGAACGCGGCCCGGTCGATCCGTTTGTAGTCGACCCAGCGACCTTCACCACCGCTAACCACCATCAAGCGCCGATCCGTGGCCACATAGTGCATTTTTCGCACCTTGCCGGCATCCAGCAGTATATACATCGGTTTAACCAACAGCACCAGCAAAAGCGCCAATGCCAGTACCCATTGAAACGGCGCGCCTGTCCGGGCGATGATGAACCGGTACACGGCAGTAACGGCAATAAAGATTGCCAGCGCCGTCACGACACCGCACACAAATATCGGCCGGGTGGTCTTATCCATCGTCTGGAACGGCTCCGCGCGGCCCGCCCACTGAACGGTCTCCCCCTCATCCAAGATCCTTTTCAACGCTTCTTCCATAGTTTCCTCTTTCTGGCCTGTATACGGCCACGTTGTTGTCTGCCATGTGCCATCCCCATTGTAAGGGCGACAAACGCAAACGGTCCGTTAAGGAATTTCTATGGGGCGTTAAAAACGCGTTAAGCTATTCCGACATGCGATATCCTACGCCTACCTCCGTAAAAATGTAGGCAGGCTCGGCGGGATTCTTTTCGAGCTTACGCCGGATATTTGCCATGTTGACCCGCAGGATCTGATTGTTTCCCTTGCTTTGCGGCCCCCAAAGCTCCTTCATGATAAAGTCATAGGTCAAGACCTTGCCGGCGTATTTCCCCAACAGGGCAACGATTCTGAATTCGTTCTGTGTGAGCTTTGCGTTTTGTCCTCCGATCAGCACCTGATGCTTGTCGTAATCAATGGTCAACTCTCCCGTGGTGAATTTCCCGGACATGGCAACGCTGTCATCCGCTGTGCTGCTCCGGCTGTGACGAAGCGCCACCCGAATACGGGCCAGCAACTCTGCGGCGCTAAAGGGCTTGGTGATATAGTCATCGGAGCCCTTATCCAATGCCTCGACTTTGTCGCGGTCAAAGCTGCGGGCAGAGACAACAATAATGGGAATCTGTGTCCATTGGCGGACGGTTTCGATGATCTGCACCCCGTCCACATCCGGAAGTCCCAGGTCCAACAGCACCAGGTCGGGGCAGTGAGAGCTGATCATGGAACACGCCTCCGACCCCGAGGCCGCGGTGATGACATCATATCCGTTTGACATCAGGATTGCCCGGATGAACCGAGTGATGCTGCTCTCGTCTTCCACCACCAAAATTTTATCCTTTACGTTCATTGTCTGCTCCTAGCGGAAGTGTAAACACAAATCTTGCGCCGCCTCCCCGGGTATTCTCCGCATAAATCGTTCCGCCGTGGACCTGAATAATAGTACGGCAGACTGTGAGGCCGATCCCCATGCCGCGGCGATCGTCGTCCCTGCGGTTTTTTACGGATGGCAGCACTCCGTCAAACAAATGCTCCAACTGCTCAGCATCGATGCCGCCCCCATTGTCCTCTATGGAGATCACCGCGTTTGACGCCGTCTGCGCTACGCGGATCGATATCTTTGACGTGGTGCCGCCGTGTGTCACGGCGTTATCCAGTAAATTCAGCAGCACTTGTTCGATCAGAATCGCGTCCATCGGTACGAACATCGGCTCCTCCGGCACACATACCGTGATGTCCATGTCTGGAACGTGCTTTCGGAAGTTCATGACCGCCTCGCTGATGACCTCCTCCAGAAGTTCCTCCCGCGTATTGAGGCGATCCGTGCCGTCATCACCAATGCGCGTGACGGAAAGGAGGTTCTCCACCATCCGATGCAGCCATTCAGCATCTTTCAAGGCGTCTCGCAGGAGATCCTTTTTCGCCTCCGGCGACATACTTTCTCCATTTTCCAATACTGTTGATAACGACCCGCTGATAGACGTGAGAGGGGTGCGAAGATCGTGGGATACCGCCCGAAGGAGGTTGGCCCGCACTTTTTCCTTTTCCGATTCCATCTGCAGCCGTTCCTGCGTCTTGACGCGGAAGGTCAGGGTAGATACGACACAATCAACGGCCAACATTGTGATAAAAGTCAGCGGATATCCGTAGATGGAAAAGTCGAGCTTTGCATACGGATAGGTGAACGCGTAATTCACGGTGATCACGCTTGAAAGCGCCGCGAGCGTGCCATAAAAATAGCCGTCTGTCAGCAGGGAAATGATGAGAACGGCCAGCACGAAGATCAGCGGAACATGAACATCGGACGTGCTGACACCCCGCAGCAGAGCGCAGATCACGGAGGCAACTGCCATCACAGAGAAGAAAATCAGCCATCCCTGCAGCGACATGGGCGCATTTACCTTTAGTTTTTTTATCACACGTTTCATGGTCATATCGTTTCTCATTCTCTGTCTTACGGTATTGTTTTATAGTATATCACCATGTTCTGTTAAGAGCCCGTTAAGGATTTGGCTGCATTCCCATCAGATCAGTTTTCCATGCGAGAAGCTGTCCTTTTCATCTTTTCCGTGATAGCACGGGCTGATGATATGATTCAGCAGCAGAAAGGGCGAGCCTGTCAATCCCGCCAACATCATCTCGCCAGCATGGGTTATGCCATCCCCGGTCGATCTAAAAAAACGCACGGAGCTGTCGTCCCGTGCGGTTTTTCATACGCCCGTCAGGTCGAAGGGCGGCGTGTACTCTTCTTTGGCAGAGGTGCGCTCCTGGCAGAAGCCCTCAGTGATGCCGCAGTTGCGCATGTATTCCACGGCAGTCCGGTACTCTCCGCGGGTTACGCGGCGCCCCAGCAACCCTTCCACTCCCGGTTGGGGCGTATATTGGCTCATGAGGGAGAACAGCACCTCTCCGGGTCGAAAGGTCCGGGCTATCCAGTCGATACAGCGGCGGGTGTTCTCCATATGCCCCGGCAGCACCAGGTGGCGGATCAACACACCCCGGTGCAGCAGACCGTTCTTGATCACATAGGGTCCCGTCTGGCGGAACATCTCTTCAATGGCTGTCGTGGCGGTCTCAAAGTAGTCCGGCGCGCCAGAGAGTCCGGCGCTCAGGGCGCTGTCGGCGTACTTGAGATCCGGCAGATAGACGTCCACACGGCCCTCCAGCGCCCGCAGCGTCTCCACGCGCTCGTAGCCACCGCAGTTCCACACCACCGGCACGCCCACGCCGTCTCCCAGTGCCTCCAGAATCCAGGGTGTGAAGTGGGTGGGCGTCACCAGGTTGATGTTGTGGGCACCCTGGGCCGCCAGTTCCCCGAAGATATCCCGCAGATGCCCGACTGTGACCGGTTTTCCGAAGCCGCCGGCGGAGATGTCGCCATTCTGGCAGAAGGAACACCGCAACGCGCAGCCCGAGAAAAACACCGCGCCGCTGCCGCGGCTGCCGGAAATCACCGGTTCTTCCCAGTAGTGCAGCGCCGCCCTGGCTACCACCGGCCCCGCCGGCATGTGGCAAAAGCCCTCGCCCCGGTCGGCCGTCCGCAGAGCGCCGCAGCGCCGGGGACACAGCTCACAGATCATGGCCGCCCCTCCTCCGCGATTCCGCTGCTCTCCCGCGTCAGGCGTTCAAAAGCGGACGGCACCGCCTTCCTTTTCCGCTCCGCTTCATCGGCCCAGACCCAGCCGGCCGGACCGTCGCCATCCACCTCCAGCACATAGTCCGTCATCTCCCAGCGGATGTGGGTGAACTCGTGCTTCGCCTCCAGCTTTTTCACCCACCTGTGGGGCGTGAATCCCCAGTCGGCCAGTTGCCGCGCCGCTGCCGTCTCGTCCAGTGCGCCGGGCACGTTGGGATACTCCCACAGACCGGCCAGCAGCCCCGTATCCGGCCGCTGCCGCAGCGCCGTTTGGCCGCCGCGCCGCAGCAGGAATACCGTCAGTTGCTCCACCCGTTTTTCCTTCTTCCGGATGCGCACGGGCAGCTCCCGCTGACGTCCCCCCTGTCGGGCACGGCAGAACGTTGCCGCCGGGCATCGGTCGCATAACGGCTCGCCGCCGGGCTGGCACACCATGGCGCCCAGATCCATCAGAGCCTGGTTGTAGGCCCCCGGCCGGTCGGCCGGCATGGCCTCCGCCATCCAGCCGCGAAACATCTTTCGATTCCCGGCGTCCAACACATCGGCGTCACAGCCGGTGATGCGGGCCGCCAGACGCAGCACATTGCCGTCCACCGCCGGAATCCTCTGCCCAAAAGCGATGGACAAAATGGCCCCCGCCGTATAGTCGCCGATACCGGGCAGGGCGGTGAGTTTCTCATAGATGTCGGGGAATGTGCCGCCGTATTGCTCCGTTACGATCTGAGCCGCCTTCTGCAGATTGCGGGCACGGCTGTAATAGCCCAGCCCCTCCCACAGCTTCATGAGCCGCTCCGTATCCGCCGCTGCCAGCGACTCCACCGTGGGGAAAGCGGCCATGAAGCGGTCAAAATAGGGCAGCACCGCCGCCACACGGGTCTGCTGCAGCATGATCTCCGACACCCATGTGCGGTAAGCTGACACCTCCTCCCGCCAGGGGAGGATGCGGCGGTTATCATCGTACCACGCCAGCAGCGGCGCAGCCAGCTTCTTCAGTTGTTCCGCCTGCTGATCCATGGTCTCTCCTCTATCTGTTGAATCGCTCCGCATAGCCGCAGCGGCGGCACAGTTCTTCGGTGGGACGACGGACGGCAAAGCCCGCACGCATGGCACGTGTCCGGGGCAGGGCCAGTATCTCGTCCAGTTCCTGTTCAAATATATTTCCCAGCGCCAGTCGGCCCTCGGCATCTAGACAGCAGGGCACCACTGTGCCATCGCACAGCACGGCCACCTGACCGGTCAGGGCGTGGCAAAAACGGGTCAGCCGCTCCGGTGCCGCCGGTTCGGGCCAGTCGAAACGCTTCCCCGACTCCAAAAACAGGTTTTTCCCCAGGGTGCGGTTGCCCCGCCCATCCCGGGGCAGCGCGGACACATCCACGCCGCAGCGGCGGCTGAGATAGGACTCGATCTCGCTGTTGCGGCCGTTTTCTCCGCCCTCGTTCCACAGCCGCAGCGCGCAGAGGACACCCCGCGCCGCAGCCTGTCCGCAGAAGTCCAACACGCCGCCCAGATAATCGGCCAGTCCGTCGGCTCGACCGTTTCCCTCGAAGCTGTGGAGCGACACGCTGACCTTGTGGAGCGCGGGCGCTGCCAGCAGCGTCTCTGCCCGCTCCGGCAGCAGCGTGCCGTTGGTGGTCAGACACACCCGGAAGCCCCTCTCCTCTGCATCAGCCAGGATTTCCCCCAGTGCCGGATGCAGCAGCGGCTCCCCCATGACGTGGAGGTAGATATAATCGGTATACGGACGCAGTTTCTCCATGACGGTGCGAAACTCAGCCGCCGCCATGAACCGCTTCTCCCGGGTGGTACCGGGGCAGAAGGAGCAGGCTAAATTGCAGACGTTGGTGATCTCCACGTAGATCCGCTTGAACACAGTGTCACTCCTTCCAGCAATGTAACGCTTTTTATTTTACCACATTCGTGCCTGTTTGAAAAGCAAAAAGGACGCACCTCCTGCGGGAGGCGCGTCCTTTCGCTTTCTCTTTTACGGCAGCAGCAGATAGCCGCCGCTCTCCGGTCTGGTTTTCGTCAACAGCGCCAGGCCGCCGGCACGGTCGAAATCCGCCGGCAGCACCGACTCCAATGCTGCCAGATCCGCCGACTCGTCCACATAGATGCGGTCAAAGGACGTCAGCAACTCCGCCGTCAGGCCGCTGCTGCCGCCTGTTGCACCCATCTCGCCCCGCAGCGCCACGCTGAGCACCGTCTCCTCCGGCAACGCCTTGCGCAACGCCGCGGCAAAGTCGATCAGCACAGCCGTCCTGTCCAGCTCCTCCGGCAAATCGATGGTCTCCGTCTCGCCGGAAACAGGGTAGCAAAAGGCGTCCAGCAGGATCTCGTCAAAGCCCAACTCCGCGCACTCCCGGCACAGCGCCGTCAGATAGGCCAGCGTACCGGCGTTGCCGGGATCCAGCCACAGGCGGCCGTCCCCGTCAGGCCAAGGGCGACCCTCTGCCGTGCACAGTGCCATGTCAGGCATGGCGGCGGCATAGGCGTCGTCACGGAAGCAGCTGATGCGGGCCACGGCGTAGTGGTCGCTGCCAAGCAGCGTGACCAGGTTGTTCCGGGTGACACCCTGCTCTACAATGACGCCCTTGGGCATCTCCACATCGGTGAAGTAAGCAATACTGCCACCGGGCCGTTTTACCTCTACTGACATGGCCTCCTCCAGCAGCGAGAGCACGTAGTTCGTGTTCCACCACAGGCTGCCGTTCTCCAGCTCCCGGGCATGGATCTCCTCCAGCAATCGCCGGGGCTCTGCCGCCGGCTCCGGCTCAGGATCGGGTTTCGGGTCCTCCCGCTCAATATTCACGTCCTCCGGGGAGATGGGATTTTCGTCCTCCTGGCTGCTGCGGCCAAAAGGCAGCTCCCAGTGGGGGCGGCCATCCTCGTCATACACCAGATAGCGCTGGCACACCAGAAAGGCCACTGCTCCCAGCAGGATCAGCAGCAAAACGATGATCCACACCAACCGCGGTCCGCCGCGGCCCCGGTACCGGTCATATCCCTGCGTCGACATGGCTTCTTACGGCTCGATGGCGTCCAACTGACCCACGCGGCGGGCGTGGCGGCCGCCCTCGAAATCGGTGTTCAAAAACACCTCCACCATCCGTCTGGCCAGATTGGGGCCCACGATGCCGGCGCCCAGAGCCAACACATTGGCGTCGTTGTGACGGCGGGTCATTTCAGCGGACAGCGGATCGGCGCAGTGGGCACAGCGGATGCCTCTGACCTTGTTGGCGGCAATGGAGATGCCGATGCCGGTGGTGCAGATGACGATGCCCCTGTCACACGCACCGGAGGCCACGGCCCGGGCCACCTTTTCGCCGTAGATGGGATAATCCACGCTCTCGGTGCTGAAGCAGCCAAAGTCCTCGTAGTCGATGTCGTGCTCCTCCAGCCAAATCAGGATATCCTGCTTCAACAGGTACCCGCCGTGGTCACAGCCGATGGCAATCTTCATGGTGATCTTCTCCTTTTCAAGTCCTTTACAAGCTCTATGCTTCTTCCAAAAGGGGCCGGAACACCGGTTTCCCCTGTACAAATGTGGTAAAGTAACGGAAGCCGCAGCTTTGGAGCAGCTGCTGCCCCTCCCGGATGCGATATCCCACGTGGGCCGGCGCGTGGGCGTCAGAGCCGATGGTGACGATCTCTCCGCCCATCCGGTGATACAGCTCCAGGATATCCCTGCCCGGCAGCGTGTCTGTATAACCCCGGTTGGTGTTGCACTCGATCCCAATCCCCTTGGAGATGATGCACCGGAAAATTTCCTCCACCCGATCCATATGCCCGGAAAAATCCATGTCCAATCCCGCATTCTTGCGGATGTAGCGCAGCGGCAGCGTCAGGTGACCCAGCACCTGAAACCGCCCCCACCGGCTGATGGCCAATACGTTGTCCAGATAGTCAGAGAGCAGCTCGTTGTAATACGTCTCATCGGCCGCAGGCATGTAATACAGATCCAAATGATCGAAGCGTGCGCCGGTGAAGTGCACCGAGCCGACGGAAAAGTCCAGCGGCGGTGCTTTTTCCAGCATCTGATCCGCTCGTTCAAAGGACATGACGGCCTCTCCGATTTCCGCGCCCAGGCGGATGGAGAGTCTGTCTCCCCAGCGGTTTCGCGCCTCCTCCAGCTGCCGCAGCGCTTCCGGCCAGTCGAAATATGTCCGCGGCGCCAGTGTATCCCAGTAGACCGTATCCAAATGGTCCGTCACACAGATCTCCCGCAGGCCGCGTTCCACAGCTGCGGCGGCCATCCGCTCTATAGAGAATTCTCCGTCCACAGAGCAACTGGAGTGCAGGTGATAATCCACAAGATACACGCTGTCCCTCACTTCCGGAACTTCTTGAAAAAGCTCTTTTGCTTTTCGTAGTTGTTCTCACCCAGTGTCTCGCTGAATTTCCGCAGGGCTTCCTTCTGCTCCTTGTTCAATCCCTTCGGCGTCTCTACGGTCACGGTGACGTACTGATCGCCGCGGCCACGGCCATTGAGCACGGGGATGCCCTTGCCTTTCAGTCGGAACACGGTACCGGTCTGGGTCCCCTCCGGGATGGTGTACTTCACCTTACCGTCGATGGTGGGGATCTCCAACTCCGCGCCCAATACGGCTTGAGCAAAGGTGATGGGCGCCTCGCAGAACACGGCGGTGCCCTCCCGGCGGAAGATGTCGTGGGGCCGCACCATGACGGTGATCAGCAGGTCGCCGCTGCCGCCCCCGTTGCGGCCTGAGTGGCCCTGGCCCCGCAGGGAGATGGTCTGCCCGTCGTCGATACCGGCGGGGATGGTGACCTTGATGGTCTTGCGTTTGCGGACAGCCCCGCTGCCGCGGCAATCCGGACAGGGTTGATGGATGATCTTGCCGGTGCCGCCGCACTTGGGGCAGATGGTCTGGCTCTGCATCACGCCGAAAGGCGTGCGCTGGGCCCGGCTGACGGTGCCGGTGCCGCGGCACTCGGGGCAGACCTCCGGCGTGGTGCCTGGTGCGCAGCCGTTGCCCTTACAGGTGGTGCACTGTTCGCTGCGCTCCAGTGTGATCTCCTTTTCACAACCGAATGCCGCCTCTGTGAAGCTGATGGCCACGCTGGCCCGGATGCTCTCACCCCGCTGGGGGCCGTTGCGCGTCCGGGCGCCGCCGAAGCCACCGCCGAAGAAGCTGCCGAAGATATCGCCCAAATCGCCGAAGTCGAAGCCGGCCCCATATCCGCCCCCGGCGCCACCGGCGCCGTAGCTGGGATCCACACCGGCAAAGCCGAACTGATCGTAACGGGCCTTCTTCTCCGGGTCGGACAGCACCTCGTTGGCCTCGTTGACCTCCTTGAACTTCTCCTCGGCCTCCTTGTCGCCGGGGTTCATATCCGGGTGGTATTTGCGGGCCAGCTTCTTGTAGGCCCTCTTGATCTCGTCCTCGCCGGCGTCCCTGGATACCCCCAGGACCTCATAATAATCGCGTTTTTCCTGCGCCATGGTCAAACTCTCCTAACGCCGCAAATAGGGGCAGGTCATCCCTGTCCCCTATCCGCGGTGGAATTGCTTTTACTTACTTGTTCTGATCCTCATCGTCGACCACCCTGTAGTCTGCGTCGTAGTACTCGCCGCCCTGGGCGCCGGGATCACCGCCCGGCTGGCCGCCCATGTTGGGGTCGCCCTGAGGCTGCTGCTGATAGAGCTTCTCGCTCATCTTGTAGAACAGCTGCGTCAGCTCGTCGGTGGCGGTCTTGATGGCGTCTGTGTCGTCTCCCTTCAGCGCCTCTTTCAGCTTGTCGATGCCAGCGCGGATGGGTGCCTTCTCGTTCTCGGGGATCTTGTCGCCCACCTCACCCAGCGTCTTCTCGGATTGGTAGACCATCTGGTCGGCTTGATTGCGGATCTCCACTTTCTCCTTGATCTTGGCGTCCTCGGCAGCATACTGCTCCGCCTCCTTGACGGCCTTCTCGATGTCCTCCTTGCTCATGTTGGAGGAGGATGTGATGGTGATGTGCTGGGCGTTGCCGGTGCCCAGATCCTTGGCGGACACGTTGACGATGCCGTTGGCATCGATGTCGAAGGTCACCTCGATCTGGGGCACTCCGCGGCGGGCCGGGGCGATGCCGTCCAGGTGGAAGCGGCCCAGGCTCTTGTTGGCGGCGGCCATTTCGCGCTCGCCCTGCAGCACGTTGACCTCCACAGAGGTCTGGTTGTCGGCGGCGGTGGAGAATATCTGGCTCTTCTTGACAGGGATGGTGGTGTTGCGCTCGATCAGCCGGGTGCAGACGCCGCCCATGGTCTCGATGCCCAGGGACAGGGGCGTCACATCCAGCAGCAGCAGGCCCTTGACGTCGCCTGTCAGCACGCCGGCCTGCAGCGCGGCGCCCATGGCCACGCACTCATCGGGGTTAATGCCCTTGAAGGGCTCGCTGCCGGTAAAGCCCTTGACGGCCTCCACCACGGCGGGGATGCGGCTGGAGCCGCCCACCATCAGTACCTTGGCCAGATCGCTGGGCTTGAGCCCGGCATCGGACATAGCCTGGCGCACGGGGCCCATGGTGGCGTCCACCAGGTGGCCGGTGAGTTCGTTGAACTTGGCGCGGGTCAGCGTCACGTCCAGGTGCTTGGGGCCGGTGGCGTCGGCGGTGATATACGGCAGGTTGATGTTGGAGGTAGTGACGCCGGAGAGTTCGATCTTGGCCTTCTCGGCAGCCTCCTTCAGCCGCTGCATGGCCACCTTGTCACCGCTCAGGTCGATGCCCTCAGCCTTCTTGAATTCACTGACCAGGTATTTCATGACGCACTGGTCGAAATCGTCACCGCCCAGGCGGTTGTTACCGGCAGTGGCCAGCACTTCGATCACGCCGTCGTCGATCTCCAGGATGGACACATCGAACGTACCGCCGCCCAAATCGTAGACCATGATCTTCTGGGCCTGCTCCTTGTCCACGCCGTAGGCCAAGGCCGCGGCGGTGGGCTCATTGATGATGCGCTTGACGTCCAGGCCGGCGATGCGGCCGGCGTCCTTGGTGGCCTGGCGCTGAGAGTCGGTGAAGTAGGCCGGCACGGTGATGACCGCCTCTGTGACGGTGCCGCCCAGATACGCCTCGGCGTCTGCCTTCAGCTTCTGCAGGATCATGGCGCTGATCTCCTGGGGGGTGTAGGCCTTGCCGTCGACGTTGACGCGGTGGTCGCTGCCCATCTCACGCTTGATGGAGGAGATGGTACGGTCGGGGTTGGTGATGGCCTGGCGCTTGGCGACCTGGCCCACCATACGCTCACCGGTCTTGGAGAAGGCCACCACGGACGGGGTGGTGCGGTTGCCTTCGGCGTTGGCGATGACGACAGCCTCGCCGCCCTCCATGACGGCTACGCAGGAGTTGGTGGTGCCCAGATCGATACCGATAACTTTAGACATAGTGATTGCCTCCTAATGATATATAAATTTTATTGTCTGCAAATGAGGGATGTGCCTGTATTTTTGAACGGCCGTCATCGGCTGTTTTGCCTTCAAAATCAGTTGGCCACCTTCACCACGGCGAAGCGCAGTACCTTGTCACCCAGTGTGAAGCCCTTCTGAAAGACCTCTACCACGGTGTTCTCACCGGCGCCCTCGTCCTCCACGTGCATGACGGCGTTGTGCTTTTCCGGATCGAAGGGCTGCCCCTGGGCCGCGATCTCCTCGACGCCCAGCTTGGCCAACACGTCCAGCAGCTGCTTGGTGATCAGCTCCACGCCCTGGCGGTGGGGATCGTCGGCGTCGAATTGGGCCACAGCCCGCTCCAGATTGTCGTACACATCCAGAAAGGGCTTGATGGTGTCCGCCTTGGCAGCGGCGTACAGATTCTCCTTCTCCTTGGCGGTGCGCTTGCGGTAGTTGTCGTATTCAGCGGCCAGGCGCAGATACTTGTCATTGCCGTCGCTGACCATTTTGGCCAGGGCTTCCATCTGCTCCATCTGCTCGCGGGTAACCGTATAGCTCTCCTCTGCGCTCTCCCCGGCGGACGGCTCCGTCGCCGGCGCGGCAACCTCTTCAGCCTCCGCCTCGCTGCCCGTTTCGTTCTCGGGCAGGTCCTTCTTCTCCTTCTCGCTCATTCCTGTTCCTCCTTGGGCGGCAATTGATTTTTCTTGCCGAACATGGCGCTCAGGCTCTCGGCAAAGTAGCTGAGCCGGGCTGCCACGGTGGCGTAATCCATGCGGGTAGGGCCTACCACGCCCACCAAGCCGCGCATATTGTCGCCGATGTCATAGCTGGCGACGATCACACTGCTCTCCTTCAACGCGTCGTTGACGTTCTCCGGTCCGATGAGGATCTGCATGGGTGCATCGCCGGCGGGCACGGGCAGGTTCTCTTTGTTGTCCACCATAAAGCTCATGAGGTCGTGGGCCTTGTCCACGTCCCGGTACTCCGGGAACTTCAGGATCTGACTGGCGCCGTTGGTGAACACCTGCTGCTGCTCGCTCTCGCGCACCAGCGCGCCAGCGTATTCCACCACCCGGTTCAGCAGCAGGAACCAGTTGCCGTCCACCTGGTCGCTGAGGCTCATCAAATGGGCGTTCATCTCGGCCGCTCCGATGCGGGTAAAGTGGGTGTTGAGCAGGTGGCTCAACTCCGGCAGCTGCGATTGCTCCACCGGTAGCTCCAGCCCCATCAGACGGCTCTTGACCTGGCTGTCCGACAGCATCACCACCGCGATGAAGCTGTTCTCATCCACCGGTATCAGCTCGAAGCGGCCTGCGGTGACGGCGCTTTTGCGGTCGGCCACCGTGTAGGCGGGATAGCCCACCAGACGGGACACCATCTGTCCGGCCTGGGAGATCACCTCGTCCATGCCGGCCATCCGGCCGGAGAGCGTCTGGTTGATCTTCTCCGTCTCCTCAGCACTCAGGGCCCGCCGCTCCATCAGCTCGTTGACATACAGTCGGTAGCCCTTGGGCGAGGGGATGCGTCCGGCCGAGGTATGAGGCTGCTCCAGATAGCCCATCTCCACCAGATCGGCCAGCTCGTTGCGTACGGTGGCCGAGCTGATCTTGCCCGGCATCCGCTCCACGATGGCCTTGGAGCCAATGGGCTCTGCCGTGTCGATGTAGCTCTCTACCACGATCTTTAATATTTGCCTTTTTCGCTCGGTCAATTCCGTCATTTTCTTTGAACCTCGCTCGGTTTAGCACTCCTTTTCCCTGAGTGCTAAACCAGTTTACCACTCCCTTCCAGCAAAGTCAATAGGGCGGCCTTTGAATTATTTGTAAACAAAAAGAGGGCCGGACGGCAGTACCGTCCGGCCCTCTTTTTTCTATTTGTCCGCAGTTGCCAGCACGGCGCGCTTCACGTCACCGTACATATAGAGTGAGCCCAGGCAGACCAGCGGCCGCCCCGTCCGGCAGGCCAGAGCGACGGCCGTCTTGACACCTTCCGCCAGGTCCTCCTGCGACTCGGCAGAGACACCATTGCGGCGGAACTCCTCCGCCAGCGCCGCCGCGCCGAGGGACCGGTCGCTGTTGGGGCGCACCGTCACCACGGCGGCCGCTAGTGGCGCCAGCGCGGATACCATGGCGCCGTGGTCCTTGTCAGCCATGACGCCCATCAGCAGCGCGACTCGCCCGTCCGCCGACAGCGGCGAGAGTACCGCGCGGATATTCTCTACGGCGCCGGCGATGCCCTGGGGATTGTGCGCTCCGTCGTAGATCACCAGCGGATCCCGGCGCAGGATCTCAAACCGGGCCTTCCACCGGGCCGAGGCCAGGCCCTCCGCTATGGCGCCGTCGGGAATGATAACGCCCGCCTGCCGCAGCAGGTCCACCGCCGTCAGCACGGTGGCGGTGTTGCGGGTCTGGTACAGGCCCAGCAGCGGGATGCGCACCTCCCGCCCTTGGAATCGAAATGCGGTACCGTCCAACTGTGCCCGCACACCGGAGATGGCGCCGAAGTCCGTGCGGACATACCGGCAGCCGCGGCGGTCGGCCGTATCCCGGATCACCGCCGCTGCCCCGTCGCCGCCCTCTCCGAAGAGGACGGGGGTGCCAGGCTTGAGAATGCCCGCCTTCTCTCCGGCGATCTGCTCCTCTGTATCCCCCAGGATGTCACAGTGGTCCAGGGCGATGCCCGTGATGACCGACAGGAGGGCGGTGGGGATCACATTGGTGGCGTCCAGCCGGCCTCCCAGGCCGCACTCCAGCACCACATAGTCGCAGCCCATGCGCCTGAAGTAGACCAGCGCGATGGCGGTGATCAGTTCAAAGGCGGTGGGGCCGTCGGCCATTGCCTCGGCACAGGCTTTGACCGTCTCCGTATCCCGGGCCAAATCCTCATCTGCGATCTCTGCGCCGCCGAAACGGATGCGGTCGTTGAATCGCTCGATATAGGGGGAGGTATAGAGCCCCACCCGATAGCCGGCTGAACGCAGGATCGAATCCAGCATGGCGGACACGGAGCCCTTGCCGTTGGTGCCGGCGATATGGATAAACCGCAGCGCCCGCTCCGGGTGGCCCAGTCGGGCGCACAGTTCCGAGATGCGTTCCAGTCCCGGCCGGCTCCCCTTCCACTCCACGGAGTTGATATAGGCCATCGCCTCTTGATATGTCATATCACGCTTCCTCTTTCCGGTAAGGTTTGACCCGTCTGGCCAGCTGCACCAGCACGGGGATGAGGATCAGATTCAGGGGGATCAGCACCGCATACTCCGGCAGCCGATAGACGAACCATCCCCAGTAAGTGCGGGAACCGTACAGGATGCTGACCCACAAGGTGTTCACCAGCAGGCCCAGCAGGATCGAGTTGATCAGCGTGGCCGGCAGGATGTGGGGCACGAGCCGCACGGGGTTCTTTTTATAGAGGAACCACCCGTATACCGCTCCCATGAGGGCAGCCGTCGCCGTGAAGCCGGGGAAATAGGGACCGAAGGGGAACAGCAGCGCCCCTACCAGGTCCGCCACGCCGCCCACGGCCGCCGCCGCAGCCGGGCCGTACAGGATCGCCGTCATGGCCACGGGTACGAAGGAGAATCCTATGGTCCAGCCGTCCGTATGGATGGACCCGAACCGGTTGAGCACCACCGTCAGGGCGGTCATCATGGCGCAGATCACCGTGAGCCGCAGTCCAAAGCTTTTTTGCATACAAACACCTCCCATAAATGTGCAGCGAACACTGCCGCAAAACACAGTCCGCCCGAACATTTATGAGAGGCCTTGCTCCATAACATGACAGCGGGATGCGGGACCGACACTGCAAGGGGATCCCCCTTTTCGTCCGGCGGACAACTCCCCGTCCCGCCGGCACTTAAACACGCCGATCCATACTCTGCTTGGTCCTGTCCATTATAGCGCGTCGCGGGAAAAATGCAACCCCCAAAACACCGTGATATGACAAAAAATGGGAGGGGCGCCGCGGCGTCCCTCCCAGTATCGGTTTTCCTCTTGCGCCTTACTCCGCCTTGGGGGCCTCCGCAGCGGCGGCCTTTTCAGCGGCAGCCTTCTCGGCAGCGGCCTTGGCGGCGGCAGCCTTGCGCTCAGCGGCGGCCTTCTGGGCGGCCTTGAACTTCTCCTTCTCCTCCGTGGTGGGGATGGGCTCGATGGCGTTTTTTGGGCAGGCCTTTGCGCACATGGTGCAGTTGCGGCACTTATCGTAATCGATGACGGCCACGTTGTTCACCACATGGATGGCATCGAACTTGCAGGTGCGCTCGCACATACCGCAGGCGATGCAGGAGTTGGCGCAGACCTTGGTGACGGCCGGGCCGCGATCCTTGTTGGAGCAGTTGACGAACACCTTCTGCTTGTAGGGGACCTCCACGATCAGCTTGCGGGGGCAGGCCTCGCGGCAGGCGCCGCAGTTGGTGCACTTCTCCTTGTCCACGACAGCCACGCCGTTTTCACCGATGTGGATGGCGTCGAACTTACAGGCGGCCACGCAGGAGCCAAAGCCCAGACAGCCGTAGCGGCAGGCAGAGGCGTCGCCGCCGCAGACCTTGGTGGCAGCCAGGCAGTCGGTCACGCCGCGATACTCAAAGTTCTTCGCAGCATTGGTACCGCCGTTACACAGCACGTGGGCCACCTTCTTCTCGCCGGTGGGGGCCTCCATGCCCATGATGGCGGCGATCTTGGCGGCACCGTCAGCGCCGGCAGGGGCACAGGCGGTCACAGGGGCCTTGCCAGCCAAGATGGCCTCGGCGCAGCCGGCACAGCCGGGATAGCCGCAGCCGCCGCAGTTGGCGCCGGCCAGCGCGGCCTGGATCTCCGGCAGGCGGGGGTCCACCTGCACCTCGAACACCTTAGCAGCCACAGCCAGCACCAGGCCAAAGACCACGGCCAAGGCGCCCAGCACGATCACAGCATAGACAATAGTCATCTTTCCTCTTACCTCCTTACCAGACCTGCAGACCGCTGAAGCCCATAAAGGCCAGGGCGATCAGGCCGGCTGTCACCAGTGCGATGGGGAATCCGTCGAAGCACTTGGGGTTGTCGGCAAACTCCAGCTGCTCACGGACAGCCGCGAACAGGAAGATGGCCAGCAGGAAGCCCAGGCCGCCGGTGATGCCGTAGACCACGGACTCGATGAAGTTATAGTCGTTCTGCACGTTCAGCAGCGCCACGCCCAGCACGGCGCAGTTGGTGGTGATCAGGGGCAGATACACGCCCAGGGCGGTGTACAGGGTGGGGACATAGCGTTTCAGGAACATCTCCACGAACTGGACCAGCGCGGCGATGACCAGGATGAAGGCCACCGTCTGCATGAACTCCAGGTCAGCCGCCTTGAGCAGGCTGTTGACGCCGTAACAGACAGCGGAGGCCAGTCCCATGACGAAGGTCACGGCGGCGCCCATGCCCACGGCGGTGTCGATCTTCTTGGACACGCCCAGGAAGGGGCAGATGCCCAGGAACTGGGCGAAGATGAAGTTGTTGGTGAGTATGGCACCAAGGGAGATGGCAAGCAATGTGGTGATGGACATTTACTTCGCCTCCTTTTCCTTGAGGGCCTTTTCGGCACTCTTCTTCTCCGAACGGGCCAGCGCCCACTGCATGACGGCGATCAGCACGCCCAGACACAGGAAGCCGCCCACAGGCAGCGTCAGCACGCCGATGGGAACGTAGCTGTCAGGCATGATCTGGATGTCCAGCAGCTTGCCGGCGCCGAACAACTCGCGGAAGAAGCACATGACCAGCAGCACCAGCGTATAGCCGATGCCCTGGAAAATGCCGTCCAGCGTGGAGGCTCCCACGGTATTCTTGGAGGCGAACGCCTCAGCGCGGCCCAGGATGATGCAGTTCACCACGATCAGCGGGATGAACACGCCCAAGCTCTTGTCAATGGCCGGCAGGAACGCCTTCAGCAGCAGCTGTACGCAGGTCACGAAGCCGGCGATAACGATGATGAAGCAGGCGATACGCACCTCGTTGGGGATAATCTTACGGAGCAGGGCGATGAAGATGTTGCTGAGCGTCAGGATGATAATGACGCTGACGCCCATGCCCAGACCGTTCATGATGGAGGTGGTGATGGCCAGTGTGGAGCACATGCCCAATAGCTGCACCAGCACCGGGTTCTGGGTGATGAGGCCCTCCTTGAATTGCTTTTTCACATTCATGTTTCAGCTCCCCCTTTCTCAACCCAGCGCAGCCACGGCGGCCAACGCGGCGTTGGCACCGGCGGTGACGCCCTTGGTGGACACGGTGGCGCCGGTGATGGGTGTCACATTTTTCTTGACCGCCAGCGATCCGGCGCCGGACAGTCCGATGAACTGATCCAGCACGGGCACGCCGGCGTCATTGGGCAGGTTGGTCATGACCTTGGAGCCGATACCGGCCGTCTCGGCGTTCTCCACGATGGAGATGCCGGTGATGGCGCCGGCATCATCCACGCCCACGATCATCACGATCGTGCCCTGGGAACCGGAGGCTTCCACCTTACAGGCATACCCTCCGGCGGACACGGCGTACATCTCCGTGAGTTTGCCGCCCTGTTCCTTGGCGGCTGCCACAACGGCGTCGGCCAGCTCCAGCGGCTCATAGTCGGAGCCCTCGGGCGTCACGGCAGCCAGCGCCTCGCGGGTGGCAGCCAGCGTGAGCTCATCGATGCGCTGATAGGTGATCTGGTTGACCACGCCCAGCAGGGCGGCCACCACCAGCGCGATAGCCGTCAGGGTGCCGGCCACCTTCAACACGAATTTCGCGTTCAGATTCTTCATTTCGCAGCCGCCTCCTTCTTCTCCTTTTTGGGAGCACCGTAGATGGTGGGACGGATGTACTTGTCCAGCAGCCAGGTGGTGCAGTTCATGATCAGGATGGAGTAGCACACGCCCTCGGGGTACGAGCCGAAGCGGCGGATGAAGCAGGTGATCAGACCGCAGCCGATGCCGAAAACCAGCTGGCCGGGCTTGGTGACAGGGGAGGTGGCGTAGTCGGTGGCCATGAAGATGGCGCCCAGCATCAGACCGCCGGCGAACAGGTTATACAACATGTAGTCCACGCTGTTGGCGCCAGCAGGGGCGGAGATCAGGCAGATCACGGCCACGGTGGCGATGTAGGCCACGGGGGTGTGCCAGGAGATGACCTTGCGGATCAGCAGGTAGATGCCGCCCAACAACAGCATCAGCGCGGAGGCCTCGCCCACGGAACCGCCGATCTTGCCCAGGAACATATCGGCCACGGAATAGGTGTCGGTCAGCTGGCTGAACGCCTCGGCGCCGCCCTCTTTCATGATGGCCAGCGGGGTGGCAGCGGTAACCACATCGGCCACGGAGCCGAATACCGGCACGGTCGCGTCAGGTGCAGCCCATCTGGTCATGGGGCCGGCAAAGCTGGCCAACAGCAGCGCGCGGCCCGCCAGCGCAGGGTTGAGGAAGTTGCAGCCGATGCCGCCGTAGAGCTGCTTGACCAGCACGATGGAGAAGAACGCGCCCATCACGATCATCCAGTAGGGCAGCGTCACGGGGCACACAAAGGCCAGCAGCATGCCGGTGACCACAGCGCTCAGGTCGCCCACCATCTGGGGCTTCTTCATCAGCTTGCGGTACAGCCACTCCCAGAACACACAGCTGACCACGGACACCAGCGTCAGCGTCAGCGCGCGGAAATTCCAGTTGCCGAAGTTGTACACGCTCATGGCCAGGGCAGGCAGCATGGCGATGATCACGTCCAGCATGATGGAGCGCGTATTCTCGTCGGAGCGGATATGGGGAGAGGAGGACGCGATCAACTTCAAATTCTTGTAATCTGTCATCGTTTACGCCTCCTTCTTGGCGGTCTGGGCCTTCTCGGCCTCGGCCCGGGCCTTCTCGGCCATTCTCGCGTTGTTGACCTGCTGCTTGCCCATGCGGAAGGCGTGGGTCAGCGGCAGCCGCGCCGGACAAGTATAGGTACAGGCACCGCACTCAATGCAATCCATGCCGTGGAGTTGATCGCGGAACGCCTCCCAGTCGCCCTTCATAAGATATTTGTACATGAACACCGGTTCCAAGCGGATGGGGCATACGCCCACACACTTGCCGCAGCGGATGCACTGGGGATCGGCTGTATACTTCTCCTCGTCGCCGGCAAAGGCCAGCATGGCGCCGGTGCCCTTGCCCACGGGAACGTCGGTGCTGTACTGAGCCAAGCCCATCATCGGGCCGCCCATGATCAGCTTGTAGGTATCCTCCTTCAGGCCGCCGCAGGCATCAAACAGCTTGGAAATGGGGGTACCGATGGGGCACTCGATATTCTTCGGCTCGATGACGCCGGAGCCGGACACGGTGACGACCTTGTTCACCACGGGCATGCCGGTGTACACCGCCCGGTAGATGGCGCAGGTGGTGTTCAGGTTGAAGATGCAGCAGCCGGCGTCGGCAGGCAGCTTGCCGGAGGGCACCTGCCGGCCGGACACGGCCTGGCACAGCTGCTTTTCAGCGCCCTGAGGATAGCGGGTGTGGAGCACCTCCACCACTACGGGAGCCTGCAGCTCGGCGATCTTGGCGTTGAGCACATCGGCCGCATCCTGCTTGTTGGCCTCCACGCCGATGTAGACCTTGTCCACACCGAAGCACTTGGCCAGCAGCGTGGCGCCCTTGACCACCTGGTCGGGCCGCTCCAACATGGTGCGGTGGTCGCCGGTGATATAGGGCTCGCACTCGGCCGCGTTGATGATGACGTAGTCCACCTTGCCCAGGCCGGAGCTGATCTTCACATGGGTGGGGAAGGTCGCGCCGCCCTGGCCCACGATACCGGCGTTCTTGACGATCTCCGTCAGCTGCTCCGGGGTCAGCGCGTCGGGATCCTCTACGGGCTTGATGTCATCGGAAACGGTGTTCTCAAAATCGTTTTCGATCACCACGGACATCACCGTGCCGCCCATGGAGGAGGGGCGGGGCTCCACAGCCTTCACCGTGCCGGACACAGAGGCGTGGATGGGTGCGGAAACGAATCCGCCCGGCTCGCCGATCCTCTGTCCGATCTTGACCTTGTCGCCAACTGCAACGATGGGCTTGCAAGGCGCGCCGATATGCATCGACATGGGAATGACCACCTCAGCCGGTGCCTCCAGCTGTTCGATGGCCTTCCCGTTGGTTGCGGCCTTCATGTCGTTGGGATGAACGCCGCCAAAGAAAGCTTGTGCCATTGTCTTCACCTCATCTTACTACTTACCAGTGGCGCCTGCGCCACCACATACTGCACAACAGTTTACAACAAATATTTTGACTTGTCCAGTACTTTTGCCCGCCTGCCGCGGTTTTTCGCCGTTTTTCTGCCTTTCCCGGCATGTCCGGCCTGCCGCAGGCCGGACATGCCCTCCCGCTTGTATTTTATTCCGCGTTGTGGTATACTTATCACCACATCCTGCCATTTCACAGCCATGTTCCGGCCCGATACATACCCTCCGGAGAAAGGAATCTTCCATCATGATCGAACGCACCCGCCTGAAGCAGGAGGCCCGGGATATCCTCCGCGGCGCTCAGGTCTCGCCCTACGGCTTCACGCTGCTCTACATGGTCATCACCTTTGTGCTGAGCGCCGTGGACTTCTATATCACCGCTCCCGCCACCATCGAGCGGATCCTGTCCGCATATCCGGAGCTGGAGGGCACGCTGGTCGTGCCTGCCTTTCTGATGCACGCCCCGTTCTCCCCTGGCATCTCCTTCTTCATCCGCATCCTGTCGGCCCTGATCTCTCTTGTGCTCGCTGCCGGTCTGGCGCTGTACCACCTGGGAATCCGGCAGGGCAGGGAGATGTCCTTTTCCACGCTGTTCGAGGGGTTCTCTTTCGCCGGGCGCGTGATCCTGCTGTCCCTGCTGCAGTACATATTTATCTACTTGTGGTCTTTTCTGTTCTTCATCCCGGGCATCATCGCCGCCTATCGCTACCGCTTCGCCCTCTACGACCTGCTGGAGGTGCCGGACCTGAGTCCGCTGGAGGCCATCCGCATGAGTAAGGCCCAGACCAGCGGCTTCAAGCTGGATCTGTTCGTGCTGGATCTGAGTTTTCTGGGCTGGTTTCTGCTCGGTGCGCTTACCATGGGATTGGCCGACATCTGGGTCGGGCCCTACTATGAGCAGACCAATGTGGGGTACTTCCTGGCGATCAAGCGCGTCAAGGGCATCGGCTGGCTGCCGGAAGACATGCTGCGCGACGGGCCCGACAGCGGCTCGGACCCCTTCGGGCCCTCTCTTTGACCCCCCTGCTCTTCTGCGGCCGGAGCCACGCTCCGGCCGTTTTTTTTTGTTCCTTTTTGCATTTGGTGTTGTCTTTTTTTCTGAGAAACGGGCAAATTTGTACAAATCGTACAGTTTATCCGTTCACAATTCGTCAATATTTTTATCAACCTTATCTTGCAATTCCCAAACTTTGTTATAAAATAAACATGTCTGTCTTTTCTTTAACAGAGTTTGTCAATCGTACCCTCTGCGGCGAAAAGACCGCAAATTTGTTCTGAGAGAAAAAACGAGGAGAGTGAGCAAAAACATGTTCAAGAAATTCACCAACGGCTGCGTTCGCGTAGTCAACCGCTGGCTGCCGGATGCCTTCCTGTTCGCAGTCATCCTGACCTTCGTGGTCTTCATCGGCGCGCTGGCCGCCACCGGTCTGCCCGTCTTTTCCGCCGCTAAGGACGCAGACGGCAAGCCCGTTCTCGACCTGATCACCGCCTGGGGCGGCAACTCCACCTTCTGGAGCCTGCTGTCCTTCTCCATGCAGATGGCTCTGGTGCTGGTGCTGGGTTCCGCCTGCGCCTCCGCCAAGCCCTTCAAGGCTCTGCTGCGCACCCTGGCCGGCATGTGCCGCACCCCCATGCACGCCATCCTGATGACCACCTTCGTGTCCACCATCTGCTGCTGGCTGAACTGGGGCTTCGGTCTGGTTATCGGCGCTCTGCTGGCCAAGGAAGTGGTCCGCCGCGTGCCCACCGTTGACTATCCCCTGCTGATCGCCTCCGCCTACTCCGGCTTCGTGATCTGGCACGCCGGTCTGTCCGGCTCCATCCCCCTGGACCTGGTGGCCGGCAAGACCTTCGGCGAGGTCCTGTATCAGGCTCCCATCAGCGCCACCATCATGCACCCCATGAACCTGATCATGTGCGGTATCATCCTGGTTGCCATGCCCTTCGTCAACTATGCCATGCATCCTGACAAGGAGCACGTTGTCACCATCGACCCCGCCCTGCTGAAGGATGAGGAAGAGCGCGAGTACAAGATCGACACCCCCGCTGACAAGATCGAGCACTCCAAGATCCTGTGGGTCATCCTGGTCGTTATGGGCCTGGCATACATTGTTCACTACTTCTTCATTGAGAAGGGTTCCCTGGGCCTGAACATCGTTAACTTCATCTTCCTGTTCCTGGGCATCCTGCTCCACGGCGACCTGCGCCGCTATGTGGACGCCATCGGCGAGGCTGCCGCAGGCGCCGCAGGCGTGCTGCTGCAGTTCCCCTTCTATGCCGGTATCATGGGTCTGATGGTTGCCAAGAACGCTGACGGCGTGTCTCTGGCCGGCGTCATCTCCCAGTTATTCGTCAACATCTCCAACACCGTCACCTTCCCCATGCTCAGCTTCCTGGCTGCCGGTATCGTCAACTTCTTCGTTCCCTCCGGCGGCGGCCAGTGGGCCGTCCAGGGTCCCATCATGATGCCCGCCGGTGCCGCTCTGGGTATCGACGCCGGCCGTACCGCCATGGCGGTGGCCTGGGGCGATCAGTGGACCAACATGATCCAGCCGTTCTGGGCTCTGCCTGCGCTGGGTATCGCCAAGCTGTCTGCCCGCGACGTCATGGGCTACCTGGTGGTGGTTCTGCTGTTCACCGGCGTGGTGGCCATCCTGGGCTTCCTGGCCTGGGGCCTGTTCTTCTGATTTCCATACGCAAACCTTCCTGCGGGGAGCGGCACGTGCCGCTCCCCGCTCTTGTTCGCCGGTGCAGATGAGCCCCGCTCTTGACTGGAACGGGGCGCGCATCGCTCTTTCTGCTGCGCGGCGGTCACCTCTATCATATCTGCCGCGTCCCGGCGGCGCAATGGTAATTTCCGGCGCCGCTTCCAGTGGCTGTGCAGTACCGGCATCACAATTTTTGATCGTTCCCGCTTTACGCATGGGATCCTCTGTGATATAATAAAATATTATCAGTATATTTTGGGACAGTGTCTGCAGAGGGGAGGCGAATGTACGTGAAATTCCGACAGTGGACTACACACCCCGTGCCGGAGAGCACGATACAGTGCCTGACCGAAGCAGGTTATCCCTACCTGGTGTCCTGCGTACTGGCCTCCCGCGGCATCGACACCGTGGAGAGGGCCGCCGATTTTTTGCTGTGCGAGCATCAGCTCAGCCACTCCCCTCTGTTGATGGCCGATATGGATCGGGCCGTGGCTCGGATCAGCCGGGCCATAGCCGATGGGGAGCGCATCGCCGTATACGGCGACTACGATGTGGACGGTATCACCGCCACGGTGATCCTGGTGGACTATCTCAAGCGACACGGTGCCGACGTGGTGTACTATATCCCCCGCCGTGTTGAGGACGGCTACGGTCTCAACGCCGATGCCATCCGCTCCCTGCGGGAGCAAGGCGTGAGCCTGATGGTCACAGTGGACTGCGGCATCACTGGTGTGGAGGAGGTGGCCTATGCCGCTTCGCTGGGCATAGATACCGTTGTCACCGATCACCATGAGTGCAAGGAAACGCTGCCGGACGCCGCCGCCGTGGTGGACCCCCACCGGATCGACTGCGCCTATCCCTTCAAGCATCTGGCCGGCTGCGGCGTGGCGCTGAAGCTGGTGCTGGCGCTGGGCGGACCGGACCGGGAGGAGGCTCTCTTCTCCCGCTACTGCACGCTGGCTGCTATTGGCACCATTGCCGACGTGATGCAGATGTCCGACGAAAACCGGGCCATCGTGTCCCGGGGGCTGGCCACCATCGACCACTCCGACTTCATCGGCCTCCACGCCCTGTTGCGGGAGGCCGGTCTGGCCGATAAGGCCGTCACCTCGGTGCAGATCGGCTTCGTGCTGGCGCCGCGGATCAACGCCGCAGGGCGCATGGGTGCTGCGGATATGGCCGCCGCGCTGCTGCTGTGCGACGAGCCCGCCCGGGCCGAGATCCTGTCCCGGGAGCTGTGTGCTCTGAACCGGGAGCGCCAGAGCGTGGAGCAGGAGATCTACTCCCAGGCGCTGGAGATGATCGACACCCTGCCGGCGAACGAGCGCAGCGCACTGGTGCTGGCCGACGGCACCTGGCACCAGGGCGTGGTGGGCATCGTGGCCTCGCGCTTGAGCGAAAAATTTTCCTGCCCCAGCTTCATGATCCACCTCAACGGCGAGGTGGGCAAAGGCTCCTGCCGCAGTTGGGGCGGCTTCAATCTGTTTGCTGCGCTGGAGGCCTGCTCCGACCTGCTGCTGGGCTTCGGCGGGCACGAGCTGGCCGCCGGCTTCACCATCGAGGCGGACAAGATCCCCGCCTTCCGCCGACGCATCAATCAGGTCGCCCGGGAATTCCGGGGCGGGCAGGCGCCTGTGTCCAGTCTGGATGTGGACGTGGTCCTCACCCAGCCTAGCCGTGTCACGCTGGAAGAGGTAGATGCCCTGGACGCGCTGGAGCCCTATGGCTCCGGCAATGTGCGGCCCGTCTTCTGCCTGACCGGCGCCACGCTGGAGCGGGCGCAAAATGTGGGACAGAACCGCCACCTGAAACTGCGGCTCACCAAAGGCAGCGCCCAGTTTGACGGCATCTTTTTCTCCGCCACTGCCGACAGCTGTGGCTGCGCAGTAGGCAGCCGGGTGGACGCCGCCTTCTACCTGCAGGTCAACGAGTTCCGGGGCATCCGCTCCATCCAGCTGCAGCTGGTGGATCTGCGCCCCTCACTGGCCGCCAGCGGTCGGGAGGACGAAGCGCTGCAGTTGCTGCATCACTGCCTGACGGGCGAGCCGGTACAGCCAAAGGAGGCGCAGCGTCTGATGCCCAGCCGTGAGCAGTTCGTGCGCAGTTGGCGACTGCTGCAGCACATCGTGCCAATCGAGGGTCTGACAGCGGATTACCTGCCCCTGCTGCGGACGCTGTCCGCGGCGCTGGGCGGTGTCGATCCATTCCTGCGGGCCGCTTTCTGCCTGGAGATCTTCGCTGAGCGGGGCCTTCTGTCGTGCCGCCGCGCAGGCGATCAGGTACATCTGCTGCTGACAGACGGCGGCCGGAAGGTGGATCTGGAAAGCTCATCTTATCTGCTGCGGCTCCGCGATATTCTGGAAAAACCACAACGGGGAGGTGGTCTGGCATGACGACGCTGCAGGAGCAATATCAGCATCTGGAGGACACCATCCGGGCCTATAACCCCGCTGCCAACTTTGAGCAGATCCACGCTGCCTTTGACTTTGCCGTGTCCGCTCATGAGGGGCAGTTCCGCAAGGACGGCTCTCCCTTCGTCACCCACCCGCTGGCGGTGGCTCAGATTGTGGCGGAGGAGCTGCATTTGGACAGTGAGTCCATCATCGCGGCGCTGCTCCACGACACGATCGAAGACACCGCCGCCACCCACGCCGACATCGCCCGGCTGTTCTCCCCTACCATCGCCGACCTGGTGGAAGGTGTCAGCAAGCTGACTCGTGTGCAGTACACCTCCAAGGAAGAGGAGCAGATGGAAAATCTGCGCAAGATGCTCATGGCCATGGCCAAGGACATCCGGGTCATCCTGGTCAAAATCTCCGACCGGCTGCACAATATGCGCACCATGGAGTATCAGACGCCGGAGAAGCAAAAGCAAAAGTCCTTTGAAACCATGGAGATCTACGCGCCCATCGCCCACCGGCTGGGCATGCAGAAGATGAAGTGGGAGTTGGAGGACCTGAGCCTGAAATACCTGGATCCGGTGGGCTACCGGGAGATCACGGAGGTGCTGGAAGAGAAGGCCGCCGAGTATGAGGGCTTTATGGCCGGTGTACAGGAGCAAATCTCCGACCGGCTGCAGGAGGCCGGTGTGGACGGCATCGTCTACGGGCGGCTGAAGCACCCTTACAGCATCTACCGCAAGATGTATGCCCAGAACAAGCGGATCAACGACGTGTTCGACCTGATCGCCTTCCGGGTCATCGTGGACACGCTGGCGGACTGCTACAACGTGCTGGGCATCATCCACGACCTGTATCACCCCGTGCTGGGGCGGTTCAAGGACTATATCGGCACTCCCAAGCCCAATATGTACCAGAGTCTGCACACCACCGTGGTGGGAGCGGGCGGCATCCCCTTCGAGGTGCAGATCCGCACCAGGGAGATGCACGAGGTGGCCGAATACGGCGTCGCCGCCCACTGGAAGTACAAGCAGGGCGGCCAGGGCGCCGGCGACGAGAAGAACTACGAGTGGGTGCGGCGCCTGCTGGAGAACCAGGAGGGCGCCGACGCCGAGGACTTCATCCATTCGCTGAAGGTGGACATGTTCGCCGATGAGGTGTTCGTGTTCACGCCGCTGGGCGACGTCATCAATCTGCCCGCCGGCGCCACCCCCATCGACTTCGCCTACACCATCCACTCGGCCGTGGGCAACCACATGGTGGCCGCCAAGGTCAACGGCCGCATCGTGCAGTTCGACTACAAGCTGAAGAACGGCGACGTGGTGGAGGTGGAGACCTCCCAGAGCGCCCACGGCCCCAGCCGCGACTGGATAAAGATTGCCCGCTCCAGCAACGCCCGCAGCAAGATCCGCCAGTGGTTCAAGCGGGAGCGGCGGGACGAGAACATCGTCAACGGCCGGGCCTCCTTTGAGGCCGAGGTCAAGCGCTGCGGCGTCTCTCCCAAGGAACTGACCAACGAGGATACCCTGCCCCAAGTGCTGAAAAAGCTCAGCTACAACACACTGGATGATCTGTACGCCGCCATCGGCTATGGCGGTGTCACTGCGCTGAAGGTGGTGGGCCGCCTGCGTGAGGAGATCAACCAGATCATCCGCCAGCACCAGGGCGCCGCGGCGGAGCAGCCGACAGAGCAGCAACCCAAACCGGCCGCGGAGCCCCGCCGCGCCCACGGGGAGCAGGGCATCATCGTGGAAGGACTCAGCAACTGTCTGGTCAAGTTCTCCAAGTGCTGCACCCCCGTGCCCGGCGACGATATCGTGGGCTTCATCACCCGGGGCTACGGCGTGTCCGTGCACCGCACCGACTGTCCCAACGCCGCGCCGGAGCGGAGGAGGCCAGAGGAGGCCGGACGCTGGATCAAGGTGTCCTGGGCCGACAAGACCAACCCCTTCTACCAAACCACGCTGGAGGTCATCGCCAAGGACCGCCCCGATCTGATGGTGGACATCTCTACGGTGATCTCCTCTACCAAAACCCAGTTCCGGGGGCTTAACGCCCGCGTCACCCCCGACGGCTCCGTATTGGTCACCATGAATGTGAGCGTCACCGATGCCGGGCAGCTGCGGACCGTCATGCGCCGGCTGGATCAGATCTCCGGCGTGATGAAGGTCTCCCGTCCGGCGGGATAACAGGTTTCACAGCGAAACTGTTTCGTGCCATGTGCGGCGCGAAATCCGCGGCGTGTTTTATCATTATTATAAAAGGAGAATCTCTATGCGAGCAGTACTGACCCGCGTCAGCCGCGCCTCCGTAACGGTGGACGGCCAGGTGGTGGGCCGGATCGGCACCGGCTTCTTGATCCTGCTGGGTGTCGGACAGCAGGATACTGAGGCCCAGTGCGTCAAGCTGGCCGACAAGCTGACCAGCCTGCGGATCTTTGACGATGAGAACGACAAGATGAATCTGAGCCTTACCGACGTGGGCGGTGAGATCCTGGTGATCTCCCAGTTCACGTTGTACGGCAGCTGCCGGAAGGGCCGGCGGCCGGAATATCTGGCCGCCGCGCGGCCGGAGGTGGCCATTCCTCTTTATGAGCGGTTCGTGCAGCTGTGCCGGGACAAGGGCTTCCATGTGGAGACGGGCATCTTTGGTGCCGACATGCAGGTGGAATCGCTCAACAGCGGGCCGGTGACGCTGGTGGTGGACACCGACCAATTGTAAGGTGCGCGTTTGGACCGCGGCCCGGAAGGAGAGACACATATGAAAATATACACCGTTCAGGTGAGTCCCATTCTGACCAATTGCTACCTGCTGTGCGACGAGGACGTCGGTGTTTGCGCGCTGATCGACCCCGGCGGACACCCCGCCCGGGTGGAAAAGATGATCGAGGACTCCAGCTGCCAGCTGCAGTGTATCCTGCTGACCCACGGCCACTACGACCACTGCGACGCCGTGCGGGACATCCTGCTGACCCACCCGGATGTGCCGGTCTACATCCATAAGAACGATGCGGTGGAGGCCGGCGGGCGCTACAGTCTGAAGTTCCCGCGGCTGGATGAGCACAACCAGCGCTATTACGCCGAGGGCGACACGCTGACGCTGGGCAGCCTGACCATCTCTGTGCTGGAGACGCCGGGTCACTCCAGCGGCTCGGTGTGCCTTGTGGTGGGTGACGTGATCTTCTCCGGTGACACGTTGTTCCGCGCCACCTGCGGCCGCACCGATTTCCCCGACGGCAGCTATGACGCGATCCTCCGCTCCCTGGCCCGGCTGGGCCGGCTGGAGGGCAATTACCACGTGTATCCCGGCCACGAGGAACAGACCGACCTGGACTATGAGCGCCGGGTCAACCCTTACATGCAGCAGGGGCTTCGCCAATAATGCTTCCGGGCCGATTCCGATCGGCCCCGTTTTTTGACAGAGGACGCACGCTATGAGACTGATCTTTCACGGCCACGACCAGCGCTACGCGGTGGAGCAGAGCCTGCTGGCCTTTTTCCCGGAGGAGCGGCCCGTATATGAAAACGCCGGCGGCGAGGACAGCGAGGCTGTCGTTACGCTGACCGCCGGCGCAGTGTATACCACCGCCGTCACCCGTCTCACCTGGGGCGGTCGATCCTCCCGGGGAATGAGCCGGGTCACCATCCCTGCTGGCACAGACGAATATGAGGCGGAACGGCGGCGGCAGAAGGCCGTCAAGCTGAGCTTCTTCAAGGCCGCCCGGGCCGTCACCGGCATCACACCCTCCTGGGGCGCGCTGACAGGTATCCGCCCCGGCAAGCTGGCCGAGCGTTTTCTGCTGGAGGGACACTCCCCCCGGCAGGTGGATCGCATTCTGGAAAAAACCTACTATGTCTCCCCCGAGCGGCGGCGGCTGGCCATCGAGACGGCCCAGGCGGGCCTGCGAGCCAAGGCGGATCTGCGGCCGGAGGACATCTCCCTGTATGTGGGCATCCCCTTCTGCCCCACCCGCTGCGCCTACTGTTCCTTCGTGTCCCAGTCGGTGGAGCGCTCCTTCGGCATGATCGAGCCCTATCTGGATGTGTTGTGCCGGGAGATCACTGATGCGGCCCGCATGGTGGCGGAGACGGGGCTGCGAATCAAATCCTTTTACATGGGCGGCGGCACCCCCACCACGCTGACAGCGCAGCAGATGGACCGGCTGCTGACCCACCTGAACCGATCCTTCGACCTGTCCGGCTGCGTGGAGTACTGCATCGAGGCGGGCCGGCCCGATACCATCACCGCCGATAAGCTGCAGGTGCTTCTGGACCACGGGGCGGACCGCATCAGCGTCAACCCCCAGTCGCTGGAGGAAAAGGTGCTGGCCGCCATCGGCCGCCGCCACAGCGCCGGGGATGTGGAGGCCGCCATGGCGCTGGCTGCCGGCATGGGCTTTCCCCACGTGAACATGGATCTCATCGCCGGACTGCCGGAGGACACGCCCGAGGGCTTCCGGCGGACGCTGGACCGATGCCTCTCCTTCGGTGCCGACAACATCACTATCCACACGCTGGCCCTGAAAAAGGGCAGCCGCATCCTGCTGGAGGGACTGGCCATCCCGTCGGCCCGGGCGGTGGGGGAGATGCTGGACTATGCCAACCCCACCCTGCGGCGCCGCGGCTTTACGCCCTACTACCTCTACCGGCAGAAATACATGTCCGGCAGCTTTGAAAACGTGGGCTGGTGCATACCCGGTGCAGAGGGGTTATATAATATCTATATCATGGAGGAGCTGCACAGCATCCTGTCGCTGGGTGCAGGCGGCTCCACCAAGATGGTAGATCCCGCCGGCAACCGGATCAGCCGGGTGTTCCACGCCAAATATCCCAACGAGTACATCACCCGGCCGGAGAAGCTGCGGGAAAATCTGGAGTCCTTCCGGCAGTTCCACAAGGAGCTGCTGCGATAGCGCAGAAAAGGAGACGCACATGGGCAACCCACGACGGCAGAGCTTTTTGAGCGGCGCCATGGTCCTGACGGCCACCATTGCCGTCACCAAGGTCATCGGCGCGCTGTATAAGATCCCTCTGGGGAACCTGCTGGACAGCGAGGGCATGGCCCATTTCTATGCCGCCTACAACATCTACCGTCTGCTGCTGACGCTGTCTACCGCCGGGCTGCCGCTGGCCATGAGCCGTATGGTCTCCGAGGCGGAGGCTTTGGGCCGGGAAAATCAAAAACAGAGAATCTTCCGCGTGTCGTTGGGGCTGTTCCTGCTCCTGGGCGCGGTCTGCAGCGCCGGCATGTATCTGCTGTCTGCTCCGCTGAGCGACCTGCTCCACGATGCGCCGGCCCACACGGCGGTACAGGTGCTGGCGCCGGCCGTATTCTTCGTGTGTCTGATGGCCCCCATCCGCGGCTATACGCAGGGGCAGGGCAACATGCGGCCCACCGCCGCCAGTGAGCTGGTCGAATCCCTGTCCAAGGCGGTCATCGGCTATCTGCTGGCCTGGTGGCTGCTGCGCCGGGGCCTGCCCCGCCATATCGCCGCCGCCGGCGCCATCGGCGGCGTTACAGTCGCCACGGCGCTGGCCTTTCTGGCTCTGGCGCTGTATCTGCTGACCCACCAGGGCCGCCGGCCCTCCCGGGACATACCGGAGAGCCGCCGTTCCATCCTGCGCCGGCTGCTGCGCATCGGCATTCCCATCACTGCCGGTGCCTGCGGCATGAGTATCATCACACTGCTGGACACCTCTCTCGTCCTGGGCACGCTGCAGCGGAGCCTGGGTTTCTCCCAGGCGGCCGCCGCTGCTCTGTATGGCGAGTATACATACGGTGTCAACCTCTTCACGCTGCCGGCCTCCCTCATCTCCCCCATGACCATCAGTCTGATCCCCGCCATCAGCGCAGCCCGGGCCCGGAACGATCTGTCCGCCGCCCGGCGTCACACCTCTGCGGCCTTTCGCTTTACCGCGCTGCTGGCGCTGCCGCTGGGCATCGGCCTGTCGGCGCTGGCCCGGCCCATCCTCGATCTGCTGTACCCCGAGATCCCCCAAACCGCCGCGGCCGCCGCAAGCCACCTGACCGTACTGGGCATCGCCAGCATCTTCGTCTGCCTGATGACGCTGACCGGCGGCATCCTGCAGTCCCACGGCCGGGAGCGGATCCCCCTGTGGACGCTGCTCTTCGGCGGGCTGGTGAAGATTCTCTCCAACTATCTGCTGGTGGGCGATCCGGCCATCGGCATCCGGGGTGCGGCCTACAGTACGCTGCTGTGCTACGCCGTCATCGCCGCGTTGAACCTGTTCGCCGTAGCACGGGTGGTAGCGGAGCGGCCCGGCTATGTCTCCGTATTTGCCCGTCCCCTCCTGGCCTCGCTGGTCATGGCGGCAGGCGCGCGGGCCGTTTTCGGTCTGCTGGGCAGGGTCATGTCGGCACGTCCCGCGGCGCTGTTGGCCGCTCTGGCGGCAGTCGCTATCTACGCGGTACTGGTGCCCGCGATGGGCGTCATCCGGCGGGAAGACCTGATTTCCCTGCCAAAAGGGGATAAGTTTGCCGATTTCTTCCACATACGATGAACTTTTCCCGTTCCAAACGGGAAAACCTCTTGCAATGGAGAAACAAATATGATAGATTTTGAAAGGAAACGCCGCTATGGCTACGGGGACCTGCTGGAGATCATCCGTCTTCTCCGCTCAGAGGAGGGCTGTCCCTGGGACAAAGTCCAGACCCATGCGAGCCTGCGCCGGGATCTGCTGGAGGAGACCTATGAGGTGCTGGACGCCGTAGACCGCGGCGACACCGCCGCCCTGCAGGAGGAGCTGGGCGACGTGCTGATGTTGCTGGTCTTCCACGCAGACATTGAGGCCGCCGCCGGGCGCTTCACCATGGACGACGTATGTGACGGCGTCGTGCGGAAGATGCTCTATCGCCACCCCCACGTGTTCGGCAATGTGCACGCCGACACGCCGGAAGCGGTGCTGGTCAACTGGGAACAGCTGAAGCGGCGGGAGAAGGGACAGCGTTCCGCCTCCCAGGCTATGGATGGCGTGGCCCGCAGCCTGCCTGGACTGTGGCGCGCGGAGAAGATCCAGGATAAGGCCGCCAAAGCCGGCTTCGACTGGCCGGACATGAGCGGTGCGCTGGACAAGCTGGACGAGGAGGTCCGGGAGCTGCGCCAGGCTGCGCTCAGCGGCACGGGCGTGGCTGAAGAGGTGGGCGACGTGCTGTTTGCCGCCGTGAAGGCAGCCCGCTTTGCCGGAGTGGATCCGGAGGAGGCCATCGCCGCCACCTGTGAAAAATTCATCCGCCGCTTCCGGGCGGTGGAAGAGGGCGCTGCCCGCCAGGGGCGGAGCCTGGACGAGCTGTCGCTGGAGGAGATGACCTCTTTTTGGGACGGCGCCAAGCGTTCTTAACGCGGTTCACCGCTTTAGGATACCGCCACACGGATGTGGCCAAGACACAAATGAACACAAATTTTAGGAGGAACTGTCATGAACAAGACTGAACTGATCGCCGCCGCCGCCGAGAAGGCCGGCCTGTCCAAGAAAGACACCGAGGCTGTTATCACTGCCGCTCTGAACACCATCACCGCTGCCCTGGCCGACGAGGAGAAGGTACAGCTGGTGGGCTTCGGCTCCTTTGAGGTAAAGAAGAGAGCCGCCCGCACCGGTCTGAACCCCCGCACCAAGGAGCCCGTGAAGATCGCCGCCACCAAGGTGCCCGTCTTTAAGGCCGGCAAGGCGCTGAAGGACGCCGTTGCCAAGTAAAACAGCATGACCCGGCGCCGGTGCGATCTGCCGCACCGGCGCTTTTTTCGGAGGAACAACCATGCGATTGGATAAATACCTGAAGGTCTCGCGACTCATCAAGCGCCGCACAGTGGCCAACGAAGCCTGCGACAACGAGCGCGTCTCCGTCAACGGGCGGGTGCAGCGTGCCTCCTGCGACGTGAAGGTCGGCGACCGGATCTCCATCCGCTTCGGCCAGCGCACATTGACGGTGGAGGTGCTGTCCGTGCAGGACAATGTGGGCAAGGCCGACGCCGCCGCCATGTATCGGGAGGTCCCCGAAGGGGACAGCCTGTCATAAAACCGGCGCGCCTCTCATACAGTGGCATTGATCAACCTGTATGGGAGGTGCGTTTCTATGGCATATGAGGTCAGCAGCCTGGCTCCGCTGAGCCACCGGGTGCAGCTGGAGGGGCGTGAGAGCCTGGCGGTGTCCGGTGTGGAGGACGTGGTGCGCTTTGACGAGGGGTATATCGTCATGACCACCTGCGCGGGCACCATGATTGTCACCGGGTCGAATCTGCACATCGGCAAGTTGTCGCTGGACGGCGGCGAGCTGCATGTGGACGGTCACATCGACGCCATTCAGTACGAGGAGAGCGCCGCACAGCGGGGATCTCTGCTGTCGCGTCTGTTCGGCTGAGCCATGGAAAACCATGTGCTGCCCCAACTGCAGTTGCTGGTTTTGTCCCTGCTGGGCGGTGCGGCCGCAGCCGCGATATACGACATGCTGCGCGCCATTCGTCTGCGGCGGAGGGACGACCGGCTGCTGACCCACCTGCTGGACACGGTCTATGTGGCGCTGGCGGCGCTGGCGCTGGCCGCCTTCGGCCGACGGCCGGGCGGCGGCGAGCTGCGCCTGTACGCACTGCTGCACATGGCGCTGGGCGCGGCCCTCTACTTTCTGCTGGCGGCATCGCTGCTGCGGCCTCTGTGGGCCTTTTGGGCCGGCACTGCCGCGGATTGGGCGCGCCTTTTGCGGCTTCCAGCCGCGGTTTTCCTGTCTCTTGCAAAAAAAATCGGACAAAAAGCAAAAAAAGTCTTTTATTTTCTCCGCAAGTACGTTAAAATAGGAAACTACAAGTGGGAGTTTCTCCTGGTGCATAGGCGCGACGACAGAAAGGGAGGTCGCATACACCGTGAAAAACAACAAAAAGACACGCCGCGGCCCCGGCTTCGTCCCCATGCTGGTGCTTTTCGTCCTGATCGCGGTCATGGCCGTGGAGCTGATCCAGATGTCCAGCAAGCTCAGCAGCGCCAGGAATGAGCAGTCCAGCATCGCCGCTCAGGTGCAGCAGCGCCGGCAGGAGAACGAGAGTCTCAAGTCCGACCTGTCCCATGCCGACGACGAAGATTTCATCAAGGATCTGGCCCGTGAGCAGCTGGGTCTGGCCGAAACCGGCGAGCGCATCTTCTACGATGTCAACGATTGACGCAGACTCCACCGCAAAACCGAAAGGGAGCATGGCTGAGAGCATGGAACTGTCCGTTGGATCCATCGTCACCGGCAGGGTGACCGGCATCACCAAATTCGGGGCGTTTGTGGCGCTGCCGGGCGGCAAGTCCGGCCTGGTCCACATCTCCGAAATATCCAACAGCTTTGTCAACGACGTGCATGATTTCCTGTCCGACGGGCAGGATGTGCAGGTGAAGATCCTGTCCGTTTCGCCGGAGGGTAAGATCAACCTTTCCATCCGGCAGGTACAGGCGGCGCCGGCGGCCCAGCACAGCCGTCCGCCCCGGCCCCAGCGAACCGCGGCCACGACAGCCGCAGCTCCCTCCTCTGCGGCAGCAGTGCCGACGGAGCCGTCCTTTGAGGACAAGCTCAAGCAGTTCATGTCGGTGTCAGACAGCAAGCAGTCCGAGGTGAACCGCCACATGGCCGGCAAGCGCGGCGGCAGGCGGCGGAAATAAGCATCTTGCATATTTTTCCCTTTGCCGTTACAATAGCAGGTGATCCCACGGATCACCTGCTATTTCTATCGGGGAGGTCGCCTCTATGGAGAAGATCGCGCTGGTCACCGGCTCGTCCCGGGGCATCGGCCGCGCCGTGGCTGCACAACTGGCCCGCAGCGGCTGGGCCGTCTGCGTCAACTACCGTGTGCGGGAGGACTGCGCCCGTTCACTGGCGGAGGAACTGCGCGCCGAAGGCTGCCGCGTCATGACTGCGCAGGCCGATGTGTCTCAACGGGTCCAAGTGGACGCCATGGTGGGCCGGGTGGAGGAGACCTTTGGCTCGGTGTCGCTATTGGTGAATAACGCCGGCGTGGCCGGACAGGCGCTGTTTCAGGACATCACCGACGAACTATGGCACCGCTACTTCTCCGTCAACGTGGACGGCGCCTTTCACGCCATCCAGGCGGTCCTGCCCCCCATGCTCCACGCCCACGAGGGCTGCATCGTCAACATCTCTTCCATTTGGGGCCAGCGGGGCGCCAGCTGCGAGGTGACATACTCCGCCACCAAGGCGGCGCTGATCGGGCTGACCCGCTCTCTGGCAGCGGAGCTGGCCCCCACCCATATCCGGGTCAACTGCGTGGCCCCCGGCGTGATCCGCACCGACATGCTGGACACCCTGCCTCCGGAGGTCCTGCCCCAGCTGGCGCAGGAGACGCCCTGGGGCCGGCTGGGTACGCCGGAGGACGTAGCCCGGGCCGTGGCCTTTCTGGCCTCGGAGCAGGCGGACTTTATCACCGGCCAGGTCCTGACGGTGGATGGTGGCTTCATCCTGTGACCACATGAAAAAAGCGGGTTCCTGCCTCGGCAGGAACCCTTTTTTGCTGCGTTTACTCCTCCGGCCGCTCCAGCCGCCGGCTCATCTCTTCGTCCAGGTGGATGGCGCCGTAGAGATTTTTGGCGCTGCAGCCGGCCCGTCCGCCGCCGGCGCAGGCACAGGCACAGGCGCAGGCACAGCTGCTGGCACAGGCGCAGTGGCTGCTGCCGCCGAACCCTCCGCCGCCAAAGCCGCCGCCCCGCTTGCCGCCGCCGAAGCCGCCGCTGCTGTGGGAGGAGGCGGGCGGTTTTGGCTTGTGAGCCGTACCCACGCTGCCAGGTCTGGGTTTTCCGTCCGGGCCGGCGGGATACCACAGATTGTGGTAGAACACATAGTGGGTACCGAAGCCGCCGGAATATCCGTCGCGGAGGGCGGAGAACACGATGATCAGCACCACCGCCACGATGATGATGACCACCAGCATGAAGATAGCCTCTCCGTCGGAGCCGTCGTCATAATTATAATCGGGCTCATAGCCGCCCCAATCACCCTGGTTTTCGCTGCTGTTCTCCCAGGACAGCTCCACCGGCCACCGGTCGTACTCCACCATCACGCGGATGCGGCTGCCGTGAGGCAGCGCTGTACCGGTAAGCGTTTTATCATCTGATTTCCAGTAGTCCCTGTCAGGTACCTCATAGCTGAGCGATCCGCCGACTTCGGCCGGGTCGTTCCAGGTGACGGTCATATGGTCCACCACCGCCTCGTCAAACCAGCCGGGGGTATAGTCATAACTGACAGAACCATCGTCGCCCAAGGTGTACATGTACTCCTGCACCCAGGAGTAGGCGAAATGGAAGGTCTCGCCTGTGTCGTAGGCCCGGGTCAAGTAGACATACATATAGCTGTTGTCGAAATCCAGCTTTTCGATGTTGTCGGTCAGGGCCTGCACGTCCCGGATGGAGCCGTTGGGCACACCGATCTTCAGTTCCTGGCCGTAGGGCAGCTCCTCCAGCGCCTTCCAGTCGAATTCCACCCGGAAGCTGAGGCTGCCGTCATCCACATTGGGCTGCACGGTGATGTCATAGCTGACGACCTCGTCATAGTCCTTGGCATAGGCGGTGACGGCGGTCATGGGCAGGAGCAGCAGGCTCAGCAGTGTGCCCGCCAGGATCATTCCCAGTCTCTTCTTCATGTCAGCATCCTCCCCTGTTGCCGCGGCGGAGCTGGCAGATGTGCTCCAGCTTGGCGCTCTCGTCCCGGATGGCCCGGCACCGCTCGCTGTTCCAGATCTTCTCCCATGAATCGGTGAGGATGTTCCCCAGGGTGACGCCGCCCAGCCAGCTCTGGCAGGGCACTACGGCGCCGTCCGGCGCCACGGCCATGTTGCTCAGACAGGCGCCGCAGCTGGGGATCAGGTGCAGATCCAGCCCCCGCAGCGTCTCCTCATCCAGCCAGCCGGGGGATGTGAAGTCCAGCTCCATCTCCAGCTCAAAGGCGGTGGACACCGCCCTGCGCAGGACTGCCGTCAGCTCCTCCGGCGTCAGCGCCGTGGCGCGGCTGGCCTCCCCCTCGGCAGCGCCGGAGGGAATCAGCCCGGAGCAGGTGGCGTAACGCACGCCCAGGGAGCTGGCAAAGGCCAGCGTGGCGGCGTAGTCGGTGTTCACAGAGCACAGCGGCGTGTTGACAGACACCATCAGTCCCGCCGCCACAGCGTTGCGGATGCCCTGTACCGTGCGCTCGAAGCCGTCAGTTCCTACCAGGGCGTTGTGGGTGGCGGCGTCGGCAGAGTAGAGCGTCACCTGTACGCTGTCCAGGCTGGCGGCATACAGGCCGCGGCACAGCTCCGGCGTCAGCAGCAGGCCGTTGGTGTTCAGCCGGGTGACGAACCACTGGGCCGCATCCACCAGCTCCACCAGGTCGTCGCGCAGCGTGGGCTCGCCGCCGGTGAAGGTCACTTGGGGCACATTGGCTTGCCGCAGCCGCACCAGCACCTCTTTCCACTGCTCCGTGGTCAGCTCCGCGCTCTCGCCCATGGGCTGGCCGGCGGCGTAGCAGTGCAGGCACTTCTGGTTGCAGTGCCAGGCGCCGCCCTTCGTCATGGCGCTGACCAGCAGGTCCATGCGGTGGGGCGCCGTCATATGGGGGGCGTACTCGCCCAGGCTCAACGGGTTGATCTCCACGATCGGCTCGCCGCCCCGGGCGATGGTCACCAAACTGTTCAGCATCAGGTTCAGATCATCCGTCAGCACCTTCCGCTTCGTGCCGGGATAGGTGCGCCGGGTGGCGGATACCGCCCTCTCCGCCATGGCCGTCCAATCCTCCTCGCCGATCTCCCGGCCGGCGTAGGGCTCCAGCTGGTCCATAAAATTGGCCAGCAGCACGGCCCAGCTCAGGTTCAGCGGTACCAGCTGCGCGCCGTTGATCAGCAGCAGGAACGGGTCAGCGGGATCCTCCGACGCCGGTGGGATCATGTGCAGGCGCACCACACCCGGCCCCTTGGGGTCCAGCGTGATGTGGCGCACGCAGTTCAGATGGGCACGCCGGTAGCGGCGCTCCCGCAGGGTCATGTTCTTCATGGCACCCTCCTTGCATTGGTGTTCCTCTTTTTCTTTCAGTATACCACATTTGCCGGGATTGACAAGGGCTGGCCGTAAAAAGGAGCCGCCCTGTCAGACAGAGCGGCCCAAACGGGTGGGATATTGGAAAGCTTCCGACACATAGAATACACCCTTTGCCGTTCTGTGTAAAGAGGACCTTTTGCCGGACATCGACGACTTTTGTCCCTTTTTGCGGTGCGTCGGTATGGTTTTACAAATCTGTTAAATTTATCGCAAAAGGGCCCTGCCGCCCTTTTCAACAGGCCGCCGCTGTGCTATAATCCATGTAAGGAAAAGGGGATATCCCTCCCCGACCCTTGTCCAAGCCACCAACGAAAGGAGCCAACACCATGAAGTTCACATTTACCTGCAAGAAAGTCCCCCTGAACGATTCCATCAAGGAATACGCGGAGAAGAAGATCAGCAAGCTGGATCGCTTCTTCGCGGAGGAGGCAGACGCATTTGTGACCTTCGCCGTAGAGAAGAGAAACCGCTGCACCGTCGAGGTGACCATCCGCACAGCCAACGGCACGCTGTTCCGCGCCCAGAAGGAGGACCCGGACGGCGATATGCGCGGCGCCATCGACGCGGCTGTCAGCTTCATTGACCGCCGCATCCGCAAGAACAAGACCCGCCTGGCCAAGAACCTGCGTTCCGACGCCCTGACCCCCACCGTTCCCGCCGAATTCGACGTGGCCGAGGATGTGGAGTTCAACGTGGTGCGCACCAAGCGCTTCACCGTGGAGCCCATGACCATCGACGAGGCCATCCTGCAGATGAACCTGCTGGATCACACCTTCTACATGTTCCGCAACGTGGACACGGAGAAGACCTGCGTGGTCTACCGGCGCAACAACGGCGGCTACGGCCTGATCGTGGCAGAGGACTGAGCTCTGAAAAAATGCGGGGGCCGGATTGGATCCGGCCCCCGCTTCTTTTCTGTCGCCGCACCGTCGTCATCTGCCGCCGGGGACGCAGCCCGTCCCGCCGCTGTTTTTATGGAAACGATCCGATTCCGGGAAGATTTTTGTCGAATTGCACGTTGACATAACTGTTGTGGAAAACTTTGTGGAAACTGTGAAAAACTCGTTGGTTACAATCGTTACAACTGGTTGCATCCCTGTTATTTATTGTGTAAACCGGGTATTATTTTTCCGGTTGAAACACTTTTTGTCAATCTCGCCGGGCGTCGGCAGATGACCCTTGCCAGAATGAAAAAAATACGATAAAATATGTATTTGTAATAGTATGCACATCGGGACTCATACAGATCGACGAAGGGAATACAGAAGGCAACATGGCAAAGAAAGCGAAAGCATATGACAATGAGAGCATCTCCAGCCTGAAGGGCGCGGACCGGGTGCGCAAGCGTCCGGGCGTCATCTTCGGCTCCGACGGGCTGGAGGGCTGTGAGCACGCGGTATTTGAGATCCTCTCCAACGCCATTGACGAGGCCCGGGGCGGCTACGGGCGGCTGATCACTGTGACCCGCTTTCTGGACAGATCCATCCAGGTGGAAGATCAGGGTCGGGGCTGCCCCGTGGATTGGAACGAGAAGGAGGGGCGCTACAACTGGGAGCTGGTGTTCTGCGAGCTGTATGCCGGCGGCAAGTACGACAACGAGAACAGCGAGAACTATGAATTCTCCTTGGGCCTGAACGGTCTGGGCTCCTGCGCCACCCAGTACGCCTCCCGCTACATGGACGTGACCGTGTGGCGCGAGGGCATGGAGTACCGCCTCCATTTCGAGCGGGGCGAGATCGTGGGCCAGCTGGAAAAGAGCGAGCTGACCGCGGGCAAAAAGCGCACCGGCACCACCATCCGCTGGCTGCCGGATCTGGACGTGTTCACCGACATCAATATCCCCCTGGATTACTACCGGGACGTGATGAAGCGCCAGGCCGTAGTCAACGCCGGCGTCACCTTCCGCCTGCGCAGCGAGGTATCCGCCGGCAAATTCGACACCGAGGACTTCCTCTATGAAAACGGCATCCGCGACTACATCGCCGAGCTGGCGGGGGAGGATTCCCTTACCGAGCCGGTATGCTGGGAGGCGGAGCGCCGGGGCCGGGACCGGGCCGACAAGCCGGAGTACAAGGTCAAGCTGAACGTAGCCTGCTGCTTCTCCAACCGGGTGTCCGTGTGTGAGCACTACCACAACTCCAGCTTTCTGGAGCACGGCGGCTCACCGGAGAAGGCCACCCGCCTGGCCTTCGTGGCGGCTATCGACAAGTATCTGCGGGAGAACAACAAGTATCTCAAGTCCGAGGCCAAGATCACCTTTGCCGACGTGCAGGATTGCCTGGTGCTGGTGAGCAACAGCTTCTCCACCCAGACCAGCTACGAGAACCAGACCAAGAAGGCCATCACCAACAAGTTCGTGCAGGACGCCATGTCGGAGTTCCTGCGCAGCCGGCTGGAGGTCTACTTCATCGAAAACCGCGAGGCGGCGGAGAAGGTCGCCGCCCAGGTGCTGGTTAACAAGCGCAGCCGCGAGACGGCCGAGCGCACCCGCATCAACCAGAAGAAAAAACTCACCGAGAAGATCGACATCGCCAACCGGGTGGCCAAATTCGTGGACTGCCGCACCAAGGACGTGGAGCGCCGGGAGATCTATATCGTGGAGGGCGACTCCGCTCTGGGCGCCTGCAAGCAGAGCCGGGACGCGGAATTCCAGGGCCTGATGCCCGTGCGGGGTAAGATCCTCAACTGCCTGAAGTCCGACTACCCCCATATCTTCAAGAGCGACATCATCACCGACCTGATGAAGGTGCTGGGCTGCGGCGTGGAGGTGCAGGGCCGGGCCGTCAAGGATCTGAACCAGTTCGACCTGGGCAACCTCCGCTGGAACAAGGTGGTCATCTGCACCGACGGCGACGTGGATGGCTTTCAGATCCGCACGCTGATCCTCACCATGCTCTACCGCCTGTGCCCCACGCTGATTCGGGAGGGCTACGTGTACATCGCCGAGACGCCCCTCTTTGAGATCACCTGCCGGGACAAGACCTGGTTCGCTTACTCCGAAAAAGAGAAGGCCGACATCCTGCAGGAGCTGGCGGGGAAAAAGGTCACTGTGCAGCGCAGCAAGGGCCTGGGCGAAAACGACCCGGAGATGATGTGGATGACCACCATGAATCCCGCCACCCGCCGGCTCATCCGGGTCCTGCCCGACAAGGCGGAAGAGACAGCCCGGGTCTTTGACCTGCTGCTGGGCAACAATCTGTCCGGACGCAAGGACTATATCGCCGAGAATGGCTACAAGTATATGGATATGATCGACGTGAGCTGAGGAAGCCATGAACTACGACATTCTGTCCCTGCAGAATCACCCAGGCATGATGGACCGGGCGGCCCGCTGGTTCCATGAAAAGTGGGGCATCCCGCTGGCGGCCTATCGGGAGAGCATGGCGGCATGCCTGACGCGGACGGGCCCCGTGCCCCAGTGGTACGTGGCCGTAGCCGGCGGCCGGATCATCGGCGGCTTGGGCGTGATCGAAAACGACTTCCACGACCGAAAGGACCTGGCCCCCAACGTCTGTGCCGTCTATACCGAGCCGGACTGCCGCTGCCGCGGCGTTGCCGGCGCTCTACTGCGTCACGTCTGCGCCGACATGAAGGCCCGGGGCATCGACACCCTCTATCTGGTGACGGACCACACCGGCTTCTATGAGCGCTACGGCTGGGAATTCCTGTGCATGACACAGGGCGACGGCGAGCCGGATCTGACCCGGCTCTACATCCACCGGGAGGCGTGACCTCCCCCCAACTCCCAAGAAAGGACACCGTTCCTATGGCAAAGAAGAAAAACAGCAGCGACCAGCCTGTCCGGCACGTCGACAACCCCAACGTCATGGGTCTCCGGGGCGCCGTGGTGGACCAGCCCATCACCGAGACGCTGGACAGCAACTACATGCCCTACGCCATGAGCGTCATTGTCAGCCGCGCCATCCCGGAGATTGACGGCTTCAAGCCCTCCCATCGGAAGCTGCTGTACACCATGTACAAGATGGGACTGCTGACGGGCGGGCGCACCAAGTCCGCCAATATCGTGGGTCAGACCATGCGCCTGAACCCCCACGGCGACGCCGCCATCTACGAGACGATGGTGCGTCTGTCCAAGGGAAACGAGGCTCTTCTGCACCCGTTTGTGGACAGCAAGGGCAACTTCGGCAAGGTGTACTCCCGTGACATGGCCTATGCCGCCAGTCGCTACACCGAGGCTAAGCTGTCCCCCATCTGCGCCGAGCTGTTCCGGGACCTGGACAGCGACGCCGTGGATTTTGTGGAGAACTATGACAACTCCACCACCGAACCCACGCTGCTGCCCACCACCTTCCCCAACGTGCTGGTCAGTGCCAACCAGGGCATCGCCGTGGGTATGGCCAGCCAGATCTGCGGCTTCAACCTGGGAGAGGTATGCGACACCACCATCGCCCTGTTGAAAAATCCCGACCACGACATCTCCTCCACGCTGCTGGGGCCGGACTTTCCCACCGGCGGGCAATTTCTGCTGAATGAAAGCGAGTTGCGGCAGATTTACGCCACCGGCCGCGGCAGCTTCCGGGTACGGGCCAAATACCGCTATGACAAGAAGGAAAACGTAATCGAGATCTACGAGATCCCCTACTCCACCTCGCTGGAGGCCATCCTGGACAAGGTGGGTGAGCTGGTCAAGGCCGGCAAGCTGAGAGAGCTGGGCGACATGCGCGATGAGACCGACCTGAACGGTCTCAAGCTGACCATCGACCTGAAGCGCGGCACCGATCCCGACAAGCTGATGAGCAAGCTTTTCAAGCTGACGCCGCTGGAGGACAGCTTCGGCTGCAACTTCAATATCCTCATCGCCGGCATGCCCCGCGTCATGGGTGTGGGCGAGATCCTGGACGAGTGGATCGCCTGGCGCACGGAGTCGGTCCGCCGGCGGGTCTACTTCGTCATGAGCAGGAAGAAAGAAAAGCTGCATCTGCTGCAGGGCCTCAAGCGGATCCTGCTGGACATCGACAAGGCCATCGCCATCATCCGCGGCACCGAGGAGGAGGCCGAGGTCATCCCCAACCTGATGATCGGCTTCGGCATCGACCAGGCCCAGGCGGAGTTCGTGGCGGAGATCAAGCTGCGCAACATCAATAAGGAGTACATCCTCAAGCGGGTGGCGGAGACCCAGGCCCTGGCCGATGAGATCGCTGATCTGGAGGACACGCTGTCCAAGCCCAGCCGCATCCGCCGGATCCTCATCGACGAGCTGAGCGCCGTGCGCAAGAAGTACGCCGTGCCCCGCCGGACCGAGATCGTCTACGGCGACGAGGTGGACGAGTATGTAGAGACGGAGCAGTCAGACGCCTATCCGGTTCACCTGTTCCTCAGCCGGGAGGGATATTTCAAGAAAATCACTCCTCAATCCCTGCGCATGTCCGGCGAACAGAAGTTCAAGGAGGGCGACAGCCTGCGCCAGTCCTTCGAGGCCTCCAGCGCCGACGAGCTGATGTTCTTTACTGACCGCCAGCAGGTGTACAAGGTGCGCGCCTCGGAGTTCGGCGACACCAAGGCCTCCGCCCTGGGCGACTATCTGCCCGCCAGACTGGGCATGGAGGACGGGGAGAACGTGATTTTCCTGTGTCTGCCCGGCGACTACAGCGGCCATGTGCTCTTCTTCTTTGCCAACGGCAAGGCCGCCAAGGTGCCGCTGGAGTCCTATAAGACCACCTCCAACCGGCGCAAGCTCACCGGCGCCTACAGCGATAAATTCCCGCTGACGGACATCGTCTGCCTGCGGGAGGACACAGAGCTGGCGCTGTATACCAACGAGCCCCGGGCCCTGCTGTTCCACACCTCGCTGCTGCTGCCCAAGACCAGCCGCGCCACCCAGGGCGTGGCGGTGATGACCATCAAGGCCAAATACCATCTGGAGCGGGCGGCCCGGGTGGCCGACACCGGCATCGTCAACCACAGCCGCTACCGGGCCCGGTCCATTCCCGCCGCCGGCGCGCTGATCAAGCCCGAGGACACCGACGAAAAGCAGCTGGCTCTGCTGTAACACGCGGAACGCAGAAGGAGGCGAGACGCCATGAAAAAGTGCATATGCCCCATACTGATGGCGGCAGCCCTGCTGCTCAGCGGCTGCGGCTCCTTCCTGGACCGGGAATACACCGTCACCGCCCCCCACAGCTCCACCTACTTCAGCAGCGAGGACCGCTCCGTCCTGCGGGTGGAGAACTATCAGGACTTGGTCAACGGCCTGTTGATGCTCATCAACAGCCGTGCCGCCGAGGGCACCGTGTGGCTCTATCCGGGCAGGGATGTGACCGACACCGCCGAGGCGACACAGCGGGCCTGCAGGGAGGTGCAGCAGGAGACCCCGCTGGGCTCCTATGCGGTCAGCTATCTGACCTACACCATCGATGACACGGCCCACAACTACAGCGAGGTCCGCCTGACACTTGGCTACCGTCGCACCGCCGAGCAGGTAAGCGCCATGGTACACGCCACCAGCGTCAGCGCCCTCTACGATCTGCTGACAGCCGTGGCCCGGAGCGGCGGGCGGGAGCTCGTGATTCAGGTCAGCTATTTCGACCAGACTCGGGAGGAGGTCCGTGCCGCGGTGGAACAGCTCCAGCTGGAGCTGTTCCGGGCCAGCCAGCCGCCCCAAGAGGATCTCACCGACGAGCCGGAGGCCTCCACGACAGAAACCGGACCGGATGGAGAGGTGCCGGACGGGGAATCTCCGGACGGAGAGACGCCGAACGAGGTAGAGCCGGAGCTCGGTCTGCCGGACGATGTGACTCCCTGGCAGGTGAATTTTTACCCAGCGGAGGGCGACGTGGGCATTGTGGAGGTCCTGCTGCAGGACTAGAATTTTGGAAAATGCAGGGTTGACAAACAGCGGCGGCCGCGCTATAATCAATCTTGCTTTTGCGGGCGTAGCTCATCTGGTAGAGCGCGACCTTGCCAAGGTCGAGGTAGCGAGTTCGAGCCTCGTCGCCCGCTCCAAAAATGCACCACCATTGGGTGGTGCATTTTTCTTGCTGGACGAAGCCTCTCACCGTTGCGGCAACCGCTTCTCGCTCCCGCTGGTCGCGATAACCGGGCCGCTGTCTTGATTTCACCTCGCTGTATCCGCCACAGGCGGTGCTTCGGTGAAATCCTCGTCGCCCGCTCCAAAAAAGATACCACCCAGCGGGTGGTATCTTTTTTGGTATCTGCGGGCAGAGGCTCGAAAAGACCGGTCGGGACAAAGTCCCGGTCTCAA
>SVKQ01000002.1 GCA_015068325.1 Oscillospiraceae bacterium | reverse complement strand
CCAGGATCAAACTCTCTTTAAAATCGTATCAACTCAGTCCGCCTCTTCGGCGTACTGCGCCAACCACTCTTTTATCGAGCTATTTCCATAGCTTTCAAAACTCTTCCTGCGCTTCGGGTAATTGACAACCCCGCTGCGCAGGCTCTTGATCTGCACGCTTTCGCGCACAGATCTTCTGGTGCTTTTCGTCCATTGTTTAATTTACAAGGTACACGCCCTTTCGCCACTATCCTCGTGGCGGAGCAGGAATTATATTAACACATGCCTCCTATCTTGTCAACTTATTTTTTGAAAATTTTGCCGCATTCCCAACTTCCCCGCCGTGTGTGTCGCAGCCCTTTGACCGCCTTGACAGTCATGCTATGATAAGAATATACCTATCTATCTTACATATCTGTACGTCAGTTGATTGGATCGTCTATGATGAGTACTATCCTTCACAATATCCTCATCCATGCCGCCCCCTCGCTGCTCTGGCTGGGCCGCGCCGCCATATTTGCCCTGACCGTCATCATATTGATACGCTGTTGCCGCTCTCTCTTCGGGCCGAAAACAGAGCACGAGGTCTGGGGCTTTCTCAGTATGTCCAACGGCGGCCGATATGAACTGCTCCACTGGGAGAACACCATCGGCCGCGCAAAGCACTGCGACATACGCATCAATTTCCCTTCTGTATCCCGCAGCCACGCCGCTGTCTGCCGGGATGAGAATCGCATCTGGAAGATCTTCCCCATCAACACCGGCGCCGGTGTACTGCTGAACGGCAAGCATATCTTTACCCCCGCCGCACTGCAGCCCGGTGATGCGATCAGCGTGGGCGGTGTGGAATTGTATTTCTTCCCCGCCGACGCGGCGCAGGAGGCCAGGCAGGCGTCCAGACGCACGCGTCCCGGCCGCAATATATCCCCCACCGGAACTCTGTTTGTCCTGTCGCTTTTGCAGTTTCTGGTGCTGGCCCAGTTCCTCCCTGCCCGCCACAGCGTCCACTTTCTCCGGATCGTCCTTTCCTTCTCCGCCCTGTGCAGTCTGATGTGGGGACTCTACGGCCTGTACCGGCTATTGCGCCGCACAGCTTTTGAGGCGGAGACGCTGGCCTTTTTTCTGGTCACTTTGAACTTCGCCATCACTGCCGCCTACGCTCCTGGTGAACTCTTGAAGCAGTTGGCTGCTGTGATCCTGGGGCTGTTCCTTTATATTCTGCTCAGCTTGGTGCTTCGCAATCTGCACCTGGCTGTCAAGCTCCGCTGGCCGGCCGCGGCGGCCGCCTCTGCTCTGCTGGCTTTCAACATCCTCTTCGGACAACGGATCTTCGGTGCCAAAAACTGGATTGCCATCGGCCCCATCTCCTTCCAGCCCTCCGAATTCGTCAAGCTGGCCTTTATCCTGGCCGGCGCTGCCACATTGGACCGCCTGTTCGCCAAACGCAACCTGATCTTCACGGTGCTGTTTTCCGCCTACTGCGTGGGCTGTCTGGCGCTGATGAGCGATTTTGGCACGGCACTGATCTTCTTCGTGGCTTTCCTGTGCATCGCCTTCCTCCGCACCGGCGATCTGCCCTCCATCGTGATGATGACGGCCGCGGCAGCTTTTGGTGGCGGCATCGTGATCCATTTCAAACCCTATATTGCCGAGCGATTTACCGTGTGGCGCCACGCGTGGGAGTATACTCAATCCACCGGCTACCAGCAGAGCCGCACCATGTCTGCCATTGCAGGCGGCGGTCTTTTTGGTGCGGGGCCCGAGGACAGCTGGCTCAAGCAAGTCGGCGCCGCCAACACAGACCTGGTCTTCGGCGTGGTCAGCGAGGAATTCGGCTTTTTGACCGCGCTGTGCGCCGTGGGGGCATTGGTAATTCTGGCCGTCTTCGTTCTCGAATCCGCCGCTGCAGCCCGCTCCAGCTTTTATACTATTGCCTCCTGCGCTGCAGCGGCCATGCTGATCTTTCAGACCACGCTGAATGTGCTGGGGTCGGTGGATCTGCTGCCGCTGACCGGCGTCACATTCCCCTTTGTGTCCACAGGCGGCTCCAGTATGGCAGCCTGTTGGGGGCTGTTGGCATTTTTAAAGGCTGCGGACACGCGGCAGAACGCCAGCTTCATCCTGCGCCTGCCCAAAAAGGTACCGACGCCTGTGCCGATACCGCCGGAATCCGCGGATATGCAGGCAGATCCGTCCTCCTCCACCGAAGGCTTTTTCGCCGACATGCCGGACATCCCTGTGGACGATATCTTCGGGAAGGGAGGCGATGCAGAGTGAAACAGGTCAGGCAGCGCACCATCCTCGTTGCCCTGCTGGTTCTTCTTCTGCTGTTGGGCATATCTGTCTTCTGTGTCAAATACGCTGTCAACGGCAGCCGCTGGGCCGATTTCTCCGCCAACGAGCATACCTTTACTGATGGACGGCTCACCTCCGGGCAGATTCTGGATCGCAACGGCCTTCTTCTCTACGACGCCGCCTCCGGCCAGTATGCCGAGAGCGAGTTGATCCGGCAGGCTACGCTCCACGCGGTGGGCGATCCCGACAACAACATCTCCACCTCGGCCAAGGCCGCGCTGCGGGCGCACCTGATCGGCTACCATATCGTCACCGGCACTACCTCTGCCGGCAACCGTCTCTATCTGACCTTGGATGCGGAGTTGAACCGCACGGCCTATGAGGCGCTGCACGGCCGTAAGGGCACCGTGGCCGTATACAATTACAAAACCGGGGAGATCCTGTGTATGGTCTCCTCTCCCACCTTTGACCCCGCCGATCCGCCGGAGATCCGCGACAGCGACGGCCGCTACGAGGGCGTGTACCTGAACCGTTTCCTCTCCTCCGTCTTCGTGCCGGGTTCCGTGTTCAAGGTGGTCACCACTGCGGCGGCGCTGGAGAACATCCCCGACATCATGAGCCGCCGCTTCACCTGCACCGGCAGCACGGAGATAGGCGGCGACATCGTCACCTGCCCCCACGTCCACGGCGAGATGGACTTTTACGGCGCCTTGGCCAACTCCTGCAACTGCGCTTACGCCCAGCTGGCGGTGGAACTGGGCGGCGACACGCTGCAGCGCTACGCCGATAGTGCCGGTCTGCTGGATGTCCACAGCGTCAGCGGCATCGCCACGGCGGCCGGCAGCTTTGAGGCGGGCAGCGACAGCCAACTGGGCTGGGCCGGCGTCGGCCAGTACAACGACATGGTCAACCCTTGTGCCATGCTGACGCTGATGGGGGCCATCGCCTCCGACGGACAGGCTGCGCAGCCGCGGCTCATCGCCCGGGAGACCTCCATGAGCGGGCTCTCTCTGGGGTGGGCCGAGAGAACACAGACCTTTACCGCGTGGTCTGTCGCCACCCGGCAGACGCTGCGGGATATGATGCGCAACAGTGTGACCACCGTATATGGCCAAGACCGCTTCGGTGATCTGGCGGTGTGCGCCAAGTCCGGCACCGCCGAGGTTGGCGCCGGCCAGACGCCCCACGCCTGGTTTGCCGGCTTCCTGGAGGATACAGAACATCCGCTGGCCTTTGTGGTGCTGGTGGAAAACGGCGGCAGCGGTTCGGAAACGGCGGGAAATGTGGCCGCCGCGGTGCTGCGGCAGGCCGTGGAGAAGGAGGTACAGCCATGAACGCGAACATCGATATCAGCAGTGTGGTGCTGACCACGGAGCGTCTGATACTGCGCCCCTGGCAACTGGGGGATCTGCAGGACCTCTACGACTACGCCTCTGTGGACGGTGTAGGGCAGTTGGCCGGTTGGCGGCCCCACAAATACCGTTGGCAGTCTCTGGAAATTTTGCGCCGATTTATTGACGAAAAGAACCACTTCGCTGTAGAATACAGGGAGAATGGCCTCGTGATCGGTTCCCTGGGCATTGAGCGGTACGAGGAGGCGCGTTTTCCGGAGTTCGACGGCATGCGCTGCCGTGAGATCAACTATGTGCTGTCAAAGGATTACTGGAGCCGTGGTCTGACATCGGAGGCTGTGCAGACGGTCATCCGTTACCTTTTCACCGAGGTGGGGCTGGATGCCATTCTCTGCGGCCATTTCAACAGTAACAATCAATCTGCCCGCGTGCAGGAAAAATGCGGTTTTCGTTATTACGCCACCGGGCGGGTGACGACACAGCGCGGCACGGTAAAAGATCAGATATTCGATATCCTGACGAAAGAGGATTGGCTTCTATCCCACAGATAAGGACGTGATCCTGGCATATGAAGATCGGCAACGTTATCCTCTCCCGAATCTCTGCGCTCCACTACGTCAAGCTGGTGGGGCGCTCGGCTCTGTTCCTTTTGGTGCTGGGCTGCTACATCTACGACCGGCTCCCCAGCACGGAGACCGCCTTTGTGGACGGCTTCCTGCGACGCCCCCTGATCCTGCTGACCATCTGGCTCGTCTTCGCCTTTGAGATGTTTTTGCGCTTCTTTCCCGACCAGGTGGAGAGCATGGGCTGCCAAAAGCAGTTCTCCTGCAATTACCGCGCGGCAGTGGAGCCGCGCCCGCGTCCGAGTGACGGCGGTGCGACTCTGGCCGCTGCCGCCTCTTGGCTGGCTCTTAACGGCACCATCGGCGCCCTCTATTTCCTCCATGTCATCGACAGGAGCATCCTGATCCTAGTCAGTCTGGCCTATTCGGTGTGTGATATGGTTTGCATCCTGTTCTTCTGCCCGTTTCAGACCTGGTTTCTGAAGAACAAGTGCTGCGTCACCTGCCGCATCTACAACTGGGACTACGCCATGATGTTCACACCTCTGATTTTCATCCCCAGTTGGTTCACCTGGAGTCTGCTGGCGCTGGCGCTGCTGCTGTTGGCCAAGTGGGAATACAACCATGCCCGCCATGGTGAGTACTTCTATGAGGAGACCAACGACACGCTGCGCTGTCAAAACTGCCAGGAGCATCTGTGCAGCCACAAGAAGCAGCTGATTTCCTTTCACCGTAAGCTGCGGCAGAAACTGCTGGGCTGATCTCTCTAAAAAAGCAACGCTCCTGTTCCGGAGCGCAAAAAGCGCGGTCGGTGCATACGCACCGGCCGCTTGTTTTCTTCTCATGTCCCCTCCCGCAGACCGATCAGCAGTCCGCCCCGCTCCACCGACACGGTGATAGGCCGGCCCACAAAGTGGTTGCTGACGCCCAGCGGAAAATCCGCCGTCAAAACGGCGTTCTTCAGTTCGTATTGAGCGTCGGAGATGGTGACGCCCCGGGCGTTCTCCCCCAGGCAGAACACCGAAAGGATACCTGCCGGCTGCGCTGGCAGCGTGATGGTGCCGTCGCAGATGGCGGTGTACCGCTCGCCGCGTCCGTAGAGCCACCCCTGTGCACCCTGCCGAGCCAGATAGAGCAGCGTCTGCAGGTTGGCAATGGTGTGGTCCATCCGTCGGCCGCCCATGCCGCCATAGAGGTGGAAGATTCGCTCCCCGGCGGTGAGACCCTCCTTCACCGCCAGCATCATGTCGGTGTCATCCTTCTCCACCGGCACGCGGCGGATATGTGGAAAGTCCGGGACCTCCTCCAGCGAGTCGAAATCCCCGATCAGCAGATTCGGCGTCAGGCCCAGCTGCCGGCACACACTCCATCCGCCGTCGGCGGCGATGAGCCAGTCATCCGGTCCGGGCTCCCCGGCCAATCCGAAGAAATCTCCGGCGCCAAAAATATAACAGGCCAATGCCCCACCTCCTCTCGCCCTCCGTCCCCGGCGCTCACGCCATCTTTCGCTTCAGGTCGCTGAGACGCTCCAGCGCCTCGTACAGCGTCTCGTCCTTTTTGGCGAAGTGGAAGCGCACGATGTGGTTCACATTTTCCCGGAAAAAGGAGCTACCGGGCACACAGGCCACCCCTACCTTCTCCACCATCTCCTCGCAAAAGGCTACGTCGCTCTGCCCCTTCTTCATATAGGGACTCATGTCTGCCAGCACAAAATAGGTGCCTTGGGGATCGGTAAAGGGGATCCCCAGACTGCGTACCCCGTCGATGAAGATCCGCTTCATGTGGGCATAGTGGTCAGCGAATTCCCGATAATAGCTGTCAGGCATCTCCAGGCCCGGTATGGCCGCCTCCATCAGCGGTGACGCCGCTCCCACGGCGTTGAAGTCGTGATACTGCTTGATGCGCACCATCAGCTCCCAGGGCGCGATGGCATAGCCCAGGCGCCAGCCGGTGATGGAATAGGTCTTTGACAGGCTGGAGCAGCTCACCGTCCGCTCCCACATGCCGGGCAGGCTGTTCATATAGGTGTGTACATTCCCCTCATAGACGATGTGCTCATACACCTCATCCATGATGGCATACGTGTCGTACTTGACGCACAGCTGCGCGATCAGCGACAGCTCCTCCCGTGTGAACACCCGCCCGCTGGGATTGGAGGGATTGCAGATGATCATGGCCTTCAGTCCCAGGCGAAAGGCATCCTCCAGCACCTCCGGGTCGAAGCGGAAGTCAGGTGGCATCAGCGGCACAAAGACGGGCTCACACCCCGCCATGATCAGCTGCGCCCGGTAGTTTTCAAAGGACGGGCTGAACAGCGCTACCCTGTCGCCGGGGTTAGTCAGAGCAAAGATGGTGTCCACCATGGCCTCTGTGGAGCCGATGGTCACCACGATCTCTGTCTCCGGATCCAGCGTGCGCCCCATGAAACGGCCGCACTTTTTGGCCAGCGCCCGGCGGAAGTTCGGCGCGCCCATGGTGATGGGATACTGGTGAGGCCCTCCGGCGCTCACCTCCGCCAACCGGTCCGTCAACGCCTTGGGCGGGTCAAAATTGGGAAAGCCCTGGGCCAGGTTGATGGCGTTGCTGGCAAGGGCAAGGCGTGTCATCCGCCGGATCAGCGACTCGGTAAATTGGCTGTTTCTTCTGCTGGTCTCCTGCATACATGTGCCTTCTTTCGGTTTAAAGCGCTAGTCCGAAATATAATAGATTTATCTTACATGTGCTGCCCCGGAATGTCAAGCGTTCTCTTCTTCCGCGTGGCCCGGAATATTTATTCCGCCGCGTGGAAAAAACTGTTGACAAACAGATTGAAATCTGTATAATAGTTTTTGTTCGTCAGGAACACAGCGGGATTGTGTAAAGGTAGCACAGCGGACTCTGACTCCGTATGTGAGGGTTCGAATCCTTCTCCCGCTGCCAGAATAGGATTGCTATTTTAACAAAATAGCAATCCTATTTTTTTGCTCAAAACTGCCTTGGAAACTTTGAAGCACGGCTAGTCTCGACACTTTTCTTCTGCAAGGGCAAAAAGGAATCCCGAACTGGGTTTGTCTCAGCTTTAGGATTCTTGATTAACTTTTTTGGGGTTACTATTATCAATAAATTGCCAGTGATATCCTCCAGCTTTTCTCCCTGTTCTTGCGGCACTTGCAACAGACGAGGAGGGGTTCTTTATATTGTAGTATTGTCCTGCTCTCTTACAAGAATCAAAACTCATTCCTGTTTCTATACAGATAACTGGTTTGTGCTTAGCTTTTGCAGATTTTTTTGTACCACATAAAGGGCAATTCCTTCCCGATACTCGCCTGTATACACTCGCTTCCCACTCGTTGCCACATATTGAGCATTTCCACCACACCCGTTTGCTGCTCCCAGACGCAATGTCCTCAGGTTTGAGACCCAGGTTTTTTGTCGGATGCCATTCCTTAGCAATATCGGGACGAATTGTCATTAAGTCATTAAAGCCTTGGAGAACCTGCTTGCCAGCACAATATGGGCATCCTCGGTGTAATAACGCCCTGTTGCTCACGCGTGCCATATATTTGCCACCGCAAACTGAGCATTTCCACCAAACTCTTAGTTTGCTCCCTGCCACAACAGCGTCCGGCGAAATCGTATTAGAATTATAATCCCATTCCTTACATAATTCAGGATAGTTCTGTAATAAAGATCCGTTGTTCTTGAGGGCAGATAAATGAAGGTTCTCGTGTTGTTTGACCTTCCCACATATTGGGCAGCCGTTACCATTAGTTCTGCTGTGAATATCAGCTTGCCACTCATGGCCGCACGTGTTGCATTTCCACCACACTTTTTCGTCACTACCCGATGATATCTCTCTAGGAGATATCTCATTTTTATCAAAATCCCATTCTATAATCAGTTGTGGATATTTGTCTGCAAGTGACCCTTTGTTCATTACAACACTTTTCCGATGTTCTTGACCTGCTTGTATTCTACTACACTGTGGACAATTTCTTCCTGAAACGCGATTTGCAATAGTTGTTTGCCACTCAAAACCGCATGATCGGCACTTCCACCAAAAGCGCTTATTTGATCCTTGTGACACCATTTCAGGTGTGATTTTCCCATTTTTAACTGGATGCCACTCTTCAGCAATAGAAGGAAACAAATTTGCAAGCGAATTGGCTGCAAGAACCCGGAAATACTGTTCCTGAATATCGTATTGATCTCTTTCAATATTTATATCAATACTCTCAGCATTCAAATAATTAAGTAATGATTGTATGCTCTCTTCAAGTGATTCATAATTGGGGCTGTTACCATATTCTGTTATAATGCAATAATCACAAGCAGGATTAACCGTTTTTTGCTCTTTTATCCTAATCAACCGAATGTTATGCTCTTGGCTTGCCGTGTACTTCGCCATTTCTCTTTTCAGAGAGTATTCGGACGAATGATAGGCTTGCCCGTCATACTCAATTGCAGTCTTAAGAGATGGAATGAAAACATCAAACTCAGAAACATTATACTGAGCTCCAGGATATCTATTCTCTGCATCACTAAAGGCCTTTTTTACATAGAAAAAAACTGCTTGCTCAGGGAATGATGTTCCAAATACAGCGGAACAATTAGGACAATCAGATATTCTCAGTTTGCTTTGAAAAGAAGTCCTTTTTGCAATGATTGATTGCCATTCACACTCACACCTAGAACATTTCCACCATACTTTTTTACTGCTTCCAGAAGTAACGTCGGTTGGATTTAGACCCCGATTTTTTGTCGGATGCCATTCTTTGGCAATATCAGGGCGAATTGTCATCAAGTCATTAAAGCCTCGGAGAACCCGCTTGCCTGCACAGTATGGGCACCCACCCCCTTGTGTTCTTATCCGCACACTAGTGTTGTAGCTATGTCCTTGTGGACAAATAAACCAAACTCGTTTTGTTGAGTTGCCTGTTACTTCATATGGATGTAACTCTTCATTCTTGAGTTGGTCCCACTCCTTTGCAATATCTGGTCTTAAAGTTAATAAATCATTAAACCCGGGTAGTGCTTTTCTTCCAGAACAATAAGGACATTTTGTCCCTCTCAGTATTTTGTCCGGTGTACTTATAAAGACTCCCTTACATATATTGCACAGAAAAGATACCTCTTCTTTAACTCCCCGATAACGTCCTAGTACAGATAGATTGGGAGCCTTTGTTCTTACTTCTTCAATGAATATCTCATCTGTTTTTTGCATTTTTCTGCACCTCTATTAAGGATATCTATAAATGCATTATGGCATAGCCTTAAGGAAATATCCAGTCTTTTGGCGAAGATAAATATAGGGAAAGCGGTGCATGTTACGAAAAATAACGATAACCCCCGTTTTGTTAAAATAGCAATCTTTAGCCAAAAGAAACCTCTCTTGTCTGCCAAGACAAGAGAGGTTTCTTTCACGTTTATAGGGCAGAAATCCCCGACTTCCCTGTAATTTCAACGATGAATTACTCCCGCACAGTCAAAGTAATCGTAAGAGAATGTTTTGCCGGTAGAAGTTCAAAAAACTTAGCCACCGTTTGATGTAAGTGGGCTGTGCAGAAGTCTCACTTAAAATAAGATGCAGGGAGCTTCAAATACTTATGACGATTCTTTACAGAGTTTCATGACAATGGTAAAATATATATAAATATTTATTAGTGCGAAGGAGGGACTCCATGGCTCTAATCCATTGCCCGGAATGCGGGAATTCCATTTTCTTCTCATCGGCAACAACCTCTTTTGAACCACTCGCCCAGCAAGTGGTTTCCATGATACAAAAAAGGCCTGTGCACACAGCACAGGCCTTTTCACTTTTCCAGTACTTACCCCTCCAGATCCTTCGCCAGGAAGTACTTCTTCAGCGGCGTGTACAGCAGTGCGAAGATGACCAGGCACAGGATCATGTCAATGCCCACATAGCTGCCGTTGTAGGCGGCGGAATAGATGTACGGGTTCAGGAACTCGATGTTGAACAACTCCGTGGGCTCGTAGATCCGGTAGATGGTGATGCCGCTGATGAAATGGACGATAAAGCGCAGCACGCAGCCTACCACCGTACCCACGAATACGCCGCCCTCCCGGCGGGCAAACAGGCCGGCGAAGCCCAGCACGGAAAATGCCACCAGGTAGTCCAGCAGCATGCTGGTCCATCCCCAGGCATAGGCGCCGTCGAAAATCAGCTGCAGCAGTCCGTAGGCAAAGCTGCAGATCAGTCCGTCCTTCAGGCCCCAACGGACGCAGTAAAAAAAGATCGGCAGCATACCGATGCAGACGGAACCGCCCTGGGGCAGTTCAAAGAGCTTCAGATAGCTGAGGGCCGTGGCCAACGCCACCATGATGCCGCCCTCGGCCAGGGCGCGGAGTCTTGTGTGGTTCATAGATGATCTCTCCTTCAAAATAGAATACCACATGGCGAGCCATGCGGCGCGGCCATGCGGTACACATTCGTCCCTATGCTCGCATTCCTACGCCGGCATTACCCGGATCAGGTGTGAGGGTCTCAGCGGCACTACGCTGCATCTCAGCCGGCTTGCACCAGCTCCCCTTGGATTGTACTGTTATTATAGTGCCTGTGTCGCCGATTGTCAATAACAGGCAGAGAAAAACCGCGCTCCAGGGCGCGGTTTTGTTTTCGTCACATCACATCCACATGGCAAACAGCCGCAGCAGCGTGCCGATCACTTTGCGAAGCCAGGGCCGCTTTTTCCACTGCTCATAGGTCAACTGGCTGCTCTGCTCCATAGTCTGGTCCATATCCTCCAGGATGTTCTCGATGACCGGCATGTCATAGAGCACCGTGCCGCACTCGAAGTGGAGCTGGAAGCTGCGGAAGTCCATGTTGACCGAGCCGACAAAGGCCACTTTCCGGTCCACCATCACCGATTTGCCGTGGAGAAAGCCGGGCCGGTAATTGTATATCTTCACGCCGTGGCTCAGCAGCTCTCCGAAATAGCTCTCCGCCGCCAGATAGGCGTACTTCTTGTCCGGGATGCCCGGCATGATGAGCCGCACGTCCACTCCGCTGTCGCCGGCCAGGCAGAGCGCCTTGATCATAGGCTCGTCGATGGCTAGATACGGCGTGGTGATATACACCATGTTCTCCGCCCCGGCGATCATCTGCAAATAGACGTCCTCCATGGTGCTGATGGGGTTGTTGTTGGGACCGTCGGACACGCTTTGGCAGAAGCCCTCCGCCTCGCAGCGTCCATGGGGCCGGTAGTAGTCATGCTCCTGCTCCATGCGGCCGCCCAGCTCCTCCCACATGTGGATGAAGTCCCTCGTAAGGCCCCAGGCGCCCTCGCCCTCCAGGCGTACAGCGCAGTCCTTCCATTGTCCGAACTTGTGGGTGATGTTGGCGTATTCGTCACCCACGTTGACGCCGCCTGTATAAGCGATGTCCCCGTCGATACAGGTGATCTTCCGATGGTCGCGGTAGTTGAAGTAGAGGCGATTGACATACTGGTGTACCGGGTTGAAAATCTTGATCTCCACGCCGATCTGGCGCAGCTGCTCCACCTCCTCGCGGGGCATGCGCATCATGCTGCCGAAATCGTCAAAGAGCAGCTTGATCTCCACCCCCTGCCCCGCCTTGCGGCGGACCACCTCCACCATTTTGTCCCATATCTCGCCGGTGGCCATGATAAAGCTCTCCACCAGAATAAAATGCTCCGCCCGCTCCATCCGCTCCAGCATGTCGGCCAGAAACGCTTCGCCGGAGGGAATATAGTCCACCCGGGTGTGCTGATACAGCGGAAACTCCTTCCTGTGCAGATAAGCTGCCATGCGCCCCCATTGGCAATAGCGGCGGCGCAGCTTTTCCACGTTCACCCGGCTCTGCTCCTGCTTGCTTCCCGACTCCCGGGGCATGGGAATGTTCTTCAGGTTCAATTGCTTGCTCTGGCTGTCCCCGTTCCACAGCAGGTAGAGGATGAGCCCCACCACCGGCAAAAAAATCACCAACAGGATCCACCCGATCTTATAGGTAGAGCTGCCCGGCCGGATATAGATCCGGATGGCCAGCACCAGGGCAGCCAGCTCCAGCACCGTATAGGCGATGGCGACGCGCTGGCGCAGCACCACGCTCAGGATGAGCACCAGTGCGATCTGCGCTACCAGCAGCACGGCCACCAGCACCAGGCGCAGTGCCGCAGCGATCCGCCGCTCCGTATGCTGTTGTACCTTCGGTTTTTTCATCGGCAGTTCTTCCCTGTCATCCTCATTTCGTTACTGTTCAGGGGCTGCCCGTGTGACCGGACAGCCCCGTCATCGCATCAATCGCTGTTGTGCAGCAGATCCTGCCGGATCTGCCACAGCTTGTCCGACAGATCCACGTAGTAGGAGTGGGGGTTGTCGAAGCGCTTGACCTCATCCCACAGCGTACCAACCTGCTCCCGGCAGTATCGCTGGATCTCCTGCAGGGCAGGACGCTCGTAGACCAGCTTTCCGCCCAGGAAAACAGGCACCAGCAGTTCTTTGGCGGTAAAGTCATACACCGTCTTGCGCTTCCAGGTGGCGTTGGGATCAAAGATCTCCAGGTCACCGCTGTCGTCTACCGTCTCATCGTAGACGGTGAGATAGTCCGCGATGGCCTTTCCGGTGTCATTTCCGAAGAAGCGGTACACCTTTTTGAAGTGAGGCACAGTGATCTTTTCCACGTTCTCGCTGACCTTGATCTTGGGCTGTATGGTGCCGTCATCGTTCTCCACGGCCACCAGCTTGTACACGCCGCCGAACACGGATTCGGAACGGGCCGTGATCAGCCGCTCGCCCACGCCGAACATGTCGATCTTGGCGTCCTGCATCAGCAGGTCCCGGATCAGGTACTCGTCCAGAGAGTTGGAGGCGGAGATCTGGCAGGTCTCCCAGCCGGCTTCATCCAGCATCTTGCGGGCCTGCTGGCTGAGATAGGCGATGTCGCCGGAATCCAGGCGGATGCCGCACTTGGTGATGCCCAGGGGCCTGAGTACCTCATTGAAGGCACGGATGGCGTTGGGCACGCCGGACTTCAGCGTGTTGTAGGTATCCACCAGCAGCGTGGCGTTGGTGGGATAGGTCTGACAATAGGTCTTGAACGCCTCGTACTCCGAGTCGAACATCTGCACCCAGGCATGGGCCATGGTGCCGCCGGCAGGCACGCCGTAGATCTGGTCGGAGATGGTGCAGGCCGTGCCATTGCAGCCGCCGATGTAGGCAGCGCGCGCGCCGATAATGGCAGCGTCGGCACCCTGGGCCCGGCGGGAGCCGAACTCCAGCACAACGCGGCCCTTGGCCGCCCGGACGATCCGGTTGGCCTTGGTGGCGATCAGGCTCTGATGGTTGATGGTCAACAGCGTGAAGGTCTCGATCAGCTGTGCTTCGATGGCTGGAGCGCGAACCACCACCATAGGCTCCCGGGGAAACACGGGCGTTCCTTCCGGCACGGCATAGATGTCGCCGGTGAAGCGGAAGTCCTTCAGATAGGTCAAAAACTCTTCACTGAACAGCTTCCGTCCCCGCAGGTATGCGATATCCTCCTTGGAGAAGTGCAGGTTCTCGATATAGTCGATCAGCTGCTCCAGGCCGGCCGCGATGGCAAAGCCGCCGTCATCCGGCACACGGCGGAAGAATACATCGAAATAGGTAATACGGTCCTTGTATCCGTTCTGGAAATAGCCGTTTCCCATGGTCAGCTCATAGAAATCGCAGAGCATGGTCATGTTCAATTTCTCTTCTGTCTTCATCCTTATCATTACCTCAAATCCTGTATTTTGGGCTCTCGCAGGATGCCTTATTGGTTATTATATCCTAATTTGCCCGCAGGCGCAATGCTTTTCCCCAAAATTGTTCCCCGCCACGCAAAGGAGCCGGCGGATATCCGCCGGCTCCTTCCAAAGCACAGGTATCAGTCCTCGTCGCCCTCTTCGTCCCCGTCGGATACGGCGTTGACCAGATCGCTCAGATCAAACTCCAGCCGGGTACCGCAGTTGGGGCAGACGACTTCGCCGTCCTCCAGGACGGACTCGTCGAAGATGACCTCCTCCTCACACTCGGGACAGGTGGTGACGAAATACTCCTCGTCATCCTCTTCCTCGTCGTCTTCCTCGTCATCACTGGTCTCGTAGAGGAACTCCTCCACATCGTTCAAATCATCGCTGACGGCGTCCAGGCCGTCCTCCAGATCCACGATCTCCTCCTCGATGTCGGAGAACTCCTCCGCCATGTCGTCCAGCACGTCCAGGATAGCCAGCAGCAGCTTGCCCTCCTTGGTGGACTCATCCAGGCTCAGGCCCTCAGCCAGGCCCTTCAGATACGCTACCTTTTCAGAAATTCCCATGTTCATACTCCTTTCGTCACGTATGTTCCGGTTGCTTCCTTACTTCGCGCGGCCCAGATACTCGCCGGTGCGGGTGTCGATGGTGATCTTGTCGCCGATATTGATGAACAGAGGTACGCGGACCTCGGCGCCGGTTTCCACAAAAGCGGGCTTGAGGGTGTTGGTGGCAGTGTTGCCGGCCAAGCCAGGCTCCGTCTGGGTGACCTCCAGATCCATGAAGTTGGGGCACTCCAAGCCGAACACATTGCCCTTGTAGCTGAGCACCTTGCACATGGTGTTCTCCGTCACAAAACGGAACGCGTCGCCCAGCAGGTCTTTGCCCAGAGGCACCATGTCATAGGTCTCCACATCCATGAAATAATACAGGTCGCCGTCATTGTAGGAGTATTCCATGTCCTTGCGCTCGATGAACGCCTCCTCAAACTTGGCGGTGGGATTGAAGGACGTCTCCGTCACGCCGCCGGTGATGATGTTCTTCATCTTGGTGCGCACAAAGGCAGCGCCCTTACCGGGCTTTACATGCTGGAACTCCACGACCTGCATGATCTTGCCCTCATATTCGAAGGTCTTGCCGTTTCTGAAATCGCCGGCGGTAATCGTTGCCATATTCTTGCTCCTCCCGTATAGATGGGGAAACTCTCATCTCCCCGAATTGATAGCATGTACCAAAATGGCCTTGCTTATTTTACATGATGCGCCGCTGTTTGGCAAGTGCTTTGCCGCATTTTTTCCCAAAAATGGCGGAAAACTCCGCCTTGCCGCCCTTACAGAACGATCAGCGACTTGTCGGCCAGAGCCAGATCGGTGCAGCCGTCCTCCCCGATCACGATCACGTCCTCAATGCGCACGCCGAAGCGTCCCGGCAGATAGATGCCCGGCTCGGCAGAGATCACCGCACCGCATGGCAACGGCTTGTCGTTGGTGGGGTTGGCATTGGGCGCCTCGTGAATCTCCACGCCCACGCTGTGGCCAAAGCCGTGTCCGAAATAGGCGCCGTATCCGGCATCAGCGATGACCTGGCGGGCCGCGCCGTCTACCTGGGCACCGGTGACGCCGGCGCGGGCGGCGCCGATACCGGCCAATTGGGCCCGCAGCACGATGTCGTATACGGCACGCTGCTCGTCGCTGACCTCGCCCACGGCCACGGTGCGTGTCATGTCGGAGCAGTAGCCCTCGTACACGCAGCCGAAGTCCATGGTGATGAAATCGCCCCGCTGGATCTGCCGCTCCGAAGGCACCGCATGGGGCATGGAGCCATTTGGTCCGCTGGCGACGATGGGGTCGAAGGACATGCGCTCGGCACCGTAGCGCAACATCAGATACTGCAGCCGCGCCGCGATTTCCTGCTCCGTCTGGCCTGCGCGGATCTCCTGCAGCAGGTCCTGCAGCGCCCGCTCGGACACGCGCTGGGCGTCGGTGAGGCGGCGGATCTCCTCCGCGTCCTTCACTGCCCGCAGGCCCCGTACCAGTCCGGCGGCAGGCGTCAGCTCGCAGTGCAGTGCCTCTCTGTAGGTGTGGAAGGATGCCACGCTCATGGTGTCATCCTCAAAGCCCACCGTTTTTACGCCGGTCCTGGCCAGAGACTCGTTGATCCAATCGACAAAGGGCTTGCTGCGCTCGGTCATGCCGATCTCCGCGCCCCGGATCCGGTTCTCTGCCGCCTCAATATAGCGGGAATCGGTGAAGTAGAAGCTGCCGCTCTTTGTCACCAGCGTCACGCCCTCGCCGTGGAAATAGGTGGCGTAGAAGCAACTGGCATCACTGGTCAGCAGCATGGCGTCCAATCCGTAATGGTCCAGTTCGTTTGCAATTCGCTCCAGATGGGTCATCTCTGTGTTTTCCTCCTGTCATTTCGATTCATTCTCTTGAACGGCGCCTGCATCGCATGCAGGGCCTTTTGCCAAACGGTTTTCGGTCCGCCGGCCGGCTCTACCATCAGCGCCAGCGCTCCGCCCAGATTGGCACACAGCACATCCGTCAGCAGCTTGTCACCCAACATGGCAGTCTCGGCAGCGGTGACTCCTGTCTGCTCCATGGCGCGGCGGAAGCCCTGGGACAACGGCTTGCCGGCATGCCCCACGTAGCCGATGCCCAGATCCCGGCAGAACCGCTCCACCCGAGCCGGACTGCGATTGTTGGAGAGGATCATCACCGTGACGCCCGCCTCCCCCATGGCACCGATCCAGCGGCGTACCGCCTCGTCCGGCTCCGGCACGCACTTGGGGGCCAACGTGTAGTCCAAATCGCACAGCAGCAGTCGAATCCCGCTGTGCCGCAGGAACTCGGGCGTCACCTGCGCATACGTATCAAACAGCCGGTCCGGCACCAGCAAAAGGCGCATAAACGTCCGCCCTCCCTCATACATCTTTGTAACAGTGTATCATTCTTCCCGCGGGAAAACAAGGGGGAATCCCAATGCAGCTCTATCTGGCCGCCTCGCCTGACCGTCTAGCCGAGGCCCGGCGCTATGCGGTCGGCACGGCACACGCCGCCTATCGCATCGGCGAGGCATCTCATCTGACGGCGCTGCCCCTCCCTACCCGGCTGCAGGGCGGTCTGATGCTGCTGTCCGACCGGGAGGCGCCGCCCGTTCAGGAGCCGGAGGTGCTGTGCCGCGACATCCTCCAGACCTGCCGGGACAGGCGGTATGGCGGCGTTGTACTGGACTTTGAGGCCCCGCCCGTTGCCGATCGGACCCGTCTGGTCCGGCAACTGGACGATCTGCTGCCGCGGCGGCAGCTACAGCTCTTCGTCCCGGAGCGCTGGGCCGCCTGTACCCGGCAGGCCGCCGTGGTGGTCTGCACGGCGCTCTCTGGCGGCTCGCTGCGTCTCCGCCTGCAGGAGGTCGTCGATCGCTTTGCCCCCCGGTGCGTGGTGCTGGACTGCCAGCGGCTGGCCATGGACTTTCTCCTGCCCACCCCCAACGGCGAGGGCGCGCCGCTGACGATGCAGGAGCTGCGTCGGCTGCAGCAGGGCCGCAGCATCTACTTCTCCGAGGATCTGTGCGCCCGCTATTTCACCTGCAGCGCCGGCCGGCACACCCGCTTTGTCCTGTTTGACGACGCAGACACCCTGCGCCGCAAGCTGCAACTGGCAGAGGAGTTGGGGATCTCCGCCGCCTTTTTCATGCTGCCGGAAATTGAGGACCTGCTGGACGCACTGTTTCCACGCCGGGATACGCCGTCCGGCTGAAAAAGGAAGAGCCGCCTCGAAAGAGACGGCTCTTATCTGCATCAATAGTAGCGCTTGTTCCTGTTCTTGCGGGCGGCCTCGGACTTTTTGCGGCGCTTGACACTGGGGCTCTCATAGCACTCTCTCTTCCGCACCTCCGCCAGAACACCGGCCTTGGCACAGCTCCTCTTGAAACGCTTCAGGGCGCTGTCCAGGCTCTCGCCTTCCTTGACATGTACTTCGGACATCTATTTTCCCTCCCTCCGATATACCCGGCTCAATCCTGGGTACTCTTTAAGAGTCATGGGACATGACTTTAACAGTAGCATTATACAGGTGCGTGAGAAGCTTGTCAAGGCGTTTTTTCAAGTTTTCTCACGGAAAAGGGGTGGATCTCCGGAGAGATTCGCCCCTTTCCTGGTCTTGTCGTTACCGGGCCGGCCGGACGATCAGGTTTACCAGTTTGTTCTTCACCAGGATGGTCTTGAAGATCTCCATGCCCTCGGTGGCACGCCTGACCTTCTCCACAGCCAGCGCAGCGGCCACCACGTCGTCCTGGCTGCTGTCCAGCGGCACCACCACTGTGCCCTTCAGCTTGCCGCCCACCTGCACCGCCATCTCCACTTCGGCGTCTATGGTCTTGGCCTCGTCGTACTTTGGCCAGGGCATCTGCATAGCCATCTTGCCGTATCGGGAGGCAAAACCCATGTTCTCCCACATCTCCTCGGCCATGTGGGGCACAAAGGGGCTCAGCAGCAGGATCAGCTGCTCCAAGTCGCCCCGGGACAGCCCACCGCTGTAGAATTCGTTGACCAGCGTCATCAGCGCGGCGATGGCGGTGTTCAGCTTCAGCTCGTCGATATCCCCAGTGACCTTCTTGATGGCCTTGTGGATCAGAGACTCGTTCTTTTTGGACAGGCCCTCCTCGTCGCTGACCAGATCCTGCAGGTTGAAGCAGCGGTCCAGAAACCGCTTAGAACCCTTCACCGCCTCGTCGGACCAAGTGGCGGTCTTCTCAAAGTCGCCGATGAACATGATATAGAGACGCATGGTGTCCACGCCGTAGGCCTTCACCACGTCGTCGGGGTTGACCACGTTGCCCAGGGACTTGGACATCTTCACCGCCGGACGCAGGGCCTGGCTGCCGTACTTGTCGATGAGGGCCTGCTTTTCCTCCTCGGTCTCCACATTGCCCACATAGTGGGGGTTTTTGCCCAGGATCATGCCGTGGCTGGTGCGCTTGGCGTAGGGCTCCTTTGTGTGGACTACGCCGATGTCGTAGAGGAACTTGTGCCAGAAACGGGAGTACAGCAGGTGCAGTGTGGTGTGCTCCATGCCGCCGTTGTACCAATCCACCGGGCCCCAATATTCCTCCGCTTCCCTGGAGACGGGCGCCTTGCCGTTGTGGGGATCCATATACCGCAGGAAATACCAGCTGGAGCCGGCCCACTGGGGCATGGTATCCGTCTCCCGTTTGGCGGGGCCGCCGCAGCAGGGGCAGGTGGTATTGACCCAGTCGGTCATTTTGGAGATGGGACTCTCACCGTCGTCAGTAGGCTCGTAGCTCTCCACCTGGGGCAGCACCAGCGGCAGCTCCTCCTCCGGCACGGGCACCCAGCCGCACTTGGGGCAGTTCACCAGGGGGATGGGCTCGCCCCAGTAGCGTTGGCGGGAGAACACCCAGTCACGCAGCTTGAAGTTGACCTTCTCCCGGCCCCAGCCCTGCTCCACAGCGTACTTCTTCATGGCGGGGATGGCCTCCTTGACGCTCATGCCGTTGAGGAAGCCGGAGTTCACCATGATGGCGGTGTCATCCTTGGCCACAAAGGCCTCCTTGGTAATGTCGCCGCCCTTGACCACCTCGATGATAGGCAGGCTGAATTTGGTGGCGAACTCCCAGTCGCGCTGGTCGTGGCCCGGCACGCCCATGACGATGCCGGTACCGTAACCCATCAGCACATAGTCGGACACGAACATGGGCACTACCTGACCGGTGGCCGGGTTGGTGACCTCCACGCCCTGCAGGCGCACACCGGTCTTGTCCTTGTTCAGCTCGCCCCGCTCAAAGTCGGACTTGCGGGCAGCCTCCTCCTGATAGGCGGCCACCTCGTCCCAGTTGGCAATGCGGTCCTGCCACTTCTTCAGCAGCGGGTGTTCCGGAGAGATAACGGTGTATGTGACGCCGAACAGCGTGTCGGCCCGGGTGGTATACACGGTGATGCTGTCACCCATGTTGGTCTGGAAGGTGACCTCTGTGCCGGTGGAGCGGCCGATCCAGTTGCGCTGTTGGGTCTTGACGCGCTCGATGAAGTCCAGGTCGTCCAAATCGTCCACCAACCGGTCGGCATACTTGGTGATGGCCAGCATCCACTGGCTCTTCTCCTTGCGCACCACCTCGCTGCCACAGCGCTCGCAGACGCCCTCCACCACTTCCTCGTTGGCCAGCACACACTTGCAGCTGGTACACCAGTTCACGGGCATGGTGGCCTTATAGGCAAGACCCTTCTTGAACAGCTGCAGGAAAATCCACTGGGTCCAGCGGTAGTAGCTGGGATCGGTGGTATCTACCACCCGGTCCCAGTCGAAGCCATAGCCCAGCATTTTCAGTTGGCGGGTGAAGTTCTCGATGTTCCGCTTCGTCACGATGGCGGGGTGGATGTGGTTTTTGATGGCGAAGTTCTCCGTGGGCAGACCGAAAGCATCAAACCCAATGGGGAACAGCACGTTGTACCCCTCCATACGCTTTTTTCGTGTGACGATATCCATGGCCGTAAAGGGCCGGGGGTGTCCCACATGGAGTCCGGCGGCGCTGGGATACGGGAACTCGATCAGCCCGTAGAACTTGGGCCGGGGATCCCCTGTCACGGCGGCGTAGGGCTTGGTGGCCTCCCACCTGTCCTGCCATTTCTTCTCAATGGCGGCAAAATCGTACTTCATACCTGCACTCCTAACTGTAAAGTAATTTTACTTTATAAACATTGATGCAAAGCAAACGCCCCCGGCCGAACACGTCGGTCAGGGGCGTGTTGCTGTGTCCACGCGGTACCACCCTGCTTCACCGCCCAAAAGGCGGCCTCGCTGTGCGCCGGTAACGGGGCGCGGTCCGTCCCGCCCTATTCAGGTGGGAGGCTCCGGGGCCAGTAAGACGGGCGTCTCCGCCGGCTCGCACCCTCCGCCGGCTCTCTTGGGGCAGACGCTCCCGCCCTTTTTCCCTTCCTCGCTGTTTACATGATAACCTTGCTTATTGTACGAGCGGCCAACGGATTTGTCAAGTGGAGATCACTCCCGCTCTTCCAGTACGTCCGTCAGATCCACCTGCCGGCCATCCCTCCACAAGCGCTCCAAGTCGTAGAACTGCCGATTCTCAGCGTTGAACACATGGACGGCAATACAGCCGTAGTCCAGCAGCACCCACGTGCCGCCCCGGTAACCCTCCCGGTGCAGGGGCTCCTCCGCCGCCTGCTCATGGAGCATCTTCTCCACGTTGTCCACCAGTGCGTTGATCTGGGTATTGCTGGCGCCGGTGGCGATGACGAAATAATCCGCCAGCGTGGTCAGATCGGTGATTTCCAGCACCTGGATGTCCTTTGCCTTCTTGTCGTTCAGCGCCCTGGCGGCCAGAATAGCCAGCTCCTTCGGTGACTTCACGGTGTTGCTCCCCTCTTTCAGTAAGTAATCCCGCGCCATGCGCGTGTGTTCATGTATCGGGTTTCCCCGCTCCTCCATCTCGCGGATAGTGTCGTTCAGGCCCATCAGCATGCCCTTGTCCAGGTCCTCCCAGACGGCCCGTCGCAGCTCCTCCACGCCGGGGAAATCCCGGGTGGGCTCGATGTAGTCGGCCAGATAGATGACCTTTTCCAACAGCGTCATGTCCGGCTTGCCGGTGGTGTGCCACAGGATCGCGCTGTAGATCTCATCCTTCACGCCGAACACGTCCCGGGCAATGGCGGCGCCGGTCTTGCTGTGCAGCAGCTTCAGGGCCCGCCGCTCCAGGTCGTCCAGTTCGATCCCGTAGTGCTCGCACAGGGCCAACTGCTCATCCATGTCCAGCTTTTTGGTGCAGTCGTGGAGCAGCGCCGCTATCCGGGCATCGGTCACATCGGCGCCGTATTTCTGCGCCAGCGCCGCAGCCGTGGTCTCCGTGCCCAGCACGTGGGGCATCCGCTTTGGCTTGAGATAACTCAGCGCGATGGGTCGCAGCTCCTCCGGCGTCAGGTGCTTCAGGTCGCAGGAGACGCCGTACAGTCCCTCCCGCAGGATGTAGCCGTATACCGCCTCCGGCAGGTACTCTCGGCCGCTCCCCTGCCGCAGGGCCTTCCGCAGCTCCGTGGAGGACACCTCGATGACCTCCGGGTTCACGAGTGTCTCTACCCGGGCCCCAAAGGTCTGCTCCAAGTGCGCCTTCTGGCGGGCGAAATCGTCCTCCTCCCCACCTGCCACTCGGCTGAAGGCACCCACAGCGGCCAGCGACAGAATCACCTCCGGCTGATACCAGGTATGCAGGGACAGAAACATGTCTGAGCCCATCAGCAGCCACAGCTCGTCCTCCGGATACAGCTCGTGCAGCGCGCGAATGGTGTCGCAGGTGTAGCTCCGGCCGGTGCGGCGCAACTCGATATCCAGCACCTCTGCCCGGCGGTCGATCTCCGCTGTGGCCAGCGCGACCATCTCCAGCCGCTGGGATCCGGTGGGGCTGCCCTCCGGCAGCTCCTTGTGTGGCGGCACATTGTCCGGGATCAGCAGTAGCCTGTCCAACCCCAGTTGCTCCATGGCCGCCCGGGCCGCGGTGACGTGGCCCCGGTGGATGGGGTTAAATGTCCCCCCGTAGATACCGATCCGCATATCAGACGCTCTTCTTCCTATCCCGCACCGGCTCGATCTTCCGCTTGTCCTTGTTGTGCTGGTAGCGAAACAGCACGAATTTGCTGCCGATCACCTGCACCACCTCGCTGCGGGTGGCGCGGCTCAGCTCCTCCGCCGCCTCCCGGGCGGTATACATGCTGTTTTCCAGCACCCGACCCTTGATGAGTTCCCGGGCCTCCAGCGCGTCGTTGGCCTGCTTGACCAAGTTGTCGCCGATGCCGTCCTTGCCGATGTGGATGATGGTGTCCAGCGTGGAGGCCATGCCCCTCAACTGGGCTCTCTGCTTGCTTGTCAGCTCCATGTCAGTCCTTCTCCAGATATGTTTTCAACTCCGCCGCGAAAGCGCGCAGTGCGTTGCCGCGGTGGGAAATGGCGTTCTTCTCCTCCGCTGTCAGTTGGGCGAATGTCTTGCGCAGCTCCGGCACGAAAAACACCGGGTCGTAGCCGAAGCCGCCTGCGCCCATGGGAGCAAAAGCGATGGTACCGGCGCACTCGCCCGCAGCCTGCAGTACCTCCCCGTTGGGAAACGCGCACACGATGGCCGAGTGGAACCGTGCGCCCCGGTCCGTGGCGCCGCGCAGATTGGCCAGCAGCAGCCGGCAACGGGCCGCGTCGTCGTCCAGCCCGCCGTAGCGGGCAGAGTAGATGCCGGGCGCGCCGCCCAGGGCATGCACACACAGCCCGCTGTCGTCGGCGATGGCCGGCAGGCCGCTGGCCTCCATGACGGCCCGGGCCTTGATGGCGGCGTTCTCAGCAAAGGTGGTGCCGGTCTCCTCTGGCTCCAGATCCAGCCCCACGTCGGACTGGAGCACCACCTCCACGCCCAGCTCCGCCAGGATCTCCTGCATTTCCCGCAGCTTGCCGCGGTTGTGGGATGCCAATACGAATTTCATCATCAAACCTCCCAGGGGTCCTTCTTCCTCCGTCTCTCGCGGGACTTCTCCCGCCGTTTCTCCGCCCGCTGCTCGTCGCGGGCCTCCCTGGCCTCGCCGATCATATCTGTAAAGTACTTCCACTTTTCCTTCACGTTGTTCCAGCGGTTTTCCAGCTCATGCACCGGCAGGATGATCACCCTGCAATCGGCGCAGTAATGGGCCTCGGCCTCCGCCGGGGTGACAAAGGGCGTGTGGGTCAGCGGTACGGCCTCCTTTGTCGGCAGCGAGGGATCTACACCCGCCGGCATCCATTTCACCGCCTCTCGCCAGCCGGGGATATACCCGGGGCGCATCTCTTTGTGGCAATAGGGGCACTCCATGTCGGTCCTCCTTACAGCGCACCCAGAATCTCCCTCTGTCTGGCGATCAGCTCCCGGTTGCCCTTGGCACACAGCTCCACCAGCTCCTGCTGCTCCCGCAAGGTGAAGGAACGGCCCTCGCCGGTGCCCTGCAGTTCGATAATCTCACCCAGATCGTTCATCACGCAGTTCAGGTCCACCTGGGCTCGGCTGTCCTCGCTGTAGGGCAGGTCCAGCAACGGTTGATCCTCCACGATGCCGGCGCTGACGCCGGCCACATAGTGCCGGACGGGCGAGCGGCCCAGCTCACCGTTCTCCACCAGCTTTTTGCAGGCCAGCGCCAGGGCGACAAAGCCGCCGGTAACGCTGGCGGTACGGGTGCCGCCGTCCCCCTGGATCACGTCGCAGTCGATGGTGATCGTGCGCTCGCCCAGCGCCTCCAGGTCCACCGCCGCGCGCAGACTGCGGCCAATGAGCCGCTGGATCTCCGCGCTGCGGGAGGACAGCTTCAGCTTGTCGATGTCCCGGCGGCTCCGCTCCCGGTTGGCCCGGGGCAGCATGGAGTACTCCGCCGTCACCCACCCGCAGCCGGGCCGCACGTGGGGCGGCACGCGGTCCTCTACGGAGGCGCAGCACAGCACCATGGTGTCGCCGCACCGGATCAGCACACTGCCCTCGGCATATTTCACAAAGCCGGTGGTGATGGTCACCGGACGCAACTCATTATATGCTCTTCCGTCTCTCCGCATAGTCGATCCTCCGTCAGATCAGTGCGCTGACAAATTCCCCGGCGTCGAAGGGCTGCAGGTCGTCCAGGCCCTCGCCCAGTCCCACGTATTTCACCGGCACGCTCAGTTCCCTGGCAATGGCGACGACGATGCCGCCCTTGGCCGTTCCGTCCAGCTTGGTGAGGATGATACCGGTGAGGCCGGCCGTCTCCTTGAATTGCCGGGCCTGGATCAGCCCGTTCTGGCCCGTGGTGGCATCCAGCACCAGCAGCGTCTCCTTGGCGGCGTCCGGGCACTCACGGTCGATAATCTTACGGAGCTTGGCCAACTCGTTCATCAGATTCTGCTTGTTGTGCAGCCGCCCGGCGGTGTCGCACAGCACCACGTCGCTGCCCCGGGCCCGGGCCGCCTGCAGCGCGTCGAACAGCACCGCTCCGGGATCGGCGCCCTCGTGCTGGCGCACGATATCCACGCCGGCCCGATCCGCCCAGATCTCCAGCTGGTCAGCCGCCGCCGCCCGGAACGTATCCGCCGCGCACAGCAGCACCTTCTTTCCATCCTGCTCCTTCAGTCGGTGGGCCAGCTTGCCGATAGAGGTAGTCTTGCCTACGCCGTTGACGCCGATCACCAGCACCACGCTGGGCCGGGTGGACAGATCCAGCGCTGTATTGCCCGCCTCCAGCTTCTTCCGCAGGATGTCACGCAGCGCCTCTTTGATCTCCTCGCCCCGGAGCTGGTTGTTAGCGACCTTCAGCCGCAGCTCCTCCACTGCACCGACCGACAGCTCCATGCCCATGTCCGCCAGGATCAATGACTCTTCCAGTGCGTCAAAGAAATCGTCGTCCGGCATCTCCCAGGTGATATAGTCGACCCATGCCTTTTTGATTTTACTGAATAGGCCCATGTGGTTCCTCCCGATTGTGATTACTTGATCTTATACTCCTTGGCCAGCTCGTTGAGGTTGGCCGTCAGCACCAGGGACACGCCCCGCTCCTGCATGGTCACGCCATAGAGCACGTCGGCCTCCTCCATGGTGCCGCGCCGGTGGGTGATGACAATGAACTGGGTCTTCCCCGCCACGCGCCGCATATAGCGGGCAAAGCGCACCACATTGGACTCGTCCAACGCCGCCTCGATCTCGTCCATAACGCAGAAAGGCGTGGGGTGCACCTTCAAAATGGCGAAATACAGGGCGATGGCCACAAAGGCCTTCTCGCCGCCGGAGAGCAACGTGATGGTCTTAAGCTGCTTGCCGGGCGGCTGCACCCTGATCTCGATGCCGCAGTTGAGGATGTCGTTCTCATCCTCCAGTTCCAGCTGCGCCTTTCCGCCGCCGAACAGTTCCAGAAACGTCTCCTGGAAGCTGTCGCTGAGCAGGCGGAACTGCTCGGCGAAGATCACCGTCATCTGTTTCGTGATCTCCTCGATGACGCCCAGCAGTTCCTCCTTGGCCTTTTCCACGTCGGTGCGCTGCTCGGACAGGTATGTATAGCGGGTGTTCACACGGTCGAACTCCTCGATGGCGCCGATGTTGGGGGTGCCCAGCGCTTTGATGCTCCGGTTCAGCTCCGCAATGCGGCGGGTGGCCTTGGCTACGCTCTCCAGCTCGATGCGCTGCTCCATGGCGTCGGAGTGGCTCAGCTCATAATGCTCCCAGAGCTTGTCCAGGATGTTCTTCTCCTCCATAGCGCTGGCATTGAGCCGCTGTTCCAGCCGCGCCAACTCCCGCTCACAGTTGAGCAGCACCTCGTTGCGCGCCTCGATTTCCCGGGTCGCGGCGCTGCGGCGCCCCTCCAGCGTCAGCTTCTCCTGGGTCAGTGCCTGCAGCTGCGCGCGCTGCTCCTCCGCCTGCCGGCGCAGCTCTTCGGCGGCCCGGCTGTGCTGCGCCGCCTCTGCCTGCGCCTGCTCATTGGCCTGCCGGAACTGGTGGCACAACTCCTCCCGGCCGGATCGGTCGGTCATCAGTTCGCCCCGTAGCCGCTGCAGGTCCTCCAGCGCCAGCCGGGAGGCGGCATGCTCAGCGGCCAGAGCCGCCTGTCGCTCCCGTTTCTCGCTCAACTGCCCGGACAGGGTCGTGCTGCGCTCCATCAGTTCGCTGCGCCCCGCCTGGCTGCTCTCGCGCCGTTGGCGCAGCGCGTCGCCCTCGTCCTCGTGCCGCCGGATCTCCCGGCGCATCTGCTCCATACGCTCCTCGTCGGCAGCTCTGCGCCGCTCCAGCTCCTGCAGTTCCCGAGCCATGCTCTCACGGCTGGCCTCCAGGCCCCCCGTCAGCACATCGTACTGCTTCTGGGTGCCTTCCAAGGCGATCACGTCGTCCTCGGCCTTATGCTGCTGTTCCCGGGCCACCTCCAGCTCATACTGCGCCTTCTGGAGCTCGCGCTCTGTCTCCTCCGCTCGCTGCGCGGCCTGGTGCAGCTGCTCCTGCAGTCCGCCCAGATTCTCCTGCAGCCGCTTGAGCTCGTTGGCACGGCTCAGCACGCCGGTACTGCGGCTCACCGAGCCGCCGGTCATGGAACCGCCCCGGTTGATGACCTGCCCGTCCAGCGTCACGATGCGGAAGCGGTTGGCGTATTTCCGCGCCATGGCGATGCCGCAGTCCAGATCTTCCACCACCACGGTGCGTCCCAGCAGATTCCGGAAGATGTCGTCGTATCGCTTGTCGTGGTGTGCCAATTCGCTGGCAATGCCCACGAAGCCGTATTCGTTCTCCACGTCCTTTTCCCGCAGCACGTCGCCGCGGATGGTGGTCAGCGGCAGAAAGGTGGCCCGTCCGCCGTCGCGCTGTTTCAGATATCCGATAGCGGCCTTGGCGTCCTCCTCCCGATCCACCACGATGTTCTGCATGCCGGCGCCCAGGGCGATCTCCAGCGCTACGGTGTAGGGCTCGTCGGTGGCCATCAGGCTGGCCACCGGTGCGTGGATCCCCCGCAGTGCCTGGCGCTCCGCCGCCTGCATCACCGTCTTGACCGCTTTGGAGAAGCCCTCGTACTCCTTCTCCATCTCCGTCAGCAGGTGGATACGGTTTTCCAGAGCACCCACATCCATGGTCAACTGCACCTTGGCTGCCCGGGCCTCCTCAGCACGTCTGCGGCGGCCGTCCATCTTCAGGCTGTGGCCCTGGATGATGTTGCTCACCGCCTGAGCCTCCTGCCGGGCCTCCTCCAGCGCACGGCGGTTGGCCCCGGCCTCCTCCTGTGCGGAGGCGAGCCGCTGCACCGCCTCGCCCATGTCGCGCTCCAGTGCGGCGCGGCGCTCGGCCATGCCGTCCACGCCGGCCTGCAGGGCGGACAGAATCACCCGCGCGTCCGCCGCGGCAGACAGTGCCAGCGTCTCCTGGGCCTGCAGCGCCACAGCCTCCTGCTCGGCAGCGCCGGCGCTCTCTGCCAGTTGGCGCACCTGGGCCAGCAGCCCGTCGATCTCCCGCTCCAGACTTTCCGTCTCCGCGGCGATCTCCTCCAACCGCTGAGCCTTTTCCTCCAGCTGGCCCCGCAGATTCTCCGTGCGGTTTTCGCTTTCGCTCATCTCCAGTTCCAACCGGTGCAGGGACTCGTCGTTGTGCTCCATGGCGGTCTGCAGCACCCGGGCAGCGCTGTCCTGTTCGGCGGCGGCGCCCTCCAGCTCCGAAAGCCGCGCCCGCACGCCCTCGGCGGCGATATCGTTCTCCTGCACCCGGGCGGCGCAGTCCTCGGCCTCGTCGTAGACGGCGTCCACCGCCGCCTTGGCCGTCTCCTTGTCAGACCGGGCCGTTTCACAGTCCGTCCGCAGCTTCAGCGCGGCGGCCTTGATGCTCTGCAGGTTCTCCAGCCATACACTGATCTCCAGCACCCGCAGCTCGTCCCGCAGGATCAGATACTTTTTGGCCTTCTCCGCCTGCTCCCGCAGGGGCTCCACCTGCAGTTCCAGTTCCGCGATCTTGTCGTTGATGCGGACCAGATTCTCCTCGGTGTGCTCCAGCTTGTGTTCCGCCTCCTCCTTGCGATGGCGAAATTTGGAGATGCCGGCGGCCTCTTCGAAAATCTCCCGCCGTTCGCCGGATTTGACGGACAGGATCTCATCGATTTTGCCCTGGCCGATGATGGAATAGCCCTCCCGGCCCATGCCCGTGTCCATGAACAGCTCGTTCACGTCCTTCAAGCGCACCGACTGGCGGTTGATGTAGTATTCGCTGTTTCCGCTGCGGTAGTAGCGGCGGGTCACCGCCACCTCCGTCTCGTCGCGGTTGAAGATGTGCTCCGTGTTATCGATAACCAGCGTCACCTGGGCAAATCCGGTGGGACCCCGCTTCTCGGTGCCGCCGAAGATTACGTCCTCCATCTTGCTGCCGCGGAGCTGGCGGCTGTTCTGCTCGCCCATGACCCAGCGGATGGCGTCGGCGATGTTGGACTTGCCGGAGCCGTTGGGCCCCACGATGGCCGTGATGTCCTCTCCGAAGTTCAGCACCGTCTTGTCGGGAAAAGACTTAAAACCCTGAATTTCCAAAGCGCGAAGATACAATCCATTCACCTCGATATTCCACGCATTCTATATCTAGTTTAGTATAGCAAGAAACCCCTCCGTTTTCAAGCAAAACCTGCCGCGCTTTCCCCGCAAAAGAGGGCCGGCCGTCCGGTCAGCCCTCTTCTCCGTCCTTTTTACCGTCAATCATCCCGTACAGACTGTGCAGCGCGTCGGACAGCGTGCCGATCCTGTCCATCAGGCCCAGCTCCACCGCCTGCTCCCCGTAGACCACGCTGCCCACGTCATTGGCCATGTCGCCCGTCGCCAGCATCAGTGCGCGGAACCGGTCGGCGCTGATGCTGGAGTTCCTGGCTACGAACTCGATGATCCGCTCCTGGATGCGGTCAAAATACTGATAGGTAGCCGGCGCGGCGATCACTGTGCCGGACATACGCACCGGGTGGATGGTCATGGAGGCCGACGGCGCGATCATGGTCACCTTGCCGGACACCGCCAGCGGGATGCCGATAGAGTGTCCCCCGCCCAGCACCAGCGTCACGGTGGGTGTCTCCATGCCGGCAATCAGCTCGGCGATGGCCAGTCCCGCCTCGATGTCGCCGCCTACTGTGTTCAAAAGCACCAACAGGCCGTCCACCTCGTCAGACTCCTCAATGGCCGCCAACAGCGGCAAAACATGCTCATACTTGGTGGTCTTGCTGCTGCCGGGCAGCAGCATGTGGCCCTCCACCTGACCCACAATGGTCAGGCAGTGGATGGTACCGTGGCGGTTGCTGACCACTGAGGAGCCCATGTCCACGATCTGCTGCTGCGGTGTGTCGGTGTTCTCCTGCTCCCTCTCGTTTTCCTGCCGGATTTCGTTGTTCATACGCACCCTCCTTTTCGTCTAGGGTGCACGGCGGCGCGCCGTTTATGCGCGCGCACAAAAAACCGGAGAGACATCTCCCCGGTTTTTTGCTCTTTATAACGCTCTTATGCGCTCTTATTCCACCTCATAGACGGCCTTACAGCCCTTATAGGTCATATATGCGTCCAGCTTGCTGACCACCTCGAAGGGGGCGTGCATGCTCAGCACCGGCACGCCGGCGTCCAATGTGGCGATGTTGCGGTTGGCCATGTACTGAGCCACGGTGCCGCCGCCGCCGGCGTCCACCCGGCCCAGTTCACTGATCTGCCACACCACGTCCTTCTCATCCAGTACACGGCGGACATAGGCCACCGTCTCGGCGCCGGCGTCGCTGGAGCCGGACTTGCCTCGGGCGCCGGTATACTTGCACAGGCCCAGGCCAAAGTTGATATGGGCAGAGTTGCGCTTCTCATAGACCTCCGGGAAGCTGGGGTCGTAAGCGGCAGTCACGTCGGTGCTCAGGCAGAAGGCATTCTCGTAGCACTGGCGCAGCAGCACGTCCTGCCCGTCGCACAGGTCGTTGATAAATGTGTCAAAGGCAGCAGACTGCATGCCCGTAACGCCCATGGAGCCGATTTCCTCCTTGTCGGCCAGCACGCACACGGCGGTCTTGGCGGGGATATCAAGATCCAGCAGCGCCTGCAGCCCGGCAAAACCGCACACACGGTCGTCGTGACCGTAGGCGCCGATCAGGCTGGCATCCAGGCCGATGTCGGTGGCGTTGGCGGCTGGCACGGCCTCCAGCTCGGCGGAGGCGAAGTCGTCCTCTGTGATGCCGTACTTCTCATGCAGCTTTTCCATCACGTTCAGCTTCACCCGGTCGCTCTCGCCCGCCTCGCCTACGGGGCGGCTGCCCAGCAGAATGTTCAGGTTCTCTCCGGGGATAGCCTCGTTGAGGGGTTTCTTGCCCTGCTCGCCGCCCAGATGGGGCAGCAGATCGGTAATGACATACTTGGGCTCGTCGCCCTCGCCCAGGGCCACCTCCGTCACGGTGCCATCCTTCAGGGCCACCACGCCCCGCAGCTCCAGCGGCACGGTGACCCACTGGTACTTGCGGATACCGCCGTAATAGTGGGTCTTGAAATAGGCCATTCCATCGTCCTCATAGAGGGGGATGGGCTTGACGTCCAGCCGCGGGGAGTCGATGTGGGAGGCAGTGATCTGGCAGCCCTCGGCCAGGGATCTGCGGCCGATCACGGCCAGCATGATGGCTTTGCCGCGGTTGACGGTGTACACCCGGGCGCCAGGCCGCAGCTCCATGCCCCTCCGGTAGGCCACGAAGCCGGCGGCCTCCGCCAGCTCCACGGTGCGCTTGACACACAGGCGCTCCGTCTTGCCGCGGTCCAGGTAATCCTTGTACACACGGCAATACTCCTCCATGGTCTGCAGTTCGTCCTCCCCGATGCGGTCATAGCCGTTCTTCACGTTGGACAGCACCTTTTCCTTGCGGCTCTTCATCTCTTCACTCATTGGTCGCTTTCCTCCTTGCATTTCTTGATCAGAACGGAGAAGAACGCATACGCCCTCTCCTCAAATTCCTCTGCCGACGCCACGTCGTTGACCAGGATATCCGTGCAGTGCGTCCGGTAGAAATCATCATCCTTCTGGGCGGCGATCCGCAGCCGGGCATATTCCTCGCTGATGTCGTCCCGGGCCATGATCCGGCGGACGCGGTCCTCCACCGGTGCCAGCAGCCCCACCGTCCGCCGGCACATGGCGTCCAGCCCGCTCTCGAACAGGTTGATGGCGTCGACACCCACCACCGATTCAGATGCGGTGTCCAGCCGTTCCCGCACGGCGACGGACATGTGGCGGAACACGATACGGTTGAGCCGTTCCATGGCGGCCGGATCCGAAAATACCAGCTTGCCCAGCCGCTGCCGGTCCAGCCCGTCCTCGTTGAACACCTCGCCGAAGGCGGCGGTCAGCTCGCCGCGCAGCACCGCATCCGTCTGCAGCAGCCGGTGATAGATGGCATCGCAGTCCAGCACACAGCCCCCCAGACGCTCCAGCGCCAGCAGAGCGCTGGTCTTCCCCGCTCCGGTGGGTCCGGTGAGGCCGATGACCAGGGGCCCGGCATCCACCACGTGGAAGCCGGCCGCCTTCTTCAACCGGTTGCCCACCGCCAGACCCAGCCCGGCATCGTCCGGACACTGAGCATAGATGTGGGGCACATCGGTTTCGTCAAAGGTGCGCAGCGCATCGAACACATGCTGCGCCTGGGCACGCCGATCCGCCGCCGGGCCCAGCGTGTGGACCACATGGCCCGCAAACAGCCCGGCGTACTCATCAAAACAGATCACGCCGTCCTTTTGGCCCAACCGGGCCTGTATGTACGCCGCTGAACGGCCGGCGCCGCCGACGACCGCCGTCACCGGCGCATGGGGCGCATAATGGCGGTACTTCATGCCGGGTGCACGGGGATGCTCCCCCTCATCCATCCGGTGGGTCACGGCTCCGTCCACGGCTATGTCACCCAGCACCTGCCGCAGCTCCTCCAGCGGCAGGCCGCCGGGGCGCAGCAGGCGGGGCGGCGACACCGTCAGGTCGATGATGGTGCTCTCTACTCCCACGCGGCAGGGACCGCCGTCCACAATTGCGTCGATCCTGCCGTCCATATCCTGTAGCATGTGGGCGGCGGTGGTAGGGCTGGGACGACCGGAGAGGTTGCCGCTGGGCGCGGCGACAGGCACACCGGCGGCCTCGATGATGGCCAGCGTCAGCGGATGATCCGGACAGCGGACGCCCACCGTATCCAGCCCGCCGGTGGTGCGCAGGGGCACATTCTCCCGCCGGGGCAATATCATGGTCAGTGGTCCGGGCCAAAACCGCTCCGCCAGCGCATAGGCTGAGGGTGGCACATCCCGGCAATACCGCTCCAGCCATGACACCGACGGCACATGGAGGATCAGTGGGTTGTCCTGGGGGCGGCCCTTGGCTTGGAAGATCCGTGCCACGGCCGCCTCGTTCAGCGCATCGGCGCCCAGTCCGTAGACAGTCTCAGTGGGGATTCCCAGCAGGCCGCCGGACCGGATGATCTCCGCCGCCGCGGCGATATCGTCCCGGTCAGGACCGGGACGGAAAACTTTTGTTTCCAATGAAAGCGTTTCCTTTCCAGCCCGGCTTTTAAAAGCCCAGATCCTCTCCCACCAGTACTACCTTGATGCGCCCGGTGGGCTTACACAGGCGGGTGGCCACCATGGAAGCACAGATGCTCTGGGGACTCTTGCAGTCGGCGCACTGGCCGTTGACGCCGCAGGGGGTGGTGATATCAAAGCGCTGGGCGTTGGCGGGGGCCGCCAGATGCCGCACACGGGCATAAGCCGCCGCCAGATCCGGCACCACCTTGTTCATGCCCACCACCACGACCACGCTGTCGGGGCCGAAGCACAGAGCGCCCACGCGGTTGCCGTTGCCGTCGATGTTGAACAACTGGCCGTCCTCGGTGACGGCGTTGCTGCTCATCAGAAACACGTCGCTGGTCAGAGTACGGCGCATGGTCTCCCACCGTTTCTCAGGCGGGACCCTGTCACGGTCCAGCATCTTCTGGCCGCGGCTGTAGAGGGCCTCCTTGATGCCCAGGGCGTCCACCGTCATGCTGCCGCCCCAGCCCACCTCCGCCTCCGTGGGAATCAGCTCCAGCACTTTTTCCACGGCCTCGGCGCCGGTGGAGCAGTAATACGCCTCGAAATAGCGGCTGCGCAGCGCCTTGACCACATTGGGTCCGGATTTGTCATAGAGTTTCTTCTTTGCTTCCAGCATGGTATGAATCCTCCTTGTTTTCAGATCGCAGCTTCTCCGCCTGATCGCTCAGGGTCAGGGCGTCGATCAGCGCGTCCAGATCGCCGTTGATGACGGCGGCGATATTGAAGTTTTTGTTTTCCCCTGTCAGCCGGTGGTCGGTGACCCGGTTCTGCGGGAAGTTGTAGGTGCGGATCTTGCCGCTGCGGTCACCGCTGCCCACCTGCGTCCTGCGCCGGGCGGCGATGGCGGCATCCTGCTTCTCCCGCTCAGCCTCATATAGCCGGGCGCGCAGGATCTTCATGGCCCGGTCCTTGTTCTTGTATTGACTGCGCTCATCCTGGCACTCCACCACCGTGCCGGTGGGCAGGTGTGTGATGCGGATGGCGGACTCGGTCTTGTTGACGTGCTGTCCGCCGGCGCCGGAGGAGCGATATGTGTCGATCTGCAGATCCCTGGGGTCGATGGTGAACTCCACCTCCTCCGCCTCCGGCATGACGGCCACGGTGGCGGCGGATGTCTGGATCCGGCCGGAGGCCTCCGTCTCCGGAATCCGCTGGACCCGGTGGGTGCCGGCCTCGAACTTCAGCCGGGACCAGGCGCCGCTGCCCTCCACGGTGGCCACGGCCTCCTTGACGCCGCCCAATTCTGTCATACTCTCGCTGACTACCGTCAGGGTAAAGCCCTTCCGCTCGGCGTACATGGTGTACATCCGCAGCAGGTCGGCGGCAAAGAGAGCGCCCTCCTCCCCGCCGATACCGGCGCGGATCTCCAGGATCACGTTCTTGTCGTCATTGGGGTCTCGGGGCAGCAGCAGACGCTTCAGTTCCTCCTGCAGCCGCTCCGACTCGGCCTTCGCCGCGACCAACTCCTCCTGAGCCAGCTGGCGCAGCTCCGGGTCGGACAGCATAGCCTGCGCATCGGCCTGGTCGCCTCTGGCGCGGCGCAGCGCACGCCAAGTATCCACTACCGGCTGCAGCTCCTTCTGCTCCCGGCTGAGGGCGGCCAGTTTTTCCCGGTCGCCGTATACCGCCGGATCAGCCAGCTGACGCTCAATCTCACTCAGCCGCTCTTCGATCTGTACCAGTTTCTCGTCCATAACAGGGTCCCCTCACTGCTCCATATAGCGCTTCACGTCCTGGATGAACTTGTCCCGCCAGAACGCGTAGCCCACGCTGTCCGTCCGCAGCGACACATCCAGCAGATGCTTTTGCGCCGTATACTGGTCCATCTGGCTGAAGATCTCCTCACAGCGACGGTCGCCGCCCCGGGTCAACACATAGGCTACCCGCTCCAACTCCAGTCCGCGGCGCTTCAAAAAGCCCCGGATCGGCGCACAGCAGCGGCCTGCCCACACGGGCGTACCCAGAATCACCAGCCGGTATTCGCTTAGTTCCTTCTCCGTGCTGTAAGGCTTGAGTGAATGGGTGGAACGACGCATGGCCTCCATGCCGGCCCGAACGTAGCCGCCCCAACCGTTGTAATCCACCCCGTCGGTGATGCGCACCACCTCGGCATCCAGCGCCGCAGCGATCTCTTTGACGGCCATGCGGGTATTGCCGGTGCGGGAATAATACATGCAAAGGATATCGCTCATGGTCATTCTCCTGCTCTGTCAGATACTCTCCGTCTCCTCCAGTCGGGCGGACAGTTCCTCCCAGCGGAGCAGCTCCTCCTCCAGCCGGGCTTCCACGTCCTGCTTCTGCCGGTACAGCTCCGCCAGCTTGTCCACATCGCTGCCGTGGACGACCATCTCCTCATCCAGCGCCGCGGCGGACGATTCCAGTCGGGCAATGGTACTCTCGCAGATGGTCAGTTGCTTTCGGACAGCCTGCCGGCTTCGGCTGCCGCGCCCCGTGCGGGTATCGCGCCGCTTGACCGCCGCCGGCGCGGCGGGCGAAGCACGGCGCTCCTCATCCTTGGCCGCGTGGTATTGGGCAAAGCCCATGGGGTAGTCGTGTATGGTGCCCTCCGCCAACTCCCAGATCCGGGTGGCGAAACGGTTGATGAAATAGCGATCATGGCTGACGAACAACAGCGTGCCGTCATAGGCCTCCACCGCCTCCTCGATCCACTCACGGGCGGCGATGTCCAGATGGTTGGTGGGCTCGTCCAGGATGAGAAAATTGATCTCCTCGTCCATCAGCATACACAGTCGCAGGCGGCTCAGCTCGCCGCCGGATAGCACGCTGACGCTCTTGAACACGTCCTCGCCCTGAAACTGATACGCCGCCAGGCGGTTGCGGGCGCTCTGGGGCGTCATGTTCCGCTTTTCGTAGAGCATGGTGTCCACCAGCGAGCGCTCAGGGTGGTCAAAGCGGATCACCTGCTCCAGATAGGCCGTGCGGACGGCAGGGCCCTGGCGTACCGAACCGCTGTCGGCTCCCTCGCGCCCCACGATCATGTTCAGCAACGTGGTCTTACCAGTGCCGTTCTCCCCCAGCAGAGCGATGCGCTCGCCGCCGGTCACGCGCAGATAGATGTCCGAAAACAGCGTGTGAGCGCCGAAAGCCTTGGTCAGCCCCTTGATCTGCAGCACCTCGTCGCCCCGGAATTCCCGGCTGGCAAAGCGTGCGTCCATCTTCCGGGCCTTTGTGGGCTTTTCCACGGTGCGCATCCGCTCGATGCGCTTCTCCATGGAGACAGCGCGGCGATATGTCTTGTCCATACCCTGAAAGGCCCACAGCCGCAGCTGCTCAGCAGCCTTTTCCAGCTGCTGGATCTTGGCCTGCTCCTTCAGGTATTGCTTCATCCGCTCCTGATAGCGGCGCTCCTTCTCGATGGCATAAAAGCTGTAGTTGCCGCTGTAAAAGGCCGCCTTTCCGCCCTCGATCTCGATGATGCGCTGCACCGTGCGGTCCAGGAAATAGCGGTCGTGGGAGATGGACACCACCGTGCCCCGGAAGCGGGTCAGGTAGTCCTCCAGCCATTCGGTGGCCTGCAGGTCCAGGTGGTTGGTGGGCTCGTCCAGCAGCAGGATATCCGTATCCTCCAGGATCAGACGGCCCAGGTTGACCCGGGTCTTCTCTCCGCCGGAAAGCTCATCGAACAGGCGGCTGCGCATATCGGTGCTGATGGACAGGCCGTTGGCCACCTTGTTCACCGCTGTATCGGTGTCGTAGCCGCCCAGTCCCTCAAAACGGGCGGTGAGGTCTCCATAGTGCTTTAGAAGACCCACGTCGCTCTCACCGCCCGCCATCCGCTCCGCCAGTGTGTCCATCTCCTCCTGCAAGCGGGACATGCGGGCAAAGGCCGAGCGCAGTACGTCCTCCACCGTATAACCGGCGGGATACACCGGGATCTGGGAGATCAGGCCCACACGCCTGCCGGGGGCGATCAACACATCACCCTCGTCGGCGGAGAGCTCGCCGGTCAGGATGTGAAACAGCGTCGTTTTACCGGCGCCGTTCCTGCCCAGCAGACCCACGCGCTCGCCGGCGTCTACCTGAAAGGTCAGCCCATCCAGTATTCGCTTTTCCAGGTCAAAGGACTTGACCAGTCCGGTCACGCTGATGTCGATCATTTACTGCTTTTCCAATTCCGCTACGATTCTTTCGAATGCCATGGAGTGGGACGCCTTCACCAGCGCCGCCGTTCCGGGTGTGAACTGACTGCGCAGCGTCTCCATTGCTCCGGCGATATCAGGATACCAGTATATCCCTTTTTCCGCAGTCTCTGTCATGTATTTTGCCTTGTCACCAATGGCGATGATGGTATCAATCTTCAGCTCTTTTGTCAGTTCGCCTACGCGCCGGTGGGCGCTGATGCTCAGCTCACCCAGCTCGTTCATGTCGCCCAGTACTGCCAGACGGTGACGGCAGGGCGTGCCCGCCAGCAAATGCAGCGCCTCAGCCATGGACTGGGGGTTTGCGTTGTAGCAGTCGTCGATGATGAGGCGGTCCTCCGGCAGACGGATCAGATGCATCCGGGAGCCCACCGGCCGATAGTCGAGGATACCTGAGAGCATCTCATCCTTTGTCAGCCCCAGCCGCTCACCGATGGCGATGGCCATGGCGGCGGGATAGATCATATAGGCGCCGGGAGCGGCGACGCGGACATCGTAGGTGTCCCATCCGGTGGTCACGGTGCAGCGCAGCCCCTCGAGGCCCAGCTCCTCCACCCGGCTCACCCGGACCTGGCAGTTCGCTCCGCGGCCGCAAAAGAGGGTTTCTTTTCGTAAAGCAATTTTCCTTAACAGCTCGTCGTCTCCATTGAGTACAGCGATCCCACCCGGCTGCAGGTTTTCAAAAATCTCACTCTTGGCCCGCAATACGCCCTGCCGGCTGCTGCCCAGGTTCTCCGCGTGGGCATCGCCTACGTTGGTAATGACGGCAAAGTCGGGCTGCACCATCTGGCCCATGTAGCGGATCTGGCCAAAGTGGTCCATACCCGTTTCGATCACCGCGGCCTCGTGCTGTTCCTCCAGCTCCAGCAGCGTCAGCGGTGTGCCGATGAGGTTGTTCAGGTTTTCCCGGGTCTTGTGCACACGGAAACGACGCCCCAGCACAGCGGCGATCATCTCCTTGGTGGTGGTCTTTCCCGCGGAGCCGGTGACCTGGACGAATGGGATCTCAAACTTCTCCCGGTACCAGGTGGACAGCGCCTTCAGCGCCAGCATGGTGTCCGCTACCAGGATATAGCCCTTGCCGGACAGCAATCTCTCCGGGCGGCGGGCCGTCAGGCAGGCCTCCGCGCCGCCTGACAAGGCGCTTTCGAGGTAATCGTGCCCGTCAAAACGTTCGCCGACCAGCGGGATGAACAGCTGTCCCGCCGCAGCTTTCCGGCTGTCCGTGCCAACAGAGGTAATCGTCCCGCCGCACTCCTGCAGCAGCGTGCCGCCCACGGCGGCGCAGATCTCGGCCAGTGTACAGGCAAACATCAGCGTCCCGCCTTTCTGGCCCGCAGGGACTCCTCCACGATGATCTCACACAGCTCGCCGTAGGAGATCCCCACGGCGGCGGCCTCCTTGGGCACCAGGCTGGTGGGCGTCATGCCCGGCAGGGTGTTCACCTCCAGGCACCAGGCCTGCCCCTCCTCATCCAACAGGAAATCGGTACGGGAATAGACGCTGAGCCCCAGCGCCCGGTGCAGCTTCAGCGCCATCTCGCCCATCTGGCGCCACATCTCGTCGCTGATGGGCGCCGGGCAGACCTCGGTAGCGCCGCCGCTCTGATACTTCGTCTCGTAGTTGAAGAAATCGCCGTTGGGGATGATCTCCACCGCCGGCAGATACCGGTCTCCCAGCACAGCCACCGTCAGCTCCCGGCCGCGGATCTTCTTCTCCACCACCGCGTGATGGCCATAGCGCAGCACATTGTGCAATGCCCGCTCCAGTTCCTCCTTTGTATCCGGCAGTTCTACACCCACGGAGCTGCCGCCGTTGACGATCTTCACCGCGCAGGGCACCTCCAGTTCCTCCACCAGGCGGGGAATGTCCGCTTCGGTATACCACAGGTCACGCCATGGTGCCGTGCGGATCCCCTCGCTGTCCATAAAGCGCTTGGCAATGGACTTATCCATCGCCATGCCACTGGACACGTAATTAGCGCCGGTATAAGGCACACCCAGCAGATCCAGCGCCGCCTGGATGCGGCCGTCCTCGCCGCACTCGCCGTGGAGTGCCAGGAACACTACATCCGCCATGGCACACACCGCCAGCACGTCTTTGCCCAATTTGGACGGACTCTGGTCGGCACGGCTGCGGCGCACGGCCTCCAGATCCGGCGCCGTGGTCTCGATGCGGACGTCGCCGCACAGGCCGTCCGGCGCATCAAAAATGTCTGACAGTCTGCCGTGATAGCTCTCCAATCCCAGGAACATATCCACCAGGATTGCCCGGTGTCCCCGCTCCCGCAGCGCCCGGCACACACCGGTGCCGCTGACCAGGGAGACATGACGCTCCGTGCTGATGCCGCCGGCCAAAACAACGATCTTCATATATCGCACCTCTGTTTCAATGATCGGCCACAGGGCCGCCCACAATATACCAATTTTACCATAGCAGTATATCACGCTTTTGTTCCGATTACAACCGCCGCCCGCCCCACGGGGAAAAAAAGTCCCCCGTCTGCAGACGGGGGACTCCATGTCTATCGCAGCCACTCCGGCAGCGACCGTTTTCGAATACCGGACACCATCCCCATGGCGGCGAACAGCGTCACCAGTGAGGAGCCGCCGTAACTGAAGAAGGGCAGCGTCAGGCCGATGACCGGCACCAGGAACAGGCACATGCCCACATTGATGACCGTCTGAAAGATCAGCATGGCGGCCATGGCCACGCAGATATAGCTCTCCAGCCGGGTCCTGGCCCGGTAAGCCACCACCAGGCAGCGGATCACGATGGCCGTCAGGAGCGCCAGCGCGGCCACACAGCCCAGCAGTCCCAGCTCCTCCCCGATGGCGGAGAAAATGAAGTCCGTGTGCCGGGCCGGCAAGCTCCAGCTGAACTCGCTCTGGGTCTGTGTGCCGTGGAACAGCCCCTGGCCCGTCAGCTTGCCGCTGCCCAGCGCCAGCAGGCTGCGGCTCTGGTGCCAGCCGACACCCTGTGGGTCCAGGTCGTGATCCAGGATCAGTCGGAAGCGGTCCTTCATGTAGTCGCTGATCTTGTCCAACTCCCACAGCAGATAAAAGGCGGCCCCTCCGCCCGCCAGTCCCAGGGCGAACCAGCGGGCCTTGACGCCGGCGGCGAAGGCCATGCAGGCGAAGATGAAAATGTAGACCAAGGCGCTGCCCATATCACCGGAGGCCATGTAGTAGAGCCCCACCAGCCCCAGGATGTGCGCCCCCAAAAAGGCCACAGAGGGGACGGCGTTCAGCTTCTTTTCCTCCTGCAGCCACACCAGCTGTCTGGCCAGGATCACGGCGAAGGTCAGCTTTACCAGTTCCGCCGGCTGCAAGCTGACGGGAAAATGGGGAATATAGAGCCACGCCCGGTTTCCCGTGCCGTCATCCACGCCCAGCGGCGTGCGCAGCAGCAGGATCAGCACCACGTTGAACAGCAGCATCCACTTCCAGCCCTTGGACAGCTCATTCAGATCCACCAGCGACATTAGAAAGTAAGCCAGCACGCCGATGACCGCCGCACCACCCTGCACCAGCACATAGCGCAAGGTACCCATGTAATGGGTGGCGCTGGCAATCTCCACCAGGCCGAAGAGCGTGGCGGCGCAGCAGAGCGCCAGCAGGACAGGATCGACCTGCTGGAAGATGTCCCCTATCGCATTGCGGACCCTCTGAAACATGGTGCCTCCCCGGAAAACCGGGAGGGGATGGGAGCCCCCTCCCGCTGTGCTTGATCTGCCGCGCCGCAGGCGCGGACTATGGGTGCCGCTCATGCAGCGGCACCCATAGTCTATCACAAGAAGTTTTCCGTGTAAACGCGGTTTCTCTCTTTTCAACGGTGTTTTTTTATGCTATACTGAACGCGAATTTTGAGACAGAGAGGTGACAGCGGTGACATATATCTCCCACAGCACGGCGGAGACCGAACGGATCGGCGAGGAGCTGGGCCGCCGTCTGCGCGGCGGCAACGTGGTGGCCTATGTGGGCGGTCTCGGCATGGGAAAAACCGCGTTCACCCGCGGGCTGGCAAGGGGGATCGGTTGTCAGAGCCGCGTCACCAGTCCCACCTTCACCATCGTCAATGAGTACGACGGTCCGCTGCCCCTGTTCCACTTTGACATGTACCGCCTGCCGGACAGCAACGCTCTGTTCGACATCGGCTGGGATGACTATCTGGACCGGGGCGGCGTGTGCGCCGTAGAGTGGAGCGAGAACGTGGCGGAGGCCATCCCCGCCGACGCGGTATGCGTGACCATCGAGCGCTGCGGCGATCAGGAGAACTGGCGGCGCATCACCATCACGGGAGGGGACGAGCTGTGAAGATCCTGGCATTGGAGACCTCCGCCAAAAGTGTCTCCGCTGCCGTCGCAGAGGACGGCGTCATTCTGGCCTCCACTTTTCAGAACACCGGACTGACCCACAGCCGTACCCTGATGCCGTTGGTGGACGCCATGCTGAAAAACGGCGGCCTGGAGCTGCGGCAAATGGATCTGATCGCCGTGGCGGCGGGTCCCGGCTCCTTCACGGGGCTGCGGATCGGCGTGTCCGCCGCCAAGGGGCTGGCCTGGACGCTGGACCTCCCCTGCTGCGCTGTATCCACGCTGGAGGCCATGGCTCAAAGCGTACGGCACATGGAGGCAGAGGTGATCTGCGCCATGGACGCCCGGCGCAGCCAGATCTACAACGCCGTGTTCGCCGCCCGGAGCGAACAGTTGGAACGGCTGACGCCGGACCGGGCCATCGGCCTGCCGGAGCTGGCGGAGGAGCTGCAGAACGACGATCAGCTGAAAATAATTGTGGGCGACGGCGCCGCGCCGTGCTGTGCGTATTTGTCGGAAAGCGGCATCCACTGCCGCATGGCGCCGCCGGCGCTGCGGATGCAGAACGCCGTAGGCGTGGCCCAGACGGCCTCAGAGATGGCGGCACGGGGCGAGACTGTACCAGCACGGGATCTTGTGCCCAACTACCTGCGGCTGTCCCAGGCCGAGCGGGAGCGGTTGGCCAGAGGGCTGAAGATCACAGCAGATTGAGCGCATTTATAGAATTTTCTATATATTTTTATATACGACATAACGGAGGAGAAACAAGATGTTTACAGAGAAAGTGCATATCATGGATCACCCCCTGGTGGCTCACAAGCTGACCATCATGCGCGACAAGAACACCAGCGTCAAGGATTTCCGAGACTTGGTATCCGAGATCGGCATGCTCATCACCTATGAGGCCACCCGCGATCTGCCTCTGACCACCAAGCATATCGAGACCCCCCTGTGCGAGGCGGAGATGCCCACACTGGCCGGCAAAAAATTCGCCGTCGTCCCCATCCTGCGGGCCGGTCTGGGGCTGGTAGAGGGCGTGCTGCGCATGGTGCCCTCCGCCCGCGTGGGTCATATCGGCATGTATCGGGACGAGGATACGCTGGAGCCCCACCTGTACTTCTGCAAGATGCCCAAGGATGTGGCCGAGCGTGACATCATCATCGTCGATCCCATGCTGGCCACCGGCGGCAGCGCCGACATGGCCATTGAGGAGATGAAGCGGCGCGGCTGCAGGAACATCAAGCTGATGGTGCTGGTGGCCGCCCCCGAGGGCATCGAGCTCATCACCTCCCGCCACCCCGATGTGGATATCTACGCCGGTGCGCTGGATGATCACCTGAACGAGCATGGTTACATCGTACCCGGTTTGGGTGACGCCGGCGACCGCATCTTTGGCACCAAATAAAAGCCTTTCCCGGAAACGGCGGTGCAACGCACCGCCGTTTCTTTCTCTTTTCCACAAATTTCTGTTGCTTTTCTCCGCCGTCTGCTGTATAATCGGTACAACAATTCAAGACTGGTAGCTGTAAGGAAGTGCTTCGCGCACGGGCTGCAACTATCACTCGGCTGCTTGCTTGAGTGTTTCAGATCTCCTGAGCGGAGGTTTGAAACACTTTTTGTTCGCGGCGGGGTGGATCGTAAAGAGGAGGATCGCCATGTATCTTGTCACCAACGGACGACTGATCACCCGGGATGCCGGGGGCAAAGGCTACTATGAGCACGGCGGCGTGGCCTTTGACGGCCCCGTCATCACCGAGGTGGGCGACGAGACCGCCCTGCGGGCCAAATACCCCGATGCCGGGATCATCGACGCCCGGGGCGGCGTCATCATGCCCGCCTTCATCAACGCCCACACCCACATCTACTCCGCACTGGCGCGGGGCCTCTCCATCGTGGGAAACAACCCCACCAACTTCTATGAGGTGCTGGACGGCACCTGGTGGGCCATGGACCGGAAGCTGACGCTGGAGGGTTCCCGCGCCAGCGCCGACGCGCTGTACATCGACTGCATCAAGCAGGGCGTCACCACCATCTTCGACCACCACGCCGCCTACGCCGAGATCCCCGGCTCTCTGTTCCAGATCGGCGAGAGCGCCAAAAAGTTCGGCATCCGCTCCTGCCTGTGTTATGAGGTCAGCGACCGGGACGGCGAGGAAAAGTGCCTGCAGGCCATCCAGGAGAACGCCGACTGGATCACCTACTGCGAAAAGGGACAGGACCCCATGCTGGCGGCCATGTTCGGCGGCCACGCCCTGTTCACCATCTCCGACAAGACCTTTGACAGGATGGTTGCGGCCAACAACGGGCGCACCGGCTACCACATCCACGTGTCCGAGGGCATGAACGACGTATACGACAGTCTGCAGAACTACGGTCGCCGTCCGGTGCAGAGGCTCCACGACCACGGCATCCTGGGCGGGAAGACATTGCTGGGACACTGTATCCACGTCAACCCCGCCGAGATCGAACTCATCAAAAACACCGGCACCATGGTGGTCAACAATCCGGAGTCCAACATGTCCAACGCGGTGGGTGTGTGTCCCGTACTGCCCCTGAGCCAGGAGGGAATCCTGCTGGGGCTGGGTACCGACGCCTGGACCAACGACATGATTGAATCTCTGAAGGCGGCGCTGTGCGTCCAGCGGCTCAACGCCTGTCTGCCCAACGTGGCCTGGGGAGAGGTAACCGGCATGCTGTTCCGCAATAACGCGAAGATTGCGGAGAAGTATTTCCCCGTGGAGCTTGGCGTGCTGAAACCCGGTGCCGCATCGGATATCATCGTGATGGATTACAAGCCCTACACCCCCTTCTCCGACGAGAACATCGACGGCCACATCCTCTTCGGCATGACAGGCAAGCTGTGCCGCACTACCATTGCAAACGGCAGGGTGCTGATGCGGGATCGGGAGTTGGTCGGCATCGACGAGGAGGCGGAGAACGCCCATATTCTGGAGAGCGCCAAGAAGCTTTGGGGTGCACTGAACAACCGGGTGTATTGAGATGCTTTATCCAAATCTGTGGATCTCCGATTAATCCGCTTACAGGCCTACAGGCCGTTTCACGCCGTGCGCGGTGCTTTTTATGATACATTCCACGAAAGGAGCGTTCCCCATGTCTGAAAAAATGGTCCCCATCCCCTTCCGCTCACTGATGAACTGGGTGGTCACTGAATACGCCGGCACAGGCGATATGTTCGGCGTCCATAAACCGTACCACGCCGCTGGCAAGAGCCTGCCCATTTTCGGCGAGCGCATCGAAACGCCTTTCGGCCCCGCTGCCGGGCCCAACAGCCAGCTGGCCCAGAACATCATCGCCGCTTACTTTGCCGGCGCACGCTTCTTTGAGGTCAAGACGGTGCAGAAGATGGACGGTGCGGAGCTGGCCGCCTGTGTACCCCGCCCCTGCATCCTGGCCAATGACGAGGGCTACAACCAGGAGTGGTCCACCGAGCTGACCGTGCCCCAGGCCATGGAGGAGTACGTCAAGGCCTGGTGCGCCCTGAAGGTCATCAGCAAGGTATACGGTCTGGGCGATCCCGACGGATTCGTGTTCAACATGTCCGTGGGCTACGACCTGGACGGCATCAAAGGAGAGAAGGTAGATGCCTATATCGAGGGCATGAAGGACGCCTCTGCCACCGCCGTCTGGGGCGAGTGCCTGGCCGTCCTGAAGGAGCTGTTTCCCGCCCACGCCGGCTACATCGACCGCATCTCCCCCCACGTCAGCCGCAGCGTCACCGTGTCCACTCTACACGGCTGTCCGCCGGATGAGATCGAACGCATCGCCTCCTACCTCATCACTGAGAAGCACCTGCACACCTTCGTCAAGTGCAACCCCACGATCCTGGGCTATGAGACAGCACGGCGGACACTGGACGATATGGGCTACGACTACATCGTCTTTGACGACCATCATTTCCGGGAGGATCTCCAGTGGGCCGACGCGGTGCCCATGTTCCAGCGGCTGCAGGCGCTGGCCGAGGAGAACGGCCTGGAGTTCGGATTGAAGCTCAGCAATACTTTCCCAGTGGACACTACCCGGGGTGAGCTGCCCGGCAGCGAGATGTACATGTCCGGCCGCTCCCTGTTCCCGCTGACCATTGAGATGTGCCACCGGATCTCCCGCCAGTTCAAGGGGAAGCTACGGATCTCCTTTGCCGGCGGTGCCGAATATTTCAACTGTGACAAGCTGTTTGAGGCGGGTATCTGGCCCATCACCGTGGCCACCACTATTCTCAAGCCCGGCGGTTACAACCGTCTGCGCCAGATGGTGGAAAAAGTGGAGTCCCTTCCCTACCGACCCTTCACCGGCACGGATACGGAGGCCATCTGCGCCCTGTCTGCCGCCAGTCACAGAGACTATCACCATCTGAAACCCATCAAGCCTCTGCCCAGCCGCAAGCGGGAGGACGGGGTGCCCTGGACCGACTGCTTCATCGCCCCCTGCAAAGGCGGCTGCCCCATTGAGCAGGACATCCCCGAGTACATGGAGTTGTGCCGCAAGGGTCTGTTCGGCCCGGCGCTGAAGCTTATCACGGAGAAAAACCCCCTGCCCTTTATCACCGGCACCATCTGCGCCCACCGCTGCCAGGGCAAGTGCAGCCGCAACTTCTACGACGAGTCTGTCCACATCCGGGACACCAAGCTGCTGGCCGCCGAAAACGGCTACGAGGCGCTGATGGCCTCCATTCAGGTGCCGACGCGCGTGAGCGGCAAGAAGGCCGCCATCATCGGCGGCGGCCCCACCGGCATCTCCGCCGCCTATTTCCTGGGCCGGGCCGGCATCGAAACCACTATCTTTGAGCGGGAGGCAACGCTGGGAGGCGTGCCGCGCCATGTGATTCCCGCCTTCCGCATCGCCGACGAGACCATTGAGAAGGATATTGCCCTGATGGCGCGCTACGGTGTGGAGGTGCGCTGCGGCGCGCCTGCCCCCTCGGTAGAGGAACTGAAGGTCCAGGGCTATACCCACATCCTCTACGCCGTGGGTGCCTGGAAGGCCGGTCAGCTGGGGATTCCCGGCGACGTGGCCGGCGCCATCCAGTGGATGAAGGGCGTCAAAGCCGGCTTCATCGGTGTGACCGGCAGCGTGGCCGTGGTGGGCGCCGGCAACACCGCTATGGACGCGGCACGCCTGGCCAAGCGCAGTGGCGCCTCCAACGTGACCATCGTCTACCGCCGCACCAGGCGGGAGATGCCCGCTGACGAGCACGAGCTGGCGCTGGCTATGGCTGACGGTGTATCCTTCGCCGAGCTGGCCGCCCCCGTGGCCCAGGCAGACGGTCTACTCAAGTGTGAGAAGATGCGTTTAGGCGAGCCGGACAGCTCCGGTCGCCGCAGCCCAGTAGGCACCGGCGAGTACTTCACCATCCCCTGCGATCTGGTGATCTCCGCCGTGGGCGAACAGGTGGACGACGCACTCTTCACCGCCAACGGCATCGAGCTGGACAAGAGGGGCCGCCCCGCCTTCCGCACCAACATCGAGGGCGTATACGCCGCCGGCGACTGCAAGCGCGGTCCCGCCACGGTAGTGGAGGGCATCGCCGACGCGGCCGCCTTTGCCCAGGAGGTCATCGGCGCGCCGTACGTCTATGACATCCCCGCCGCGGCCTGTATCACCAAGGCGGATGCCATTGCCAAAAAGGGCGTCCTCGCCATGAGCGGCGACGCCCGCTGCGAGGGCGAGCGCTGCCTCCAGTGCTCTACCGTATGCGAGAACTGTGTGGACTCCTGCCCCAACCGCTCCAACGTGGCCATCACCATGGCTGACGGCAGCCACCAGATCCTCCACGTGGACAGGATGTGCAACGAGTGCGGCAACTGCACCCAGTTCTGCCCCTACGACTCCGAGCCCTGCCACGACAAGTTCACCCTGTTCCAGACAGCGGAGGACATGGCCGACTCCCACAACGCCGGCGTGCTGTTCCTGGACCACGATCACGTCCGGGTGCGCATCTTTGGCGAGCCGAAGGAGTACGACATCAGCAGGCGCGACAACGGTCTGCCCACGGCGCTGGATGATCTGATCCTCACCATCCGGGACCGATACGGATATCTATACATGTAAAGTGCTTTCCCTATACAGGAGAGAGGCCTTCGCCCACCGGGCGAAGGCCTCTCTCCCCTTTTATTTTACCTATCGCATGGCGTCCAACTGGGCGTAGATCCACTCCGGGGAGATGTTTTTGGCAGTAATATCCACCACCACACTGTCAAAGGCAACGCTGAAGTTGACCCAGGCGGCGTCTCTGCCCTCACCGCTGTCACCCGGAACGCAGCGGACACGGACCATCTCCTCCGTCAGTTCCTCTGCATGAAAGATGGGGTTCTCCACCGTCTCACGGTACTGTTCCGGCACGGATTCGGCCAGCGGGATCGAATAGAGTGTCAGATCATACCTCTCCCGTTCCCCGGAAGAGACGATCTTCCGGGTGTCATATTCACTCATGGAGCGGATCTCCCAGGTGAGGTAGTCGTAACCACTATTCCAAAAGGCGCTGAGGCTGTTGATGCTCCAGTCGCTGTTCTGCAGGCGGCTGATCTGCTCACGGGCAAGGCCATCCGGCTCCGCAGCCGGGTAATACGCGCCGAAATTGGGGTCTAAGCGGGCCTCTGCCGGCGTTAGCTCCCTCACCTGCAACACGTGCTGCTCCGGATGGATGTGGAGCCGACCCAGATCGGGCTTCGTGGCGGAACGCGTCAGGCTGGCCACCACCTGAAAAAACTCCTCCTTGACCTGTTCTTCTCTGCCGGTGCCGGCGTAAGATGCACTCACGTAATAGCGCACGCCGCTGCAGGGGAAAGAGGTCCAAACTTGGGTGCCGCTGTCATACAATACCACGTCCATCTCCGGGGTATGCGTGGGCTGGGCATCCGTCGGCATAAGAACCTCGTCAAAGAAGGGTCCGCGCCCCTCGGGGCAGATGCGGACATAGACCTGGGTGCCCGTCTTGGGGTTTTCCAGCGGCAGGCAAACACACTCCAGTGCCGCTTCCTCACTCCACCCGTAATACTGGGCTGTGGCACCGCACAGCTCCAGCCAGCCAGGGAGGCCTTCGGGGATGATGGCGGCACGCTCTTCCTCTGTCAGCGCCTCGCTGCATATGTTAAAGTCGTCTCGCTCTCCCTCGGGAAGTTCCGTCACCTGATTATAGATCACCGGCCAGTCGCCTGTCGCATTGGTCTCCGGCTGCCGGCCGGCGGCATCCGGATCTGTCTGCTCCGCGTCGGTACCCGGAGTCACTTCGTTTTGCGGAATATCCACGCCCCGCCACAGCAGATGCGGCAGGATCACCGCCGCGGCAACGAGGCATACACAGGCCGCCAGCGCGCCCCAGCGCAGCCAGGGTCGCTTCGCCGGCGCCCCCTCGCCGTGGGCGTCCAGGATATAGTCGTCCCGGAGCAGGTACATGGCGTCCTGCAGTCGTTCCGTTTTCATGAGATCACACCCTCCTTTTGCAGATAGAGCAACAGCTTGTCACGCGTGCGCTTGCACAGCATCTTCACCCTGCTCTCCTTATAGCCGAAGCGGCGGGCGATGTCGCGGACGGAGTCGAAATACCAGTAGCGGCACAGAAATACACGCCGCTCCCGCGCCGGCAGGCCGGCCAGGAACGCATCCAGCATCCGGGCCAGTTCCCGCGCCTCGATCTGCTCGTCCAGGCCGCCGGCGGAGGCCACCGACTCCAGCTCCTCCAGGGCCAGCGCCGTCTCTCCCCCGCCCCGCTTCTCCGCTGTCATGGCACGAAAGCGCTTGAGGGCCAGGTTGCGGGTGATCTTGCCCAGAAATGCCTTCAGATCGTCCGGTCTGTGGGGCGGCATGGCGTTCCAGGCACCCGCCCAGACATCGTTGATACACTCCTCCGCGTCGGCTTCGCTGTGGAGGATCCCGCCGGCGATGGAACGGCAGTAGCCGCCGTATTTGGATGCAGTCTCGGTGATGGCCTGCTCACTGCGCTGCCAGTACAGCTCCACGATGCGCCCATCGTCCACACGCTCACCTCCCTGATGAAAGGTCCTTTCACTTCTCATGTACCCTTTTGCGGCGCGCCGGTCACATTTTTATTCTATCACAGCCGCCGGCAAATACAATTCCCTATGGATTTTTGCAGATTTTATGGTACAATGGGGTATCATATCAGATCTGCTGACGGATGGGAGGTCGAGAGCATATGAAGACGCTGTTTCGCGGCGGCACGGTGGTGTCCGGCAAGGGCACCAAGAAGGCCGACGTGCTGATCGAGGGGGAAAAGATCGCCCAGGTATCCCGCGCCATCACCCCCCAGGGGGACACGCGGGTCATCGACATCACCGGCAAGCTTCTGCTACCGGGCTTCATTGACGCCCACACCCACTTCGACTTGGACGTGGCGGGCACCACCACTGCCGACGACTTTGCCAGCGGCACCCGGGCGGCACTGCGAGGCGGCACCACCACCGTGGTAGATTACGCCTGTCCCAACAAAGGTGAGTCCCTCCGGCACGGGCTCAGGCTGTGGCACGAGAAGGCAGACGGCAGGTCCAGCTGCGACTATAGCTTCCACATGACCATCGACGACTGGAATGACGCCATCGAACGGGAGATCGACGACATGTACGCCGCCGGCATCTCCTCTTTCAAGATGTACATGACCTATCCCGCCATGATGATCGGCGACGAGGCCATGTACAAGGCGCTGAAAAAGCTGAAGGAAAAGGGCGGCATCTGCGGCGTCCACTGCGAGAACAGCGGCGTCATCGACGCGCTGGTGGCCGAAAAGCGCGCCGCCGGCGAGAACCGCGTATCCTGCCATCCGGAAACCCGGCCCGCTCAACTGGAGGCCGAGGCGGTGAGCCGGCTGCTGCGCATTGCCCAGACGGTGGACATTCCCGTCATCATCGTACACATGACCAACGCTGCCGCGCTGAAGGAGATCGAGGCTGCCCGCAAGCGGGGCCAGAAGGTCTATGTAGAGACTTGTCCCCAGTACCTGGTACTGGATGACAGCGTCTATTACCAGGAGGATTTCCGGGAGGCGGCCAAATACGTCTGCTCGCCCCCCATCCGCAAGGTCAGCGACCAAAAGGCCCTGTGGGCAGGTCTGCGCCGGGGCGAGATCCAGACCATCTGCACCGACCACTGCTCCTTCACCCTGGCACAGAAGGAGTTGGGTCGGAACGACTTCACAAAGATTCCCGGCGGTGTGCCCGGCGTGGAGACCCGGGGCGAGTTGATCTATACCTATGGCGTTACCACCCGAAAGATCAGTCTGGCCACCATGTGCAAGACGCTCAGCGAAAACCCCGCCAAGCTCTACGGCATGTATCCCCGCAAGGGCGTCATCGCCAGCGGCGCCGACGCCGATCTGGTGCTCTACGATCCCGCCGCCGACCACGAGATCCACGCCGCCGAAATGATTGGAAGGGCCGGCTACACCCCTTATGAGGGTTTTGCCGTCCGGGGCGGCATCCAGCAGGTGTGGCTGCGGGGCACGCTGGCTGTGGACCACGGCGCCGTGCTGACCGGGCCAGACGGCAAGTTCATCCCACGGGGCAAGAATATGCTCTGATTCTTTTACAAGTGAGGTATCCGCCATGAAAGAGACCCTTGAGACCATTCTGCTCACCCAGTCCCCCGCCCTGTTTCTGGGCGCGCTGGTGCTGATTTTCTGCTATTTCGTCCGCCGGCGCAGCCACCATGTGCGCGCTGTGCTGGATCTGATGCTGGGCATTTTGTGCATCGCTTTGGGCATCGCCCTCTACTTCATCGGCATCGGCAACGAGACCTTCACCATCAAGGATTTCTGGCAGGTGCGCGCCCCGGGCTGGGTGGGCATGGGCATCGTGGCGGTGCTGGCCGTCTATACGCTGCTGCGAAACATCAAACGCTCCGCCGACCGCCACCGGGCCGAGCGGGCCGCCAGCCGGGCTGAGACCGCCCGCCAGAAGGAACTGGAAGACGTGCGGCAGAAGGCCTATGCCTCCGGCATGGCCGACGCCATGGCTGCCGAGAGCCGCACGGTCCCGGAGGAGGCCGACGCCTCTCTCCCTGCCGCGGAGTCTGTGGCAGAGCTGCCTGTCGAAGTGCCGGCGGAGACACGCGCCGGATTACCAGAGAACGCGCAGTGACCATATCAAAAAGCAAAACAGCAGGGGCTGCCACGGAGGCAGCCCCTGCTGTTTGATTTTCGATCTCACTCCACCGTCACACCCCGTGCAGCAAAGCCCTCTACCATCAGATCCAGAACCGGCTCGATGTGCAACGGCTCGCCGGCCGCCTGGATGGCATTGGCTACGTCCTTGAGGCCGTTGCCGGTGACCACGGACACCACGGTGGCGTCCTTTTCGATGAGGCCCTCCCGGCAGGCCTTTTTCAACGCCGCCGTGCCAGTGACGCCGGCTGGCTCGCCGAACACACCGCAGGTGCGGCCCAGCAGACGGGCCGCGGCCAGGATTTCCTCGTCCGTCACACACACCGCCAGTCCATTGGACTCCCGAATGGCCTGCAGCGCCTTGTCGGCGTTGCGAGGCACGCCCACGGAGATGGAATCGGCGATGGTGTTCTCCTCCATAGGCTCCCAGTCCGTGCCCTGCTGGATGGCCCGGTTGATGGGATAGCACCCGGTGGATTGGGCGGAGATCAGACGGGGCAGCCGGTCGATAAAGCCGATGGCGTACAGGTCCTTCAGTCCCTTCCACGCGCCGGCGATGGTGCAGCCGTCGCCCACGGAGATGGCCAGATAATCCGGCATCTTCCAGTGCAGCTGCTCGGCGATCTCCAGCGCCACCGTCTTCTTGCCCTCGCTGAGATAGGGATTGATAGCGGCGTTGCGGTTGTACCAGCCGTATTTTTCAATGGCCTCGGCGGACATCCTGAAGGTCTCCTCATAGTTGCCCTTGACGGAGATCACATTGGCGCCGAAGATCATCAGCTGTGCCACCTTGCCCTTGGGCGCCCGATCCGGCACGAAGATATACGTCTTCAGGCCCGCAGCGGCGGCGTTGCCCGCCAGGGACGAGGCGGCGTTGCCGGTGGAGGAGCAGGCGATGGTCTTTGCGCCGGCCTCCATGGCCTTGGCCACCGCCATGGCGCTGGCTCGGTCTTTCAGTGACGCGGTGGGGTTCTGGCCGTCGTCTTTGATCCACATACGGCGGATCCCCAGTAACTCCGCCAGGCGAGGCTCCTCGTAGAGGGGGCTCCAGCCCACCCGAAGGGGTGTGTCAGGGGTGGTCTCCTCCACGGGCAGCAGTTCCCGGTAGCGCCACATGGTATAGTTGTCCCGCCGGGCCAGCTTCTCCTTTGTCAGCACCGAGCGGATATAGTCGTAGTCGTAGACGATGTCCAGAATACCGCCGCAGGAGCAGTTAGTCAGGTCGGGCACCGCTTCGTAGCGCTTGCCGCAGCGGACACATCTGGCGTACTTTACATTTCTCATGGTGTATTCCCCTTTGCAAAAGATGACAGGGCGGGGCCGCGGCCCCGCCCTGCGGCGGTTTGCTTTACAGCGCCTTCAGCAGGCCGGTAGCCTCGTTGAACTCGTTGATGAGCTCATCCAGCTCCGCGGCCTGGGCATGCACGGCGTCCCAGGTACCCTCGGTGTCGTACCACAGGGCGTTCAGGTCCTTCACGTCCCGGGCCTGCTGCTCTACCCAGGTGTAATACTTCAGGTTGTGGATGCGCTTGCGCTCAGCGTATGTCAGCTCCAGCAGGTTGTCGGTCCGCAGTCCCAGCATGTGCAGGTTGTGGTCGATGGCTGCGGCCTTGTTGTCATAGGCGCCGTACATGTCGTTGAGCTCGTCGATGCGGGACTGGTACATGGCGGCGGAGTCGGTCAGCACGGTGCAGACCACATCGTTCTCGGTGAACTCATAGTACTTGGCCATCTTGATGCAGCACAGCACGTTGGCAATGCCGGAGATACCCAGCCAGGTCAGCTTTTCAACCAGTTCATCAGAGAGACCCAGCTCATTCTTCATGTAAGCCTGTCCCTCGGGGCAGTTGAACAGGCGCAGCAAGCGCTGGCTGTCCTCATCATCGATGGCAATGGCCATATCGGTGTTCTTCACGTTGTGGATCCAAGGGATGTGCTTGTCGCCGATGCCCTCGATCCGGTGGCCGCCGAAGCCGTTATTGAGGATGGTGGGGCACTGCAGTGCCTCGCCCACGGCCAGCTTCAGGTGGGGATAACGCTCCTTCAGCAGGTCACCGGCGCTCATGGTGCCGGCAGAGCCGGAGGTGAAGCAGGCGCCGGAGAGGCGCTGGCCCGGCTTCTTCACGGCCTCGAAGAGATCGGCCAGCGCCCGGCCGGTGACATTGTAGTGCCACAGGGGGTTGCCCATCTCCTCAAACTGGTTGAAGATCATCATGGCAGGATCCCGGCGCAACTCCCAAGTCTTGTCGAAGATTTCCTTCACATTGGATTCGCAGCCGGGGGTGGCAATGACCTGACCGGCGATCTTGCTGAGCCAATCGAACCGCTCCTTGCTCATCTCGGCGGGCAGGATGGCCACGCTGTCACAGGCCAGGAGCTTGGAGTTGAAAGCACCGCCGCGGCAGTAGTTGCCGGTGGAGGGCCACACCGCGTGGTGATAGGTGGCGTCGAACTGGCCGGTGACCAGACGGGGCGCCAGGCAACCGAAGGAGGCGCCCACCTTGTGGCAGCCGGTGGGGAACCACTTGCCCGCCATGGCGATGATGCGGCAGGGCACGCCGGAGAGCTCACTAGGGATCTCCACATAGTTGGGGACAGCCTGGAACAGGCCGCCGCTCTCCTTGGCCTCGTTCTTCCAGGTGATGCGAAACAGGTTTACGGGATCCACGTCCCAAAGGCCTGTGCGGGTCAGCTTGTCTTTGATCTTATCGGGGATCAGCTCCGGATTCTCCATCTGGGCAAAGGTGGGGATGATGACGTTGTTTTCCTTGGCCTTTTGAATATTGTGCTCCAGGCCGGCCTTGTTGATGGTCAGGTCGATCATTGCTTCTTTTCCTCCTGCTTTTTATTGGCGTCGATATAGGAATACAGTGTATATTTGGAAATACCGAAATACTTGGCCACCTTGTCTCCCGATTTGGTTACCAGGAACGCTCCGCTCTGGTTCAGGAACTGGATGGCCCGGATCTTGTCGTCTTTATTCATCATCGCCACCGGCTTGCCCACCTGCGCCACCGACTGCTCGATCAGATCGTCCAGCACGTCGTTGACATTGATGATCCTTTCCGGCTCGCTCTGCCTGCTGTCATGGGTGGCCAGCACCTCATCGATGCCGCGCTGCAGCATCAGCAGCTCGGTGATGTCGTAGTTGATGGAGAATATCTCCGTGACCACACCCTTGCTGTTGCGGATATAGATGGAAGAGGACTTCATCACCTTGCCGTCGGGCGTGCGCGTCAGATAGCACAGTTCATCCCGGGGCTGCGCATCCGCGCGGAGCGCCTGCTCGATGACGACCCGCGAGCCGCCGTCGCCCACCTTGCGCCCGGACACATGGCCGTTGACGATGTAGACGATGGAGTGATCCATGCTGCTCACGTCGTGGATCACCACTTCACACTTGCTGCCGAACTGGGCGGCCACGCCGTCCGCCATCTGTTTGAGCAGCTCCAGCCGTTTGCTCTCCATATATCTCCTCCCCCTATTGCATTTTTCCCGTTTATCATATCACATTTCGCGGATAAATCAATTCCCTTTTCCAAAAAAAGTTTTAGGTTTCATAATTTTTTGTTTGACATCCACAGGTGCTGTGCTATTATGGTATCAGAAGAGGCGGTTCCCCTTCGCGGGAGCCGGGATACAAGTAAACAGATACGGAGGTCATCGCTATGGATTATGAAGCCATTCGCCGCGCTGCTGCCGGTTACCGGGATGCCATGACCCGCTTTTTGCGGGACATGATCGCCATCCCCTCGGAGTCCTGCCAGGAGGAGGGCGTCATCCGGCGCATCGCGCAGGAGCTGGAAACGCTGGGATATGACAAAGTGGAAATCGACAAGCTGGGCAACGTGATCGGCTGGCTGGGCGAGGGCGACAGGATCATCGCCATCGACTCCCACATCGACACCGTGGGCATCGGCAACATCGCCAACTGGGAGGCCGACCCCTATCAGGGCTATGAGACCGACACCATCATCTACGGCCGCGGCGGCTCTGATCAGGAGGGCGGCATGGCCGCCGCCGCCTACGGCGGAAAAATCATGAAAGATCTGGGTCTGATTCCCGAGGGCTATAAGATCATGGTGGTGGGCTCCGTGCAGGAGGAGGACTGCGACGGCATGTGCTGGCAGTCTATCGTCAACGAGTACTTTGACGGTCCGGAAGATGCTCGCAGCAAGATCGAGTTCGTCATCTCCACAGAGCCCACGGACGGCGGCATCTACCGGGGCCACCGGGGCCGCATGGAGATCCGGGTGGATGTCCATGGCGTGTCCTGCCACGGCTCTGCCCCGGAGCGAGGCGACAACGCCATCCACAAGATGGCTGAGATCATCGAAAACGTCCGCGACCTCAACGAAAACCCCGCCGATGACACCGTGGAGATCAAGGGTCTGGTGAAGATGCTGGATCCCAAGTACAACCCCGACCACTATGAAGACGCCCGCTTCCTGGGCCGCGGCACCTGTACCACCAGCGAGATTTTCTTCACCTCCCCCTCCCGCTGCGCCGTGGCAGACAGCTGCGCCATCTCGGTGGACCGCCGCATGACCGCCGGCGAGACGTACCAGTCCTGCCTGCAGGAGATCGCAGATCTGCCCGCCTGCCGCAAGTACGCCAAGGATGTGAAGGTCTCCATGTACATGTACGACCGTCCCGCCTGGACTGGCCACGTATATGAGACGGAGTGCTTCTTCCCCACTTGGATCAACAAGGCCTCCGCACCCCATGTCCAGGCGCTGGTGGACGCCCACCACGCACTGTGGGGCACCGAGCGGCTCTATGCCGACGAGAAGGCAGCCTCCACCCGCGTGGGCCGTCCGCTGACCGACAAGTGGACCTTCTCCACCAACGGCGTGTCCATCCAGGGCCGCTACGGCATCCCCTGCGTGGGGTTCGGCCCCGGTGCCGAGTCCCAGGCCCATGCCCCCAACGAGATCACCTGGAAGCAGGATCTGGTAACCTGCGCCGCGCTGTACGCCGCCGTGCCCATGCTGTACAGACCGGAGAACAAGGATGGCTCCGCCACCTCCTTCCGCCAGGAGCTGACCGGCAACGACATCAAGTGAGTTTCCAGTAAAAAAACATGCTTTACCTTTGCCCGGGTGGGCTTGCGGCCCGCTCCGCATCACCCCTGCGGTGAAGCAGGATCGGATCCCTTCCGCGGAGGCGGAGCCCTACGAAGCAATACGATAGACAAGGAGAGTTTACTATGAGCAAGACCGCTGAACTAGCCAAGCGGCTGGAATCCCTGGACATCAAAAACATGTACCGCAACAACTTCTACTGGACCTGGGACAAGACTGACGACGAGATCGAGGCCGTTTTCACCGTGGCCGACGCGCTGCGGGATCTGCGCGAACGCAACAAGAGCACCCGCGTGTTCGACTCCGGCCTGGGCATCTCCATCTTCCGCGACAACTCCACTCGCACCCGCTTCTCCTTTGCCTCCGCCTGCAACCTGCTGGGTCTGGAGGTGCAGGATCTGGACGAAAAGAAATCCCAGATCGCCCACGGTGAGACGGTCCGTGAGACGGCCAACATGGTGTCCTTTATGGCCGACGTCATCGGCATCCGGGACGACATGTTCATCGGCGAGGGCCACAAGTATCAGAAGACTTTCATGGACGCCGTGAAGGAGGGCTACCGGGACGGGATCCTGGAGCAGCAGCCCACGCTGGTGAATCTGCAGTGCGATGTGGATCACCCCACTCAGTGCATGGCGGATATCCTCCATGTGATCCACCACTTCGGCGGCGTGGAAAACCTGAAGGGAAAGAAAGTGGCCATGACCTGGGCCTACTCCCCCTCCTACGGCAAACCGCTGTCCGTGCCCCAGGGCGTCATCGGCCTGTTCACTCGCTTCGGCATGGACGTGACGCTGGCCCACCCCGAGGGCTACGATGTGATGCCCGAGGTAGAGGAGATTGCCCGTCAGAACTGCGAGAAATACGGTTCCACCTTCACCAAAACCAACGACATGAAAGAGGCCTTCGCCGACGCCGACATCGTGTACCCCAAGTCCTGGGCTTCCTTTGCCGCCATGGAGGAGCGCACACAGCTCTATGCTGCCGGCGACAAGGACGGCATAGACGAGCTGGAGCAGCGGCTGTTGGCGGAGAACGCCCGCCACAAGGACTGGGCCTGCACCGAGGAGATGATGGAACTGACGAAAGACGGAAAGGCCCTGTATCTCCACTGCCTGCCCGCCGACATCACCGGCGTGTCCTGTGAGGAGGGCGAGGTGGACGCCTCCGTGTTCGACCGCTATCTGGTGCCCCTGTACAAGCAGGCTTCCTTCAAGCCCTATATCATTGCAGCCATGATCTTCCTGGCCCAGATCAAGGATCCCGCCAAGGCCCTGCTGGAGTTGGATCAGGCCGACGACACCCGCAAGGCTTTCTGATTTCGCCGCAGCGGGAGCGCCCGCGCGCTCCCGCTGCGCTCTTCTTACGCAGCCGTTTTCCCGTCAGCGGCAAACGGTGCGAGATCTGTTCACCACACAGCGTCTGTTGTTCTTTCGCTCCTGTAATATGAGGGATCACAAATCACGATGGCGGGCCGGCGTTTTTTGTAGAAACGCGGAAATGTATCCTTTACGGGTCCACTGTTTTTTGGTGATCCGTTCAGAACTTTGACGTATTTTTCATTTTCGGTTGAAATTTGCCGCTCATCCCTGTATAATGGAGCCACCATGAAAGCATGTGAATATCGGACTTTTGTCCGTTGTTCAGCTGCGCGGTAATCTTTCCTACTTTCAGCCGCGCTGCAGTATTCTATAAAGGAGGAAAAACGGATGAAGAAAATTCTTGCACTGCTCCTCGCGTTCGTCATGATGCTGGCGCTGGTCGCCTGCGGTGGGAACAATAACAACACCACTCCCGACAACAATGACAACCAGCAGCAGGAGGAGAACCAGGAGCAAAATCAGGACAACGAGGACAACCAGGAGCAGACCACGCCCGACACCAACACCGTGAAGATCGGCGTCGTTCTGGTCGGCGACGAGAACGAAGGCTACACCTTTGCCCACATGGAGGGCATCAAAAAGGCCGCCGCTGCCTGTGGTCTGACCGACGACAACATCGTCTGGAACTACAACATCCCCGAGAACGAGGAGTGCTATGACAAGTGCATCGAGTGCGTGGATGCCGGCTGCACCCTGGTCATCACCAACTCCTACAGCCACCAGACCTATACCCAGCAGGCTGCCGAGGAGAATCCCAAGGTGGAGTTCGTCGCCATGACCGGCGATACCGCCATGAAGTCCGGCCTGCCCAACTTCCACAACGCCTTCAATATGACCTTTGAGTCCCGCTATGTGTCCGGCGTCGTGGCCGGCATGAAGCTGAAGGAGCTGATGGATGCGGGCAAGGTCACCGATCCCTATATCGGCTATGTGGGCGCGTTCCCCTATGCCGAGGTGGTCTCCGGCTACACCGGCTTCTTCCTGGGCATCCGCAGCATCGTCCCCGAGGCACACATGGATGTGCAGTACACCAACTCCTGGTTCAACATCCAGGATGAGGGCAAGGCCGCCGAGGCCCTGATGGCACGCGGCTGCGTGATCATTGGCCAGCACGCCGACTCCACCGGCGCCCCCAAGGCTGTCCAGACCGCCAAGGACAAGGGCGAGGTCGTCTACTCCGTCGGCTACAACATCGACATGCTGAGCGCCGCCCCCACCGCCGCCCTGACCTCCTCCACCAACGACTGGAGCGTCTTCTACACCTATCTCTTCAGCACCTTCCTGAAGGGCGACAAGATCGCCACCGACTGGGCCGAGGGTTATGAGACCGGTGCCGTGGGCATCACCCCGCTGGGTCCCGAGGTCGCCGAGGGCACCGCAGAGAAGGTAGCCGAAATCGAGGCCGCCATCAAGGACGGTTCCCTGCATGTGTTCGACACCAAGACTTTCACCGTGGACGGTGCGGAAGTCACCTCCGCGATGACCTTCGACTCCGACGGTGACTACACTCCCGATACCAACGAGGGTATTGTGGACGGGTACTACCACGAGTCCGAGTACATCTCCGCCCCCTCCTTCGGTCTGCGGATCGACGGCATCACCGAGCTGAACTGAGCGGGCTTCCGGGCAAAAGCGACGCGTAAAAACTGAGAAGGGGCCGCCTCGGGGCACCCTCCGCAAGGAAGCTGCATCGAGGTAGTCACTAGAAGCAAAGATGACATGAAACCGGCGTGACCGTTTTTGGTCACGCCGGTTTTGTCTCTCTGCTTGGGATTTTGGGGTGCAAAATCCGATGCTCGTTAGAATCGTGGACAGGGGTGAACTCGCCAAAGGCTTCCCCTTGAGGGGAAGCTGTCAGCCGCAAGGCTGACTGATGAGGTGTCTTTCCGCGTTTACTCAATACCCGTCAGGCCGAGCCGCCTCAAAAGGTCAGCACACACCCCATCGAAATTCCTGTTGAGGTCGTTATTGGAATATCGCACGATGGTAATTCCACGCTGATTCAGGGCATGGTCTCTTTCCCGATCGGCAGCAGCACCCTCGTCCTCATAGTGCTGTGAGCCGTCCAACTCGATCGCAAGCTTAGCCGAGGCACAGTAGAAGTCCACAATGTAATGGTCGATGACCTTTTGCCTGTTGACCGTGACTGGGAGTTGTTTCAGGAAGTCATACCAAAGGCGTCGCTCCTCCTTCGTCATTTCGCGGCGAAGCTTTTGTGCATTTCTTTTTAATTTGGGGTTATTTGTTTGATTCAAGGCTTTCCACCTCATCCGTCACGGCTGGCGCCGTGCCACCTTCCCCTCAAGGGGAAGGCTTTTCCTGTCCCTCTGCAGTATCTCAGAAACCCGGAAGTTGTTACCTCAGCAGTTTATTCGTAATTAGAATTTCGAGCACCCGTGCTTCTCTTTCAAACGTCAACTGATTATATGGGCTGTTCTTTACATTGCGGTTCTTGCTGATTGCAACAAGCGGCTCCACGAACTCCAGCCTGTAAGATTCCTGCGCCTCATAATCATCCAGTTGTTGAGATGTTAATTGATCCATCGCTTTACACAGATAATAGTAATTATCCTGTATAAAGCATTCTGTGGCGTCCATATCGCTCCTTTGAATCCTATGCACATATCCATATTCTATAACTGACTCGGGAATAACAACCAAGCCTGCTTCTTCCCGCGTCTCTCGTATCATGGCCTCAATAGGATTTTCGCCGTTTTCTATTCCTCCTCCGGGAAATTTGTAGTAATCATACTTTAAACTGTGGATCATGGCGACCTTGCCGTCTCTGATAATAATGCTTCTTGCAGAATTGCGTGTAAAAGTATGCGTACATTGATCGTAATCCCTTTGATCCATTTGAAACAGCAGTCTCATTTGTTTTGCCCTCATAAAGCCCGATTTGTTTAGATAATTATATCATCCCTATCCGGCAGGGTCAATCGGCCTGCCACAAATCCGAAGGAGGCACTTCTTTACGAAGTGTCTCCTTCGGGCGGCCCCTTCTTTTTCTTGTGGAAACCATACATTTTTTCTGACGGGCAGAATATTTTTTTGTTCATTGTGATTTACAAGGCGCCGGCAATGTGATACAATAAATGAGTGTATACAAATCCTGGGCGGGACTTTTCCATTTTCCCCCGCCCAAAAGAGAGGATGACTGCCTTGGAAGTTGTGAAGAACGCCGTTAAAATGGAGAACATCACCAAGCGGTTCGGCAGCATTGTGGCCAACCACGCCATCAACCTGGAGCTGCACGAGGGCGAGATCCTTTCCCTGCTGGGCGAGAACGGCAGCGGCAAGACCACCTTGATGAACATGCTCTCCGGCATCTACTACCCCGATGAGGGACAGATCTACGTCCACGACGAGCCGGTGACCATCGCCTCCCCCAAGGACGCCTTTGACAACGGCATCGGCATGATCCACCAGCATTTCAAGCTGGTGGACGTGTTCACCGCCACGGAGAACATCGTCCTGGGCCTGGAGGAAGAGGGTAGGCTGGATCTGAAGGCCGCCGGCCGGAAGATCGCCGACATCTGCGAGAAATACGGCTTCGACATCTGGCCGGACCAGAAGATCTACGACATGTCCGTCTCTCAGAAGCAAACGGTGGAGATCGTCAAGGTGCTCTACCGGGGCGCCGACATCCTGATTCTGGACGAGCCCACCGCCGTGCTGACGCCTCAGGAGACCGACAAGCTGTTCCAGATCATGCGCAACATGCAGAAGGACGGCAAGTCCCTGATCATCATCACCCACAAGCTCCACGAGGTGCTGGAGGTCTCTGACCGGGTAGCCATCCTCCGCAAGGGCGAGTACATCGGCGACGTAGCCACCAGGGACGCCAACCAGCAGTCTCTGACCGACATGATGGTAGGCCGCAGCGTCAGCTTGAACATCGACCGGCCCGCCCCGGTGGATCCCAAGCCCCGGCTGGTCGTCGAGCATTTGACCGCCTACGACGAGTTGGGCGTCAAACGGCTGGACGACGTGAGCTTTACCGCCAATTCTGGCGAGGTATTGGGCATCGCCGGCATCGCCGGCTCCGGCCAGAAAGAGCTGCTGGAATCCATTGCAGGCCTCTATCCCGTTACCGAGGGATCCATCCGTTTCTATGATCCCAATGTGGACTACAGCGTGCCCGGCAGCGAGCCCACAGAACTGGTGGGTATGGATCCCATGTCCATCCGCAAGGCCGGCGTAGCCATGTCCTTCGTTCCGGAGGACCGGCTGGGCATGGGGCTGGTGGGCACCATGGGTATGACCGGCAACATGATGCTGCGCTCCTGGCGCAGCGGCAAGGGGCTGTTTGTCAGGCGCAAGGAGCCGGAAGCCCTGGCCCAGCGCATCTGGCAGGAGCTGGAGGTGGTCACCCCCAGCACCGCCTTCCCCGTTCGCCGCATGTCCGGCGGCAACGTGCAGAAGGTGCTGGTGGGCCGTGAGATCGCCCAAGAGCCCTCCGTGCTGATGACGGCCTATGCTGTCCGCGGTCTGGACATCAATACATCCTACACCATTTACAAACTCCTGACCGAGCAGAAGCTGAAGGGCCGCGCCGTCATCTACGTGGGCGAGGATCTGGATGTTCTGCTGGAACTGTGCGACCGCATCGTGGTGCTGTGCGGCGGCCAGGTCTCCGGCGTGGTGGACGGTCGTACCATCACCAAGGAAGAGGTCGGTCTCTTGATGACCCAGCACAGAAAGGAGGAAGCCGTCCATGCATAAGCATACCGCTCATGAGCCGCTGCTCCGCATGGCCAAGCGGGGCGGGACCATGCCCGGCTGGAAGGCCTGGGGCATCCGCCTCATTGCCTTTGTGCTGAGTCTGGTGGTCAGCGGCCTAGTGATCGTGGCCATCTCCGGTCTGAACCCCGCCGCGGTGTTTGTCACCATGGCCAAGGGTGCCGTGGGCACCAACAAGAGTCTGTGGGTTACGATCCGCGACGCCATGACGCTTCTGTGCATCGCGGTGGGCCTGGCGCCTGCCTTCAAGATGCGCTTCTGGAACATCGGCGCCGAGGGCCAGGTGCTGGTAGGCGGCATCGCCTCCGCAGCCTGTATGATCTATCTGAAAAATCTCCCCACCATGCTGCTGCTGTTGGTGATGATTGTCGTCAGCCTTGTCGCCGGCGGCATCTGGGGTCTCTTCCCCGGCCTGTTCAAGGCACGCTGGAACACCAACGAGACGCTGTTCACGCTGATGATGAACTATCTGGCCATACAACTGACCAGCTTCTTCGTGGCCAAATGGGAGAATCCCTTCGGCTCCAACTCCGTGGGCATCATCAACTCACAGACAAAGGCTGGCTGGCTGCCCAACCTGCTCTCGGACGGCTACAACGGCGACTACGGCTGGAACCTGATCATCGTCATGGTGATCACCGTGGCCATGTACCTCTACATGAACAAGTCCAAGCAGGGCTATGAGATCGCTGTCATCGGCGACTCGGTGAATACCGCCCGGTACGCCGGCATCCGGGTCAACCGGGCCTACGTCCGCACCATCGTGATTTCCGGCGCCATCTGCGGCTTGGCCGGCTTTGTGGCTGTGTCCGGAGCCTCCCACTCCATCTCCACCGGTACTGCCGGCGGACGCGGCTTCACCGCCATCATCGTGGCGTGGCTGGCTCAGTTCAACAGCGTGGTCATGGTGATCTTCTCCTTCCTACTGGTGTTCCTGCAGAAGGGTGCCCAGGCCATTGCCTCCTCCTACAACCTCAGCAAGGACGTGTCCGAGATGATCACCGGTATCATCCTTTTCTTCTTGCTGGGCAGCGAGTTCTTTGTCAATTACACCGTGCATCTGCGGGGAAAGAAGGTGGACAAGCAATGACGCAACAGCTTCTGGCGCTGGTCAACTCCGCCATTGCCTTCGGCACCATCATCATGCTGGGCGCTCTGGGCGAGATCCTCATCGAAAAGGCCGGCAACCTGAACCTGGGTATCCCCGGCATCATGTATCTGGGCGCCATCGGCGGCTTGATCGCCGCGTTCTTCTATGAGCTTCACGGTGGCTCCTCTCCCGTGGTGGGCCTGATTCTCAGCCTCTTGTGCTGCATCGCCTTTGCCGCGTTGGGCGGTTTGATCTACGCTTTTTTGACCATCACGCTGCGGGCCAACCAGAATGTGACAGGTCTGACGCTGACGATCTTCGGCGGCGGCGTGGCCAACTTCTTCGGCGGCAGCCTCAACAAGCTGGCCGGCGGCGTGGGCCAGATCTCCGTGCCCATCACCTCCAGCGCCTACATCGCCTACACACCGCTGGGCTACATGGGCACCGTCGGCAAGCTGCTGTTTGCACACGGCTTCATGGCATATCTGGCCATTGTTCTGGCGATCCTCCTGTCCCGCTTCCTCAACCGGACCCGTGTGGGGCTGAACCTGCGCGCCGTGGGCGAGAGTCCCGCCACCGCTGATGCTGCGGGTATCAACGTGACAAGATACAAGTATATCTCCATTATCTGCGGCTCGGCCATTGCCGGCCTGGGCGGCCTGTTCTACACCATGGACTACATCAAGGGTACCTGGGCCAACGACGGCACCATTGAGGGGCTGGGCTGGCTGGCCGTGGCGCTGGTCATCTTCGCCACCTGGAAGCCCCTCAATGCCATCTGGGGCTCCTACCTGTTCGGCTTTGTGTATTGGGCCTACCTGTACATCCCCGGCCTGAACCGCAGCTCTCTGGAGTTGTTCAAGATGCTGCCTTACGCCATCACGCTGATCGTGTTGATCTTCGTGTCGCTGCGCAAGAAGCGTGAAAATCAGCCGCCCGCCTCCCTGGGGCTGAGCTACTTCCGAGAAGAACGGTAAACACCGCACCATCAAAAAAGTGCCCGTGCGGGCACTTTTTTGATACATTTTCCCTTCGAATGGAGTGATCCGTCCTGCGACTTCTGACAGCCACCGTTACCGCCGACGAGGCGGGGCAAAAACTGAAACAGCTGCTGCGAAACCGCTGGCACATCTCCTTGTCGCTGCTCAAGAGCCTGAAATGGAGGGACAGCGCCATCCTGCTCAACGGCGCGCCCGCCACTGTGGCTGCGGTGCTGCGGTCCGGCGATGTGGTAACGGTGGACGTCTCCGACAGCAATGTGTTGAGCGAGCACATCACGCCGGTGGACATTCCACTGGACATCCTCTATGAGGACGAAGACCTGCTGATCCTCAACAAGAGCGCCGGCATCGCCGTCCATTCCGCTGCGCTGACGGAGGAGACAACCACCGTGGCGGGTGCTGTGGCCCATCACTTGGGCGGCGCGCCCTTCCATCCGGTGAACCGGCTGGACCGGGGTGTTACTGGCATCATGGTGGTGGCCAAGAGCGGCTATATCCACCATCGCTGCATGGCCATCCTCCACACCGACGACTTCCGCCGGGAATACCGCGGCATTTGTCTGGGCGTTCCCTCCCCCGCCGCCGGTACGATCGACCTGCCCATCGCCCGGGATCCGGAGTCGGTGCTGAAGCGCCGGATCGATCCGGGTGGACTGCCCGCCTGCACGGCATATGAGACGCTGCGGACGGCAGGCGGCCTCTCCCTGCTGCGGCTGCGTCCCTTCACCGGGCGCACCCATCAGCTGCGGCTCCACTGTGCCGCCGTGGGGCATCCGCTGGCCGGCGACTGGCTATATGGGGCCGAGGACCCTTCCCTGATTGCCCGTCCGGCCCTGCACTCCTGTGAGTTGTGGCTGCGCCACCCGCTGTCGGGGGAGCTTCTGCACCTCACTGCCCCGCTGCCGGAGGACATGAGAGTATTGGTTAAAGATAGGACAACCATCTGCATTTAGCAGGTGGTTGTCCTATCTTCCTGCCCTTTAGTGAGTTCTTCCAGCAAAAGCAATACCCAATAATTATTACACAAGTATCCGAATAGTATCGAGAGTTCTATTACTCAATTTTCTCTTCTCTCGATATACTCAATAATTGCTTTGTTAATAATCCATGATTGACTTCTGTCAAGATCAGCTGAAATTCTTTTCAACGCTTCAGATACTTCTATGGTGCATCGAAACCCAATAAACTCGCTCTTCTTATCCATATGTATTCCTCCTCAATATGCTTTGGGAGATTTGGCACATAAGCACATCATTCTCTTAAGAGTAACACTTAATCAGCAAATATTACAAGAATTCGATTGTCACTATCGTCAAGTTCAACATTATATCTTGTCACCTTCGATGCAGAAGCAGCTGGCCCAAATAGCTTCTCAAGCGTTCCTTTGTTGACAATGTCTATTCCGCCAAGAAGCTTTTCACCCTGACGCTTTTCTCTGATAGGCAAGGATTGCTGTGTGCGCTCGCTTGCATGTAAAAATCGAACTCCAATGCATTTTTTTCCATTCCGTTTGCCCTGTAGCAGTTCCACAAACTGATAATCTCGATAGTTTGTAATAAGCTTGCATGCGGCAACACTAAGACTAATGCGTCCAAATCCGATACTTGCGTAAGGAGATGTCCTTCCTTTTGCTTCATTTTCAATTTTAACAACTTCCCACTCCATATCTTGCTCCTCCTTGACTTTTATATTTTTATTATATTTTATAATTTATTTTTGTCAATAAGTTTTTACAAAGTTTAACGTCAGCACCTTGTTTTTAAAAGGTGCTGACGCTTTTACCATTTTTATTGTTTGCACTTCTACAGATCCACTCTTTGATATCGCTGTTCCGCCCGGCGGCAGGTCAGCCACAGACCGGCCCCATAGATTACCGCACCGGACGCCAAAAGCGGCAGCTGACGCAGACAAGCGTGCGCGTCCGTACCGTCAAGCCACGCGAGACCGGGGACGTGCGGCAGGATCACATCGCAGAGCACCAGCAGCGCCATCGCTATGTTGGCTTTCAGGAAAGGAACGCCTGTCTTATACCCTGTTTTGTAGAATCCCGGTAAAAAGACTGCGTTGAACAGCGTGAACAGCACGAAACCCGCGGCAAACAGCACCACGTTGGCATTCAATCCCGCCGGGTTGCCGCCCACAGGATTGATGCGGGATGAGAAGAGGGCAAACGGCACGGCCAGCAGCATGGCCAACAGTTCAATGATGGCGGTATACAGGCACGCTCCCCGCACCGCATCACGCTTGCGGATGGGCAGCAGTGCGCAGTATTCGCCGTCCCGCTGCTCCCGCCCATTCGTGAACATGAAGAATATCCCTAACGACACATAGAAAAAGGCCATCGTATAGGGATAGCTGGGGATCAAAAGAAACACACCCGACAGCAGGAACACCAACGTCATAGGATGACTGGTCAACCGGAGTTGCTTATATAATAGCGCCTTCATCCAGTTCCCTCCTCTCCACAGCGACGATGATCTCCTCCAGCGTGGCGCCGCAGTCGTCAAAGGCCTCCCGGAACGACATCATTGTGCCCGTATGCAGGATCGCCCCATCCTTGATGAACGTAATGTGGCTGGCACACTTCTCCAGATCTGAGGTGATGTGGGTAGAGAACAGGATACTGCGGCTCCCGTCCGCCACGATAGCCCGGAACAGCTCCGTCAGCTCATCCCGGGACACCGGATCCAGCCCGCTGGTAGGCTCGTCCATGATTAGCAGTTTCGCACCGTGGCTCAGCGCCAGCGCGATGAGATACTTGACACGCATGCCGCTGGAGAGCTGATCCACACGCTTTTCTTTGTCAAGTGAAAACAGTTTAGAATAGTGTTGGTACTTGCTCTCATCCCAGTTGGGATAGAAGCGGCGGGTCACTTCCGTGATGACGCGCAGTTTCTTCTTCGGATAGAAGTCGATGCCGCCCAGCACCACACCGATGTTTTCCTTCATATACCGTTCATCGGCGGCGGTATCCCGCCCCATGAAACACACACGCCCGCTATCGGGATGCACCATGCCGAGGATGGACTTCAGCGTGGTGGATTTTCCCGCCCCGTTGCGGCCGATAAAGCCCATGATAGCTCCCTCCGGCACGTCAAAGCACACATCCTGCAGGGTAAAGCCGGGGTATTCCTTTCGCAGACCTCTGACCTCCAGTGTGTTCATGCTTCCTCTCCCTCCGGGGCAAGACCGTCAAAAACGCTGCGCAGCACGGGATCCAGTTTGTCCAGCGTCTGCAGCGCGATGCCGCGCTTGCTGTCCGCCAGCAGGACCAGAAGATCTCCGCTGGACAGGCCGAACATCTCCCGCGCCTCCTTGGGGATTACGATCTGTCCCTTGGGCCCCAGCTTGACGCTGGCCATGAAGTGCTTTCTCTCCTTTTTCATATTCTCACTCTTCCGATCAATTTGTATAACTTTTCTTACTATTTGGATTTTATACTTCTTTGGTGCGCTTGTCAACCGCTTTTTCGCCTGCGAATTGTCAAACAGAACGGGACGTGGTATAGTAGACATATACAGGAAAGGAGGCGGCATATGGATCTCTGTGACCGCAGCGATATACAGGCCCTTCTTGCCCGCCACGGCTTTCGCTTCAGCAAGTCCATGGGACAGAACTTCCTCATTGCCGACTGGGTGCCCCGGGACATCGCCGAGGCCTGCGGTGCCGACGAGGGTACAGGCGTGCTGGAGATCGGCCCCGGCATCGGTCCCCTCACCCGTGAGCTGGCCAGGCGGGCCGGCAAGGTGGTGTCGGTGGAGTTGGACAAACGGCTCTATCCGGTGCTGGCGGAGACGATGGCGGGGTACGACAATTTCACCTTGGTCCCGGGCGACGTGACAAAGATGAATCTGGCGGCGCTGGCGGTGGAGCACTTCGGTGGCCTGCGGCCCATCCTCTGCGCCAACCTGCCCTACAACATCACCACTCCGGTGCTGACCGCCTGCGTGGAGGCACGGTGCTTCGACAGTCTCACCGTCCTCATCCAGAAAGAGGTGGCGGAGCGCGTCTGCGCCGCGCCCGGCACCGCCGACTATGGTGCCTTCTCCCTGCTGATGCAGTATTACACCGCGCCGGAGCTGCTGTTCACCGTACCCAGCACCTGCTTCCTGCCGGCCCCCAAGGTCACCTCGGCGGTGATCCGCTGCCCGGTGCGGCCCGCACCGCCGGTAGAGGTAGTCAGCGAGGCAGCCCTGTGGCGGACGGTGCGCGCTGGTTTCGCCCTGCGGCGCAAAACGCTGGTGAACTCTCTGCAGACCGGCTACGCCCTGCCCAAGGAGCGTCTTGCGAAAATCGTCACCGCCTGTGGACTGGATCCCACCGTTCGGGGCGAGCGGCTGAGTCTGGAGGAATACGCCCGGCTGACCAACGCACTCTGGGAGGCTCTGCAGGAAGGGGCCGCTATACAGAAGAACGGCACATATAGCTGCTTCAAAAAGGGTCAACCAAGTGAAAAGCAGGAAGACAACATATGACGCCATGTACGCGGCGGATGTCATGTATGTCAGCCAGCGGGATGACCTGGCCGTCATTCGCTTATTCACGGATGAGGACCTGTCCGTTATCAAAATGGCCGACTCCGATCCTGAAAAAGGAGACCGCATCTTGTGCATTGGAAATCCGCAGGGTGAATGGTTTGCGATCTCCTGCGGTACCATCACTTCGGGGATCGAGAAGTTTGGCGAATACCGGGACTTCCCTTGCAACGCTATGAAACACAGCGCTTATATCCAAGTTGGCAGCAGCGGCGGTGCGGCCGTAGGCGAACAGATGCAGCTCGTCGGCATCACACCGGGAGCCTCTCTCTCCCTTGATGGGAAGACTTTCAAATATGGCGTAGTGATCCCCGTCAGTGAGATCAGGCTTTGTCTGGACGAGCGGGAGAGGCCGTAGGGTTTGGCTTCAACATGCGCAAAAAGCAGGTGCAGCTGCATGGCTGCGCCTGCTTTTTTTCTTGCTGTGGTCGATGTATCCTTCCATGCTCCAGGTACCGCTGCTTTCGATTCAAAATCCCCGCTGCCGCAGGTCGCTGACGATCTGCTCGTACACCTCGCAGATATCAGATACATGCTCCCCCCGACGACGTGTCAATGGCGCGCGGCGCAGGTCAATGGCATCCAGATGGGAGATGCCCCGGCGGCTGTTCCCCCGAAGGACGCAAAACCGCTCGCCCCACTGGGCGGAGCGCAGGCTGACCAGCCCGTCGTTGGGTCCCTCGATATGGCTCACCACATAATTGGCCATGGACAGGTGAATGTCGGCCAACGGATGGGACATCACACAGCCATAGCTCTGATAGAATATGCCGGGCACGTCCGGATTTTCCCGGTTGAATCGCTCCATGGCACTGGTGGTAAAACCCCGGCAGACCGCATAGAAATCCGGCCTCTTGTCCCCCACCGCACGGATCCAGTTGTTCACAGCAAAGGCCGCCGCGGAGAATGCCGGACGCGGGACGGCAAACAGCCGGTCCACCGTATGGGAGCCGCGGTGCGGCGTGGCAATGGTGGTGAGGCTGGCGATCCGCTCCCCCACTCCCAGGGAGGAGGCCGCCATCCGGGCATCCAACCCGCCTTTGGAGTGGGCGATGACGTTCACCTTGCCGCAGCCTGTCTCAGCGCAGATGGTCTTGATCCGGCGGGCGATCTCGGCGGCGTTGGTCTCCACGCTTCCCCAGCTGTCCTGCAAACCGTAGTGGATCTGTGCGCCCCGCGCCTCCAGCCAGGCCGGGATGCGGCCCCAGTACACCGGCCATCTCAGGTCGCGAAAGCCGGCGCCGTGGATCAGCAGCAGCGGATACCGCGTGCGGCAACTGTTCTGTTCCATACTTTGCGCCCCTTTCCCTGTCGATCGCTCTCATTATACCACACCGGTCTCCATCGCGGCAAGCGCCGCGAGGACTCCCTATGGCTTTTTCACTTGTCAAACCACAATATATAGTATATGATAGTGACAGTGAGGCATCATCCTACAGAGTACGCGGGAGGGAGCGCCATGAAGGTCATCAAACGAAACGGCTCGGAGGTCATCTTCGACATCACCAAGATCATCGTCGCCGTCAGCAAGGCCAACGACTCCGTAGAGGAGGCAGACCGGATGACGCCGGTGCAGATCCGGCGCATCGCCGAGTCGGTGGAGCTGCAATGCCAGCGGCTGGGGCGCACGCCCACGGTGGAGGAGATCCAGGATATGGTGGAGCATCAGATCATGGCCCACGGCGCTTTTGAGGTAGCCAAACACTATATCACTTATCGCTACACCCGCTCGCTGGTACGCCGATCCAACACCACCGATGACCGGATCCTGGCCCTGCTGGAGAGCAGTATCGAGCCGGACGGACAGTTGCCCGCCGGCAACGGGCGGATGGTCAACGCCGCCCAGCGGGATTACATCGCCGGGGAGGTCAGCCGTGACCTCACCAGCCGCATCCTGCTGCCGGAGGATATCGTGGAGGCGCACAACGAGGGGATCCTCCACTTCCACGACACCGGCTATTACGCCCAGCACATGCACAACTGCACACTGGTGAATCTGGCGGATATGCTTGAAAACGGCACCGTGATCAACGGCACCCGGATCGAGCGGCCCCGTTCCTTTGCCACCGCCTGTACCGTCGCCACCCAGATCGCCGCACAGGTGGCCAGCAACCAGTATGGCGGCCAGACCATCAGCCTGGCCCATCTGGCCCCCTTCGTGCAGGTGAGCCGGGAGAAGCTGCGCCGGAGCGTGCGGGAGAGCCTTGCCGCGGCCGGTGCCGGCACAGATGACAAAACCGTCGATACCATCGCCGAGCGGCAGCTGCGTCAGGAGGTACGCCGCGGTGTGCAGACCATACAGTACCAGCTGCTGACGCTGGTGACCACCAACGGGCAGGCGCCCCTGGTGGCGGCTTTTCTGCACTTGGGCGAGGCCAGGGACGAGCAGGAGCGCGAGGATCTGGCGCTGATCGCCCGGGAACTGCTGCTGCAGCGGCGTCAGGGCGTGCAGAATGAACAGGGCAAATCGAGCGCCCCCATCCTGCCCCAGCTGCTCTATGTGCTGGAGGAATCCAATCTGCGGCCGGATGGTCACTACCGCTATCTGACGGAGCTTGCGGCTGCGTGTATCACCGGGCAGACGGGGCCCGTCTTCCTCAGTGAAGCGCAGATGAAGGAGCGCGCGGCGGAGGCCGGCGGCGAGCGCTACTGCTATCCGCCCATGGGGCCCCGCGCACTGCTGACCCCCTATAGCGACGAGTATGACCGGCCTCTCGCCTACGGCCGCTTCAACCAGGGCGTGGTCACCCTCAACCTGGCGGATGCCGCCCTCTCCTCCGGCGGCAGCATCCAACGCTTCCGGCAGATCATGGAGGAGCGGCTGGAGCTGTGCCATCGGGCGTTGCTGTGCCGCCACGAGCGGCTGAAGGGGACACTGTCCGATGCGGCGCCCATCCTGTGGCAGTATGGCGCCTGCGCCCGGCTGAAGCCGGGCCAGGCCATCGACCGGCTGCTCTATGGCGGACGCTCCACCCTGTCGCTGGGCTATGCGGGGCTATATGAGTGCGTGCTGCATATGACCGGCAGAAGCCCTGCAGACCCCTCCGCCACGCCCTTCGCTCTGGAGATCATGGGCGCCATGGGTGATGCCTGCCGTCGGTGGACGGCACAGCACAACATCGCCTTTACCCTGTACGGCACGCCGCCGGAGTCTATTTCCGAGCGGTTCGTCCGATGCCTGCGGCGGCGGTTCGGCGCCGTGGAGGGCATCACTGACCGGCCGGGCGTCAGTGACAGCTGCTGCCTGCCCGAGGACGCGTCCGGCGACGTGCTGCAGCGACTAGCTCTGGAGGCGCAGTTCCAGCAGTTCGCCTCCGGCGGTGGCCTCAGCCGCGCAGAGTTGGCAGATCCCTCCCCCGAGTCGGTGATGGCACTGCTGCAAGCCCTCTATGACAGCGCTCTCTGCGTCCAGCTCTGCACCAAAGAGCCGGCGTAACTGCCGCGGCAGAGCCGTGTGCGATCCAAATTTACTCTTGCAATCCGGCGGAAAATCAGTATAATCAAATACGATATCTATTACATTTCAATAATCAACTCTAATAATGAGGTAGATCTATGTCTGTGAAGCTGGAGCTCTATAAGGTCTTCAAGGAGGTTGCCGAGGCCGGCAACATCACCGCCGCCGCCCAGTCCCTCTACATCTCCCAGTCGGCTGTCAGCCAGTCCGTCAAGCAACTGGAAAACGAGCTGCAAACCCGGCTCTTTTCCCGCAATTCTCGTGGCGTATCGCTGACCGGCGAGGGCAGGATGCTCTACGAATACGTCCGCAGCGCCATGGGACTGCTGGAGACAGGCGAGGCCAAGCTGAGCCAGACCCGGGAGCTGCAGATGGGACAACTGACCATCGGCGCCAGCGACACAGTGACCAGCCAGTTCCTGCTGCCCTATTTGGACCGCTTCCACCGGCGCTATCCGGCCATCCACATCCAGATCATCTCCGGCCGCAGCCACAAGGTGCTTGGTCTGCTGCAATCCGGCAAGGTGGATGTGGCATTCGCAAGCACCCCTGCCGAGTCCAACTCCCTGCGCACCTATCCCTGCTTCTCCACACACGCTATCTTCGTGGCAGGCGCCGAATATCCCTGCGACTTTGACCACGTGTACTCCTTGGAAGAGATTGCCCGGTTCCCACTGATCCTGCTGGAACGCAAGGCCTCCTCCCGGCTGTATTTGGAGAAATATTTCCTGCAGAACGGTTTGCATCTGGACCCGGAGATTGAACTGGGCGCACGCAGCCTGCTGGTGGACCTGGCTTCCATTGGCTTCGGTGTGGCAGGCGTCACGGAGGAGTTCGTCACCCGGGAGCTGGCGGATGGCCGCCTGCGGAAGCTGAAGACTTCCTTTGAGATTCCGCCTCGCAGCGTGGATATGTGCGCCCTGCGGGACGTGCCCCTGAGCGCGGCGGCGCAGCAGTTCGTCAGCTTCGTCCAGGAGAACCTGACCGGGCAGACCCCGTGAAAAGACAGTAAAACCGGCCGGCGGATATTCCGCCGGCCGGTTTAGTTGCCATATATGTCAGGACATCAGCTTGCTGCGCAGAGAGCCCTGCAGGCTGACAGCCGCCTGCTGGTTGTTAATGACTACCACGTCTGTGACGTCGTACTCCGACATGACCTCGCTCATGGTGCCCTCGCTCTCCCGGATATCCAGCACCACCACGCGCTGATACTGGTCGATCAGGTAGGGAACGAATGCGTTGCCATAGGACTCCTTGACCACTACCACCGTCTTGCCGTTCTGCAGATCTGTTTCGATGACCGTCAGTGGCTGGTCGCCGCCGATGTACATGCCGGCATAGCTGGAGGCGCCCGTGTTGATGGCAGTGGCGTTGTACCAGTTGCCGCCGCGGCAGTAGGACATCCGGTATCCCGTCTGAGGCAGGTGACCCTCCGTGTAGTCCGGATTGGCTGTCAGGCTGGCAGGCTGGCCGGCATAGCCGTAGAGCGTACCGATAAAGCCGGTGTTGATCACGGTGCTGTAGCTGCTCAGCGGAGCGGCTGTCAGGCCGTTGGCGTCACAGTAGGCCACGTAGGCGTAGTAGGCGCCCAAGCCCGTCCAGTGGTGATCGGTACGGTAGAACATATACTCGCCCACATGCTGGGACATGATGCCGAACACGTCGGCCTTTTTGATGGTGCCGTCCATCATGGCATAAGTATTGGCGATGTAGTCTCGGGCATTGGGGCCGGGATCCTTATAGCCCTCCGGACTCTCAAAGGCGCAGCACTTGGGGACCAAGACGCTGGTGACGTTGACGCCGGGGTACCTGGCAGCAAAGTCGTTCAGGATCTGGGCATAGGAGGAATTGCCGTCGGAGCCCAGGTTGAAGAATTCCAGTGCGTAGTCGCCGCACACCAGTACGCTGTTGCTGTAGTACGCGGAAATATTGTTGTGGTAGTGTCCCTCCGGCGTGGTCTCCGGGATCACATCGGCCGAAGCGGCGCCGCCGCTGCCGGCAGGGGTGTACTGCCCGACGGGCGTATTGATCTGCTTGCCGCAGACGGTGCAGACTCCGTCATCGCCCACATCGTGACCTTTGGCAGGTGTCAGTTCCTCGCCGCATACGGTACAGACCTGTGGTTCCGTGCAGGTGGCTTCCGGCCCAGGCGTGTGCTCCACCGTGGCCAGCACCTCCCCGCACACGGTGCAGGTCTGGGGTGCGGTGCAGGTGGCCTCCGGCCCCGGCGTGTGCTCCACCGTGGCCAGCACCTCCCCGCACACTGTGCAGGTCTGGGGTGCGGTGCAGGTGGCCTCCGGCCCCGGCGTGTGCTCCACCGTGGCCAGTACCTCCCCACACACGGTGCAGGTCTGGGGTGCGGCACAGGTGGCCTCCGGCCCCGGCGTGTGACCCTTGGCCTCCGCCAGGACCTCTCCGCACTCGGTGCAGACCTGAGGCTCCGTGCAGGTGGCCTCCGGTCCCGGCACATGCTTGTGACAACCCGACAACACGCTCAACAGCACAACACAGCTGACAGATAACGCGACGCAGCGCAAACTCCTCTTCATACATACCTCCAGCGCTTTTTTCCGTGGGCTATTATACTCCTTTTCGCAAAAAATGCAATGCACAATCTGAAAAAGTGTTTGTCTTATGACAGGGATAAGCCAAGCTTCATATCTTGTCGCAAGTGACAAAAATGAAGAAAAATGCGGCTCTTTTTCACGGATTATGCTCTTGTTTTTTCCATGCGCATCAGGTATGATAATCACATATAATCCGGAAATTTTTCTTTTGAGGAGAGTGGAGCCCATGGAACAGTTGAAAGAGCGCATCCGCCGTGAGGGAAAAGTTCTGCCCGGCAACATCGTGAAGGTGGACGGCTTTCTGAACCACCGTGTCGACACCGCGCTGCTGCACGACATTGCGGATGAATTCGCCAAATTTTTCGACATCGATAAAATCACCGTCGTACTGACTGCCGAGGCAAGCGGTATCGCCCTGGCGACCGTTTGTGCGGAGAAGTTCGGCGTGCCCATGCTGTTTGCCAAGAAGGCCAAGAGCGACAACATTGAAAGCGGCCTCTATCAGAGTGAGGTCTTTTCCTACACCTACAAGAAGAAGGTCACACTGCTGGTGTCCCAGGAGTGGCTGAGCGCCGACGACCGTGTGCTGATCATTGACGACTTTATGGCCAACGGCTTTGCCATGCAGGGGCTGGTGGACATCGTCAACGAGGCCGGTGCCACGCTGGAGGGGATCGGCATCGCCGTGGAGAAGGGCTTCCAGGGCGGTGGCGACAAGTTCCGTGCCTTGGGCGTGAACTACAAGGCGCTGGCTGTGATTGAGCGGGCCGACGAGGATGGTTTTATTTTCCGGGAGGATGAGGACTGATGAAAAAGGTCCTCATCCTCGATTTCGGCGGTCAATATAACCTGCTGATCGCGCGCCGCGTCCGCGAATGCGGCGTATACTGCGAGATCAAATCCTTCCGCATCACGATGGAGGAAGTGCGCGCCTATGGCCCTGACGCGCTGATCTTTACCGGCGGCTATGCCAGCGTTTTTGCCGCGGGCGCCCCCATGGTGGATATGGCTCTCTATGAAATGGGGATCCCCGTGCTGGGCATTTGCTACGGCATGCAGATGATGATGCAGCAACTGGGCGGCGTCTGCCGCCGCTCCGTCACCCGTGAATACGGCAAAACGGAGCTGACGCAGACCGGCGGCTCTCCCCTGTTCCGCGGTGTACCGGAAAAGGCCATCTATTGGATGAGCCACGGCATCGAGGTGGAGCAGACCGCCCCCGGCTTCCGGACGATTGCCTCCAGCGCGGGCTGCCGCCACGCGGCGGTGGAAGACCCGGCGCACAAGCTCTACTGCGTGCAGTTCCACCCGGAGGTGGTACACACCCAGTATGGCCGGCAGATCCTGGAGAACTTCCTGTACGGCGTCTGCGGCTTTGACCGGGAGTGGGCCATGTCCTCCTATGTGGATGAGGCGGTGGCTGAGTGCCGGGCCCGAATCGGCTCCGGCCGGGTGCTGCTGGGCCTGTCCGGCGGCGTGGACAGCTCTGTGGCCGCGGCGCTGCTGCAGCGGGCTGTGGGCGATCAGCTGACCTGTATTTTTGTGGATCACGGCCTGCTGCGCAAGAACGAGGGCGACGATGTGGAGCGCGTTATGAGGGAGCAGCTCCATGTGGACATTCGCCGGGTCAATGCCCAGGAACGCTTTTTGGGCAAGCTCGCCGGTGTCACCGAGCCGGAGGCCAAGCGCAAGATCATCGGCGAGGAGTTCATCCGCGTCTTTGAGGCTGAGGCCAAAAAAATCGGCAAGGTGGAATTCTTGGCGCAGGGCACTATCTACCCCGACGTGGTGGAGAGTGGTCTAGGCGGTGAGAGTGTTGTCATCAAGAGCCATCACAACGTGGGCGGGCTGCCGGAGCATGTGGATTTTGATGATATCATCGAACCGCTGCGGCGTCTGTTCAAGGACGAGGTGCGGCAGTTGGGTATGGAGCTGGGCCTGCCGGAAAGTCTGGTGTGGCGCCAGCCCTTCCCCGGTCCCGGTCTGGGCGTGCGCATCATCGGCGAGATCACCCGGGAAAAGCTGGAAATCCTGCGGGAGGCCGACGCCATCTTCCGGGAGGAAATGGACAGGGCCGGCTTGGGGCGCTCTGCCAGTCAGTACTTCGCTGCGCTGACCAACATGCGCTCCGTGGGCGTCATGGGCGATGAGCGTACTTACGACTACGCTGTGGCGCTGCGGGCGGTGGAGACCCAGGACTTCATGACGGCCACCTGGTGCCGCCTGCCTTGGGAGCTGCTGGACAAGGTGTCCGGCCGCATCGTGGGCGAGGTGCGCCATGTAAACCGGGTCCTCTACGACGTGACCAGCAAGCCTCCCGCCACCGTAGAGTTTGAGTAAAACAAAAACACCGCTGTCGCGTTTTGCGGCAGCGGTGCTTTCTTTATATGCCTATCTTATGCTTTTAAAGTTCCTGCTTCTTTTCATAGTAATGGTGGGAGGCGACGATACAGGCAACGGGCCAGACAGTTGAGGTCACTGTGACTGCCAGCAAGTGCCACGGGTCCCGAAGCAAAATGGACAGGAGGATCATAACTGGGCCCGCACCGATGCCGCCAGAGCGCCAGTTTCTCTGCCGCACAACGTTGCTGGAGCGACTCCATATCGTGCGCAGACGGCCTTGTCCGCGAAAATAGCGCGCCGCAATACCGCAGCGCGCTATTTCCCGCATGATCCGTAAAGGAATATTACTTTATGTCTGTTTGTGTATCTTGCTTTTTTGACTTTCCACATGGCTGTGCAGCGGCCAATCGTGTGAGATAGCGTCCGTGGGACAGACAGCGGCGCACTTGCCGCAGCGGATGCACTCCGGACCGTTGATGTCCCTGGTCACGTCCACCGCCATGGGACAAGCAGACTCGCACCGGCCGCAGCTCACACACTTTGTTCTGTCCAGTTTCATGCGGCAGAGGGCGAAGCGGTTGAACAGCGAATAGATCGCCCCCAGCGGGCAGAGATAGCGGCAGAAAAAACGGTGGATGAGCAGGCATGCGATGACCACGGTCAGCAACACCAGCACCTTCCAGCGGAACAGTGTACCCGCCAGCGCCCGGAGGCTGCCGTTCAGCACCATCAGGGGGATCCCTCCCTCCAGCGTACCGGCCGGACAGAGCAGCTTGCAGAACCAGGGCGTACCGATGCCATAGGTGTTGGTAGCCAGCAGCGGCAGGCCCACCACAAGCACCACCAGCACGATGTATTTCACCAGACGCAGCGGGCGATCGAGTCTTTTGGGCACCTGCACCTTCTTTACGGGGATCCTGTGGAGCAGGTCCTGCAGAAAGCCAAAGGGACACAGAAAACCGCACAGCAGCCGCCCGCATACCACGCCAAAGAGCATCAGCAGGCCCAGCGCGTAAAAGGGGATGCGGCTGCCGCCGCCCAGCAACGACTGCAGCGCGCCGATGGGACAGGCCCCTAAGGCCCCGGGGCAGGAGTAGCAGTTCAGCACGGGGACGCAGAATCCCTTTGTCCCACCCGTGAAGATTTTCCCCTTTACAAACCCTGCGGCATACCCGTTGAAAAACACGGCCGCCGCCAGCTGGACGGCCGTGCGGAGCCGTCCGTGTCTCCGCACACGGTCTTCCTCTACCCGATGCCGATGCATTCCAGGCATATTCTCACCGCCTTTTGCAGCACGGCCTCGTACTGACCCTGCCACAGGCCTGCCGCCACAAAAGCTGCGCCCACCGCAGCCGCTGCGATACGCAGGAGCCGCGCGTGCTTTTTTTCACTCATGCGAGCGCCTCCTTCCCCAGGCGAGTAAGGGCGTCGTTGATCATGGCGCGATAGGTCTCCTCAACGTTTTCCGGGCTGCCGATCAGTTCCTGCAATACCATGTTTCCCTGCCCGTCCACAAAGACGGTGGTGGGCACATACATGGTCTGCGCCATCACCTCGGCCAGATCCCCGTCACTGGCGACCAGCGTCACACCCGTGAATCCGGAACCATCCAGGATGGATCGCATCTCATCTGCCTGTGTGCCGGCATCCAGGCATAGGGTGATGAGCCGCACGTTGTCAGGCAGCGCCTTTTCCAGTGCGGCCAGCTCCGGCATCTCGTTGATGCAGGGGCCACAGAAGGTGGCCCACAGATTGAT
>SVKQ01000008.1 GCA_015068325.1 Oscillospiraceae bacterium | reverse complement strand
TTGTGATATAATAATTAAGTCGTCAGGAGAGAGACGACGCCACGGAATACCGTTAATGATAATTAGCTGGTGTAGCTCAGTTGGTAGAGCAGCTGATTTGTAATCAGCAGGTCGGGGGTTCAAGTCCGTCCACCAGCTCCATCGTCACATCCGCTTCGCCGGTTTGCACGCGAGCGAATATGGTAAATTTAATATGGGGGAATTCCCGAGTGGCCAAAGGGGACAGACTGTAAATCTGCTGGCGATGCCTTCGGTGGTTCGAATCCACCATCCCCCACCAAGGACACCCGAATCGCTTGTGCGGTTTGGGTGTCCTTTTTTTGCGCGCCAAAGGCGCCTCGCGTCAGCGCCGACAGCTTTGACAGAAAACGTGCCGGTGGCATGTTTTCGCAGCGGGAAGTGAATCCACCATCCCCCACTGCCAAACATCGAGTTGAACCTTTGGCCGCGGTCCGGTCTTTCTTTTGCGTAACGAATGCGGATGTCCCTGCCTTGACAGGCGGCGGATATCCGATATAATAAGGAAACTACCGTCGATGTCGGCGGCACACTCGCTGAAAGGAGGTCGGCCTACCATGCAGACACGGAAGAATACGGCATTCCCCCATCCGGGGCAAAGGATCATCCGCTCCACAGCCGCTGTGCTGCTGTGCTTCGGCGTGTATCTCCTCCGCGGGCGTACGGGGATCCCCTTTTACTCTGCCATTGCCGCGCTGCAGTGCATGCAGCCCTATACGCAGAGCATGCGCACCGTCGCCAGGAAACGAGTGGTCGGCACGCTGGTAGGTGCGTTCTGGGGGCTGGCCGCCCTGCTGCTGGAGACGCAGGTCATCGGCTCGGACACTTCTGTATTCCACTATCTGATCGTGGGCCTTTTTACCGGCATCGTGCTCTATTTCACGGTGCTCATCCGCGTAACGGAGGCCTCCTATTTCTCTGCTGTGGTGTTCCTGTGTATCGCCGTCAACCACATCGGAGACGCAAATCCCTACCTCTTCGTGCTGCACCGGGTGCTGGACACCGTCATCGGCGTCGCGGTGGCAGAACTGGTCAACCGGCTGCAGCTGCCCCGTCGGCGCAACACGCAGACTCTGTTCCTCTCCGGCATCAACGATACGATCATCGGCGCAGGGAAGAAGCTCTCTCCCTACGCCAAGGTGGAGCTGAACCGCCTGATCCAGGACGGCGCCCAGTTCACCATCTCCACCATCCAAGCCCCCGCCACCGTGCGGGAGCTCCTCTCCGGTGTGGATATCCGGCTACCCATCATCACCATGAACGGTGCGGCGCTCTACGACCTGCAGAAGATGGAGTACCTGAAGATTGTGCACATGTCTGCGGAGTCCGCCCGGCGTATGACGGAGGTCCTGGATACCCGCGGGTTGAATTACTTCACCAATTCCGTTGAGGAGCACCTGCTGGTGGTGCACTGCGGCCGGTTGGGAGACGGGGCGTTGCGTCAGTTGTTTGAGAGCAAGCGCAGCTCACCCTACCGCAATTTCATGCGGCACAAGAAGCCGGACGACGAAAATCTCGTCTACTTTATGGTGCTGGATGCAGCGGACAAGGTGGACGCTCTGTATGCGGAGATCCTTCGGCAGCCCTGGCACGATGCATATCGGCTGGTGTACGACGAGGCCAAAGCCTATCCGGGTGAAAAGTGCCTGAAGATCTACGCGCCCCAGGCCCGTCGCGATCTCATGGCCCGGGAACTGGCAGACCGACTGGGCCTGCCGGAGGTGGTCACCTTTGGCAGCATCCCCGGCTACTGCGACGTACTCATCGAAGACGCGGACAAGGACGTGATGGTCAAGGAACTCAAGCACCGCTTTGAGCCAGTGGACTGGCGGTGCTGGCGCAGCATCCTGCGCCTGAAATAGCCCTGCGGCATCGATTAGACGGCTCCGCGGCCCGGGGCCGTCTGTATTTCTGCTCCCTGCCACAAGCCCTCATCCGCGCCTCACAGAACAAGTTTCTTGTTTCTGCGCCCATAGTATCACAAGAAACTTGTTTAGTCAAGCATGCATTAACAAGTTTCTTGTTAATTTTTATTGACATCCCTATAATTTTGGTTTATCATGGGGACAACGAAATCCTGTAAAAGGAGGAGTTGACCATGAGCTTTGGTGAGCAGCTGCGCCTGCGGCGAGAGGAACTGGGCATGTCCCGGGCGGATCTGGCGGATCGGCTGGGCGTTTCCCGCTCGGCGGTGGGCAACTATGAGACGGGCATCAGCACCCCAAAGGAGGACATCCTGCTGCAGATTTTCGACGCGCTGCAGGTGGACCCCAACTACCTGTATCAGGATAGCTTTCACGCCCCGGAGTTCTCCTGCTCGGCGGAGGAACGCCGCCTGCTGGAGCGGCTGCGGCGCCTGCCGCTGACGGGGCGGCAGACGGTACACGCGCTGGTCAACGCCTTGGGCGTGTGGCAGGAGGAGCTGGAGGACCAGAAGGTAGCCGAGAGTCCCCGGGTGATCCCGCTGTACCGCTCCCCGGCGGCGGCTGGCTTTGCCGCCCCGGTGTTCGGCGAGGACTATGAGCCGCTGACTGTTTCCGGCGACGTGCCGGCCGGCGCGGAACTGGCCGTGCGCATTCAGGGTGACTCCATGGCTCCCCATATCGCCGACGGCTCCGTCGTCTACGTCAACCACGATCCACTGGCCAACGGCGACGTGGGCATCTTCTGTGTGGACGGCGACATGTTGTGCAAGCAGTATTACCGGGACCCACTGGGCATGGTATATCTCTTTTCCCTGAATCGACGCCGCAGTGACATGGACGTGGTGTTCCGCCCCGACGGCGGACGCAGTCTGACCTGCTTCGGCCGGGTCATGATGCACAGCCTGCCCCTGCCGGGCTGAACACACGTCTGATCGCAAAGCCCCCGGGCGATGCCCGGGGGCTTTTTTGCATAGTGCCTATATTGTGGAAACTATTTTTGTCAAAATCGTTTCTTGTTTTGTGTCCGAGGAGATGCTATACTTGATTTATCGGCAAAAAAGTGACGGAGGAGGGCGCAATCATGGCAAAAATCACACCAAATCATCCGGAATTGCGTCAGAGGATCCTGGATGCGACCATCCCCCTTTTCAACACGCGCGGCCTGAAATTCACCATGGATGAGCTGGCCCGCAGCCTGGGCATGAGCAAAAAAACCATTTACGCGGTGTTTCCCGACAAGGCGACGCTGCTGCACGAGATGGTGGACTACTGCTTCGACTTCATTCGCGAGGGCAAGTCGCAGATTCTGCGCCGGGACGGGCAGGAACTGACCCAAAAGCTGCGCCAGGTGCTGGGCTTGCTGACAGACAAGTATGAGAGCATCGACCTGAGCCGTCTACACGTGCTGCGGGAGAAATATCCCGCCGTATACGCCCATGTGGCGGAGCGGCTGGAGACGGGTTGGGAGGACACGGTGGCCCTGCTGGAACAGGGAGTCGCCGCTGGCGTGCTGCGCCCGGTGTCCATCCCCATTTTCAAAACCATGATGGAGTCCACCCTGGAGCAGTTTTTTCAGAGCGACCTCCTGCTGCGCAGCGGCCTGACCTACAAGCAGGCGCTGGACCAGGTGGTAGACATTCTGCTGCGGGGCATCATCGCAGAGCCGGAGCGGGGAGGTGCGGAGCATGAATAAGCGCGTCTATCTCAATGACGGTTGGGAATTTACCCGGCAGTTCGGCGAAGAACTGCTGCCCCCGGGCGCCGGTCAGGACTGGACGGAGGTCCGTCTGCCCCACACCTGTGCCCAGATGCCTTACGACTATTTCGACGAATCCATCTACCAGATGGTGTGCCACTACCGCCGCACGCTGGATGTGCCCGCATCCTGGGCCGGCAAGCGTCTGCTGTTGACCATCGGGGCCGCCGGCCACCGGGCTGAGGTGTATCTGGACGGAACAAAGCTGGCCGAGCACCGCTGCGGCTATACCGCCTTCCAGACAGATCTGACCGACCATGTCCGTCCCGGCGGCAGTCACACCCTGTCCATCAAGGTGGACAGCCGCGAGTCGCTGGATCAGCCGCCCTTTGGCTATGTGATCGACTACATGACCTACGGCGGCCTGTACCGGGAGGTCTGGCTGGACGTAAAGGAGCCCGTTCACATCGTCGACGTGTTCGCCATGCCACGCATCACCTGCGGCGGCGCGCCGGCGGCCCTGCCGCTGGCACCGGAGCTGGTACCGGACGGTCTGGTAGAGAGCGAGGTGATCTGTACAGGTCTGTCCGGCGGCAGCTATGTCCTGCGGCAGACCGCCGCGCTGGCCGGCGCTGTGCTGGCCAGCCAGACCACGCCGCTGGGTCCGATCCTCCGGCCGGAGCAGACGGTCACAGCCGTATTGGCCGTGCCGTCCATCCGCCTGTGGGACACGGATAATCCCTGCCTGTACACCCTGACCACGGAGCTGCTGCGCAATGGTGAGGTAATGGATACCCACACGGTCCGCATCGGCTTCCGGGACATTCTCTTTGCCGCCGACGGGTTCTATCTCAACGGCATCAAGCGGAAACTGCGGGGTCTGAACCGGCACCAGAGCTACCCCTACGTGGGCTATGCCATGCCCGCCTCCATGCAGCGGCTGGATGCGGACATTTTGAAAAACGAACTGGGTGTCAACGCCGTGCGCACTTCCCACTATCCCCAGTCCCGACACTTCATCGACCGCTGTGACGAACTGGGGTTGCTGGTGTTCACCGAGATCCCCGGCTGGCAGCACATCGGCGGTGAGGCGTGGAAGCGCCAGGCCGTGCAGAACACGGCGGACATGGTGCGCCAGTACCGCAACCACCCCTCCGTCATCCTGTGGGGCGTGCGGATCAACGAGTCCGGCGATGACGACGCCCTCTACGCCCAGACCAACGCTGTGGCCCACCGGCTGGACCCCACCCGGCCCACCGGCGGCGTGCGGTACAGCAAAAAGAGCCATCTGCTGGAGGATGTGTACACCTACAATGATTTTCTCCACGACGGCACCAACCGTGGCTGCGAGCCCAAGCGGGCCGTGACCCCCGACATGGACAAGGCCTACCTCATCAGCGAGTACAACGGCCACATGTTCCCCACCAAGCAGTTCGACAGCGAATACCACCTGCTGGATCACGCCCTGCGTCATGCCGCCGTGCTGGACGCCGTGGCGGGGGAGGACGACATCGCCGGCAGCTTCGGCTGGTGTATGTTCGATTACAACACCCACCGGGATTTCGGCAGCGGCGACCGCATCTGCTACCACGGCGTCATGGACATGTACCGCAACCCCAAACCGGCCGCGGCGGTGTACGCCGCCCAGCAGGAGGCGGAGCCGGTGCTGGAGATCACCTCCCGCATGGACATCGGCGAGCACCCCTCCGGCAACATGGGCCGGGTCTACATCATCACCAATGCCGACAGCGTGCGGATGTACCGCAACAATCTGCTGCTCCACGAATACACCCATGGCGACAGCCCCTATAAGAACCTGCGGCGCGGCCCCATCCTCATCACCGACTACATCGGGTCCCGGCTGGAGCAGGAGGGCTACGGCCCCGACCAGACGAAGCTGGTGCGGGATATCCTGAACCACAGTGCCATCTACGGCTTCGGCAAGCTGCCTCCCCGGATCCTGGCCAAGGCCGCCCGGGCCATGGCCATGTACCACATGACCTTCCAGGACGCCTACCGGCTCTACAGCAAATACATCGGCAGCTGGGGCGACAGCGCCACCACCTACCGCTTTGAGGCGGTGAAGGATGGCCGGGTGGTCAAAACCGTGGTGTGCGCTCCCGTCACCGGCGTGACGCTGCGGGCACGAGCGGATCACACCGCGCTGCGGGAGATCTCCACCTATGATGTGGCCGCCGTCCGTGTCTCCGCCTGTGACCAGAACGGCCATCCGCTTCCTTTCTTCCACGGTTCTGTGGAGCTGGCGGTGGAGGGCCCTATCGAGCTTATCGGGCCGCGGCTCCTGCAGCTGCGGGGCGGCTGCGGCGGCACCTATGTCAAAACCACCGGCCGGGCGGGCGAGGCGTCGCTGACGCTCACCTGCGATCAGGCGGAGCCGGTGACGATTTCCTTCCGCGCGGAGCTCCCGCTGCGGGCAGAGTAAAGGAGGGCTTATGCAGGACAAATCGAAACTCATCTTCGGCAACGAGATCTCTGACAGGGACTACCGCAAGGCGGTTCGTTCCAGGGAGAAGTTTGCCCGCCGCTTCGGCGACGACACCGACCGGCCCCATCCCGCCGTCGTTGTGGAAAACCCCCACATCGGGTCCCTGCTGGGCGTGCAGGATATCCGGATCCAGAAGGCACCCGGCGACAGCTCTTTCGACACGGAGAAGGGTGTCATCGTGGGCAATATCCGCATGGGCTTCGGCCATTACCGCATCTCCATGGCCATGGCCTCCGCCGCCCACGCCCTGGGCTATCAGCCCTACTGGATGGATCTGAACTCCTATGCCGACACCACCTGCACCAAGGTCATCGGCGCCCAGAATGACCTGTACTCCCTGGGCTCCCGCATCTCCCAGAAGAGCAGGCTTTTTAACCGTCTCGTATGGGAACCCATGAACTACGAGGGCTTCCGCAAGCTGAGCTACAACGCCTCCGACCAGAAGAACGCCGAGCTGATGGCCCCCGTATTCCAGAACGTGCCCAAAGACCTCCCCGTCATCGGCACCCATGTGTGGCCAGCCCAGGCCGCCATCCACGCCGGCATGCAGTACGTGGTCAACGCGATTCCCGACAACTGGCCCATGGCGCTGCATCTGGCCGAGGGCAGCGTGCACACCGTCCAGACCCACTATGCTTACCAAGGCTATCGCATCCTCAACGGCATGGCCGGCAACAGGGTACTGCGCCCCATGCCGGAGAACAGCCTTCTCTACACCGGCCACTACGTGGATGACGAACTGGTGCGGAACATCGAAGCCGACTGCCAGGCACGGCTCCAGCGCAAGATCCGGGGCCGGCCCATGCGCTTTCTGCTGACCATCGGCGGTGCCGGTGCCCAGAAGGAGATATTCGCCGCCATCATCCAGTATCTGCTGCCCGTGATCGAAGCCGGCAAGGCTGCCCTCTACGTCAATGTGGGCGACTACCGCAGCGTTTGGGATGACCTGCTCCGGCAGATCCCGGCGCTGGCAGATCTCTCCACCGAGCACTTCGAAGACTGGGCCGAAACCCAGTTCTTCGCCGCCGGCGCACTGACCGACGACGTGACTGGCGTGCACGCCTTCTATCACGGCAACATCTTCCAGGCGGTGTACGCCACCAATCTGCTGATGCGCAGCTGTGACGTGCTGGTGACCAAGCCCAGCGAGTTGGCCTTCTATCCCGTGCCCAAGCTGTTCATCCGCCGCATCGGCGGCCACGAGCAGTGGGGCGCCGTCCATTCCGCCGAGATCGGCGACGGCACGCTGGAGTGCCGTGACATCCCTCACACCCTGCAGATGCTGGAGCTGTTCCTGCAGGAGAGCACCGAGCTGGCCGACATGTGCGTCAACATCGTGCGCAACAAGGCCTCCGGCATCTACGACGGAGCTTATAAGGTGGTGCAGACCGCCATGGATCTGAAAAATCACCAGAAATAAACAATATAAGGAGAGAAGAACCGTATGAAACTTTCCGGCAAAGCCAAGCTTTCCTACGCGCTGGGCGCGGTGGGAAAGGACATGGTCTACATGCTGTCCGCCAGCTACGTTCTCTACTACTTCCAGGACCTGCTGGGTGTCAGTGCCATCGCCATGGGTGTGATCCTCATGGTCGCCCGCGTGTTCGACGCCTTCAATGACCCCATCATGGGCGTCATCGTGGCCAAGACCCGCACCCGCTGGGGCAAGTTCCGCCCCTGGCTGCTGATCGGCACGGTCACCAATGCGGTGGTGCTGTATCTGATGTTCGCCGCACCTCCCACTATGGACGCCAAGGGTCTGGTGGCCTATGCCGCCGTCACCTATATCCTCTGGGGCGTCACCTATACCATGATGGACATCCCCTACTGGTCTATGATCCCCGCCTTTACCGAGGGCGGCAAGGAGCGTGAAAACCTGACCACCTTGGCCCGCACCAGCGCCGGCGTGGGCAGCGCTATCATCACCATCGTCACCATGGCGCTGGTTCCCATGCTGGGCGGTCTCTTCGGCGGCCAGGGCGCCAAGGGAGTGGAAATCGTGGGCTTCCGCTATTTCGCCCTGCTCGTGGCGGTGTTGTTCGTCCTCTTCACCGTACTCACCTGCGTCAATGTCAAGGAGAAGTCCACCGCCGAGATGAAGACGGTGTCCGTGGGACAGATGTTCAAGGCGCTGCTCCAGAATGACCAGGCCATGACGGTCACCATCGCCATTGTGCTCATCAACTGCTCCATCTACATCACCTCCAACCTGGTCATCTACTTCTTCAAGTACGATTTCGGCACCACCGGCTGGAACAGCGCCTACGTGCTGTTTAACACCTTCGGCGGCGGCATCCAGGTCCTCTCCATGATGGCCCTGTACCCGCTGCTGCGCAAGAAGTTCTCCAGCCTGCAGATCTTCTACATCTGCCTGGGCATGGCCATCGCGGGTTATGCGGTGCTGCTGGCCCTGGCTTTCACCAACATGTCCGTGGTGTATCTGCTGTTCATCCCCGGCTTCTTCATCTTCGCCGCCAACGGTATGCTGACGGTCATCACCACCGTGTTCCTGGCCAACACGGTGGACTATGGCGAGTTGAAAAACGGTCGGCGTGACGAATCGGTCATCTTCTCCATGCAGACCTTCGTGGTGAAGCTGGCCTCCGGTGTGGCCGCGCTGGTGGCCTCTATCTGCCTGTCCATCAACAAGCTGCAGTCCGGCACGGAGGTTTCCGAGGCCGACAAGCTGGTGGACTGGTCTGTCGGTGTGTCCGCCGCCAGCAAGGCCGGTCTGCGCATGACCATGACCGTCATCCCCATCATCGGCCTGTTCGTGGCGCTGTTTTGGTTCCGCAAGCGCTTCCTGCTGAACGAGCAGAAGATGGAGGACATCAACCGCGCGCTGGAGAGCCGCGCAGCCGCCGAATGAGCCGCTGACACGCATATCACCCGCACAGGGGCCGGAGACCCTTCGATCTCCGGCCCCTTTTCCGCGCCGCGCGAAAGTTTTTATTGACTTATGCCCCTGTCTGTGCATTACAATATATCATATGGAAAGCACGAGGAAATCTTTTCCATTTCCGGCCAAATTATGAACGGAGGCGAACGCGACCATGCAGAACAAATTCTTCCCTGAGATACACAACAACTTCGGCTTCGGTATGATGCGCCTGCCCATGCTGGGCGACGAGGTGGACATCGCGCAGACCCGGCAGATGGTGGACGCCTTTCTGTCGGCCGGCTTCAACTATTTCGACACCGCCCACGGCTACATCGGCGGCAGGAGCGAGCTGGCCATCCGCGAGACGCTGACCGGCCGCTATCCCCGCGACCGCTATATCCTGACCGACAAATTGACCGGCTCCTATTTCGAGAAGCAAGAGGACATCGTGCCCCTCTTCGAAAAGCAGCTGGCGGCCTGCGGCGTGGACTATTTCGACTTCTACCTGATGCACTCCCAGGACGCCGCCTCCTTTGAGAAATTCAAACGCTGCCGCGCCTATGAGACGGCACTGGAGCTGAAGGAGCAGGGCCGCGTCAAGCACGTGGGCCTCTCCTTCCACGACAAGGCCGATGTGCTGGAGCGGATCCTCACCGAATACCCCCAGATGGAGGTGGTGCAGATCCAGTTCAACTATCTGGACTACGAGGATCCCTCTGTGGAGAGCCGGAAGGTCTACGAGGTCTGCGAGAAGTTCGGTAAGCCGGTCATCGTCATGGAGCCGGTAAAGGGCGGCAAGCTGGTGAGCCTGCCGGAGGAGGCCCACCGGATCCTGGCCGATCTGGGCGGCGGCAGCGACGCCAGCTACGCCATCCGCTATGCCGCCAGCTTTCCCCAGATATGCATGGTCCTCAGCGGCATGAGCGACACAGTCCAGATGGCGGACAACCTCAGTTTCATGCGGGACTTCCGCCCGATGGATGACCGGGAGCTGGCCGCCGTGGAAAAAGTCCGCGATATCCTCAGCAGCATGGGCACCGTCCCCTGCACCGGCTGCCGCTACTGCACCGAGGGCTGCCCCATGGGCATCCGCATTCCGGATATCCTGGCCTATCTGAACGAGAAGATTATGTTCAACCAGTGGAACGAGTACTTCTATCGGCGGGAGGCCATTCGCAACGCCAGTGCCTCCGACTGCATCAAGTGCGGCCAGTGCGAGGATATCTGTCCCCAGCATTTGCCCATCCGCGACCTGCTGGAACAGGCGGCGGAGGTCTTTGAACGATAAGTGATACGAAAAAATAGGAGCAGCTGCAGCTGCTCCTATTTTTTGCCCGGACAAGCCGGAGGCCGCCCCCCACAAAGTGGGCGGCCTCCGGTCTTTTCTCGCGGTTCACTCGCCCTGCTGCCGCGCCAGCCGCTCTCCCGCGGCCTGCATCAGCCGGATGCACAGGGCGGATACCACGCCCAGCAGCGCCAGCGCCGCGGCAAATTCACGTTTCTTCATGGTGGATCCCTCCTTGCTCACTTCTTCTCCTCGTACTCATACAGCTTCTTCAGCACCCAATCCAGCTGCCGGACCGCCCTCGCTGTCATTCCGTCCTGCTGGGGGGTGGTCGTCAGGCTTCCCGCCAGACGCTGGAGCAGCGGCCGTCGGCCGTCACGGACCAGCATGCCAAAAAACTCGTCTCTCATTTTCTTCTGCAACCGGTTCACGCTGCCCCTTTGCCTGACGATCTCGTTACCGGCAAAGCGGATAAATGCCCTGCTCTCTTTCGTAAAGCACAGCAGCACCCCCTCCGCCTCCGCGTTTTTTCTCATCCCCAGGGTCCCCAGATCTCTCCCCCTGGCAATGGTCAGCAGGAGCCCTGTCGCGTGATCCTCCTCCCATTCGCCGGCAACCAGCGTGCCGTCGGTGTACCAGCAGGTGCCGTAGCCGTGGAACTTTCCCTCCTTCATCTGCCCGACATAGTCCTCCTCGTCAAACACACGGTAGTGTCCCATGCCGGTCCGCTGGTTGTCGACCCAATCGCCCGCATACATCCAGTTATCCCCGACGAAGGTACCGTGGCCATGGAAACGGCCGCCGTCCCACTCTCCCCGGTAGCTGTAGCCGTCGCTCCACATGCCCATGCCCCGGCCCTGCGGCTCATTGTCACGCCAGCCGCCGATATACGTGAAGTCCGGTGACGCATACTGCACCTGGCCGCAGAAATCTTCATTCTCCCACTGTCCTCCCCGCAGAACCGACCCGTCTTGGCGGATATATACGCCCTGTCCGCAGTGTCGGCCCTCCTCCCAACGGGAGTGGGACAACCCCTCTCCCGGAAAGATCACGGTCCCTTCTCCGTGCGGTAATCCGTTCCGCATGTCGCCCACATAGTATCCGTTTTCCAACGGCACCACTTGAAATCCGTCCGGCAGATCCTCGTCCTCGTCCCGTGGCAGCGCCCCGATCAGCTCCTGTGCGGTCCGATTCATGCTCTGGTCGGCACCGCCGGACGGCAGGCTCTGCTGCAGCATTTCAAATTTCTGCCGCAGCATTTCGTTGGCGGCCATACTGCGGGTGATCAGCTCCTCCATGGTGCGTTGCTGCTCCAGCACTGTCTGCATATCGCTGCCGAGCCCCTGTACCGCAGAGATTATGTGGTCGTTCTGGGCAATGGTCCGGGCCGGCTGTACCGCCTGCTCCGCCGGAGCCAGCTGGCGCTGATAGGCCGTCAGGCCCTGGACCCTTTCACCCAGCAGCGCGGCCAGCAGCAGCCAGGACAGGGCCAGCGCGTGATACCGCCGATCGGCCGCGAACAGCCGCAGCGCTTTGCACAGACTCTCGCCGATGTCGCCGGCATATTCCTCGACGAACCACTCCACCATGTCCTCGAAGGCGCTGTCCTCATAGGCGTACCGCTTCAGGACGGCCCTGTTGGCGTGATACAGCCGGGCATAGCAGACCCCGCGGGCGTACGGGTCCTCCCATTCGATCTCCTCGTCCCGCTCCTCGAACTTCATCCCCTCGTACAGCTTCGTCACAGGGTAGCGGTTCGGCCTCCGATCGCGGTTGTTCATCAGGTAGGATACGCTGGCATCCTTGTCGATACTCTTTTTTCCGCCCGCGCCGGTCCGATAGGCCAGCAGGCCCCCGAAGTGCAGGATCAGGAAGACCTCGTCCACCACGGCCCGCTGGCAGGAGAAGAACTGCTCCTCGAACTCATCCCAATCCTCCGCGGCCAAGGCACCCGTGTCTTCCGCGTCCTGCTCATACCAGTAGGCCAGGGGATCTCCCGTTGCGCTCTTCCGCGGCTGCACCGCCGGCGTCGTCAGCACGGTCTTGTACAGGGTGGTCTTTACCTTTTTTAGCGTCAATTCCTTCCGTTCCATCTGGCCCGCCTTTCCAAATCGAAGTGATCCGCTTGCATTTTTGTCCCGATTGCTTCAGGATCTCCTTCGTTTGCTTTTTCAGCTTTTCTGCTCTTTAGGCTATCATAGCACACAGAAAAACCCAAGACAACCGGAAAGGAGGCGGTGCCTGCCAAAAAGTTCTTTTCCCGCAGACCCATATCGGCAAACCGCATTCGTCCGCAAGCCCACTTCCAGTTACAGTAATCCATATACGTATTTTGATTTTGAAAGGAGCGTTCACCATGGGACTGTTTTCCTGCAGCTATCTGAAATCCGAAGGCATGGTCTTTATCTCGTACTCCTGCAAGGCCGACAAGGAGGACTTGGAGACCTACACCGTGCAGAAAATCTGCCAGACGTCCGAGTACGTCAACTGCAACACCTATAAAAAGGCGTCCCGTCTCTTCTGCATCGCCACCGCCGCCACCGACGCCCTGGGTCGCAGCCGCACCTGCGAAGAGCTGCACCGGCTCATCGGGTTCCGCAAAAACTATCTGGAAAAGGAGCTCTCCGGCCAGCTGTTCCTCCAGGAATATGATGTGACGGGCCCGCAGATCGTGGAGGCCATCAACGCCCGCCGCGATGCCAAAGAAGTCTACCGCCGGATCGACCGGGACTACCTCGAACCCTGTCTGCAGTTGCTGGACCGCGGCGACAACGCCGGTTGCTTCGCCCTCTACCGGGATATGTTCACCGCGCTGAGGGGGGAATACCTCCCCGAGGAGGTGTGATCCATGGCTGAGCTGTTTGACCTGGTCCGCTGCGGCGGCTATGTGATCCCCGCCCGGGACGGGCGGCGCCTGATTCAGGACAAGGAGGACCCCTTCCACGGCTGGTTCGTGGAGGGCCGCGACAAGACCGTCCTGCAGGACGTCTTCTACCGGGGCGAGCGGTTGGAAAAGACATACCATATCTATGTGGAGAGACCCTTCCGGGGCGTCATCGTGGGATACCGCGACATCCTGTTCCGGGCCGTCCTGCAGGCCGACACCGGAACCTCCGGCACAGATGACGAAGAAGATATCCCCTTCGGAGAAGAACTTCCCTTCGGGTCGGAGGAGCGCAGCGGAGAGCGCATCCCCCTCATCTCCCGGGTGGACGAAGCGTTCGTCCGCTGCGCCGTGGTCTATTATTCCAACTGCCGAAAGCATTATGTGCCTTTGGAGCACATCATCGAAAAGGAGGAACGCACATGAGGAGCATCCGCCGTTATACAGCCGGTCCGACCCGGCCCCTCTCCGAGGTCTCGGCCACACAGACGGCCGAGATATCCGGAGACGACACGAACTACTCCGCTTCCTATATGGAGATCAGCAACGGCTTGACGGTCGGCCGCATCGACACCGTCTCCGATGCGGGGAAGCAGCAGATCCTGGACTATATGTGGAGCCGCTACCGCACCGAGATCCACATGGCCACCAGTATGCGCCGCACCGTATACAGCATCATCTGCCACGACATCGCCCGCTACCCCACGCTGCGGTGGAACGGCATGTCCGTCAAGCACGGCTTCGTCCACTTCGATCTGACCATCGACGGCGAGCATTTTACCGACTGTTTCTTCCGGGCGGAGGACGCCTACACCGCCCTCCGCGTCCTGTACAACCTGTTCGAGGACCTGCCCCTGGACGAGGAGCTCTCTTGAGAGATCCCCGCCCGGGCGCCGGAAAACATTTCAAACCGTAAAACCAACTGTATGATATATACATAAGGAGGAACGATCATGGGATACAACTATTACAGCAACAGCGGCAAAAAGACCGGCTACAGCAGCAAGGGCGCCTTCGGTACCACCAATTACTTCAGCAGCAGCAGCGGCAAAAAGACCGGTTACAGCAGCAAAGGCGCTTTCGGCACGACCAACTACTACGGCACCGACGGCAAGAAGAAGGGATACAGCAGCAAAGGCGCTTTCGGCACGACCAATTACTACGGTGCCGACGGCAGAAAGCGCGGCTACAGCAGTAAGGGACTGTTCGGCACAATCAACTACTACGGTGCTGACGGCAAGAAGAAGGGATACAAGAGCAAAAGCTGGCTCTGAGCCGGCGAACCGATTGTCATAACAGAAAGGAGTTTTCACCATGAGGACCGCTTCCCGTAACATCTTCCCTGACAACGTCCGCACCGAGCGGATCACGACTCTGCCCGACCGGCAGAAGCAGATGATCCTCAACTACATGTGGAACCGCTATCGCACCGAGATTAACAAGGGCACCGACGGACGCGTCACCGTCTACCACATCATCTGCCACGACACATCCCTCTACGGCTCGCTGCAGCGCGCCGGACTCACGGTCTTCCACGGCTACGTCACCTTTGACCTGCACATCGACGGCGAGCACATCACCCGCGCCTTCTACCGGCTGGATGACGCCTGGCTGGCCCTGCGCATCCTGTACAACCTGTTCGAAGGGCTCCCTCTGGAAGAAGGCCTGCGGTAGGAGAGGGGGGACGCGCTTGAGCCTGCATTTTGACCGCTACGCCGCCGAGTCCGTGCAAAACGGCCGCGTGGTATCTCTGCCGGACCCGGGGGCCGACCACGTCGTAAAGGTCATGTGGGACGACTACACCACTGAGATTCAGGTGATCCGGGGCGGCTACAGCATCTTCTGCTACGACACCACCCTCTACCCGGTGCTGCACCGCAGCGGCCTCTCCGTCCGTGACTGCGTGGTGGAGTTCGACTTCGTGGTGGAGGGCCAGCACTACACCGACCGGTTCGACGACCTGACCGAGGCATACATCGCGCTGCGGCTGCTGTACAACCTCTTCGAGGGCCACCCTCTGGCGGAGGGCCTGCAGTAGCGCCACCGAGGCTAACAGAGAAAGGAGAGAGCCGCCTTGTTATTATGACATCGCCTTCTGACACATCACCACCCCTTTTCATACAGCGTCTCTGACGCGGCGGCATCCGCACCCTTTCCGGGGCGCGGATGCCGCTTTTTGTCCACTGCGCCGACACCCCCCTTTTCTTTTTTCCCATATCTGTTATACTGGTGGCAGCATCGAAAAGCGGAGGCGACGCATTTGCAGAAGAGAGTTTTTTCCAACGAACTGGCCTATGTGCTGGGCCTGATCATCATGGGTCTGGGTAACGCCTGCATGGAGCGGGCCGATTTCGGCATGGCCATGGTGGTGACGCCGGCCTACATCCTGCACCTGAAAATCTCCCAGACTCTGCCCTGGTTCACCTTCGGCGTGTCGGAATACCTGCTGCAGGGCGTCGTGCTGCTCTCGCTGATCCTGGTCATGAAGCGCTTCAAGCTCAGCTATCTCTACTCCTTCCTCACCGCAGTCCTGTACGGCTACACACTGGATGCAGCCATGCTTCTGGTCCGCCTGCTGCCGGGCCACGCCTTCGGCCACCGGCTGGTGTTCTACGCCGTCGGCGCGCTGCTGTGCGCCATGGGCGTCTCGCTGCTGTTCCACACCTACATCTCTCCCGAGGCCTACGAGCTGTTCGTCAAGGAGGTCTCCGGCAAGCTGGGCATGGATATCCACCGCTTCAAGACGTTGTACGACTGTCTTTTCTGCGCCATCGGTATCATTTTGAGCTTCACCTTCTTCGGTCTGTGGCACTTTGAGGGTGTCAAGGCGGGAACGATCGTCTTCGCCCTCATCAACGGCAGTCTGATCGGCCTGTTCTCCCGCCTCTTTGAGCGGTGGTTCTTCTTTCAAGACACGCTGCCCTGGCGCAGGTACTTCTGACCGGCTCCGCCGACCTAAAAAATTTTTTGGTTTTTGCGCCCGTTTTCTCTATGGCTCCGCTTTGGATGCCCCTGCCGGCGCGCGCTGTTTCTCCGTTTGGTTTACATAATTTCGTATTCTTTTTCGTTTATTAAAAGCGGGCACATTTTCCGATTTCTTTTTTGCTGTTTTCGCCAAAAAAGTTTTTTAGGTGGCATTTTCCTTGTAGATTGCCTCAACTTTTGGTATAGTGTGTTTGTCTTTTGACGACCTGTCACACAGGACGCGATCACCCTGGTCTCGGAAAGCAGCACAAACGTGCAAAACAAAAGGAGGATACAGCGAATGAAAAAGAACCTGTCCAGAATCTTTGCCCTGATCCTGGCCCTCGTCATGGTGCTGGCCCTGGCCGCCTGCGGCAACAACAGCACCAGCGGCAACGAGAGCAACAGCAACAACGAGAGCAGCAGCAACGAGAGCAACAGCAACAACGAGAGCAGCAACACCGACAACAACGCCCCGGCGGACGGCAAGCTGCGCATCGCGCTGGTGCTGCCCGGTTCCATGAACGACGGCGGCTGGAACGCGGCTGCGTACAACGGCCTGATGGAGCTGAAGAGTCAGGGCTATACTTGCGCCTTCACCGAGAGCGTCGCCATTGCCGACATCGAGCAGGCACTGCGCAACTATGCCAGCGAGGGTTACAACCTGATCATCGGCCACGGCTTTGAGTTCGGCGAGCCCACCATGCGCGTTGCTCCCGAGTTCCCCGATACGTATTTCTTTGTCAGCGGCAAGATGCCTGACGGCGTCACCGAATCCGACCTGCCCAAGAACACCGGCTTCATGGACATGAAGGAGTATGAGGCCGCCTACCTGGCCGGCATCGTGGCCGGCGGCATGACTGAGTCCAACAAGATCGGCTGCATTGCCGGTCTGGAGATCCCCTCTCAGTTGTCCGACATGGCCGCCTTTGTGCAGGGCGTCCAGGCCTCCAATCCCGATGCCAAGTGCTACGGCGTTGTGACCGGCACCTATGAGGATCCCGCCAAGGGCAAGGAGTCCGCTCTGGCCCTGATCGACATGGACTGCGACATCATCTATCAGTCCGCTGACTCCACCGGCGTGGGCGCCATCGAGGCCTGCCTGGAGAAGAACGTGAAGATCATCGGCTACGGCGGCGACCAGTACGAGATGGCCCCCGATCTGATTATGACCTGCTTCGTCACCGACAACAAGAACGTCATCATCAAGCAGGCTGAGCTGATTGAGAACGGCACCTTCGGCGGGCTGTGGGAGCCCGGCGTCGCTGAGGGCGTCTGCTTCATCACCCCCTATCACAACTTCGAGGACAAGATCCCCCAGGAGATCAAGGATATGGTCGACGACGCCACCGCCAAGATCAAGAATGGCGAGTTGGTGGTCGAGTATACCCTGGAGCGTCTCGACGAGAAGATCAGCTGATCTGTAACCTATCCGATCCTTACTTTGGGGCGCGGCGGTGGACAAGCCGCTGCGCCCCATTTCTAAAGTCTGAAATGAGGAGGGTCGTATGCCAGATATCCTGAATATGGTCAACATGACCAAGTATTTTGGCACCTTCAAGGCAAACGACAACATCTGCATCGATGTCCGTCAGGGCGAGATCCTGGCCCTGCTGGGCGAAAACGGCGCAGGCAAAACCACATTGATGAACCTGCTGTACGGTCTCTACCAGCCGTCCAGCGGCAAGATTATCTATCAGGGGGAAGAGGTCGTCATCGACAGCCCCCTGACCGCCATTTCCATGGGCATCGGCATGGTGCACCAGCACTTCATGCTGGTCAAGGCTTTCAAGACCTGGGAGAACGTGGTTCTGGGTCTGCAGGACGAACAAAAGCACCTGCTGAGGGAGAAGGTCGCTAAGGAGAAGATCGCCCGTCTGGCTGAGGAGTACCGCCTGCAGATCGATCCCGATGCGCAGATCGACTCCCTTTCTGTGGGATTGCAGCAGCAGGTGGAGATCGCCAAAGTGCTCTATCGCGGCTGCCGCCTGCTGATCATGGACGAGCCCACCGGTGTGCTGACCCCTGTTGAAAAAGAAAAATTGTTTGTCACTCTGCGCGAATTGACGAAGGGTGGCCTTTCTGTTATTTTTATCTCTCACAAGCTGGACGAGGTGCTGGAGATCAGCGACCGCGTGGCGGTGCTGTGCCGCGGCAAAAACGTCTGCACCGTGAACACGAAGGACGTCACCAAGGAGGATCTGGCCCGCATGATGGTGGGCCGCGACGTGGTTCTCACCGTGGAACGCGGCTCCTCCCACATCGGCGAGGAGGAGATCCTGACCATGCGCGGCGTCTGCGTCACCGGCAATCGCCTGGCCTCCTGTATCCGGGACATGGATCTGTGTATCCACCGGGGCGAGATCTTTGGCATCGCCGGCGTAGACGGCAACGGCCAGTCGGAACTGGTGGAAGCCATCAACGGCATGCGCCGGGTGGACAGCGGCACCATCTCCGTCTGCGGGCAGGACATCACCAACGCCTCCCCCCACGACATCATCCGCAGCGGCACGGCCTGGGTCCCGGAGGACCGCAAGGCCATGGGCACCGTGCACAGCTTCAGCATCGACCGCAACCTGATTCTGCGCAACATCGAGCAGAGCCCCTACGTGAAACGGGGCAATGTGGACTATGAAAAGCTGCACTCTGACACAGAGGGGATCATCGAGGAGTTCGACATCCGCTTCGCCGGCCGCGGCGACCCCGTCAGCCACATGTCCGGCGGCAACCTGCAAAAGGTGATCCTGGCCCGAGAGATCCGGTCTCAACCCAAGCTGCTGGTGGCCATGCACCCTACCCGCGGATTGGATGTGGGCGCCATCGAGTTCATCCACCGGAAGATTCTGGACGCCGCCAACGCCGGTGCCGCCGTGCTGCTGGTCAGCACAGAACTGGAGGAAATCATCTCCCTGTCCGATACGGTGTGCGTCATCTCCGGCGGCCAGCTGTCCCAACCGCTGCGGGGCGACACGCTGACCATGGAAAATCTGGGCCTGCTGATGGGTGGCTCCCAACTGAAAGGAGGCGCCGAACATGCTGAATAAGCGCACCGGCAGAGCGGCCGGCAAAACCGCGCTGGTCTTCCTGATCTCCATCCTGGCGGCTTTTCTGGTCAGCGTGCTGTTCATCGCGGCACTGGGTGTGAACCCCTTCATGGCCTACGGCAAGCTGATCACCGGCGCCTTCGGCCGCAAGAGCAGCATTTTTGAGATCCTGGCCAAGGCCACGCCTCTGACCATCATGGGCCTGGGTATTTCCATCGGCGTCCGGGGCGGATTCTCCAACCTGGGCGGCGACGGTCAGTTCTACGTGGGGGCCATCACCGCCGTGTGTGTGGGCCTTTACCTGCCCCAGACGCTGCCGGCACCCGTCATCTGGCTGCTGGCCATTCTGGTCTCGGTGATCTCCGCCGGCCTCTACGGCGGTCTGGCCGGCTGGATGCGCAGCCGCTTCAACACCAACGAGGTCATCATCACCATCATGATGAACTATGTAGCCCAGTACGTGGTCTCCTGGCTGGTCTCCGGCCCTCTGCAGGCCCCCGGCGGCATCCCCCAGACCCGGGCTATCGCCACCAACTACTACATCCCCAAGCTGATGGTCGGCTCCCGCGCCCACTGGGGCATCGTTCTGGCGCTGGTACTGGCCGTGCTGGTGCACTACCTTTTCAAGCGCACCACTATGGGCTTCAAGATCGAGGCCTTGGGAGCCTCTCCCGAGGCTGCCCGTTACGCGGGCATCAACAGCAAGCTCTACACCGTGCTGATCCTGGCCATCTCCGGTGCCTTCTGTGGTCTGGCCGGCATGATCGAGGTATACGGCACCTACTACCGCGTGCTGGACGGCATTACCTCCAGTTTTGGCTTCACCGCCATGCTGATCGCCCTGCTGGCCCAGCTGAACCCCTTTGCCGTGATCCTGGGCAGTGTTTTCATCAGCGTGCTGACCGTGGGCGCCAACTCCATGCAGATCGCCCTGAACGTGCCCACGTCCATCGTCAACGTCCTGCAGAGTCTGATCATCGTCTTCATCCTGATCATGCCTGGCATCGTGGCGCATATCCGGGGTCGTCGTCTGCAGCAGCTGAACAGAAAGAGGGGGTGAACCGATGTCAACGATCTTCAGCGCAGCGTTCCTCACCACGCTGCTGGCGGCCGGCGTCCGCATGGCCATCCCCATCCTTCTGCCCGCCGTGGGCGAGATATTCGCCGAGCGAAGCGGCGTCCTGAACATCAACCTGGAGGGCCAGATGTTGGCCGGCGCCTTCACCTCCTTCGTGGTAGGCTATTACACCCACAGTCTGCTGCTGGCGCTGCTGGTGGGTGCCCTCAGCGGCGTGCTGATGGCCCTGATCATGGCCCTGTGCTGCGTGCGCTGGGGCTGCAACCACTGCGTCATCGGCATCACACTGAACATGTTCTCCCTAGGCTGCACCAGTTTCTGGTACCGCGTGATCTACGGTGTGACCACCTCGCCCCCCAAGGCGGATGTGAGCTCCGGCACGCTGGCGATCCCCGGCCTGTCCAAAATCCCCTTCATCGGGGATATCCTGTTCAACCAGAACTTTCTCTTCTACCTGTCCGTCGTGATCGTCATCGCAGCCTACTTCGTCCTCAACCGGACCCAGTTCGGCCTGCAGGTACGCAGCGCAGGCGAGTATCCCCGCGCAGCGGAGACCATGGGCGTGCATGTCAACCGGATGCGCTACATCTCCATGGTCATCTGCGGCTTCCTGGCAGGCATGGGCGGCAGCTTCCTGAGCCTGATCTCTCTGAACCGGTTCGTGGACAACATCACTGCCAGCCGCGGCTTCATCGCCCTGGCCATCGTCATCTTCGGCAAGTGGGCCCCCTGGCAGGTCTTTTTCGCCTCGCTGCTCTTCGGCACCATCGACGCGCTGCAACTGCGTCTGCAGGCCATCGGCGTGGATGTGCCCTATCAGCTGCTGACGGCGCTGCCCTATTTCCTGACCATTCTGGTCATGGTGTTCACGGCCAAGCGCTCCCACAGTCCGGCCGCCCTGGGGCAGAACTACGAGCGGGAGCAGATCTGATCTCGCATCTCTGAAACAGTATTTCCACCAATTCAACCATTCATTTTTTGCAAGGAGGGCATTATGAACGATTTGGTACTGAAAAACATTGACAAGATCATCACCGGCGACATCAACAAGCCCATCGCCGCCGGCGACACCATTGTCGTCCGCGACGGCAAGATCGCCGCTTTCGGCAATTACAACGAGGTCGACCGCAGCGGCATCGATCTGGTCATCGACGTGGATGGACAGATGGTCTGCCCCGGTCTGATCGACTGCCACATCCACAACACGCTGGACGACTACGCCCCCCAGCGCGGCGCGGTGGGCACCTACAGCGACGCTCTGTACTACGGCACCACCTCCATGTTCTCCGAGGGCGAGCAGGGTCCCGGCTGGCCCCGCTTCTATGACGACCCCGTAGGCTGCAAGGCTGCGGCTATCCTGAGCCACAAGGTGTTCGAGCGCTTCCGTCCCGGCGGCGCCCTGAAGTTCCACGGCGGTGCTCTGGTGCTGGTCCACGGTCTGACCGAAGCCGACTTCAAGGAGATGGCCGACGCCGGCGTGTGGCTGATCGCCGAGATCGGCGGCGGCGGACTGAGCGATCCCGCCGAAGTGGCACCCATGCTGGAGTGGGCCCGGAAGTACAACTTCTTCTACAGCGTCCATCTGGCGCCTCCCTCCATCCCCGGCTCCTCCTGGGTCACCTCCAAGGAGATCCTGAAGCTGCACCCCAACAAGGTCGCCCATACCAACGGCGGCTCCACCGCCGTGTCCTTTGACCACATGGAGCGTCTGATGGACGAGTCCGACATTCCCCTGGAGCTGGTGGTCAACGGCAACTTCGTGAACTTCAATAAGATCCTGCAGCACATGAGCAAGAAGGGCGAGCTGAACCGCATCGTCTTCGGCAGCGACGCCCCCACCGGCCAGGCCTCCCTGCCTGGCGCCATCAACCGCGCCATCGTCAAGGCCTCCGCTTTGAACGGCATCCCCGCAGAGCTCTGCATCGCCATGGCCACCGGCAACAGCGCCGATCTGTACCGCCAGAACACCGGCAAAATCGAGGTGGGCCGCGAAGCCGACCTGCAGGTCATCGACTGTCCCCCGGGCTCCTGCGGCAGCGATGCCCTCAAGGCCATCGAGCACGGCGATCCCTTCGGCTGCGACCTGGTCATCGTAGACGGCCGCGTGATGGCCTTCCGCGGCCGCGACTCCCGTCCCACCGCCCGTTGCTGCCGGATCGACGGTGAGCGTTATTTCGCCGAGGGTATCACCGAGCACCTGTTCTTCCCGCCCCAGGTCAGCCGCCACTATGAGGGCTTCGGCTTCAACAACCGCTGATCACACCGCAACATGTTTTTGCATAGGGTGAGCCGGACTGCCGGCTCACCCTACAGCGTCCCTCGGGGGTCGTCGCCCCCGGTCTACGACTTTGAACAAGGAGGCTCCACATGGCTTCACTGCTGATCAAAAACATCCGGGACATGGTCACCTGCGACGATCAGGACTCCGTCTTTCACGGCGTCGATCTGCTGATCGAGGACAACGTGATTCGGCGCATCGGTCCGAATCTGGACGTCGAGGCCGACGAGACCATCGACGCCACCCACATGCTCTGCTATCCCGGTCTCATCAACACCCACCACCACCTGTACCAGCAGTTCTCCCGCAACCTGGCGAAGGTGCAGAACATGGAGCTGTTCGACTGGCTCATCACCCTGTACGAAATCTGGAAAAATCTCGACCAGGAGGTCATCCGCTACTCCTCGCTGACCGGTATGGGTGAGTTGATGAAGAATGGCTGCACCACCTGCTTCGACCACCACTATGTCTTCCCCGCCGACACCGGCGACCTCCTGGGCGCACAGATCGCCGCCGCACAGGAGCTGGGCATCCGCATGGCCTGCAGCCGCGGCAGCATGGATCTGAGCAAGAAGGACGGCGGTCTGCCCCCCGACAGCGTGGTGCAGACCGTGGACGAAATCATGCGGGACAGCGCCCGCTGCATCGAGATGTATCATGACGCCTCCTTCGGATCCATGCACACCGTGGCGCTGGCGCCCTGCTCCCCCTTCTCCGTCACAGCGGATCTGCTGCGGGAGAGTGCCGTTCTGGCCCGCCAGTATGGTGTGCGCCTGCACACTCACCTGTGCGAGACCAAGGACGAGGAGAACTTCATGCTCCAGCGGGAGGGCATCCGTCCCCTGGAATACATGGAGCGCTTGGGCTGGACCGGCGACGATGTCTGGTACGCCCACGGCATCCACTTCAACGATGAGGAGCTGCGTGTGCTGCAGAAGACGGGCACCGGCGTGGCCCACTGCCCCATCTCCAACATGAAGCTCTCCAGCGGCATCGCCCGCATCCCTGAGATGCTGCGCATGGGCATCCGCGTGGGCCTGGCCGTGGACGGCAGCGCCTCTCAGGACGGCAGCAACCTGCTGGAGGAGATTCGCGTCTGCTTCCTGCTGCACCGTCTGAACTCCTCCAAGGCAGCCCCCACCGGCTATGATATCCTGAAAATGGCCACCCGGGGCAGCGCCTCCCTGCTGGGCCGCACCGACATCGGCTCGCTGGAGGTTGGCAAGTGCGCCGACCTGTTCATGGTGGACTCCCGCCGGTTGGAGCTGGTAGGCGCCTGTTACGATCCCATGAGCGTGTTCGGCACAGTGGGCCTGCGGGGCGCCGTGGACTACACCATCGTCAACGGCAAGGTCACCGTGAAACACGGCCACCTGGTAAACGTGGACGAGGACCGTATCGCCTGCGAGGCCAACCGTGTCTGCGACGCATACCTGAACAAGTAAGGAGGGTTCCCCATGTTCACCAATCTGAACAGCTATACCTGGGAGGAGATCAGCCGGATGGATCCGGAGGACACCACCTATGTGCTCCCCATCAGCGCCTTGGAGCAGCACGGCCGCCACTTGGCCATCGGCGCCGACGACTTTATCCTGGCTTCCGTGCTGAAGGGTCTCTACGGCCGCACCGAGCTGACCTCCAACTTCCTGTGCCTGCCCACGATCCACTACGGCAACAGCCACGAGCATCTGGCCTTCCGCGGGGTGATCTCCCTGGGCTGTGAGACCATCGTGGCCATCGTGCGGGACATCCTTAAGTGCATGCAGATGCACGGCTTCAAAAAGCTGGCCATCATCAACTCCCACGGCGGCAACACCGCACTGCTGGAGGCCCACGCCCAGGAGTGGGAGGTGGAGTTCGGCGTGAAGGTATTCACCATCAGCTTCTGGAGCCCCTGGTTCTTCCGTGACGCGGACGTAGGCATCGAGACGCCGCTGGCACTGGAAATCCACGCCGGCGAGATGGAGACCTCCATCCTGCAATACAGCATGCCCCAAATGGTGCGTGATGCCCTCTGCACGCCGGAACTGGACAACCCTGTGCCGCTGCGGGACTACTATCAGGGCTGGCTGACCTGCGACGTGGCCGCTGGCAACGGCGCCATGGGCTGCGCCTCCAAAGCCAGCGCCGAAAAGGGCGAGCGCTTGATCCGCTTTATGGACGACAAGATCACCGCCATCCTGGCGGAGATCCAGAACTGGCACTGACACAGCCCGAATCCCCTCGATATATTGAGAAGGACGCCCGGCGGGGCGTCCTTCTCTCTTTTTGCTCCGGCGGGCCGCCGGGACAGGCAAATGTTCTGTCCTGTTTTTATGCGCTGTCGTTCCGGCTTGTCCGATGCGAACAGGCCGCTCCCGCACAGGAAGTCCCCATGGTAAAAAACGCGATCCCCCAACAGCGGCAGGCACACTTGTACCAAATCGCCGGCCCGAAGCTTTTCGGAGTTTTCATAGAAAACACCTGTGACAAATTTATCGGGCAAATCCAAATATATCAGGTATTGCATCTGCTCCGAAAGTTCGTATTCCCATTCTGTACATCGCTTTGGCGTGGATCCTGTCGTGCCAAATGAAGCGTCTCAAAACCTTTCGCACTGTCCATAACTCATCGCAGCTGCCTGTTACAGCTTCAAGCGATAAATATTCCTCGATAGCTTCAAGCGTTTCAAAACCCCTGGCCCTGCAGGATACGATCGTTCCCTCATTATCTGCCTGCGCACCAATCTCGGAGAAATAGTATTCGTTCACATTTTTCGTATGCTGATACATTTCCTCCGCAGTGCGCGGAACAGGACCGTAAAATGTCTTGCGATAAGGAATGGCGCTCTTATGCTTATCAGGAAAAGCACTGTAGAGTGCATGAAAATCCCCGGCGGATTTCAAGGCCAAAGCTTTGAGATATTGGTATTCTTCCACATGCAAAGGTTTTTCCTCCGATATAAATAGAACATCGCTGTCTGCATCTTTAATCTGCAGATCAGATGCTTTTTCTTGAACAATCTCAATATCGTACTCATCCAGTGGTGTTCCATTGCGCCATAGCTGAAACCGTCGTATTTCTTCCGGCATCTTTCGTATTGCTTCTTCTTTAGATGTCCCTCTTGTAAAGGCTCCCACAAAGTTGTTGGCATAAAGAATACTATCGTTGCCATTATGTTCCCACACGCAGTTTATTTTCATTTTTACCACCTCAGATTCAGGTTCTAAGTTATTGAGATGATTATACTCAAATCCGTGGTATCATTCAACAAACAAAAACCTCTTTTGCCGTGGCAAAGAAAAGAGGTTTCTTTGATGTCAAAGAGCGCTCAAACGTAAATAATTCATGGGAAGAAAAGACAAACGTAACTCTTGCGGCGCTCCTTCTCCAAGAATATCGCATTACAGATAAAGAACCAGCAAGTCTGTCTCGCAGTCCAAGGGGGATTTGTCTGCGGGGGACATAAAAAGCGCATCCAGCACTTTGTCAGTATTCAAGATCTTTTCCCGCAGTTCCCGCATAACGGCAAGGAGAAACAACGCTCTTCCTTCCTTACTCAGCAGCGGCGCAACGCCTTCATTCTGAAAAACGATTCCCGAAATGTCCTCATTGGGCTCCGTATATCTGAAATCATTGGCATTGACGATGATATGGATCGGGTACTCAAGGCGGAGACTTATTCTTCGGAACTGCAAAACATCCTCGTATATCATGGAACCTGCAGCCATGGCTGCTTTTTTCGCCTCTGCCGACAGCTCCTCGCTTTTTCTGGCAGATGCGATTTCCTCATACCGTTCGATTTGGGATTCATAGCCCCTTTTGCAGATTTCGTGCAAAAGGCTGGTGCTGAGTGGAGCGGGGACGACAAATTCCGCATCTTTGTCGATGGTGATCAGCCGTTTCCTCACAGGATCGCCTCTTTGCGCATGGAACACAGTTTGATATTTTTGCGTGTTGACCTGGAAGGGGATCTCATGCTGCCTGCAAAAATCTGCGATGCCCTTTTCCCGCTCCTGCTGCGCCGGTGTCGGGTCTTCCACGGTATGCCAGGTATCCAGAAGAGCTCCATGCCCAAAGCTTTTTTTCTCCTGTCTAATGATGACGGAGTCATAATAGGCAAAAGACTTGTCCTTCAGATATGTCCTCCAGTCCTTGTCAAAGGTATAGATCCCGCTTACATCCTTGATGCCAAAACCCATGTCTGTAGTGCTCCTTTCCGTAACAGCGATCCCATCGGATCGCAAATATAGTGGCTGCTCCGTGCAATTTTATCACACAATGAATGGAGAATCCATGATGTTGCTCCCGCCTGCCTTGGGCCAATATGATTGTAACAAAAAACCTCTCTTGTCATGGCAGACAAAAGAGGTTTCTTTTTGGTGCGCGGTACAGGACTCGAACCTGTGACCCCATGCACGTCAAGCATGTGCTCTACCAGCTGAGCTAACCGCGCGGACAGCGGTACTATATTACCCCATGTCACCGGAATTGTCAACACTTTTTCCGGCGCGGCGGAAAAACTTTCTCCTCAGCCCCGGCGCTCCAGCTTGCACAGATACGCCTGGAATTCCGCCGGCAGCGGGCAGCTCAGTTCCACCGGCTCGCCCGTGCGGGGGTGGATGAAGCGCAGTCCCACCGCGTGGAGACACTGGCCCGTCAGGCCCGGCACCGGCTTCTTCGCCCCGTACACCGTGTCGCCCAGGATCGGGTGACCGATGTAGGCCATGTGGACCCGTATCTGATGGGTGCGCCCCGTCTCCAGCCGGCAGCGGACGTGGGTGGCACCGCTGTAGCGGACGATGACCTCCCAGTGGGTCACGGCGGTGCGGCCGTTCTTCTGTGTCACCGCCATCTTCTTGCGGTCGGTGGGGTGGCGGCCGATGGGCGCGTCCACGGTGCCGCTGTCCTGGTGCAGGCCGCCCGTCACCAGGCATTCATACGTCCGGGCCAGCGTGTGGTCCGCCAGCTGCGCCGACAGGGCCAGGTGCGCCGCGTCGTTCTTGGCGGCGATGATGAGCCCGCTGGTGTCCCGGTCGATGCGGTGGACGATGCCGGGCCGTTTCTCGCCCCCGATGCCGGACAGGCTGTCCCCGCAGTGGTGGAGCAGAGCGTTGACCAGCGTGCCGTCCGGATGGCCGGGCGCCGGGTGCACCACCATGCCCGCCGGCTTGTTGACCACGATCACGTCCTCGTCCTCATAGACCACGTCCAGCGGGATGTCCTGCGCCGTCACCGTCGTATCCGCCGGCTCCGGCTGCTCCACGGTGAAGGTCTCGCCGCCGGTGAGCCGGTAGTTTTTTGGGAGCGGTCGCCCATCCAGCGTCACCAGACCCTCCTCCAGCAGTCGGGCCGCAGCGCTGCGGGAGATGGTCAGCTGCTCCGCCAGAAAGCTGTCCAGCCGGACGCCGGCGTCTTCAGTTTTCGCCGTCAGCGTGGAGATCATCGACTTTCTCCTTTTGATTCGTCTTATCGTGCAGAAACAGATAGTATATCGCGCCCAGGATCACGCCCACTACCACAAAGCAATCGGCCAGGTTGAAGATGGGGTACTGGAACAGCAGCAGGTCGAACATATCCACCACGTAGCCGTGGACCACCCGGTCGATCAGGTTGCCGATGCCGCCCCCCAGCACCAGCAGGCAGCCCGCTACCCCCAGGCCGTGGCGGATGCTCCGCCGCACCAGCAGCACCAAAACAGCCACGATCAGCGCTGTCGTCACAACGATGAGCAGCGCTGTTCTGCCACTGAGGCTGGACCAGGCGGCGCCGTAGTTGTGAAGCTGCGTCAGCTGCAGCACCCCCGGCAAAAAGGGCGTCGACTCTCCCACCGCCAGGTGGGTCACCGTCCAGTATTTCAACGCCTGATCGGCGGCGATCAGCACACACACAACGAGCACATACAGCATATCGTTCTCCTCGGATCGTTTTCCCTATCATATCCCAACCGGACCGGATTTGCAACTTTTATTGCCGGACATTTCTTGTCACGCCGGCGAAACTGTGATATAATAAAGTACTTAATATTGAGGAATAGCGCCCTTTGCCGAACCGGGGCGCCGGGAGGTGCCTTTTGGACAGAACGCAAGTCATCCTGACCGAGGCCGAGCTGGCCCGTCAGCGAACATATACCGACCATATCCGCGCCATCCACGCGGGCCGCGGTCGTCCGGTCCGCGCCCTGGTAGACACCTTCGGCTGCCAGCAGAATGTGGCCGACAGCCAGCTGATCCTGGGTATGCTGGAGGCCATGGGCTGCACCTTCACCGACCGGGCGGAGGAGGCCGACATCGTGGTGCTGAACACCTGTGCCATCCGGGAACACGCCGAGCAGCGTGTCTACGGCAATCTGGGCGCCCTGACCCACAGTAAGAAGGCCAACCCCGCGCAGATCATCTGCCTGTGCGGCTGCATGGCCCAGCGGCCGGAGGTGGCCGAGCGGGTACGGAGGTCTTATCGCCACGTGGATCTGGTGTTCGGCCCCCAGGCGCTGTGGCGCTTCCCGGAGCTGCTGCACCGGGTCTACACCTCCCGTCGCCGGGTGTTCAGCGTAGCCGACGAGCCCGGCCAGATCGCCGAGGGTATCCCCGTGGTGCGGGAGGGCCGCACCAAAGCCTGGGTCTCCATCATGTACGGGTGCAACAACTTCTGCTCCTACTGTATCGTGCCCTACGTCCGCGGGAGGGAGCGCAGCCGCGAGCCGGCTTGCATCCTCGCCGAGGTGCGGGAGCTGGCAGAGGCTGGGTATAAGGAGATCACTCTCCTGGGCCAGAACGTTAACTCCTACGGCAAGGATCTGGACACCCCCTGGGACTTCGCCGACCTGCTCTCCGCCATCGACGCCATTCCCGGCGACTATCTGATCCGCTTCATGTCCTCCCAGCCCAAGGACGCCAGCTATAAGCTCTTTGACACCATGGCGAAAAGCCGTCACGTGGCCCACCAGCTCCACCTGCCGGTCCAGTCCGGCAGCGACCGGGTGCTGCGGGCCATGAACCGGCCCTACGATGTGGAAAAGTATCTGGATCTTATCACCTATGCCCGAAAGGTCATGCCCGATCTGGTTCTGACCAGCGATGTGATCATCGGCTTTCCCGGCGAAACGGAGGCCGAGGCCATGGAGACGGTTTCACTGGTGGAAAAGGTGCGGTTCGACGCCCTGTTCACTTTCATCTTCTCCCCCCGGCCCGGCACACCCGCCGCCAAGATGGAGGACCCCGTGTCCCGCAGCGAGAAGCAGAAGTGGTTCGACCGCCTCTGCGACGCCCAAAACACCATCTCCGCCGAGATCCACGCCGGATACGTGGGCGCCACCGTCCGCGTGCTGGTGGACGAGGAGAGCGGTGATCTCCGCTGGCCTCTCCAGGGCCGCACGGCAGGCGGCCGCCTGGTGCATCTCACCGGCGACAAGTCCTTCCTCGGCACCTACCAGACCGTGAAGATCACCGACAGCAACACTTGGGCGCTGTTCGGCGAGATCGTGTGATCGTAAAAGCCCTCGGCTTTCGCGCCGCGTACGGCGCGATGATATACAGCCGTTTTTCCGGCGCCACACACGTCAGAAAAACACCGCTCAGACCGTACAGCGTGCGCACGTCCCACACAGACGAGCGTGCGAAGCGGACTGCAGCCCTTCTCCTTTGACAGGGGCTCGACCGTGTCAAAGGAAGAGAGAAAGGAGTTCCAAACTATGGCTGACCTGACGCCCATGATGCGGCAGTATATGGAGATCAAGGAGCAGAACCAGGACTCCATCCTGTTCTTCCGCTTGGGCGACTTCTATGAGATGTTCGGCGCCGACGCCCGCACCGCCTCCCGTGAACTGGATCTGACGCTGACCACCCGGGACAAGGACAAGAACAAATCCTTCGACGAGAAGGTGCCCATGTGCGGCATCCCCTATCACGCCTCCGACGCCTACATCGCCCGGCTCATCGCCAAGGGATACAAGGTGGCCATCTGCGAGCAGACGGAGGATCCCGCTACCGCCAAGGGGCTGGTGAAGCGGGACATCATCCGCGTGGTCACCCCCGGCACTGTCATCGACAGCGCCTGTCTGGAGGAGGGACGCTCCAATTTCTGCGCCGGCATCTATCTGGACGAGGATAACGCGGCTCTGTGCGCCTGCGACATATCCACCGGCCAGACCCACGCCACCGCCTGGTCCGGATCGGACCGGCTGACCCACCTGCTCAACGAGCTGGGCCGCTTTTCCCCCGCTGAGGCCGTGCTGAACGAGACCGCCTTTTTCAACGAAACGCTCCACGCCGCCCTGGAAGACCGCTTTCACTGCCACATGGAGAAGCTGCCCGCCGGCAGCTTTAAAATGGAGACGGCGGAGCGGGCCGTCCGAGCCCAGTTCGGCGATGAGGCCTTTGCCCGCCTGCCCCGGAACAACAGTGCCGCCGTACTGGCGCTGGGGGCGCTGCTGGGCTATCTCCATGACACCCAAAAGACCGATTTGAGCCACATCGACGAACTGGATTACTACCAGCAGGGCCAGTTCATGGAGCTGGATCTGACCGCCCGGCGCAACCTGGAGTTGACGGAGACGCTACGCTCCAAGGAGAAGAAAGGCAGTCTGCTGTGGGTGCTGGACCGGACGAAGACCGCCATGGGCGGCCGTCTGCTGCGCAGTTGGCTGGAGCGGCCGCTGCTGAACGTCACCGCCATCAACCGGAGGCTGGACGCCGTGTCCGCCCTGGCAGACCACACCATGGCGCGGGAAGAGCTGATCCTGGCCCTGACCGGCATCTCCGACATGGAGCGGCTCATAGGCCGCATCGTCTACGGCAGCGCCGGCGGGCGAGACCTGGTGTCCCTGCGCAGCGCCATGGAGCGCCTGCCCCAGGTAAAGGCCCAGCTGGCCGCGTTCCCCAGGGGACGGCTCCACGAGCTGGACCAGCAGCTGGATGATCTGAATGACCTGGCCGTCCTCATTGGCCAAACACTGGCGGACGACCCCCCCTTCTCCGTGCGGGAGGGTGCGTTCATCCGGGACGGCTTCCACCCGGAGGTGGACCGGCTGCGCTCTATCCTCCACGGAGGCAAGGACATCATCGCCCGCATGGAGGCCGGCGAAAAGGAGCGCACCGGCATCCGCACACTGAAGATCGGCTACAACAAGGTCTTCGGCTACTACATCGAGATATCCAATTCCTTCAGGGACCAGGTTCCCGACACCTATATCCGCAAGCAGACGCTGGTGAACGGCGAGCGCTACATCACCCAGGAGCTGAAGGATCTGGAGAGCGACATCCTCTCCGCCGCCGACCGGGTGGCCGCGCTGGAATACGAGCTGTTCACCCAGCTGCGCCTCCAGGTGGCAGCCCAGGTCTCCCGCATCCAGCAGACCGCCGCCGCCGTGGCGGAGGTGGACACCCTCTGCTCCTTTGCCGCCGTGGCGGTAAAGAACAACTACTGCTGTCCCAGTGTGGATGAATCCGGCGTCATCGAGATCCATGACGGGCGCCACCCGGTGGTGGAGCGCATGCTGCGGGACAGTCTCTTTGTGCCTAACGACACCTATATAGGCCGCAGCGAGGATCGGGTTTCCATCATCACCGGTCCCAACATGGCCGGCAAATCCACCTACATGCGCCAGGTAGCGCTGATCGTTCTCATGGCGCAGGTGGGCTCCTTTGTCCCGGCCCGGGCCGCCCATCTGGGCATCGTAGACCGCATCTTTACCCGCATCGGCGCCAGCGACGATCTCAGCGCCGGCCAATCCACATTCATGGTGGAGATGACGGAGGTCAGCGACATCCTCCGCCACGCCACTTCCAACAGCCTGTTGATTCTGGACGAGATCGGCCGCGGCACCTCCACCTTCGACGGCATGTCCATCGCCAAGGCGGTGCTGGAATACTGCGCCGACCCCAAAAAGCTGGGCGCCAAGACACTGTTCGCCACCCACTACCACGAGCTGACGGAGCTGGAGAACAGCCTCGCCGGCGTGAAAAACTTCAACATCGCTGTCCGCACCCGGGGTGAGGAGATCATCTTCCTGCGCAAGATCATCCCCGGCGGGGCCGACCGCAGCTACGGCATCGAGGTGGCCCAGCTGGCAGGCCTGCCCCAGCAGGTGGTGTCCCGCGCCCGCAAGATCCTGCGCCAGCTGGAGGAGGAGGCGGGCCGTCCCGCCGCCCCCGGCCAGCAGCCGGATGACCAGGTCTCCTTTGCCGCCATGGCCGAGAGCGAGGCTGTGGAGGCCCTGCGCCGATGCCAGGTGGACACCCTGAGTCCGCTGGAAGCATTGAACTTCCTGTATGAACTGAAGCAGAATCTGTAAGCTTTTTCACCGTTTTCCCGAGAGGAGGGACCCCCTTATGCCCGAAATCAAACAACTCCCCAGCCACGTGGCGAATCTGATCGCCGCCGGCGAGGTGGTGGAGCGGTCTGCCAGCGTGGCCAAGGAGCTGCTGGAAAACGCCATCGACGCCGGTGCCTCCGCCATCGTGGTAGAGCTGGAGCGGGGCGGGCTCACCTATCTGCGCGTCACCGATAACGGCTGCGGCATTGCCCCCGGACAACTGCCCACCGCCTTTCTGCGCCACGCCACCAGCAAGCTGCGCACGGCGGAGGACCTGGCCGCCATCGGCACGCTGGGCTTCCGGGGCGAGGCGCTGGCCGCCATCAGCGCCGTCAGCCATGTGGATATTTTCTCCCGCCAGGCCGGCGCCGACAGCGGCGCCATGCTGCATCTGGACGGCGGCGTGCCAGGCGAGGTGCAGCCCACCGGCTGTCCGGAGGGTACCACTATCGTGGTGCGGGATCTGTTCTACAACACCCCCGCCCGCATGAAATTCATGAAGAAGGACAGCGCTGAGGGTGCCGCCGTCAGCGGTATCGTGACCCATCTTGCGCTGAGCCATCCGGATATCTCCTTCAAGCTGCTGCGGGACGGACAGGAGGTCCTGCACACCCCCGGTGACGGCAAGCTGCAAAGCTCCGTCTACGCCGCTCTGGGCCGGGACTTCGCGCTGCACCTGCTGCCCATCCGGGGCGGCAGCGGCGGCATCACGGCAGAGGGCTTCGTCACCGAGCCCCTCCACGGCCACGGTACCCGCGGCCGTCAGATCTTCTTCGTCAACGGCCGTTTCGTCAAGTCCCAGCTTCTCTCCGCCGCACTGGAGGAAGCCTACCGCAACCAGATCATGAAAGGGAAGTTCCCCGGATGCGTACTGCACATCACCGTGCCCGTGCAGCAGGTAGATGTGAATGTCCATCCGGCCAAGACGGTGGTAAAATTCGCCGCCGACAAGCCGGTGTTCGACGCCGTGTATTACACCGTGCTGGACACGCTGAACGGCCAGAACAAGCCCGCCGCCCCGGAGCGGAAGGAACCCTTCTTCCAAGCCATGACCGCGGAACAGTATAAGGCCCGCGGCACACAGGGCGCGCCGGCCGCCAAACCGCCACTGGGATTCTATACCGCCCGGCCCGCTTCACCTGCCCCCGGCAGAGAACAGATCCTCCAGGTCCGCGATATCGTGGAAGAGCCCGGCAAGCCCTTTTACGCTACCACCGTCAGCGGCGGCCGAGAGGTCACCTATCGCATCACCCCGCCGGACGCCGAACCGGAGCCGCTCTCCATTGCCCCGTCCGCAGCCGAGCCGGTTCAGCAGACGCTGGAGCCGGAGGCGGAGCGCCCATGGCGCATCGTGGGCGAGGTGCTGAAGACCTACATCATCTGTGAGGATGCGCATGACACCGTCTGGCTCATCGACAAGCATGCCGCCCACGAGCGCATCCGTTTCAACAAGCTGAAAGAAAATACCGAGCCGCTGATGGCCCAGCCGCTGCTGACCCCCCTGACCGTCACGCTGGAGGGCGATGAGTACGGTGCCGTGCTGGATAACCTGGCGCTGCTGCGGGAGTTCGCCTTTGCCTGCGAGGATTTCGGCGGCGGCACCGTGCTGGTACGGGAGATCCCCGCCGACATCCGTCCGGAGGACGCGCCGGCCACGTTGGAGGAGCTCAGCCACAAGCTGGCACTGGGCCGGGCCGATCCCGCCGGCGCACGGGACGAGCTGCTGCACACCATGGCCTGTAAGAGCGCCATCAAGGCCGGCATGGACACCAGCCCGGCGGAGATGGCGGCGCTGGTAGAGCAGGTGCAGTCCGGCGCCATCCAGTACTGCCCCCACGGCCGGCCCGTCAAGTACAGACTGACCCAATATGACATCGAAAAGATGTTCAAGCGTGCGTAAAGGCGGTTTCACATGGACAGGAAGAAGCAGGTTTCCCCCAAGGCGAACGCCTGGCTGGCCGCCAGCGCTCTGTTGATCGGCCTGGGTAATCTGGGGTTTTACTTCACCAAAGACAGCAGCATCATCTGTCTGGTCTGCGGCGTCGGCTGGCTGCTGCTCGCCGTCGGGTATGGTATCCGCTGGCATAGAGGCAAACAGGGGGAGAAGGAGTAATGCCCCGAGTCGTCTGCATCGTTGGCCCCACGGCCACTGGAAAAACGAAAATGGGCGTGGCCATAGCCCGCCGTTTCGGCGGCGAGGTGGTGTCGGTGGACTCCATGCAGATCTACCGCGGCATGGCCATCGGCACCGCGGCCCCCACGGCGGAGGAGATGGGAGGCATCCCCCACCACATGATCGCCGTGGCAGACCCCGCCGAGAGCTGGTCCGTGGCCCGGTACGTCACCGAGGCGGATCGCTGTGTGCAGGACATCCTGCGCCGGGGCAAGGTGCCCGTCCTGGTGGGTGGCACCGGATTGTGGCTGGATGCTCTGGTCCGGGGCACGGCCTTCGCCGCCGGCAGCCAGGGCGGCCGGATCCGCCGGGCGCTGCAGCAGCGGCTGCAGGAAGAAGGCGCCGAAGTGCTATTGGACGAGCTGCGGCAGATCGATCCGGAAACCGCCGCACGGCTGCACCCAAGGGACGAAAAGCGCATCGTCCGGGCACTGGAGGTGTGGCAGGAGACGGGGGAGACCCTCACCCGGCACGACCGCCGCACGCAGGAGCTGCCGCCCCGGTACGATGCCGTGTACATCGGCCTGGACTTTGCCGACCGGGCCGATCTGCGCGCGTGCATCGACGCCCGGGTGGATAACATGGTGGCCCGGGGCCTTTTAAACGAGGTCCGCGCGCTGCTGTCCGCCGGACTGCCGCCAGATGCCACCGCGCTGCAGGCTATCGGCTACAAACAGTTCCTGCCCGTGGCACAGGGCGTGTGCACCGAGGCGGAGGCCGTGGAGGAGGTCAAGCTCCGCTCCCGGCAGTACGCCAAGCGGCAGCTGACCTGGCTGCGGCGCAACAGCGACATCCACTGGCTCTATTGGGGAAAAGACCCCGATTTCCCCGCGGCCATACAAAAAGCGACAGAAATCCTCCTCGCCGAGGGGTTATCCTAACCTCGGCGGGCGAGAGATATGCAGATCGCCTGCACAAAGGAACAAAGGAGCAGACGATATGCAAAAGACCAACAACCTGCAGGAGATCTTCCTGTCCCGTATCCGCCGCCAGAGCATCCCCGTCACCGTGTTTCTGGTGAACGGTTTTCAGCTGCGGGGCACCGTGACCGGCTTTGACTGCTTTGTCGTGGTGCTGGATTCCGATGGCAGACAGCAGGTGCTCTACAAGCACGCGATCTCCACCATTGCCCCTCTGCGTCCCGTTTCTCTTGCGGAGGCAGAGGAGAACTGACGAGGTGTTCTATGAAATCTTCTCCCGCATTTAAGATCCTGTCCGCCGTTGTGCTGGCGGCTGTGGTGCTGTACTTCGGCGTGCAGATCTACCAGTATTTTGCCAGCCCGTTTTCCACCACCCTCACCTATGAGGCCGTGGCCGAGGACAGCATTCCCCTGACCGGCTGGATCGTGCGGGATGAGGAGACCTTCCACTCCGATGCCATGACGCTGACCCATGCCCTGGGCGAGGGACAGCGGGTGGGCGTGGGCCAGACCATGGCCATGGCCTATCAGAGTGAGCAGGCGCTGGAGACCGTGACCGAGATGGAGACGCTGGAGCTGCAGCTGCAGCAGCTGGAGTTCGCCCTGACCTCTTACCTGGACGCGGACGCCTCGCTGAAGTTGGACAACTCCATCACCGGCAGCATCCTGTCCCTGCGGCAGACGCTCTCCGACGGGGATTATGCCGCCGCCGGCTCCGATATCTCCGCCCTGAAGGCCGCCGTACTCAAGAGCAGCCACTCCTACACCTCCGTGGAGGAGGTACAGGCCGAGATCGAGAGCGTACAGCAGAGGCTGGACCGGCTGAACGCCTCCCTTTCCGGTGCCCAGAGCATCACCGCCCCCGCCTCTGGCACCTACTCCGCCGTGTGCGACGGGTATGAGTCTGTGCTGACACCGGACTTCCTGGTTTCCCTGATGCCCGCCGACCTGCGGGACCTCTCCGCCGCAGAGAATGACGGCAACGTGGGCAAGCTGATCTACGGCGACACCTGGTACTACGCTGCCGCCATAAGCGCATCGCTGGCGGAGGATCTGCGCGCCGGCCAGACCGTCATGCTGCGCCTGGCCAAGGGCCTGTCCCAGGACGTCACCGCCCGCATCCAAGCCATCAGTCCCGAGGAGAACGGGCAGATAGCGCTGGTGCTCTCCTGCACCGACTATCTGTCCCAGACCACCCAGCTGCGCCACCAGGCCGCAGAGCTGGTGCTCAGCGACTACAGCGGCCTGCGGGTGCCCGCCACGGCGCTGCGGCTGGATGAGAACGGCAGCACCGGTGTCTACTGCGTGGTGGGCATCAGCGCGCGCTTCAAGCCGGTCACGGTAGTCTACCGGGGCGACGGCTACGCGCTGGTGCGGCCAGAGCAGTCTGCCGCCGGTACGGCGATCCTGCGCGCCGGCGATGAGATCATCATCACCGCCAATAAGCTGGACAACGGCGTGGTCGTGCGCTGAAGAACGACAGATTTCATCTGGGAAAGGGGCCCTTTCATATGTCCATTGCCGATAACATCTCCTTCTTCCGCGCCCGGATCGATGAGGCCGCCCGCCAAAGCGGGCGCTCCGGCGACCAGATCATGCTGGTGGGCGCCAGCAAGATGAACGACGCCGCTGCCTGCCGTCAGGCCATCGACGCCGGCATCGACGCCCTGGGCGAGAACCGGGTACAGGAGATGACGCGGAAGCTGGCCGAGCACGCCTACGACGGGGTGCCGCTCCACTTCATCGGCCATCTGCAGCGCAACAAGGTCAGGCAAGTGGTGGGGAAGGCGACTCTGATCCAGTCCGTGGGCAGCGAGCCGCTGCTGCGGGAGATCGAAAAGACGGCCGGACAGCTGGAGCTGGTGCAGGACATCCTGTTGGAGGTGAACATCGGCGGCGAGGAGGCCAAGAGCGGCTTTTCCCCGGAGGAGCTGCTCCGCGCCGCCGAGCTGGCGGCCCAACTGCCCCACATCCGCTGCCGCGGACTGATGACCATTCCGCCCGTGGCCCGGCGGCCCCACCAGAATCTGCCATATTTTGAGAAAGTATATGCCCTTTTTGTTGACATAAGCGGAAAAATGTATGATAATAAGTGGGAGTATATCTCCATGGGCATGAGCGGCGATTTTGACGATGCCATCCGGGCCGGCAGCAACATGGTCCGGTTGGGCACCGGCATCTTCGGCGCCAGAGATTATACAAAATAAATTGCAGGAGGCCTCTGCCATGAGCTTTATGGACGAATTCAAAAAGATCATTCACCCCTACGACGATGAGGACGACTACGAGGACGAGCCCTTTGAAAAGCCCAAGCCGGACAAGTCTCTGTTTGACGACCGCAAAGAGGACCGCAAGAGCGAGGATCGCCACAACAAGGTGGTCAACATCCACGCCACCGCGCAGCTGAAGGTGGTGCTGGTGAAGCCGGAGCGGTTTGAGAACGCCTCGGAGATCGCCGACCATCTGCGCGAAAAGCGCACCGTGGTACTGAATCTGGAGTCTACCAACAAGGAGATCGCCCGCCGCCTGGTGGATTTCCTGTCCGGCGTGGCCTACGCCGGTGAGGGAAAGATCAAGAAGGTCGCCGCCAACACTTACATCATCACCCCCTACTCGGTGGATATCATGGGTGACCTGATCGACGAGTTGGAGAACAACGGACTGTATCTGTAACACACATAGACAATTTGGAGGGATAGACAATGTTGACACCGCAGGAAGTTTCCGGAAAAGCGTTTCCCAAGTCCTCCTTTGGCAGCAGCGGCTATAACATGGCCGCCGTTGACGAGTTCCTGGACACGCTGACCGAGGATTATACCTCGCTCTATAAGGAGAACGCCACGCTGAAGAACAAGCTGAAGGTGCTGGCCGAGAAGATCGAGGAGTATCGCGCCACCGAGGACGCCATGCGCTCCACGCTGCTCAGCGCCCAGCGCATGGCCGCCAAGATGGTGAAGGACGCCGAGGACGAGAAGGAGCGCATGCTCACCCAGGCCCAGGAGGAGGCCGACGCCAAGATCGCCGAGCTGGACGGGCTGACCCGCCAGGCGGAGAAGCGGCTGGCTGCCGGACGGCAGGATCTGAGCGCCTTTATCGCTCGGTCCCGGGAGCTGTGCCTGCAGCACGCCGAGTTCCTGAAGAGTCTGCCGGAGATGCAGGTGGAGGACGAGACCGCTGCGGCGCCGGAGTTCCCTTCTTTGGAGGAGCCCGCCCAAGAGGCCGAAACGCCTGTTGATGAGCCGGAGGCGGCCGCAGAGGCAGAGGAGGAACCCCCCGCCGAGGAGCCCGCCCAGGAGGCCGAGGAGGAATCCAAGGAGGCTAAGCCCGATCCCGCCGTCCTCGCCGCCGACACCACCGTGTTCCCCAGCGACTTCAAGCTGAGCCTGGACCAGCTGAAATTCGGCCGCAACTACAACGGCGGACAGAACTGAGAAGAAAGCGGCTCTCCCGAGCCGCTTTTTCCTTGAGACGAGGAGATCGCCATGAAGCCCATCATCGCCCTGCTGTACGACTTTGACAAGACGCTGTGCACCACCGACATGGAGGATTATGCCTTCATCCCTGCTCTGGGGATGACGCCGTCCGAGTTTTGGGACATCGCCAACTCCTTTGGGCAGCAAAACCACATGGACGGCCTGCTGGCCTACATGTATACCATGATCGACGAGTGCCGCAAGCGGGATATCCGGCTGGACCGGGCTTTTCTGATCCGCTGCGGACACAGCATCGAGCTGTTCCCCGGCGTGCGGGAGTGGTTCGGCCGCATCAACGCCTTTGGCGCGGCCCAGGGCGTGGAGATCGAGCACTATGTGCTCTCCTCCGGACTGCGGGAGATCATCGAGGGCAGCGGCATCTGCCACGAGTTCAAGCAGATCTACGCCTGCGAATTCCTGTACAGCGACGAGGGGCTGGCCTCCTGGCCCAAGCTGGACGTCAACTTCACCAACAAGACCCAGTTCATCTACCGCATCAACAAGGGCGTGCTGGACGTCAGCGACGACCGCACTCTCAACAGCTCCATGCCAGACGACAGCAAGCGTGTCCCCTTCACCAATATGATTTACGTGGGCGACGGACTCAGCGACGTGCCCTGCATGAAGATGACCCGGGCTTACGGCGGTCAGGCCATCGCCGTGTACCAGGACAGCAACCGCCAGGCAGTGGAGGAGCTGCTGAGCCGCCAGCGGGTGGACTTCATCTTCCCGGCCGACTACCGGGAGGGCTCCGGTCTGGACACCACCGTAAAGAACATCATCCGCAAGATGGCCATCGCCGACGTGCTGACTGAGGAGAACGCCCGTCAGTACCGGCAGATCGGACAGTTCGACCTGCCGGATCAGGCCAGCTTGTTCGACTGACCAAGCCGTGACAGACCACAAGCCCCGCTTCCGGTGGAAGCGGGGCTTGTTTGCTTCTTTTATCGACTTTCCAGATAGTTCAGCGGATCCACATAGGTGCCGTTTTCGATGATACTGAAGTGGCAGTGGACGCCACTGGAGATACCGGTGGAACCCATCCGCGCGATCTGCTGACCCTGATACACATGGTCTCCCACATTGACCAGCAGGGAACTGTTGTGGCCGTACAGCGTGACATACCCGTTGCCGTGATCGATCTTCACTGTGTAGCCGGTGCCGCCGGACCAACCGGCTGTGATGACCGTACCGCCGTCAGAGGCGTAGATAGGAGTGCCATAGCCGCTGGCGATGTCCAGCGCCGTGTGATAGGTGGAGGCGCCGGCCACGCTGGGGCGGCGATAGCCGAAGTAGGAGGTGATGACACCGCTGCAGGGCCAGCGGAACACGCCTGTGGGCAGCCAATTGGGCCGCTCCAGGGTGCCCTGCAGCTGAAGCTCCGTCACCGGCTGCCGCAGCGTAACACTGGCCACCACCTGCCGGCCCGTCTCCTCGCCATTGACGTAGGTGACGTTGGCCGTCACGTCTGCCTTGCCGTATTCGCCGGCGGAGAGCACCTCGTAGTCGCCCTGGTACATCTCCGGATCCTCCTGATAGGCGATTTCATAGGGCACGTCCTGCACATAGGTCTGGCGCTCCACATCCACCACCGTCAGATAGGGCACGGCCTGGGCCACGGTGAGCACATCGCCCTCCCGGAGGCTACTTGCGTCGTAGCCGGTGTTCATGTGCAGCAGCTGGGACACCGACAGGTTATAGGCCTCGGCAATGCTCTCAAGGGTGTCGTCCTGGGTGACGGTGTGGGTGATTTCCTCGGCGCGGATCTCATTGACCCGCTCCGCGATGTAGCCCAGATTCATCATATAGCTGCGATCCACATACTGTTCCCGGATCTCCACCTCCTCGGCGAAATCGCAGGTAACTGTGTTCTCGGTGACATAGCCGATCTTCATCTGCTCCAGCAGCTCCTCCAGCGCGCCGGAGAAAGCGGTGGCGGCGATGGGCTCCTCGTCCACATACAGCACGTAACCATAGTCGATCACGCCCAATCGGTCGACGAGCTTCTCCTGCAGCGCCTCCCTGGATTCCACCTCCCGGCGGGCCACCAGGGTGTGCCGGCTACTCAGCAGCGAACGGTCGATCTCATAGCTTTCGTCGTCCATCGTCCGGCGGGTGGTCTCCTCCACGGCGGACACCACTTGGTCCACCGTCCGCCGCCCTGCAGCCACGCCCAGATCTGCCCCATCATAGGCCACTGCAGTACCGACGGTATACAGCGAGATGGCCACCGCCACCATGGCCACCGCCATGGCCCCGCCCAAAAAGATCGCCGGATGTACGCGCAAACGCTCCATCCAGTTGCGTACGCGGCCACTGCCGTGCGCGGAGCGCTTGCGCCGCCGCAGAAGTCTTTCCCGCAACAGCGAGCCCAGCCGCGGCAGGCTGCCCCAAACGAACAACAGCAGGCGCACCACACCGTACTCCGACTCCGGAAAGCGGTTGCCGCGCTTGTCCCGGACCAGTGTGCGGGTCCGCTCCGGCAGCGTCGTCAGGGGCCGCAGCAGCTTGTTGTAAGCTGCCCCACCCGCGCAGGCCAGCAGGCGACCCAACGCCCGGAATCCACCGGCCATACCGCGGCCCGCATAGGAGGCCACGAGGGTCAGCACCTGTATACACTTTTTCAGCCAGTCCCGCCAGGGGATCTGCCGCCGCGGGCGGGAGACTTCGTTCGTTTCCTGATCCATTTGCATCCACCAAAGGTTACAAAATTGTTACAAGCCGTATCATACCTGTTTTTCTCTGTCCCGTCAAGCAAAATTTGCCGCCGACAGCGATTCTCATTTACTTTTGGCGGAAAATACGATATAATTACATCCTGTATTTAACGGAAGGGGTGCACCGATGGCAACTGATTTTTCCCGCATACTGTGTCTTCTGCGGCAGGAGAAGGGGCTTTCCCAGCGAAAGACCGCCGCGGCGCTGGGTATCAGCCAAGCACTGCTGAGCCACTATGAAAACGGCATCCGGGAGCCGGGCCTGGCCTTTGTGGTGAAGGTCTGCGACTTCTACCATGTGTCGGCGGACTATCTGCTGGGCCGCACCCTCAGCCGGGACGGCGCCATCATCGGCGCGGACGATCTGTACGACTCCAGCGAGGAGAAAGGGTCGCTGCGGGGCAGCATCCTGGCCACGCTGCAGAAAAAGCTGGTGGTGAACACCGCCAACCTGCTGTTCGATCTGCTGGGCAAGCTGGGCTCCCGGGACGCCATCTCGGCTGCCGGCGACTATCTCAGCGCGGCGCTGTACCAGCTGCTGCGGCAGCTCTATCGCCGCTCCGGTGCCAACGAATCCTTTTTCGCCCTGTCCGGCGCCGCCTTTGACGCAGGTGCCGCCGACGCGGACATGGCGCTCAGTCGGGTCCGCTATCTACAGGCGCTGGACAACTGTCCGGGGGATGCCTTCCCGCCTTTGTCCGGGGAGACTCTCACCGCCGACTATCCCGGCCTGGGGCAAAGTGCGGCACAGGTGTGCCACAACACCGACGAGCGGGCCAGAGGCCATCTGGACGCGCGGTCATAAAAAAGACGTTTTGAGGGGTACTGTATGTTCGACCAATCCAAGATCCGCAATTTCTCCATCATCGCCCACATCGACCACGGCAAATCCACGCTGGCCGACCGTCTGCTGGAAAAGTGCAACGCCGTGGCGGAGCGGGACATGGAAAACCAGCTGCTGGACAACATGGACCTGGAGCGGGAGCGGGGCATCACCATCAAATCCCGGGCTGTGCACCTGCTCTACACCGCACAGGACGGGGAGACCTATGCCCTGAACCTGATCGACACGCCGGGCCATGTGGACTTCAACTACGAGGTCAGCCGCTCCCTGGCCGCCTGCGAGGGAGCCGTGCTGGTGGTGGACGCCACCCAGGGTGTGGAGGCCCAGACGCTGGCCAACACATATCTGGCCATGGAGCACGATCTGGAGATCCTGCCGGTGTTCAACAAGATCGACCTGCCGGCTGCCGACCCCCTGAAGGCCAAGCAGGAGGTGGAGGACATCATCGGCCTGCCTGCGCTGGACGCACCGGAGATCTCCGCCAAGCTGGGGCAGAACATCGACGCTGTGCTGGAAGACATCGTTCAGAATGTCCCGGCTCCCTCCGGCGATCCCGACGCGCCCCTGCGGGCGCTGGTGTTCGACAGCCAATATGACCCCTATGTGGGCGTGGTGGTGCTGTTCCGCATCATGGAGGGTACGATCCGCCGGGGCATGACAGTACGGCTGATGGCCAGCGGCGCCCAGTACAACGTGCTGGAGTGCGGCTATCTCAAGCCTTTGGGCAATGAACCCACGGAGTCTCTGCATGCCGGTGAAGTGGGCTACTTCACCGCCAGCATCAAAAACGTGAAGGACACCCAAGTAGGCGACACCATCACCGGCGCGGAAAACCCCGCCGCGGAGCCGCTGCCCGGCTACCGGCCGGCCCAGTCCATGGTTTACTGCGGCATCTACACCGAGGACGGCAGCAAGTACCCGGATCTGCGGGACGCATTGGAGAAGCTGCAGCTCAACGACGCCTCACTGACCTTTGAGCCGGAATCCTCCGTGGCGCTGGGGTTCGGCTTCCGCTGCGGCTTTTTGGGCATGCTCCACATGGAGATCATCCAGGAGCGGCTGGAGCGGGAGTTCAATCTGGATCTGGTGACCACGCTGCCCAGCGTCATCTACCATGTCTACAAGTCCGACGGCACCATGGTGCGGGTGGACAATCCCCACAACTATCCGGATCCCGGCACCATCGAGCACGCCGAGGAGCCCTATGTGAAGGTGTCCATCATCACGCCCCAGGACTACGTGGGAAACATCATGCCTATGTGCCAGGATCGGCGGGGCGAGTTCAAGGACATGCAGTATCTGGACACCCATCTGGTGGAGCTGCACTATCAGATGCCCCTCAACGAGATCATCTACGACTTTTTCGACACGCTGAAGGCCAACACCAAGGGTTACGCATCCCTGGACTACGAGCTCTCCGGCTACCGCCCCAGTGAGCTGGTGAAGGTGGACCTGCTCCTGAACGGTGACGGCGTGGACGCGTTGAGCTTCATCGCCCACAAGGACAAGGCCTATCCCCGGGCCCGCCGCCTGTGCGAAAAGCTGAAGGAAAACATCCCCCGCCAGTTATTCGAGGTACCCATCCAGGCGGCCATCGGCGGACGGATCATCGCCCGGGAGACGGTAAAGGCCATGCGCAAGGACGTGCTGGCCAAGTGCTACGGCGGCGACATCACCCGCAAAAAGAAGCTGCTGGAGAAGCAAAAAGAGGGAAAGAAGAAGATGCGGAATCTGGGAACCGTGCAGGTGCCCACCGAGGCCTTCATGGCCGTGCTCAAGCTGGACAGCGACTGATACAGAGGCCCCGGTGCGGATCTGCTGCGCCGGGGCGCTTTTGTGCGCTGATCCGAATGCAACCCGCTGTGTTGCATTTTGAACGGGAGAGCCTCTTGCCACGCACTCTTGTTTTCCGCTATAATGGCCTTACCATATAAAAGGAGGGACGATACATGGAGCAGCTTGGCAGCAAGATCGCCCGGAAACGGAAAAATCTGGGGCTGACCCAGACGGAATTCGCGGAAAAGCTCTCTGTGACGCGACAGACCGTGGGCCGGTGGGAGGCCGGCACCGTGATGCCCGACATTGACAAGATCGGCGACATCGCCGCCCTGCTGGGCGTCAGCTGCGACTACCTCCTGCGGGACGACATCCGGGAGGAGACCGGGACCGCAGGCAGCCGCGGCATCAGCCGCCTGCTGCTGGCCGCGCAGGGGAGGCAGGTCAAGCTGCGCTTTTTTGAGGACGAGGCGGATGTGGATCTGGTCAACCGCACCTGTACTGTGACCGGCTTTGAGGGCAGCTGGATGAAGCTGACCGTCGACACGAAACGGGAGGTTCTGGAAAAGCTGATCCCTGTTTCGTCCATCCTCTCACTGGAGATCGTACAGGAGGGCTGAGCATGGAATACGTCGCTTTTGTCTTTGGCATTTTCGGCCTGGTGGCGTTTCTGGAGATATCCTCCCTGAAGGGGCGGATCCGCAGTCTGGAAGCACAGCTGCGGTCCTTGAGCGGGACAGACTACGCCGCCGAAAAGCAATCTCTGATCGAGGCGGCCAAGGCATACATCGGGCAGACTGTCCGGCTCAGCTTCAGCGAGGACGAGAAAGATCCCGATGCTGTCCTGGCCTCCATAAAAATGGGCACCTGCACGCTGCTGGATGTGGATGAGAACTGGCTGCTGGTCCATATCGTGCATAACAAATCGTCAAAAGACAAGCTGATCCGTGTGGACTCTGTGACGGGCATCAGCCTCTGACGACAGCATCTCCTTTTTGACGGTGCCGCAAACAAACAAAGAGAGGGCCGGAGCGTAACGCTCCGGCCCTCTCTTCGTTACAGACTGCTTTTATCTGTTCCAGGTGCCTCCGATGACACGGTCAGCCTCTACATTGCCGCTGACCATGCCACAGACCACCTCGTCGCCGGCCTTGACATTGCCGCCCACATTGCCGCAGTTGACGCTGTCACCCGCCGCGACGCTGCCGCCCACGTTGCCGCAGTTGACCCCGTCGCCTGCGCGGACATCTCCGTTCACGCTGCTGCAGTTGACCCCGTCACCCGCTGTGACGCTGCCGCCCACATCGCCGCACTCCACACCGTCCTCGGCGTGGACATCGCCGGCAATGGTGCTGTCCTTCACCACCACGCCGTAGGCGGAGCGGATATCCCGCACGGTGCCGGAGAAATGCAGCTCCGCCGGTGTGCCGGACCCCACATGCATGTTGAAAAAGCCGCCGATGCTCACCTTCTTCTCGGGCACATCCGCATAGTCCATGAGCCGATGGCCTACATAACACACTGCCCGCAGATCCTCGTCGTCCGGCCAGGGCAGATCGGCGGGCACGGCCTTTATATCCGGCGCCGCATCCTGCCGCACCGCCGGACGCCCGAACAGCTCGTCCAGACTGATTGCAAAGACATCTGCCAGAGCCGGCAGCAGCATGATGTCGGGACAGCACTGGTCCAGCTCCCACTTGCTCACGGCCTGATTGGTGACGCCCAGCCGCTGGGCCAGACCCTCCTGGGTCAGTCCCTGCGCCTTGCGATATGCGGCGATCCGCTGACCGAAATAGATCTGCTCCATAATATTCGCTCCTTTCGCCTCGTGTCGCGACCCTGCTTTCAGTATACGGGCCCCCCGCCAAAAAGCAAGGTTTTCGTGGTTGGAATTGCCTTCCAACCTGCGGTTGGACGCCATCTTCCAGTCCTGCGGCGGCAAAAGGGTTTTCCCCTGTCGAAAAATGTGGTATGATAGGGCATCACCTGATTCCTCGCGGTCCGCCCTCATGGACCGGACCGGCAAAAAGGAGAGAGAAATGAGCAGAGCCATTCCCCGTAAAACGACATCTGCTGTCCTGCGCGCCTTTGCCATGGCGCTGGCGATGCTTCTGCTGCTGTGCGGCTGTTCCGACGACAGCTTCGCTGCGGCAAAACCCTATCCTTCTGCGAATGACGACGGTATGCTCCCCTTTGAAAAAATGCCCTATCAGCGGCCGGATATGGACGCCCTGGAGGCGCTCTTTTCCTCCGCCGCCGACTACGCAGAAGCAGCCTCCGCCCGGGACGATCTGACCCCCCGCCTGGAGCAGTGCTGGGACGCCTACGACGAATTCTACACCCTGGAAACGCTGGCGATGCTGCGCTCCGACATCGATCAGGCCGACGAATACTATGCAGGGGAATATGAATTCTTCATGGAAAACGAGGTAAAAGTGGAGGCGTGGCTGGATCGGCTGCTCGTCGCCTGTGCGGCGTCGGAGGCGCGGGCGCCATCCCGACTGCTGGCTGGCTATGACTTGGCTGCCGGAGAGCCCTACTCAGACCGGGCACTGGAGCTGATGGCCCGGGAGGCCGATCTGCTGCGGGATTACTGGCGTGTCATGATGCAGGACGACATTGAGTTGGAGGGGCGGGTCCAGAGCTTCAGCGACTACATCTCAGCCCCCCTTCTCAGCGACGAGGCATATCAGGCCGCCAACCTGGTCTATTGCCAGGCCTGCAACCAGGGCGCCGCCCCCATCTACATCGAGCTGGTCAAGATTCGCCGAGCCCTGGCCGAGGAGCTGGGGTTCGACAGCTATGAGCAGTTTCAGTACGAAGCCTTTGCCCGGGATTACACACCCGAACAGGTCCGCTCCTACCTGGACAGCGTGGCCGGCGCAATGGCAGACTATTACCCGGACTTCATGCGCACCGATCCCTACTCGCTGGTCTCCTATGATCCGCTCTCCGCATCGCAGCTTTTGGAATTGCTGGAACAGACCACCGCCCATATGGGGCGCCGTGTGACCAACGCCTATGACTTTATGAAAACCTACCGCCTGTACGACATTTCTGCCTCCGGCAAAAAGGCCCCCGGCTCCTATACCGTCTATCTGGACCGCTACGACGCCCCCTTCTGCTATGTGGGCGCCTATGGCGACGTGGAGGATTTTCTGGATTTTTCCCACGAGTTCGGACACTTCGCCGATGCCTACGTGAACTACAACGCTACGGGCAGCCTGGATCTGTCGGAAACCTACTCCCAGGCAATGGCCAATCTAACCCTGTTGAAGAGTCGGGCGTTCCTCAGCGGAGAGATCTATCAAAACCTGCTGCTCCTGCACCTGCTCGCCAACCTGAGTATCTACGCCGAGCAGGCCGCCTATGCCGATTTTGAATCCCGGGTCTACCGGCTCAGTGACGAGGAACTGACGGTGGAAAATATAAATGCCCTGGCGCTGTCCTGTGCCCGGCGCTTCGGAGCAGTCTCCGATGGTGACGAGGAACTCCTCTCCCTCTACTGGGCCCAGGTGACCCATCTCTTTGAGACCCCGTTCTATGTCATCAGCTACTGTGTCAGCGCCGATGCCGCTGTGCAGATTGCGGAGCTGGCGATGAACAGCCCCGGCGCAGGTATTGCCTGCTACGAGGATATGCTGGATTGGAAGGAGGATTCCTTCCTGTCTGAGGTAGAGCGGGTAGGGCTGGTGAGTCCCTTTGCCCCCGGCCGCGCCGCCCACAACCTGGAGCTGGTGGAAACCATCATGGAAAACAGCCTTGGTGGCTATCTCCGTGCGGCATGAGCACCTGCGCACAAAAGCAGGGCCGCACCCGATGGGTGCGGCCCTGCTTTTCCTTTTAATCCGGGTCTTTACTTGTCCTTGCGCTCCTCGCCGTAGGTTTTCTTGGCCTCTTCCCAACCGGCCAAAAGGCTCTTGAGACTGGCGGAGAGGACATCCTTCAGCTCGTCGGAAGCGGTGGCGGCCGTGGCCTGCAGCTTGCTGGCCGCGTCCTTGATGGCGGCCTTGGCGGCATCCACCTTGTTGTTCAGCTCGTCCTTGTCGATGTTCAGCCGATCGGCCACGCTGTCCAGGACCTCTTCCACCTTGTCGGCGACGGGAGCGTCGGCCTCCTTGATGGCGGCCTGCGCAGCGGCCAGCCGGGCGATAGGCACGCGGAAGGGGGAGCAGGACACATAGTCCAGGCCCACCTTGTGGCAGAACTCCACGCTGGAGGGATCGCCGCCATGCTCGCCGCAGATGCCCAGGTGCAGATCGGGGCGGGTGGCGCGGCCGGCCTTGGCGGCCATCTGCACCAGCTTGCCCACGCCGGTCTGATCCAGACGGGCGAAGGGATCGCTCTCGTAGATCTTGCGGTCGTAGTAGGCGCCCAGGAACTTGCCGGCATCGTCGCGGCTGAAGCCAAAGGTCATCTGGGTCAGGTCGTTGGTGCCGAAGGAGAAGAACTCGGCCTCCTTGGCGATCTCGTCGGCGGTGAGGGCCGCACGGGGGATCTCGATCATGGTGCCCACCAGGTACTTCATCTCCACACCGGCGGCGGCCAACTCCTCATCGGCGGTCTTGACAACGATGTCCTTGACGTACTTCAGCTCCTTGACCTCGCCCACCAGCGGGATCATGATCTCGGGGACCATGGTCCACTCGGGGTGGCGGCTCTGGACGTTGATGGCAGCGCGGATCACGGCGCGGGTCTGCATCTCGGCAATCTCCGGATAGGTGACGGCCAAGCGGCAGCCGCGGTGGCCCATCATGGGGTTGAACTCATGCAGGCCGGCGATGATGGACTTGATCTCGGCCACGGTCTTGCCCTGGGTCTGGGCCAGCAGCTCGATGTCGGCCTCCTCGGTGGGCACGAACTCGTGCAGCGGGGGATCCAGGAACCGGATGGTGACGGGGTAGCCCTCCATGGCCTCGTAGATGCCCTCGAAGTCGCCCTGCTGCATGGGCAGCAGCTTGGCCAGCGCTGCGGCGCGCTCCTCGGCGGTGTCGGAGCAGATCATCTCGCGGATGGCGGCAATGCGGTCGCCCTCGAAGAACATGTGCTCGGTGCGGCACAGGCCGATGCCTTCGGCGCCCAGCTCACGGGCCTTGGCGGCGTCGTGAGGGGTGTCGGCATTGGTACGGACCTTCAGGCGGCGATACTTGTCCGCCCAGGCCATGATGCGGCCGAAGTCGCCGCCCACGGAGGCGTCCACAGTGGGAACGGCGCCGTCATAGATGTTGCCGGTGGAGCCGTCCAGGCTCAGCCAGTCGCCCTCGTGATAGGTCTTGCCGGCCAGGGTGAACTGCTTGGCGGCCTCGTCCATGACGATGGCGGAGCAGCCGGACACGCAGCACTTGCCCATGCCGCGGGCCACCACGGCCGCGTGGGAGGTCATGCCGCCGCGAACGGTCAGGATGCCCTGGGCGGCCTTCATGCCCTCGATATCCTCGGGAGAGGTTTCCAGGCGGACCAGGACCACCTTCTCGCCCCGCTCAGCCCAGTTTTTGGCGTCCTCAGCGGTGTAGACGATCTTGCCGCAGGCGGCGCCGGGGGAGGCGGGCAGCGCCTTGCCCACAGGGGCGGCAGCCTTCAGCGCGGCGGGGTCAAACTGAGGGTGCAGCAGCGTATCCAGGTTGCGGGGATCGATCATGGAGACAGCCTGCTGCTCGGTGATCATGCCCTCGTCCACCAGGTCACAGGCGATCTTCAGCGCAGCGGGCGCGGTGCGCTTGCCGTTGCGGCACTGCAGCATATAGAGCTTGCCGTGCTCCACGGTGAACTCCATGTCCTGCATGTCGCGATAGTGATCCTCCAGGATATCGCAGACCTTGACGAATTCATCATAGGCCTCAGGGAACTTTTCGGCCATCTCGGAGATGGGCATGGGGGTGCGCACGCCGGCCACCACGTCCTCGCCCTGGGCGTTGGTCAGAAACTCGCCCATCAGCTTCTTCTCGCCGGTGGCGGGATCGCGGGTGAATGCCACGCCGGTGCCGCAGTCGTCGCCCATGTTGCCGAAGGCCATGGACTGTACGTTGACGGCAGTGCCCCAGGAATAGGGGATGTCGTTGTCGCGGCGGTACACATTGGCACGGGGATTGTCCCAGGAGCGGAACACGGCCTTGATGGCGCCGATCAGCTGCTCCTTGGGGTCGGAAGGGAATTCGGTGCCGAGCTTGGCCTTGTACTCGGCCTTGAACTGCATGGCCAGCTCCCGCAGGTCCTCAGCGGTCAGCTCCACGTCCTGGGTGACGCCACGCTGGGTCTTCATCTTGTCGATCAGCTGCTCAAAATACTTCTTGCCTACCTCCATGACCACGTCGGAGTACATCTGGATGAAGCGGCGGTAGCAGTCCCACGCCCAGCGGGGGTTGTTGGACTTTCTGGCGATGACGTCCACCACATCCTCATTCAGGCCCAGGTTCAGGATGGTGTCCATCATGCCGGGCATGGAGGCGCGGGCACCGGAGCGCACGCTCACCAGCAGGGGATTCTCCAGGTCGCCGAAGCGCTTGCCGGTGATCTGCTCCATCTTCTCGATGTAGGTCATAATCTCGGCCATGATCTCGTCGTTGATCTGGCGGCCGTCCTCATAGTACTGGGTGCAGGCCTCGGTGGTGATGGTGAAGCCCTGGGGCACGGGCAGACCGATGTTGGTCATCTCGGCCAGGTTGGCACCCTTGCCGCCCAGCAGCTCGCGCATCTTGGCGTTGCCCTCTGTAAACAGATAGCAATATTTCTTACTCATTCGTTTCCCTCCGTGTATGAATAGTTTTCCTTCTGGCAGATCTTTGGTTAAGAACAATTTATTATAGTCATATTTTTTTATAAAAGCAAGGGCTATTTCAAAAAAGCGATCAGAATTCCTCATCATTTCTTCCGTTTCCGTTTCGCGGGGCCGCGGCAAAACATTTTCCGCAAAACCGCTGCTGAAATCTTGCGGCGAGGCCGGCTTTTGTGGTATACTATGTTGTCACAATAGTGTTAAGATGGGTTTGTTATAGGCACGGCAGGGGAGGCGAGGACAGCATGGCGCAATTCATGGCGGAGACGGAACCTCTGGCCCGCCGCATCCGTGACCTGGCCCGGCGCGGCGCGCTCCCCCACGCCATCATCCTGGCCGGCAGCGGAGACCGCATGGCCGCCGCCCGATACGCCGCGGCCGCCATGGTCTGCCGCAGTCCGGGGGACAGGCCCTGCCGGGTCTGCGCCGCCTGCCGCAAGGTAGCCGAAGACATCCACCCAGATGTGAAGACGGTGCAGGAGGCGGAGCGCCGGGAGTTGGCGGTGGACACCGTGCGGGCGCTGCGGCAGGACGCCTATATCCGCCCCAACGAGGCTGAGCGCAAGGTCTATCTCTTTGCCGACTGCGAGCAGCTGAACGAGCGGGATCAGAATGTGCTGCTGAAGATCGTAGAGGAGGGGCCACCCTATGCCGCATTCCTCTTCTGCGCCGGCAGTGCTGCGGCGCTGCTGCCCACCATCCGCTCCCGCTGCGTGACCTGGACGCTGCGGGGCGATGAGGACACGCCAGAGTCGGAGCAGGCGGCGGCACTGTGCCGCGTCTTTGCCGCCGGCGAGATGCTGCCGGTGGCGGAGCTGCTGATCGGGCTGGAAAACCGCCGCATCAAACGGGAACAGCTGCAGAGCCTGCTGCAGGAGGCCTGGCGCATCTGCGCCAGGGCGCTGCTGCTGTGCTGCGGCGCCGCAGCGGAGGACACGCCCGGCGAGGCGCTCTCCGCTCAGTTGGCCCGGGCACTGCCACGGGACCGGCTGCAAAAGCTCACCGACGCCCTGTCCCACTACGCCGCACAATGCCGCTACAACGTGGGACCCGGCCACGTGCTGGGCGCCCTGACGGCCGCTTGGGAGGCGATCCTGCGCTGAAAACAGCCCGTCTGAAAAAGGAACCCCGGCAGAGGGATTCATCTGAACTCTGCCAACGAAAGGAATGGTCATACCGATGACAAATGTGATTTCTGTTCGTTTCCGCAACGGAACGAAAACCTATTATTTTGATCCCCGCGGCCTGCAGGTGGCCGCCGGTGATGACGTGGTGGTGGAGACCGCCCAGGGCCTGGAATTCGCCCAGTGTACGGAGGGCAACCACGACGTAGCCGACGGGCAGGTGATCCAGCCGCTACGGCCGCTCGTCCGCATCGCCTCGGAGAACGATCGCAACACCGACGCCTATAACCGCACCCGGGAGAAGGAGGCCTTCGACATTTGCCAGAAGAAGATCGCCGCCCACAAGCTGGAGATGAAGCTGGTGCGGGTGGAGTGCAGCTTCGATGGCAGCAAGATCCTCTTCTTCTTCACCGCCGATGGACGCGTAGATTTCCGCGAACTGGTCAAGGATCTGGCCGGCGTGTTCCGCTCCCGCATTGAGCTGCGCCAGATCGGTGTGCGAGATGAGGCCAAGATGCTGGGTGGCTTGGGCATCTGCGGGCGGCCCTTCTGCTGCGCCCAGTTCATGGACGACTTTTTGCCCGTGTCCATCAAGATGGCAAAAACGCAGAGTCTGAGTCTGAATCCCACCAAAATCTCCGGCACCTGCGGCCGGCTGATGTGTTGCCTGAAATACGAACAGGACGCCTATGAGGACGCCCTGAAGCGCCTTCCCAAGAACGACTCCTTCGTGCTGACGCCGGACGGCCCCGGCAACGTCAGCGACGTGAACGTGCTGAGGGAAAAGGTAACCGTAAAACTGGATGACCGGAACGACGCTCCCCGCTGCTACCATAACTGCGAGGTCTGTGTGCTGCGCAACGGCAAAGGCGGCCGTGAGGGGATCCACATCCCCGATACGCTGCCAGAGCGCTACGTGGAGGAGCGGGAGGACGATCTGTTCCCCGGCTTTTATGGCGACTTTACGGCCCGGCCGCTGTCCTCCGACATATCCGCAGCCGCGGAGGAAGGCAGCGAAAAGCGCCGGCGTCGCGGCCGCCGGGGCGGGAAGAAGACCTCCGGCGAGGCCCGGCCCGAGGTGAAGGTGGAGGTCCATCCCGCCGCCTGGGCAGAACCAAGAGCCGCCGACGAACCCAAAGGCGAGGGCGGGGAAAAGCGCCGGCACCGCGGCCGCGGCGGGCGGAAGGTCGCCTCCAAGGAGGGGAGTACTCCCAAACCCTCCGCTCCCAAGGTGGCGCCGGTCTCTGCTTCCGCCGACGGCACAGTACCCCGCAAGCGCACCCACCGGGGCGGGCGGCGCCACCGCAGCAGTCGACCCAAGACGGAAGGATGATCTATGGGGAAATTTGACGGCGTATTGATCGCCAGCGACTACGACAACACTATCACCTATACGGAGGATGTGCTCCGCAGCGGCGGCGAGCTGCCGCCCGTGTCGGAGGAGAACCGCCAGGCTATGGAGTACTTCATGGCACAGGGCGGCATCTTCTCCGTGGCCACCGGACGGGCCCTGCCGGCCTTTGCACCGCTGGCACCCACGATCCCCATGAACGGACCCACGATCCTCTTCAACGGCGCGGCTATCTATGACTTTGCTGCCGGCCGCTACCTGTACACCGCCTTTCTGCCGGAAGACATCCGCGGCCATGTGCGCCGGCTGCTGGAGGACATGCCTGGCGTGGCCATGGAGATCTACCACGATGACAACTCTATCCACGCCATCAACCCAAACGAGATCACCGTCAACCATCTGCACCTGACCCATCTGCCCACCGTGGCGCTGGACGACATCGATCAGGTGCCCTCTCCCATCAGCAAGGTGCTGTTTGAGGAGTATGAGCCCCGCATGTCTCAACTGATTCACTACATTGCCCGCCAGAGCTGGGCCGCCGACTACGAGGTAGTGCCCTCCACCAATCTGCTGTTGGAACTGACGGCCCATGGCGCCAACAAGGGCGGCATGACAGAGCAGCTGGCACGGCTGTTGGGTATCTCTCCACGCCACGTCTACTGTATGGGCGACCACGCCAACGACATCCCCATGCTGCGCTTTGCCCACATCGCCTTCGCCCCCGATAACGCCATCGCCCCGGTCAAGGAGGTCCCCGGCATCCGCGTGCTGTCTCACTGCCGCTGCGGTGCCGTCGCCGCCATGATTGACCAGCTGGACCGGCTGTATTGACCGAAACACCGTGCGACAGGACGCCCCTTTGACCGGCGCCCTGTCTTTTTCCATTATTTTTACAAAACCCCTTGACAAACCCTTCCATTTGTATTATTGTACTAATCGCCTAATACAATCACACAAAGGAGTGAAGCAAAATGGATTGGGTCTTCCGCAGCGACCAGCCCATCTACACCCAGCTGGTCAACCGCATGACGCAGGCGATCTTGTCCGGTGAGTTCGCCGCCGGAGCGCGGCTGCCCGCCGTGCGGGAGCTGGCGGCACAGGCCGGGGTGAATCCCAACACCATGCAGCGGGCCATGGCTGAGCTGGAGCAGAGCGGTTTGATCCGGGCACAGCGCACCAGCGGGCGCTTCGTCACCGATGATGCCGCCGCCATCGAGGCGGCGCGGCAGCGTCTGGCCCGGCAGCAGCTGGACGCCTTTTTCGGCAACATGGCCGCCCTGGGCTATGGCCGCGAGCAGATCCTGCGTCTTTTGCAGGGAGAAAAGGAGGAGAACTGATGGCTCTTTTGGAATGCAGACAACTGACCAAATACTACGACAGCGCCCTGGCGCTGGACCACGTAGACCTGACGGTGGAGCCGGGCCGCATCGTGGGGCTGCTGGGTCCCAACGGCAGCGGCAAATCCACCCTCATTAAGATCGCCAATGGCCTGCTGGTGCCTTCCAGCGGTACGGTGACCATCGGCGGCATGGCTCCCGGGCAGGAGACGAAACAACTGGTGTCCTATCTGCCGGAACGCACCTACCTCTCCGACTGGATGAACGTGGTGCAGCTGCTGGACTTCTTTTGCGATTTCTATCCTGACTTCGACCGCGCCGCCGCTGAGCATATGCTGACGGCACTGGAGATCAGCCCCGATCTGCGCATCAAGCAGATGAGCAAGGGCACCCGGGAAAAGGTACAGCTGATCCTGGTCATGAGCCGCAGGGCCAGCCTCTATCTGCTGGACGAGCCCATCGGTGGCGTGGACCCCGCCACCCGGGACTATATCATCCGCACCATCATCACCAACTACAACGAACAGGCCTCCGTGGTGATCTCCACCCATCTGATCGCCGACGTGGAGAACATTCTGGACGACGTGATCTTCATCAACAGGGGCCGCGTGGTGCTGCAGTCCTCCGTGGACCAGATCCGCACCGAGAAAAACTGCAGCGTAGACGAGCTGTTCCGGGAGGTGTTCCGCTATGCTGAGTAAACTGCTGAAGCACGAATTCCGCGCCACGTCGCGCATCCTGCTGCCGGTATACCTGCTGTTGGTGCTGTCGGCGGGCCTGTTCAACCTGTTCATGCATTTGGCCGACCGCTACGACGTCCGCGCGCTGAACATTTTCCGCGCCATTACGGGCTTTACCTTCTTCGTCACCGTCTTCGGCGCCGCCGTGATGACGTTGGCGCTGATGGTGTATCGCTTCTATAAGAATTTCATGACCGAAGAGGGCTACCTGATGTTCACCCTGCCCGTCACCACGGCGCAGCTCATCTGGTCCAAGCTGATCACGGCCGTGGTTTGGACCGCCGCCACCGTCCTGGCCGACATGGCGGCTGTTCTGGTGTCCACCATTGGCCAGGACTTCTGGCAAAATATTCTGCCGGATCTCTCCGAGTTGTGGCACTATCTGGACATCTCCGCCGGACAGACCGCCCTGTATGCCGCCGAGCTGATCCTTACAGCACTGCTGAGCGCGATGGCCTCGTATTTGATGTTCTACGCCGCCATCGCCCTGGGCCACAGCTTCGCCAACCACAAGATCCTGCTGTCGGTGGTGTTTTATATCGCCTTCTCCGTCGGCCTGCAGATCATCGGCTCCTTCGCCGGCATCTACAGTATCGTCGCCGGTGTGGAAGGGGACTGGTTTTATGACCTCGATCCCTATGCCATCCCACACCTGGCCGCGGGCTTCAGCGCCCTCTCCACGCTGCTGGTCGGCGCTGTCTTCTACGTGGTGACACAACTCACACTGAAAAAGCGGCTGAACCTGCAGTGATGCAGACCGCCCGGGCAAAAGAAAAACAGGGGGCAGACGATGTCTGTCCCCTGTTTCTTTATCCCTTTTCTCTCACATTGCGCTCTGCCAGTGTGTCCCGGATCGACTCCGTCAGCGCCCTGGGCCGGTAACCCAGCTCCCGGGTGGCCTTTTCATGGGAATAGCGGCCGTTCGTCTGCAGCACCTCCACAGAATACGGCGTCAGGACCGGTCTCCTGCCGGTCAGTCGGGATAGCTTTTCAACGACGGGGGCGGCCCATCCGGCGACAAAGGCCGGGACCACCAGCCGCGGCGGACGCCGTCCCTGCAGACGGCACACGGTCTCCAGCAATTCCCGGACGGTACAGTATTGACTGCTGAGGATATAGCACTCGCCGGCGCGACCCCGCTCCTCACATTGCAGAATGCCGTCCGCCACATCCCGCACATCCACAAAATCATAGCCGCCCCGGATGCTGACGGGGATCCTCCCCTCCGCCATGGCCCGCAGCGTCCGGATGGTATGGTTGTTTCCCCGTATATCGCCGGGGCCGATGATTCCCGACGGATGCACGACACTGATGTTCAATCCCTCCCGGGCAGCCTGCAGCGCCAGACGGGTCGCAGCGGCCTTGGAGCGGGCATATTGCCCGCGAACCAGTCCGGGAGAGAACTGCGGCGGTTCCGCCATGATCTCCGGCGCCGGCCGTTCGGGAATGGCATGCACGGAGCTCACGTAGATCACGCGAGACACGCCGTACTGCTGCGCCAGACGGAGCACATGGTCTGTCCCGTCCACATTGACGCGCCAAACGGCCGGGTCCTCACCGGAGGCGATGGTGACCACGGCGGCGCAGTGGATCAGCGACACCGCATCGTATCCCTCCGCACGGAAGAATGGTTCCATCGAGGCGGGATCCGTCACATCACCCACCACCATCTGCACCCGAGGCGGCACCAGCGGCTCTTCACCCGGCAGGAGCAACGCGCGGACGGCGTCGCCCCGCGCCAGGAGCTTTTGCGTGAGAACGGTCCCCAAATGTCCGGCAGCGCCGGTGATCAGATACAGCTTGCCCATATGACACCTCCATCTGTCCCGTCCGGTGGATATGTCTTTTTGTCATTATAACACGGCCTATATTGGCGGTCAAACGTCTATTTTGAGCAAAAAAGACGCGCACCAGCGTCCCTTCAGGCTTCGGCGCGCGTCTTTTTCTCGTTTTACGCGATTCGGAAGAATCGCCGGCCGTTGTCCCAGGTAATCTGCTCCACTTCTTCGGCGGAGAGGCCCTTGATTTCCGCGATTTTTTCCGCCACCAGGTGCACATAGCCGGAGTTGTTGCGCTTTCCCCGGTAGGGCACCGGCGCCAGATAGGGGGCATCCGTCTCAATCATGAGGCGGTCCATGGGAATCTCCGCCACCACCTCCGGCGCCCTGCGGGCATTCTTAAAGGTGAGCGCCCCGTTGAAGGACAGCATCCAGCCCCGATCCAGCAGCTCCCGGGCCATTTCCACGCTGCCGGAGTAGCAGTGGAACACGCCCGTCACCGCCGGAAACTCCCGCACCACGGCCAGGCAGTCGGCGTGGGCCTCCCGGTCGTGGATGATGACCGGCAGCCCCAGCTCCTGTGCCAGGGCCATGTGGGCCCGCAGCACCTGCTGCTGCAGCGCCCGGGGCGGATTCTCCGGCCAGTAGTAGTCCAGGCCGATCTCCCCGATGGCCACCACCTTGTCCCGGCCCGCCAGGGCGCGGATCTCATCCATGTGGACCGGCGCGAAGTCGGCGCAGTTCTCCGGGTGGATGCCCACAGCGGCATAGACATGGGGAAACGCCTCCGCCAGCGATACCGCTGTGCGGGAGCTCTTCACCGTGCAGCCGGGGTTGACGATCAGTCCCACGCCGCGGCCCGGCATGGAGGCCAGCAGCTCCGCCCGGTCAGCATCAAAAGCCTCGTCGTCGTAGTGGGCGTGGGTGTCAAACAGCATGATCCTCCTCCGACATCCACCGCAGCGTCGTGCTCTCCACATATTTCTCTTTCAGCTCGGTGATGTGAGTCATGTGGGGCTGGCCCATATGGACCTGCTGCTTCTCCGGCGATGTCCAGCGCTCCGCCAGCAGGATCTCGTTCTCATTCTGGATGGAGAGATAGTAGTCATACTGCAGGCAGCCATCCTCGGCCCGGATGGCCTCCGTCACGCCCCGTTCCGCCATCTCCCGCAGGAAGGTCTCCCGCTGGCCCGGCTTGGTGATGTAGGTGACAAACAAATAGGTCTCTTTCATGTTTTAATCGTCCTTTCTCTCGTCGATCCCATCCGCAGACGGGCGGTGTTCTCGTTGTTTCCGTAGATATTGTCCACATTTTACCATGCCTTCTCCGGGGACGCAACAAAAAAAGAGGATACCCCGAGGCATCCTCTTTTTTCCGCAGAACGGGCTGTCAGCACAGTTTGGCGCCGGCGGGGATCGCGTCGTCCACCAGCAGCAGGTGTAGCTTTTCCTCGCCCTTTTCTTTGTGCACGGCGGAGATCAGCATGCCGCAGGACAGCTGCCCCATCATTTTCCGGGGCGGCAGGTTCACGATGGCCGCCGCCGTTTTGCCAATCAACTGCTCCGGCTCGTAGAACTTCCGGATGCCGGAGAGGATGATCCGGTCGGTACCGGTACCGTCGTCCAGGGTGAACTTCAGCAGCTTGCCGCTCTTCTTCACGGTCTCGCAGTTTTTGATCTTTACAGCCCGGAGATCGCTCCGGCAGAAGGTGTCGAAGTCCACCTCGCTCTCCAGCAGCGGTTCTACCTCCAGTGCCGGCAGGGCGGCTTTCTTCTGGGCTTCCTGCGCCGCCTCCAGCTCCGCCAGCGCCTTCTCCGCGTCCACCCGGGGGAACAGGTTCTCACCCTTGGTCACGGTCGCGTCGCTGCGCAGGCTGCCCCAGATGTCGGCCTTGTCCCAGCCGCGGCAGTCCGTGCAGGCACCTATCTTGTCGAAGATCTTTTCGCAGCTCTCCGGCATGAAGGGCTGGAGCAGCGTGGTGCAGATGCGGATGGTCTCCAGCAGGTTGTAGAGCACCGCTGCCAGGCGGTCGCGCTTCGTCTCGTCCTTGCCCAGCACCCAGGGGGCCGTCTCGTCGATATACTTGTTGGCCCGGTCGATGACCCGGAATATCTCCTCCAGCGCATTCTGGAACTGGAACTTCTCCATTTCGGCCTCATATCGGCCGCGCAGGGTGGCGGCCAGCTTCTTCAGCTCGCAGTCGGCGTCGCTGTTCTCGCGTCCGGCTGGCAGCGTGCCGCCGAAGTATTTCTCTACCATGCCGGTGGTGCGGCTGACCAGGTTTCCCAGCTTGTTGGCCAAGTCGATATTGATGGTGTTGATCAGCAGCTCGTTGGAGAAGTTTCCGTCGGTGCCGAAGGGGAAGGTGCGCAGCAGGAAGAAGCGCAGCGCGTCCACGCCGAACAGCTCCGCCAGCACGTAGGGGTCCACCACGTTGCCCTTGGATTTGCTCATCTTGCCGCCGTCGATCACCAGCCAGCCGTGGCCGTATACGTGCTTGGGCAGAGGCAGCTCCATGCTCATCAGCATGGCGGGCCAAATGATGGAGTGGAATCGCACGATCTCCTTGCCCACGAAGTGGACGTCGGCGGGCCAGTATGTGTCGTAGTCATCGTACCGGTCGTTCAGCAGGCCCAGGGCTGTGGTGTAGTTGAACAGGGCATCCACCCACACGTACACCACGTGGCCGGGGTCGAAGTCCACAGGGATGCCCCAGTCGAAGCTGGTGCGGCTGACGCACAGATCCTCCAGGCCCGGCTTGATGAAGTTGTTGACCATCTCGTTGACGCGGGAGCGGGGCTGCAGGAAGTCGGTGTCCTCCAACAGATGGCGCACCCGGTCGGCATACTTGCTCAGGCGGAAGAAGTAGGCCTCCTCCTCGGCGTCCTTCACCTCGCGGCCGCAGTCGGGGCACTTGCCGTCCACCAGCTGGCTCTCGGTCCAGAAGCTCTCGCAGGGGGTACAGTACTTGCCCTTGTAGGAGCCTTTATAGATGTCGCCCTTTTCGTACATCCGCCGGAAAATCTTCTGAATGGCGGCGCAGTGGTAGTCGTCGGTGGTGCGGATGAAGCGGTCGTTGGATACGTTCATCAGTTTCCACAGATCCAGCACGCCTTTCTCCCCGCACACGATGCGATCCAGGAACTCCTTGGGCGTCACGCCGGCCTCCCTAGCCCGGTTCTCGATCTTCTGGCCATGCTCATCGGTACCCGTCAGGAACATGACGTCATAGCCGGTGAGCCGCTTGTAGCGGGCCATGGCGTCGGCCGCCACAGTGCAGTAGGTGTGGCCGATGTGCAGCTTGTCCGAGGGGTAGTAGATGGGCGTGGTGATGTAAAAAGTCTTTTTCGCTTCCATGGATCTGATCTCCTCTTCCGCCGCCCCACATGGGGCGGCCAAACATAGATTCTGCCGTGCAGGCGGCGGATATACAGCAAAAAACCGCCCCTGACGCGCGTCAAGGGCGGCCGAGGGCCGCGATACCACCTTGCTTCGCCGCAGCCTCGCAGCTGCGGCCTCACGGAGTGCGTTCACACCCCCGCGCTGTAACGGGCGCACCCGTCCCGGCCTTGCTGCCGCTCGACCGGACGGCTCCGGGGCCATGTTCACCGGCTTCCTCCGCGTCCGCTCTCACCTGCCCGGACTCTCTTGCGGCGGCGCCCACCGGCTACTCTTCCCATCATCGCCTTTGGCGATGATTATCATATCGCAAAGCGGTCGCCTTGTCAACAAATATGTTGGTTTTCCGCCGGAAGTGTGCTACAATCTCCCTGTAACACACCGGAAAAGGAGGGTCTCCCATGAAGCTGGCATCCTGGAATGTGAACGGCCTGCGCGCCTGCCTGGGCAAGGGCTTTCTGGACTATGTCCGCGCTGAGGATCCGGACGTGCTGTGCCTGCAGGAGACGAAGCTGCAGCCGGAGCAGGCGGTGTTCGAGTTGGAGGGCTATCACCGCTACTTCCACTCCGCCGACAAGAAGGGTTACTCCGGCACCGCCATCCTCACCAAGACCGAGCCCCTGTCCGTCACCCTCGACTTCGGCGGGGACATCCACCGCCACGAGGGTCGCATTATCACGGCCGAATACCCGGACTTCTACCTGGTCTGTTGCTACACCCCCAACAGCCAGGACGGGCTGCGCCGGCTGGACTACCGCATGCAGTGGGAGGACGATCTGCGGGCTTATCTCCTGGAGCTGGACGCGGTAAAGCCCGTGGTCTACTGTGGGGACCTCAACGTGGCCCATCGGGAGATCGACCTGAAAAATCCCCAGAGCAACCGGCAGAACCCCGGCTTCTCCGACCAGGAGCGCGCCAAGATGACGGAGCTGCTGGCCGCCGGTTTTACCGACACCTTCCGTTTCCTTTATCCCGCCGCGGTGGGGATCTACTCCTGGTGGAGCTACCGCTTCCACGCCCGGGAGAACAATGCCGGGTGGCGCATCGACTACTTCATCGTGTCCGACCGGCTTCGCAGCCGCATCGCTGCGGCGGAGATCCGCACAGAGGTCTTTGGCAGCGACCACTGCCCCGTGGTGCTGGAACTGCGGTGACGGATAAGGAATTTGTCCCCACCCCTTGCAAAACGGGCGGAGGCATTTTATACTGTTCTTACCGAAACTTTGAAAAAAAGAAGGAGTATCCTATGAAAATTCTGGTAATCAACTGCGGCTCCTCCTCCCTGAAGTATCAGCTTCTGGACATGGAGGGTGAGAAGCTCCTGGCCAAGGGCCTGTGCGAGCGCATCGGCATCGACGGCCACCTGACCCATAAGCCCCAGAACGGACGCCCCCTGTTCAACGAGGATGTCCCCATGCCCACCCACACGGAGGCCATTGCCGCCGTGCTGGACAAACTGACATCTCCCGAATACGGCGTGGTGGAGAGCATGCGTGAGATCGGCGCCGTGGGTCACCGTGTCGTCCACGGCGGTGAAAAGTTCGCCGCTTCCGTCCGCATCAATGACGATGTGATGGCCGCTATCGCCGAGTGCATCCCTCTGGCCCCCCTCCACAACCCTGCCAACATTACCGGCATCGAGGCCTGCAAGGCCGTAATGGGCGACGTGCCCCAAGTGGCCGTGTTCGACACCGCCTTCCACCAGACCATGCCCGGCAAGGCCTTCATGTACCCCATTCCCTACGCCTATTACACCGACCTCAAGGTCCGCCGCTACGGCTTCCACGGCACCAGCCACCGCTACGTGTCCGGTCGGGCCGCCGAGATGCTGGGCAAGCCCATCGAGGAGCTGAAGCTCATCTCCTGCCACATGGGCAACGGCAGCTCCATCTGCGCCATCGACGGCGGCAGGAGCGTGGACACCTCCATGGGCTTTACCCCCATCGCCGGCCTCCCCATGGGCACCCGCTGCGGTGACATCGACGTGTCTATCCTGGAGTACCTGTCCGCCAACACCGGCAAGGACATCAAGGAGCTGACCAATATCCTCAACAAGATGTCCGGCGTGCTGGGCGTGTCCGGCGTGTCCTCCGACTTCCGCGATCTGGACACCGCCGCCGCTCAGGGCAACGACCGGGCCCGCCTGGCACTGGATATGTTCCATTACGCCGTGGCCAAGACCGTGGGCGGTTACGTGGCCGCCATGAACGGTGTGGACGGCATCATCTTCACCGCCGGCATCGGCGAGAACAGCGCCGCCACCCGCGCCGAGATCTGCAAATACCTGACCTATCTGGGTATCGAGATCTGCCCGGAGTGCAACAAGAAGCGCGGCGAGGACACCTTCATCTCCACCGAAGGCAGTCGTGTCAAGGTCATGGTCATCCCCACCAACGAGGAGCTGGTCATCGCCCGCGATACCCGCGATATCGTGGCGGGCTGAGCATATCTCTTCTGCTATAAAAACGACGCCCCGGCAAATGCCGGGGCGTCGCGCGTGTGCTTGCAAAAAGGGACGGGAGGCAATCTCCCGTCCCTTTCTTTTACTTTTTCTCCCGGTCGTAGGACACCACGATCCGGCGGTTGGGCTCCGTGCCGATGGAGTAGGTGGTCACGTCGGCCACATCCTGCAGGGCGGAGTGGATCACATGGCGCTCATAGGCGTTCATGGGCTCCAGCGTCACGCTGCGGTGGTAGCGCTTCACCTTGTCGGCCACCTTGCCGGCAAGGCTCTCCAGGCTCTGCTCCCGCTTGCGGCGGTAATTCTCGGCGTCCACCTGCACGCGGATCCGCTTTTCCGAGCCGCTGTTGACGGCGTAGTTGGTCAGCTGCTGCACGGCGTCCAGCGTCTCGCCCCGGCGGCCGATCAGCTGGCCCAGTTTCTCCCCCTCCAGGATCACCTTATAGCGGCCCTTTTCCACCTCATAGACCTTGATCTGGGCCTGACTCTCCAGTTGGGCCAGCAGACCGGTCAAAAAGGCCTCGATCCGCTTGGCGTTGCTGTCCTCGCACAGGGGCAGCTCCTCCTCCGGCTGGACCGGGACGGGCGCAGCGGTCTGCTTTTCCTGCCGCTCCGGTTTCTTCTCCTGCTTTTTTTCCTGCTTTTCCGGTTTCCGCTCTGGCTTCTTCTCCTGCCGCTGCGGCGGCCGGGTTCCTTCCTTCCTAGCCGGCTCCTGCTTCTCCGGCTCCTTTCTGGCGGGCTTCACCGGTTCCGGGATCACCTCGGACTCCTCCGGCCCGTAGGTCACGCGGACCCGGGCGGGCGTGCCGCCGATACCCAGGAATCCGCTCTTGGCGCGCTCCAGGATCTCCACAGACACGTCGTCACGGTCCATGCCCAGCTGTTCCAGTGCCTTGCGGATAGCCTCGTCCTCGGTCTTGCCCGTTACATCGATATAACTCATTGACAAAACTCCTTATTCCTTGTAGTGGTCCTCGCTGTACGAGCGGCCGCGGGCATAGGGGCGCTGGCCCACGCGGCCGTTCTCATTGGTACCGCTGGTGCCGCGGGGCTGCTGCTTCTTCTGCTGCTGCAGCTTCTTCCTGCTGCCCTGCTGCGCACTGCGCTGCTGTTGCTGCTGTGCTATAGCGCGCTGTTGCTCATATTTGGCGTAGCGTTTCTCCCGCTTCTCCCGCTCCCGGTCGGTCTCCTCCCGATCCAGGATCTTGTTGAAGTACTTGTTCAGCACCAGCTCCTGGAACACCGCGAACACGGAGTTGGCGATCCAGTAGAGACACAGGGCGGCGGGCAGGATATAGCCCAGCCAGAGCGTCATCAGGGGCATCATGTACATCATGGTCTTGCTGGTACCTGCCGCCTCGGTGTTGCCGTTGCCCTTCATGGTGACGATGGACATTACCAGCTGCACGCCGGCAGCGATGATGGGCATCAGCAACACGCCCCACACGGCCCAACCGCCGCCGGGGAACTGACTGAACATATCGTTGCCGCGGGCGGCAAGGTCCATGCCAAGGAAGTTGTAGTCCAGGTCGATCAGACCGCTGAACTTACCCTGGAAGCTGCTCCAGTTCTCATGGACGAACTTGGCCAGATAGATCTGCTCGTAGGCCTGGTTGCCCTCGCCGACCGCATAGCCCAGCGAGGTGGCCAGTGTGCGCACCTGCTCGATGGCGTCGTTGGACATCATCATGAAGTAGCGCAGGGGAACGCGGATGATGTAGTACAGGGCCAGCATGATGGGAAGAGGCAGGAACGACCACAGGCAGCCGGACATGGGGTTCACGCCCTCCCGGGCGTACAGGTCGGCCATCTCCTGCTGCTGCCGCGCCCGGTTGTTGGCGTAGCGGGTCTGGATATCCTTGATTTTGCCCTGCATGCGGTTCATGCGCAGCATGCTCTTCTTGCTCTTGAGCTGGAAGGGCAGCAGCACCAGCTTCACCACCAGCGTAAACAGGATGATGGCGACGCCGTAGGAGCCCGTGATGCTGTAGAACAGACGGGTAATCCAGGCGAACGGCACGCAGATGTAATATCCCAGTTGTGCAAACATGTAAAGGTTCCCTCCGTTGTGTGTTCAGATGAAACGAGGTTTTTTGGGGAAACGGTCCCGCTCAGGGAACGGGGTCGTACCACCCGCCCCTGTGGAACGGATGGCAACGCATCAACCGCCTGGCAGCCAGTGCGCCGCCCTTGACGGCGCCGTACTTCTCCACCGCCTGGGCAGCGTATTCCGAGCAGGTGGGGATATAGCGGCAGCGGGGCGGAAACAGCGGCGACACGGACCGCTGATAAAAGCGGATCGCCGCCAGCAGGGGCTTTTTCATGTGGCTCTCTCCTTCAGCAGTCCCAGCTGCTCCAGCAGCGTCAGATAGGATTTCTCCAGCTTGTGATACGGGATATGCGCAGCGCGGACCCGGGCCACCACGATCACATCGTAGCCGGGCACCATACTGTCCCTGTTGAGCCGGTAGATCGCGCGGATGCGGCGGCGCACCAGGTTTCGCACCACGGCCTTGCCCACCTTGGTGCTCACCGTGATGCCCAGCCGGCTGGCGCCGCTGCGGTTGCGTTGGCAATATACCACCATGCAGGGCGAAACGGCGGACCTCCCCTTTCGGTAGATCCGGCGGAACTCATAGTTCTCTTTTACCGTGACGTCCGGTCGCATGGCCGCGCTCCTTTTTTCTTTACGGGATAGACCGCAAGGGACGGCAGTTTCCCCATCCACCGTCCCTGATGATCAGATGATCGCCGTGCGCACCTGGCCCTCTCAGTGGCTCAGGCGGATGCGGCCCTTCGCGCGGCGGCGGGCCAGAACCTTACGGCCGTTGCTGGTGGACATTCTCTTGCGGAAGCCGTGCTCCTTGGAGCGCTGGCGCTTCTTGGGCTGATAGGTACGGAACATCGTGTGACACCTCCATCTCTTCTCTGTGTTGATCCGGCGGGATTTCCCGCCTATACTCGACAGCGGACGGCGCCTCGTTGCCCCGTCCACCGCAGTCGACCACATAGTGCGCCATTTTCACGTATGGCGTACTGGTTATTATACAGAATCTCCGATTTTCTGTCAACAGCAACTTTTCGTGCGCTGCCCAACCGCTTTTTGAGAGAAATGGGCTCATTTCTCCGCGGATTTGTACTAAATATTGCGTATAGAGAACGATAAATACACCCATATCTTGTGTCTTGTAAAATGTGGAAAACTTACACCTATATTTAATATATAACTATAGACTTTTTGTGCCGTTTTTGGTATAATACTTTTGAATATTTTACGCTGGCGGAGACTGTCTGTTTCTCCCTGCCGGCACAGAAAAAAGAGAGTCAGACCTTTTTGGGAAAGGGGAGCTTGCTTTGAATTCCTATGCCGACGTATGGAAGCTGGTCATGGAGCGCCTGCGGACGAGACTGACCGACACCACCGTCAACACCTGGTTTGACGAGGTAGAGGTCGTCACTATGGAGGACTCCGCCTTTGTTCTTCACTGCAGCAACACCTTTAAAAAGAGCGTGCTGGAGAAGAGCTATATCAAATACATCAAGGAGGAGTTGAAGGATATTTTCGCAGCGGATCTGGAGGTCAAGATCCTGGACGACGATCTGCTGGAGGCCTATCACGGGGCCCGGCCGGATCACCCCGGCGGACCGGAGGGCAGCGACGGCTTCACCTTTGAGACGTTTGTGATCGGGCCTCAGAACAAGGTGGCCTATGCCGCCGCCCGGGCTGTGGCCGAGGGAACCTCCAACCGGGCTTACAATCCTCTCTTTATTTACGGCAACAGCGGCCTGGGCAAGACTCATCTGCTGTACGCTATCTCCCACCAGCGCCGCAAGCTTTTCCCCTCCCACAAGATCGTCTACATCAAGGCGGAAGATTTTCTCAACGAGTTCGTGGAGCTGATCCGCGCCGGCCGCGGCAGCGAGTTCCGGGCCAAGTACCGGGATGCCGATCTTCTGTTGGTGGACGATATCCAGTTCGTAGCGGGCAAGGAGCAGATGCAGAACGAGTTCTTCCATACCTTCAACTCCCTCTATGAGGCAGGACATCAAATCGTGCTGACCTCCGACCGTCCCGCCCGGGAGATGCCGCTGCTGGACGACCGCCTGCGCACCCGGTTCGAGTGGGGCTTGATGACGGATATCACCCCACCGGACTATGAGACACGCCTGGCCATCATCAAAAACCGCGCCGCCGTTATGGGCTTGGATCTGCCGGAGAGCGTCACCACCTATATTGCCGAAAATATCACCTCCAATGTGCGGCAGATCGAGGGTACGCTCAACAAGATATCCGCCTTTTGGGATCTGGAGGGCAAACAACTGGATCAGGAGTCCGTCAGCCGTGCCATCCAGGATATGCTGGAGCGGTCCAGCATTCCCACGGTACCTGTCATCATCGGCCAGATCTGCAAGTACTACAACATCGACGAGGAGACGCTCCGGGGCAAGAGTCAAAGCCACGAGGTGACCAACGCCCGTCAGGTAGCCATGTATCTGATCCGCAACATGGTGCGAATCTCGTTGGATGACATCGGCCGGGAATTCGGCGGCAAGGACCACAGTACCATTATCTACGCTCTGAAAAAGGTGGAAAAACAGCTGCGCAGTGACCCGGCCTTCAAGGAAACCGTCAATGAGCTGATCGCCAACATCAACGACAGGTAAAGACAACTTTCCAAATGTTTCTGTGAAACCCACGTGGAAGAAAGGTGAAAGAAACGAAAGCGTCCGTTTTCGTGGAAAACTAAAAATTTTTTCCACAAGCCCCTGTGTATGGTTTCTGCTGTCACGACAACCATTTGCTGAATTCTTCCACATTTTTTTCGTATACTGCTTCTTTTACTAAAAAAGATTAGTTTATGTTCTCTTACTGACAAATATTCCTGAAAATCTTCACGCCGAAAAGAAAGGAACGTGTTTATCATGCTGCGTTTTTCCTGCGAAAAAGCTCTGCTGCAATCCGCTGTCTCTACCGCTGCCCGGGCTGTATCTGCCAAAAGCTCCATCCCGGCGCTGGAGGGCATTCTGCTGGAGGGAACGGATAACCTGACCCTGTCCGGCTACAACATGCAAACGGGAATCCGTACCGCCTTCGCTGCTGAGATCCACGAGGCCGGCCGCATCGTGCTCAATGCACGGCTCTTCGGCGAGATCATCCGCAAGCTGCCGGACGACATCGTGGTGTTTGCCGCCGATGAACGGCTCACCGTACACTTGACCTGCGGCGATGCCAGCTTTGATATCCTGGGGCTTAATGCCGACGATTTCCCCGAGCTGCCGGAGGTGGATGACGAGTACTCCGTCTGCATCCAGCAGCGGACGCTGAAGGCCATGATCAGCGAGACCAGCTTTGCCGTTTCTACCAATGAGAGCCGCCCCGTCCATACAGGTTCCTTGTTCGAGATCGGTGAGGCGGGCCTTACAGTGGTCTCCGTGGACGGCTTCCGTTTGGCGCTGCGCCGTGAGCCGCTGGAGAAAATAGATGGAGGTGCTTTCCGCTTCGTAGCGCCCGGCACGGCGCTGAAAGAGGTGGAAAATATCTGTGCCGATACCGATGATCTGATCACCATCATCCAAGGTAAACGGCACCTGCTGTTTGAAACGGGCAGCACCCAGCTGATCTGCCGCCGGCTGGAGGGTGAATTCTTGGATTATAAAAATGCGATTCCTCGCACCAATCCCATCAGCGTGGAGGTGGAGACCAAGGCTCTGCTGGAGAGCTTGGACCGGGTCAGCGTGGTGATCAGTGAGAAGCTGAAGAGTCCGGTGCGGTGTCTCTTCGATTTGGACCGGGTCTATCTTTCCGCCAAGACCGGTAACGGTGAGGCCAAGGACAGCTGCGTGCTCAAGGGAGACGGCACCGGACTGGAGATCGGCTTCAACAACCGTTATCTGATGGATGCGTTGCGCTATGCTCCGGCGGACACGGTACGTCTGGAGATGAACACCGGTATTTCCCCCTGCATCATCACGCCGATGGATGACAGTGAGAGCTTTCTCTATATGGTGCTGCCTGTGCGGCTGAAGGCACAGTAACGAGCGATGGAAAATATAATCATAGAGATTACAACCGAATATATCAAGCTGCAGGATCTGCTGAAATTCGCTTCTGTAGCCGACACCGGCGGTGAGGCCAAGCATATGGTACAGGAGGGCAAGGTAAAGGTCAACGGTGCAATCTGTACCATGCGGGGCAGAAAGATCCGTCCCGGTGACGACGTGCTGGCGGAGGGCGTGCATTACGCGGTGTCCTATGCGGATCGATGAGCTGTGGCTGGAGGGCTTTCGCAACTACGATATACAGCATCTGACTTTTGACAGGGACTGCAATGTAATCTATGGCGAAAATGCCCAGGGCAAGACCAATCTGCTGGAGGCAATCGTCTATCTCAGCTGTGGCAAATCGCCTCGGACCCACAGCGACCGGGAACTGATCGGCTTTGACCGGGATTTTGCGTCCCTGAGCGGGCAGATCCACAGCCGTGACCGGGATTTCAAAACGGAGCTCCGTTTGGTGAGAGGCCAACGCCGCCGCATGAGTGTGAACGGCGTGTCTGTGAAGACAAACGCAGCCCTCAGCGATGTGCTGCACACGGTTTTCTTCGCCCCGGAGGATCTGTTCCTCATTCGTGACGGCGCCGCTGCGCGCCGTCGCTTCATGGATCTGTCCCTTTGCCAGTTGCGGCCCCGGTATGCGGAAGCACTGGCGGAGTATCACCGCCTCTACGAGCACAAGACCCGCATCCTGCGGGACAGCGAGGAGTTTCCCCACCTGCTGGACACGCTGCCGGATTTCAACGGCCGTCTTTGCCAAGTGGGCGCTGTGTTGATTCACTACCGCGCCCGCTTCTGCCGGGCGCTGGCGGAGCACGCGGCTCAGGCCCACGCTGAGTGCTCCGGCGGACGGGAGACGCTGGCACTGTCCTATGAGACAGTACGCACTGTGGCCGACCCCCTTGCCGAGCTGCCCGCTCTGACCGCGGCACTGGAGGAACACCAGCGCACCCACTATGACGCGGAGATCGCCAGCCGCCTGTGCCTCAGCGGCCCCCACAAGGACGACCTCCTGGTAGAGGTCAACGGCCGCAGCGCCCGTCAGTACTGCTCCCAGGGCCAGGTGCGCACGGCGGCGCTGGCGCTGAAGCTGGCCGAGCGGGAGATCCATAAGAATACCTTCGGCGAATATCCGGTCATGCTGCTGGACGACGTGCTCAGCGAGCTGGACCCCCGGCGGCAGGAATATGTGCTGAACCGGATCGCGGGGGGACAGATCTTCATCACCTGTTGTGAGAATGACCGGCTGGACGCGCTGGTGAGCGGAAAGGTCTTTCATATTCGGGAAGGAAAGGTGATCTGATGGGGTACCTCCACATCGGCCAGAGCGTGATGATCCCCGACCGGCGGATCATCGGCATCTTTGACTTGGACAACACGTCCACATCCCGGCGGACCCGCGCCTTTTTGAAAGCCGCGGAGGATGAAAGCATCGTGGTCAACACCTGCGACGATATCCCCCGCTCGTTTCTGGTGTGTGATCATCCCTATCACCGTCAGATCGTTTATCTGTCACAACTCAGCTCCCAGACGCTGCTTCGGCGGGCGGAGGGCGCTGTTCCAACCCAAGGAGAAGGAGAAAAGTGAGTATGTCTGAACTGGAAAAAGTGACGCAGGTGGAGACGGAATATGACGCCTCGGAGATCCAGGTTCTGGAGGGCTTGGAGGCCGTGCGCAAGCGGCCGGGCATGTATATCGGCTCCACCAGCACCAGTGGTCTGCACCACCTGGTCTATGAGATCGTGGATAACTCTATCGACGAGGCGCTGGCTGGCTATTGCACGGAAATCACCGTGACCATCAATGAGGGAAACACCATCACCGTTACCGACAACGGCCGCGGCATCCCCGTGGACATCCAGCAGCAGACCGGGCGGCCGGCGCTGGAGGTGGTGTTCACCGTGCTGCACGCCGGCGGCAAGTTCGGCGGCGGCGGCTACAAGGTGTCCGGTGGCCTGCACGGCGTGGGCGCCAGCGTGGTCAATGCCCTCAGCGAGTGGCTTGTGGTCCAGGTCCACAAGGATGGCAAGATTCATGAGATGCGCTTCTCCCGGGGCGATATCACCCGGGAAATGGCCGTGGTGGGCGAGACGGATCACACCGGCACCACCGTCACATTCAAGCCCGATCCGGAGATGTTCGATACCCTGGACTACGACTATGACTTGCTCCACACCCGCATGCGGGAGCAGGCCTTTCTGAACGCCGGTCTGCGCATCACCATCACCGACGCCCGGCCGGGACAGGAGCAGACTGACACTATGCGCTATGAGGGCGGCATCCGGGAATACGTCAGCTATCTCAACAAGAACAAAACGCCGCTCCACGAGGAGGTCATCTATCTCTACGGCGCCAAGGGCGACAGCACCGCCGAAATCGCCCTGCAGTACAACGACGGGTATAACGAGACGCTGGTTTCCTTTGCCAACGATATACACACCCCCGGCGGCGGCATGCACGAAACCGGGTTCAAGGCGGCGCTGACCCGTGTGCTCAATGCCTACGGCACCAAGTACGGCATACTGAAGGACAGCGACGAAAAGGTCTCTGGCGAGGACTGCCGGGAGGGCATCTCTGCTGTCATCTCCGTCAAGCTGACGGAAGCCCAGTTCGAGGGTCAGACCAAGGACAAGCTGGGCAACGCCCATATCCGCACCTTGGTGGATCAGATCGTCAGCGACCAACTGGCCGTCTATCTGGAAGAGCATCCGGCGGTGGCCCGCACCATTCTGGACAAGGCCCTCACCGCCAACCGCGCCCGAGAGGCGGCCCGCAAGGCCCGGGAGTCCATCCGCCGCAAGACGGCCTTGGGCGGCGCCGCCATGCCTGACAAGCTGCGGGACTGCAACGAGAACAACCCGGAACTCACCGAAATCTACATCGTCGAGGGCGACAGCGCCGGCGGCTCCGCCACCCAGGGCCGGGACAGCCGCTTCCAGGCCATCCTGCCCCTGTGGGGCAAGATGCTGAACGTGGAGAAAGCCCGGGCCGACAAGGTGTATGGCAACGACAAGCTGCAGCCGGTCATCACGGCGCTGGGCGCCGGCATCGGCGACGAGTTCGACCTGGACAGGCTCCGCTACCACAAGATCATCATCATGGCCGATGCCGATGTGGACGGCGCCCATATCCGCACGCTGCTGCTGACCTTCTTCTTCCGCTTCATGCGGCCGCTGATTGAGCAGGGCTACGTCTATTCCGCCGTGCCGCCCCTGTATAAGCTGACCCGGGGCAAGCAACAGCGGGTGGCCTACACCGACCCAGAGAGGGATCGGATCAGCGCCGAGATGCGAGGTGACAACCCCAACGCCAAGATCGACATCAGCCGCTTCAAGGGTCTTGGCGAGATGAATCCCCAAGAGCTGTGGGAGACCACCATGGACCCTGCCACCCGCACACTGCGCCGCATTACGCTGGACGACGCCGTGGCAGCGGACGCCACCTTTACCGTGCTGATGGGTGAGAAGGTGGAACCCCGCAAGGAGTTCATCGAGAAAAACGCCAAATACGCGGTCAATCTGGACTATTAAGGAGGTGCCGAGATGTCCAAAAAACCCCAATACGATCCCGAGGAGATCCGGTACCCCAACCAGCGCATCGAGGAGCGTGCTCTGGTGCCGGAGATGGAGAGGTCCTACATCGAGTACGCCATGTCCGTCATCGTAGGCCGCGCCCTGCCGGACGTGCGGGACGGCCTGAAGCCGGTGCACCGCCGCATCCTCTACGCCATGTATGAGGACGGCCTGACCTCTGACAAGCCCTTCAAGAAGTCCGCCACCTGCGTGGGCGACGTGCTGGGCCGCTATCATCCCCACGGCGACGCCTCTGTCTATGACGCGCTGGTGCGCCTGGCCCAGGATTTCTCCATGCGCTACATGCTCATCGACGGCCACGGCAACTTCGGCTCCATCGACGGCGATCCTCCGGCCGCCTACCGCTATACGGAGGCCCGCCTCAGCAAGATCGCCAACGAAATGCTCCGGGACATCGAAAAGGACACGGTCAACTGGGACCCCAACTTCGATGAGAGCCGGAAGGAACCCCGGGTGCTGCCGGCCCGCTTCCCAAATCTGCTGGTGAACGGCTCCAGCGGCATTGCCGTGGGCATGGCCACCAACATTCCGCCCCACAACCTGCGGGAAGTGATCGGCGCCTGCATCTGCGTGCTGGACGACCCGGACGCCACACTCACCGATCTGATGGAGCACGTGAAGGGCCCGGACTTCCCTACGAAGGGAATCATCATGGGTCGCAGCGGCATCCGTGCCGCCTATGCCACCGGCCGGGGCCGGCTGGTGGTTCGCGCCCGCCACGAGTTTGAGGAGTTCAACGGCAACCGCACTCGCATCGTCATTACCGAGCTGCCCTACCAGGTCAATAAGCGCATGCTCATCAAGAACATGGCTGACCAGGTGGAGGACAAGCGGCTGGAAGGCATCAGCGATATCCGGGACGAGTCGGACCGTAACGGCATGCGTATCGTCATCGAGCTCAAGCGGGACGCCAACCCCCAGGTGGTGCTCAACCGCCTGTTTGCCCAGACCCAGCTGCAGACCACCTTCGCCATCAACATGCTGGCCCTGGTGGACGACCAATCCCAGCCGCGGATCCTGTCCCTGAGACACATCATCGACGAATACCTGAAATTCCAGGAGGAGATCATCCTCCGCCGCACCCGCTACGACCTCAACAAGGCGCTGGAGCGGGCCCATCTGCTGGAAGGACTGCTGATCGCCCAGGACAATATCGACGAGGTCATCAAAATCATCCGCGAGAGCTATGACGATGCCCGGGAGAACCTGATGGTCCGCTTCGGGCTGGACGAGGTGCAGGCTCAGGCCATTCTGGACATGCGCCTTAAGGCCCTGCAGGGTCTGGACCGGGAGAAGCTGCAAAACGAGTACAACGAGCTGGAGGAGCGCATCGCCTACTTCCGCCGTGTGCTCTCCGACGAGAGTCTGGTGCGCCGGATCCTCAAGGAGGAGCTGACCGCTATCGCCGACAAGTACGGCGACGACCGCGTCACAGAGATCCAGGATGTGGAGGACGAGATCGACATCGAAGACCTCATCGAGGAGGAGGAGTGCGTCTATACCCTGACCCGCAACGGCTATATCAAACGCACGCCGGTCAGCGAGTACGCAGCACAGAGCAAGGGCGGCATGGGCAAGAAGGGGATCACCACCCGGGACGAGGACTCCGTCATCGACGTATTCACCGCCTCCACCCACGACAACATCCTCTTCTTCACCAATACCGGCAAGGTGTACCGCAAGAAGGGCTATCAGATCCCCGAGTCCGGTAAGGCGGCCAAAGGCATCGCCCTGGTCAACGTGCTGCAGATCGCCACGGACGAGCGGGTGCAGGCCATGCTCCACTTCCGCCAGAGGGATGGCGGTGAGCTGGACCGCTACCAGCTCACCATGGTGACGAAGAACGGCACCTGCAAGCGTGTGGCCGTGTCCGCCCTGCGGAACATCCGCCAGAGTGGCCTGCGGGCGCTGAATCTCAACGAGGGCGACGAACTGGTGAGCGTCATCGAGACGGATGGCAGTGCCCATATCCTCATTGCCACCCACGACGGTATGGCCTGCTGCTTTGATGAGAACGACGTGCGCACCATGGGCCGCGAGGCCGTGGGTGTCCGCGGCATCCGGCTGCGTGAGGGCGACTGCGTCATCGGCGCGGCCCGGGCCGACGCGGGCAGAACTGTGCTCAGCATCACCGAGCGGGGCTACGGCAAGCGCACACCGGTGGAGGAGTACCGCATCACCGGCCGCGGCGGCATTGGCGTGAAAAACTACGAGGTCACCGCCAAGACAGGCCCCGTGGTGGGCATGAAGGTAGTCTCCGGTGAGGAGGATCTGCTGCTGGTGACAGAGAAGGGCATCCTGATCCGCACCGGCGTGGACAAGATCCGTACCGCCGGCCGCGCCACCCAGGGCGTCATCGTCATGCGCTTCCGGGAGGAGGGCGACCGGGTCATTTCCCTGGCGCTGACCGACCGGGAGGACAGCGAGGAGCCGGCCGCAGAGGGATAAGAAGGGGGCATAAGCGCGTATGAGCAAAAAGAAAGAGACCCTGGCGCCCCTGAATCGCTGGCAGTACTTCTTCAAGACGCTGTATCACAACAGCGCCGCTACCGGCGAATTCGTCTATGACAAGCGGATCTATGCCAAGAGCGAGGAACTGCAGGACATCGAGCAGCGCAGCCTGCGCATCAACTATCTGATGCTGCTGTTGTTGATCGTCATGTTCCTGCTGACCTCCCGCTTTCACAACGTGTGGTTCGTGGTGATCTATATGGTGCTGGTGGTGGCGGGCCAGACCGTGCGCTACGCCATGCTGCCGAAGAACATCAAAGATCACCTGGCCGACACCGGCAGGATGGTACGCTGACATGGCAGAGCTGCATGTGATCGCCCGGATCCACTCCCCCTTCGGCGGCAAGTTCGGCGTGCCGCGGCAGAGCGGCCTGGCGGGCGGCGTCCGCGCCGACGTGGTATTCGAGCCGCCGTACCGGAACACCGATGCGGTGCGCGGATTGGAGGGATTCAGCCACATCTGGCTGATCTGGCAGTTCCATCAGGCCGTGCGGGAGGATTGGTCCCCCACGGTGCGGCCGCCCCGGCTGGGTGGCAACGAGAGGGTGGGCGTGTTCGCCAGCCGGTCCCCCTTCCGGCCAAACGCCATCGGCCTGAGCAGCGTGCGTCTGGAGGGCGTGGAGCTGGAGGCGGAGCGGGGGCCGGTGCTCCATGTATCCGGCGCAGATCTGGTGGACGGCACGCCCATTCTGGACATCAAGCCGTATCTGGCCTATACGGACAGCCATCCCGATGCTGTGGGCGGATTTACCGACGTGGTGGCCATGGCACTGCTGCAGGTGGATGTGTCCCCCGCGCTGCTGGAAAAGATCACCCCCGCGCAGAGGGAGGGCCTGCTGCAGGTGCTGCGCAACGATCCCCGGCCCCGGTATCAAAGCGATCCCGGACGGATCTACGGTCTGACCTTTGCCGGACATAACGTGAGATTCACCGTGGACGGCAGTGTGCTGACCGTCGTGGAGATAGCATGAACCCCGCAGGCGCCGTCGGATAAACGGCGTGCTCGGCAGATAGAGAATGCAGGAAGGAAGCGCGGATGAAAAAAGTTACCATTTATACCGATGGCGCCTGCAGCGGCAACCCCGGTCCGGGGGGCTGGGGCGCCATCCTCTCCTATAACGGCGTGGAGAAGGAGATCTCCGGCGGCGAGGCGGAGACCACCAACAACCGCATGGAACTGACAGCGGTGATCGAGGCGCTGGCGCGGCTGAAGGAACCCTGTGCCGTAGAGCTGTGGTCCGACTCCCGGTATGTTGTCGACGCGTTGGAGAAGGGTTGGGCCTGCGGCTGGAAAAAGCGGGGCTGGAGAAAGTCCGACAACAAGCCGGCGCTGAACGCCGATCTGTGGGAGCGCCTGCTGGAGCTGGCGGCGCAGCATCGCCTCACCTGCCGCTGGGTCAAGGGACACGATGAGAACCAGAAAAACAACCGCTGCGACGAAATGGCCGTGGCGGAGAGTAAAAAGTTTTGCGAAAAATAAAGAAAGTGTTTACAAAATGTTCATTCGGTTTTCATGATTCGGTCATTTTTCCGGGTTAGTATATAAGCGTACCAAGGATACATTTCCTTATGTGATTTTCTCTCTCTCCTAACAAACACACAGAAGAACGCCCTGCCGGACGGCAGGGCGTTCTTCTGTGTCGTGCAGAGATCCCGTTTGTTTTTTCAAAAGGCGCCCAACAGCTTGAACAGCAGCGACCAGCCGAACATGGTCACGATACAAGCTGCGCTGGTCATCACCACGATATCGCCGGCCAGCTCATCGTTGCCGCCCAACTCCTGTACCATGGTGAAAGAGCCCACGGCGGTGGCGGAACTGAAGATGCCGATGAAACCGGCGAAGCCCACGCCCCGGATGCCCAGCAGGTAGGCAGCTGTCAGCAGTACGCCGGGGATGATTACCAACCTGCCCAGACAGACCTCGACCAAATCCCTCCAGTAGCGCAGAAGGCCGCTGAAGCGGAAAAACGCGCCCAACAGGAAGAGCATGTATACGGTGGACACGGGCGCGATTTGGCGTGCAGTGGAATCCAGTACCACCGGCAGACGGATGTGCAGCAGCAGAAACAGCAGGCCCACCACCGTGCCCAGGATCAGTGGGTTTTTTGCGATATTTTGCAGCACCTGGCCGATTTTGGGCTTTTTTCCCTGAAACACCTCCAGTGCGATCACCGCCAATACATTGTAGATGGGAACCACCACGGAGATCAGCAGCGCTACAGGCCCCATGTCGCCGCCCTCCACCAGCGCAGAGGCCAGCGGCAGGCCGATCAGAACAAAGTTGCTGCGGAAGATGCCCTGGATCTTTACCCCCTGCTTTTGGGGATCCTTCTCCGTCAGCAGCACGTAGGCGGCGGAGCCGGAAAAGGCCAACAGTACACCCACCAGAGCGAAAAGCAGCAGCTTGGGCTGGATGGCCTGGGACACGTCCGAGGAATAGAGGTTATAAAACAGTGTGACGGGCATGAAGTACCGGAAGCCGATCTTGTTGAGACGGGGCACGTCCTCCCGCCGGACGGTACCGATCCGCTGGGCGAGGTAGCCCAAAGCCATCATGAAGAAGATGGGCGCTACCGCGCGAAAACAGACCTGAAAGCTCTCCATGTCAAAAAATGATCCTTTCTCTGCGGCGAAAGATCAATATGCCAGCTTTTCCCGCAGATAGTCCCGCAGCTGGGCGATGGGGATGCGGACCTGCGCCATGGTGTCCCGCTCACGGACGGTGACGCATTCGTCGCCGGCCTTGTCGGCGTCGCCTACGGTATCAAAGTCCACGGTGATGCAGAAGGGGGTGCCGATCTCGTCCTCACGGCGATAGCGCTTGCCGATGGAGCCGGTCTCGTCATAGTCTGCCATGAACTCCTTGCACAGTTCGGTGTAGACCTCCCGGGCCTTGTCGCCCAACTTCTTGCTCAAGGGCAGCACGGCGGCCTTGTAGGGGGCCAGGGCCGGATGCAGACGCAGCACCACGCGCGTGTCGTTCTTGGCCTCGTCTACCACCTCCTCGTCGTAGGCGTCGATGAGGAAGGCCAGCACCACGCGGTCGGCGCCCAGGGAGGGCTCCACCACATAGGGCACATAGTGCTCATTGGTCTCCGGATCGAAATAGGTCAGGTCCACGCCGGAGGTCTCCTGGTGGCGGGTCAGATCATAGTCGGTGCGGTCGGCCACGCCCCACAGCTCGCCCCAGCCGAAGGGAAACAGGAACTCAAAGTCGGTGGTGGCCTTGGAATAGAAGCTCAGCTCCTCCGGCTCATGATCCCGCAGGCGCAGGTTCTCGTCCCGCATATGCAGGCCCAGCAGCCACTGGTGGCAGAACTCCCGCCAGTAGGCGAACCACTCCAGGTCGGTGCCGGGCTTGCAGAAGAACTCCAGCTCCATCTGCTCGAACTCGCGGGTTCGGAAGGTGAAGTTGCCCGGCGTGATCTCGTTGCGGAAGGATTTGCCGATCTGGCACACGCCGAAGGGCAGCTTGCGGCGGGTGGTGCGCTGGACGTTGTTGAAGTTCACGAAGATGCCCTGGGCAGTCTCCGGACGGAGGTATACCGTGTTCTTGGCGTCCTCGGTGACGCCCTGGAAGGTCTTGAACATCAGGTTGAACTGGCGGATGTCGGTGAAATTGTGCTTGCCGCAGGTGGGACAGGGAATGGCGTGGTCCTCGATAAAGGCGGCCATCTCCTGCTGGGAGAAGGCGTCGATGGCCTTGTGGAGCGTCACGCCGTTGTCGGCGCACCAGTCCTCGATGACCTTGTCGGCGCGGAAGCGCTCGTGGCACTCGCGGCAGTCCATCAGCGGGTCGCTGAAGCCGCCCAGGTGGCCGCTGGCCACCCACGTCTGGGGATTCATAAGGATGGCGGCATCCTGGCCCACATTATAAGGGTTCTCCTGGACGAACTTTTTCCACCAGGCCTTTTTCACGTTGTTCTTCAGTTCCACGCCCAGCGGACCGTAGTCCCAGGTGTTGGCCAGGCCGCCGTAGATCTCGCTGCCGGCGAAGATAAAACCGCGGTTTTTGCACAGGGCTACGATCTTGTCCATGGTCTTCTCAGTGTTGTTCATTGCACAAACTCCTTACCATATTCTTATAATTTCTCTCACAGAAAATAAAAAACGCCCCGAGCAAAACGCTCAGGGCGAATCAAACGATCCGCGGTCCCACCTGAATTTGGATAGGTATCCACACTCTGGGCCTGTAACGGGGCTTGACCGGCGGGGCATTTCCTCCCCGCAGCTCCGGGATGCCATTCCCATCATTGCTTTTCGACTTTGCAAGGATATCATGTTTTCCCTGCCGCGTCAAGGGAAAAATGCGGACAGAGCGGGAATGATGCTCAGCGGCTCCGGCCGCCGTTTCGCTCTTTTTGGGTGGCCACCGCCTCGGCGGTGTCGCGCACCGCCTGTGGAAGCCACGGCGCACGGCACAGGTCCAGCGGGATCACGATCTCCCGGATCGACGCGCCTGGAAGCGGACGCTCCAGGCTCTCCGGCAGATAGGTAAGCCCTACCTCCTTCAAGGAGAACACCGTTTCGCTGAGCCAGCCCACGGCCTGACCGCTGCAGTATACGCAGAAGCAGCCGAACATCTTCTTTACGCGAATGTCCAGGCCGGACAGGGCATCCAGCCACGTCTGCAATACATCCTCTGCAGGGTATGCCATCACGCTCAACTCCCCTCCCTGACAATGGAAAAAGGACATCCATCCGGATGTCCTTTTGTTTGGTTCAATCAGTCGACGTTGTTCAGCTTCAGCGTCAGCGCGCTCTTCTTGTGAGCGGCGTTGTTCTTGTGCAGCAGACCCTTGGCAGCGGCCTTGTCGATGGCCTTCACCGCCACCTTGTAAGTGCCCTCGGCCTCGGTGCGATTGCCTTCGGCGGCAGCAGCCTCGAACTTCTTGATAGCAGTCTTCAGAGCGGACTTGCTGGCCTTGTTGCGGGCATTGCGGGCCTCAGCCAGAAGAACGCGCTTCTTTGCAGACTTGATATTCGGCAAACCAAACACCTCCCCGATATCAGAATCCGTTTCGGTCACAAAGACTTCCACGCAGGATGATATTTTAGCATCTCCGGGCGGAAATTGCAAGCACTTTTTTCACCTTTGACATAATTTCTCGTATCATTCCAAGGGGTTGCGGTCATAAATCGAACGACCCCTATATTTTGTGCCGGGGTTCACTTTTTGTTCGGGTTGTAAAAATCGGTCTCGTCCGGAATCGCCATGGGAAGACCGTTCTGATACACCGGCATGGTCTGGAATTTGAAGCGGCTGGTGCGGTGTCTGCGGTCGATCTGCTCCTTGACAGCCGGTTCCACCGTGCCCCGGCGGATGTATTCATTGACAGCGTGGTAGGTGAAGCCTAGGTTGTCCTCGTCGGTGAGGCCGGTGAGGCCGTCGGAGGGCGGCTTGATGAGGAACTTCTCCGGCAGGTGCAGCTCCCGGCCCAGGGCGATGACCTCCTCGGTGGTGTACATGCCCAGGGGAGAGAAGGCACCGGCGCTGTCGCCGTAGACGGTGCAGTAGCCCACCCAGTCCTCGCTGAGGTTGGAGGTGTTGATGACGATGCCGGCCGGCAGCGTCTGGGCCACGGCGTAGAGGGTGCACATGCGGATGCGGGAGGGCAGATTCACCGTGGTCTGTCGGCTGGGCTCGAAGCCGACGCCTTCCATCTGATCCAGTACGCCCCGCACCGCGGCGTGGATATCGATGGTGCAGTGGGGGATCCCCAAGAGCTCCGCCAGATCGCGGCTGTAGTCGATGTCCGGCTGCACGCCGTCCGGCATCAGCACGCCGTATACGTGTTCCCGACCGTAGGCTGCCACCGACAGAGCTGCCACGACGGAGCTGTCCTTGCCGCCGGAGATGCCGATGACGGCCGTCTGTCCGCCACAGGACTTCATCTGCCGGTCCATCCACTCCAGCAGCCCGGCCAGCTGCAGCTTCGCGTTGAATTCCATGTAAGGCCCTCCTCCAACGATGTTCTCACATATATTGTACCCCGCGGTGCCCTGTTTTGCAAGGTGTCGCAGAGAAAAACGCCCCGCGGAGGCGGGGCGTCAGAGGTTACTGCTTGCCGTGCTCCGGCAGGTGGACGATCAACGTCCGGTATACACGCCGGAAGAAGACCAGTGTCATTACCAGGGAGGCCACCTCCGCGATGGGATAGGACCACCATACCAGGTTGCTGTTGCCGACGGAGGCGCCGTAGCGGGCCAGTACATAGGCGGCGGGGATCAGGAACACCAGTTGGCGCACGATGGAGTTGATCATGGAGTAGACAGCTTTACCCAGCGCCTGAAAGGCGCTGCCCAGAGCAATGCAGGCGCCGGCAAAGGAGAAGCTCAGGGCGATGATCCGCAGGCAGGGCGTGCCCACGGCCAGCAGGGTGTCGGTGGCGCTGAAGATCTGCAGCAGCAGATGGGGCACCAACAGGAAGACGGCCATACCCACCAGCATGATGGCGGAGGCGTATACGACGCTGCGGCGGATGGCCTCGGTGAGACGGCTGCGGTTCTGGGCGCCGTAGTTGTAGGCGATGATGGGCACCACGCCGTTGTTCAGGCCGAACACAGGCATGAAGACGAAGCTGTTCAACTTGAAATACACGCCGAAGGCGGTGGCGGCCGTCTCATGGGCGCTGTGCCAGGTGATGAGGATCTTGTTCATCAGAAAGGTCATCAGCGACCCCACCGCCATCATGATGACGGAGGGCAGACCGATGGCGTAGATGCCGCCCACGATGTGCCAGTTGGGCCGGAAACCCCGGAAGCGCAGGTGGATGTCATGGTTTTTGGTCAGGTTGAAGTAGATCGCCAGCGCGCAGCCGCAGCACTGGCCGATCAGCGTGGCGATGGCGGCGCCGGCCACACCCAGCCTGAACACGAAGATGAACACCGGATCCAGGATCATGTTGACGATGGCGCCCAGACCCTGGGTATACATGGAGTAACGGGAGCGGCCGGTACCCTGCAGCAGCCGCTCGAACATCACCTGGCCGAACACGGCGATGGAGCCGCCGGTGACGATGCGCAGATAGCTGTCGCCCAGGGCGATGATCTCCCCCACCTGCGTCTGGGCCCGGAAGAACACATCGCTCAGCGACAGACCCAGCGCGGCGGAGATGACGAAGCCCACAAAGGCCAAGAACACGCCGTTGATGGCTACCGCATCGGCCCGCTCCTGCTGCCGCGCGCCCAGCGCCCGGCCCATCAGGGCGTTGACACCCACGGCGGTGCCGGTGGCCAGGCCGATCATCAGCTGCTGGGCGGGAAAGGCCAGGGACACGGCGGTCAGCGACGGCTCGCTGACCATGGACACGAACACGCTGTCCACGATGTTGTACAGCGCCTGCACCAGCATGGAGGCGATGATGGGCAGCGACATATTCCAGATCAGCTTGGAAACGGGCATGGTGCCCAGCTTGTTCTCCTGCATAACGGGTACGTTCCTCTTTCCGAAAAAGGTTTCACAGGTGCATATTCTAACACAGACCGGCGAAAAAGAAAAGCGCCGAAAAGCCGGTTTTGCCAACTTTTCGGCGCTGTTTTTTAGAAGAACTGCAACAATACGGAGAAAACCTGCCTGTCAGCCGGCAAAAAAGGTGCGGATCGCCGCCTCGTCGGCCTGTACGCTGCCCTGGGCGAAGCCGTCTCGCCCGCCGCCGCGGCCGTGCAGGGCACTGTTGAGCGCCTTCACCCAGCCGCGGATGTCCTGATCCGGATGGATCACGGCGTATTTGTAGGCCACTCCCTCCCCGGCAAATACGGCGCAGCGGCCGCCGCACACGGCGCTGACGGCGTCGCACAGCCGGCGCACACCGTCGGAAGACATGGGCGGGCGGAACAGCAGCACGTCGCCCTGCCCTGCATATTCCCGGGAGATGTGGCCGAACAGTTCTGCCTCCGCGGCGGCGCACCGGGCCTTTTCCTCCCCCAACTCCCGCTGTATCCGCTCCACGCCGTCGACTACGGCCAGCGGCTTCACCGACAGGGCCTGCCCCGCGGCCACGGCCTGTTCCCAGCAGCCGGAGAGATATCGCAGCGCCCGGCCGCCGCAGACCAGCTCCAGGCGCACGCCGTCCCGGAACTTCTGACAGGACAGAAATTTCACCAGCCCCACCTGGCCGGCGGAGGACACATGGGTGCCGCAGCAGGCGCACCTGTCCGCCCCGGGGAAGGATACGATGCGCACGGCGCCGGTCAGCTCCTTCTTGCTGCGGTAGGGCAGCGCCGCCAGCTCCTCCGATGTCGGCCACAGTACCTGCAGCGGCCGATCGGCCCAGATGTACTCGTTGGCCAGCCGCTCGACTTTCTGCACGCTTTCCCAGGAAATATCGGCGTTGTAGTCGATGATCACCGTGTCGGCGCCCAAGTGGAAGCCTACGTTGTCGCAGTGAAAGGACTCGCACAGCATGCCGCTGACGATGTGCTCGCCGGAGTGCTGCTGCATGTGGTCGAACCGCCGCGCCCAGTCGATCTCGCCGCAGACCGTCTCACCCGCAGGCAGCGGCCCGTCACACGTATGGGAGATGACACCGCCCTTTTCATGCACGTCCAGTACCCGGACACCGGACAGCGTGCCGTGGTCGGCGGGCTGGCCGCCGCCCTCGGGGTAGAAAGCGGTGCGGTCCAGCACCACGGCCCAGCCGCCCTTTGACGGCTCGCAGGACACCACGGCCGCCTCAAAGCGACGCAGATATGCGTCCTCATAATACAGCTTGACAGTTTCCATGTAGTTCTCCTGACAGATTTGGATGAAAATGGGCGGCATATCGCCGCCCATTTTGCCGACACAGAGTTACTTGATCCGTACCGCCGTGCCGTAGGCCAGCACCTCCGCAGCGCCGTCCATGATGGCACTGCTGCTGTAGCGCACGTTGACAATGGCATCGGCGCCCTGCGCCTCGGCCTCGTCCACCATGCGCTTGGTGGCGATCTGACGGGCCTCAGCCAGCATCTCCGTATAGCCCGTGATCTCACCGCCCACCAGCGTCTTCAGCCCGGCCATCAGGTCCTTGCCAAAGTGCTTGCTCTGCACCACAGCACCACGCACCATGCCCAGAACTTCGATCTCCGCGCCCGGAATGTAGTCAATATTGAGCAGCTTCATCTTCTTCTCCTTTCTCAATTTCCCACAGGCGCTGGATCAGCGCCGCAACGATACCGATGATCAAGCCGCCGTAGATGACGGCATAGAGGATGGTGACCCACCGGGGAACGGGCGCGACGGTCCCGCCCCACAGCACCAGACCGATGGCGGTGCCCAGCAGTAGGATGAAGAACAGCGCCCACGCCAACGGTGCGACCCGCTTGCGGGCCCTGGATGGTCGCTTGCGGGACACGGTCATGCCTCCACCTCGCCCACCACGGCGATGTGCAGCTCATCCAGCTGCTTTTGGGTTACCTCGGAGGGCGCACCCATCATCACGTCCTGGGCGTTCTTGTTCATGGGGAAGGGGATGATCTCGCGGATGGAGCTCTCGCCGGCCAGCAGCATCACCATGCGGTCCACGCCCGGGGCGATGCCGGCGTGGGGCGGCGCACCGTAGCAGAAGGCGTTGTACATGGCGGGGAATTTCTTCTTCACGTCCTCCTCACCCAGCCGTACCAGCTCAAAGGCCTTGACCATGATCTCGGGGTCGTGGTTCCGGACTGCGCCGGAACTCAGCTCCACGCCGTTGCACACCAGGTCGTATTGGTTGGCATAGATGTCCAAAGGATCAAGTTCTCCCCGCTCTGCCTTCAGCAGCGTTTCCAGACCGCCGCTAGGCATGGAGAAGGGATTGTGGCAGAACTCCAGTTCGCCGGACTCATCGCCGATCTCGTACATAGGAAAGTCCACGATCCAGCAGAATTCGTAGCGCTCTTTGTCCATGTGGCCCTCGCAGGCGGGACCGAAGGTTTTGATCTGTACGCCGGCGGACTTGACGGCGTACTCGCCGGCAGAGACCACCACCAGCGTGCCCGGCCGCAGGCAAAGCACCTTGGCCAGTTCCTCCTGCACTGGGGTGACGAACTTGGCGATGCCGCCGGCCAGCTCACCGGACTCGTCTACCTTGAACCAGTAGCCCTTCACGCCGGACTGCACCTCGCAGTCGGTCAGGAGCTTTTCCACCTGCTTGCGGGTCAGCGCGCAGTCGGTGATGTCCACCATCTTCACGGTCTTGCCCTGCAGGGGCTCGAAGGCGGAGTCGACGAAGAGGGTTGACACATCCTTGCAGGTGAGATCAATGCGCAGGTCCGGCTTGTCGGAGCCGTAGGCGGCCAGGGCATCGTTGTAGGCGATGCGGCGGAAGGGCGCGGCGGAGGCCACGTCATAGGTGCCGTACTTGGCAAAGATGGGGGGCAGCACGTCCTCCAGCACGGCGAATACGTCGTCCTGGGTGGCGAAGGCCATCTCCATATCTAACTGATAGAATTCGCCGGGGGACCGGTCTCCCCGGGCGTCCTCGTCCCGGAAGCAGGGGGCAATCTGGAAATAGCGGTCGAAGCCGGAGGTCATCAGCAGCTGCTTGAACTGCTGGGGCGCTTGGGGCAGCGCATAGAACTTGCCGGGGTGCTTCCGGGCCGGCACCAGATAGTCCCGGGCACCCTCCGGGGAGCTGGCTGTCAGGATGGGGGTGGTGATCTCCAGAAAGCCGTGCTCCGTCATGGCGGCGCGCAGGGCGGCCACTACCTGGCAGCGCAGGATGATGTTATTCTTCACTGCCGGGTTGCGCAGATCCAGATAGCGGTACTTCAGCCGGGCCGTCTCGTCGGCCTCGCGGCTGCGGTTGATCTCAAAGGGCAGGCTGTTGTAGCGGCAGCGGCCCAGCACCTCGATCCGGTTGGGCACTACTTCGATCTCACCAGTGGGCAGCTTGGGATTCTTGCTGGAGCGCTCCCGCACCACGCCCTCCACCGAGATGGTGGATTCCTTGTTCACGTCGCGGATGGCGGCCATCATGTCCTCCGACTCGATCACCACCTGGGTGGTACCGTAGAAATCCCGCAGCACCACAAAAGCAAAGTTGCTGCCCACCACGCGGACGTTTTCCATCCAGCCCACCAGCTTTACCTGCCTGCCCGCGTCGCTCAGGCGCAGCTCGTTGCAGGTATGCGTGCGCATCTGCATCATAACTCTGTCTCTCCTTTGTCAAAACGATAATAATTTGTATTATAGTTGAAAGAATATACGAAACGTATTCGACTCCTGCGCCCTTACCGCTCCCGGATCACCGCGCCGGCGTTCTTCGCCGCCAGACCGGACCGGATCCGCGCCAGCGTCCCGTCGAAGTCCAAGGTGGTCTGTTCGCCGGAGAGCATGTCCTTGCAGGTGACCACGCTGCGGGCGATCTCGTCTTCGCCCAGGAAAATCACATAGGGGATGCCCTGCCTGTCGGCATAGGCCATTTTGGCCTTAAACTTCTTGGCTTCGGTATAGAGTTGGGTGCGCACGCCGGCGGCGCGCAGACGGGTGGCCAGAGAGATGGCCGGGGCGAGGTCGTCGGCCATGGGCAGGATCAGCACGTCAGCCGGGGCGGTGGGAAGATCGTCGTTCAGCATGCCCTGCTCGCCCAGCACATAGAACAGCCGGGTCAGACCGATGGAGATGCCCACGCCGGGCAGTTGCCGGTCGGTGTAGTACTCGGCCAGGTTGTCGTACCGGCCGCCGGAGCAGACGGAGCCGATCTCCGGGTGATCCAGCAGTGTGGTCTCGTACACGGTGCCGGTGTAGTAGTCAAGCCCCCGGGCGATGGTCAGGTCCACGGCGAAATGGTCCTCCGGCACGCCGAAGGCGGCCAGATACTGTACCACCGCGTTCAGCTCGTCCAGGCCCTGGTCGAAGATCCCGTTCCGGCCTGCATAGCCCGACAGGGCGGCGAGCACCTGTTCGTTGGAACCGCTGATGGCGATGAAAGACAGGATCTCATCCGCCTGCTCTCCGGTCAGGGCGCAGTCCTCCACCAGACAGGCGCGGACCTTGTCCGGACCGATCTTGTCCAGCTTGTCCACGGTGCGCATGATGTCGCCGCTGCGCCCCGTCAGGCCCAGCATGGCGTAAAAGCCGTTGAGGATCTTGCGGTTGTTGACCCGGATCTGGAAGCGCCGCAGGCCCAGTGTGGTAAAGGTCTGATAGATGATGGCGGGGATCTCCGCCTCGTTGGTGATATCCAGCTTTCCGTCGCCGATCACGTCGATGTCGGCCTGGTAGAACTCCCGGAAGCGGCCCCGCTGGGCCCGCTCGCCCCGGTATACCTTGCCGATCTGATAGCGGCGGAAGGGGAATGCCAGCTCATTGTAGTGCAGTGCCACGTATTTGGCCAACGGCACCGTCAGATCGAACCGCAACGCCAGATCGCTGTCGCCCTTCGTGAAGCGGTAGATCTGCTTTTCCGTATCGCCGCCGCCCTTGGCCAGCAGCACTTCGCTGGACTCGATGACGGGGGTGTCCAGCGGCGTGAAACCATACAGCGCATAGGTGCGGCGCAGCACGTCCATCATCCGCTCCATCTGCTGCTGAGGCCGGGGCAGAAGCTCCATAAAGCCGGACAGCGTCCGGGGCTTCATCTTCTCCATATGCAAGCTCTCCTTATCTCCTCCGCCCGCTGCGGGCGGGTCAGTTTCTTTTTCATGGGGGATTTTGCGAAAAACGCTCCCGTCCCCTGTTTGGGACGAGAGCGTTGCATCAAACACTTCGTGGTGCCACCCAAATTCAGCCTGCAGGGCAGGCCCTTTTTGGCTCCGCGGATGCGGGGAGCCGTCCGCAGGCGTTTCTGCCTCCGCTCAGGTGCTGTCTTCCCTCCGTCTGCCGCAGCGCGCTTGCAGCCAAAGGCGCGCCTCTCTGTGTGCGGCGGTGTGGAGCTACTCCTGCCCCGTCATCGCGGCGCCGCGGCCGCCAAAGCGTCCGGGCAACTCCGAGTCACTATTGTATGCAATTATCCGCCAAAAGTCAAGCGGTAAACGGCTTGGTCTTGGGGTTGACGATGTCGCGCCAATCCAAGTCACCCCGGGCCAGGCCCAGGATCAGCATTTCCGCGGTAGCCACGTTGCTGGCAAAGGGGATGTTGTTCTGATCGCACAGACGGGAGATATAGAGGATGTCCTCATGGGGGATCTTGTTGCTGGGATCGTTGAAGCACAGCACCAGGTCGATCTCATTATAGGCAATGCGGGCCGCGATCTGCTGCCCTCCGCCGTGCTTGAAGCTGAGGAAGCGGTGGATGGTCAGCCCGGTGGCCTCGGCGATCTGCTGCCCGGTGGTGGCCGTGGCGCAGAGCGTGTGCTGGGCCAGAATGCCGCAGTAGGCGATGCAGAACTGGACCATCAGTTCTTTTTTGTTATCATGTGCAATGATGGCGATATTCACAGAAAATCGCCCCCCTTCCCTGTTATATTCTCATCAGAGGGACCCGACGGCCCGTGATGCGTTTGGCGATGTTGTCGTAGGCGCGGGCCGCATAATCGCTGCAGTCCCGCAGGGGGATGCCCCGGTTCAGGGCGTAAGCCACGTCTCCGTCCTCCGGGATCACGCCCAACAGGGGCAACCCGGCGGTGTCGATGGCGTCGTCGATGGTGGTGTGCAGCGCCCGCAGCATCCGCCGCTGTACCCGCCCCACCACCAGGTGGACGGTACCGGCGGGAAAACGGTCCAGCTCCATCACGGTGCGCTGAGCGTCCCGCAGGGCGCTGTGGTCGGTGGTGGTCACCACCACCACGCTGTCGGCGCAGGCGGTGGCTATTTGGAAGCCCAGATTCAGCCCGGCAGGTGCATCCACCAGGCAATAGTCGTAGTTCTCGCGGATCTCCTGGAACAGATCACGCAGCTGGCGGGCGGTAAAGGCGGGCTGTCCGTCGGACACCGGCGCAGTCAACAGCTCCAGCGAGGGATATTTCCGGTGCTTCACGGCCGCCTCAGCCAGCGTGCAACGCCCCTCGATTACATCGGAGAAGTCCATGAGCGCGCTGTCGCTGAGTCCCAGCGCCAGGTCCAGGTTGCGCAGCGTGATGTCGCAGTCCAGACACAGCACATGGCAGCCCAGTGCGGCCAGCGCCAGGCCGGTGTTGGCGGTAAAGGAGGTCTTGCCGGTGCCTCCCTTGCCGGATACGACTGCAATGATCTTACCCATGGTCCACCTCGAACGAAAGTCTCTTCCTCATTGGAGCGGATTTTTTTTGATTCGGGCAAACGGGCGCGGATACGTCTGCGGCGTGGGCCTCAGCTTGTCGATGAGTACCACCCGGTGCATCACGTCTGTACCGGGAATGGTATAGTCCCGCGTGCCCCGGATGCGGCCGCCCAGTTGTCCGGCGGCGCCCCGGGCCCGGTCGATCTCCCCGTTGGAGCCCACGCTCTTCATGGCCAGGAAGCAGCCGCCCACCTTGACCAGCGGCAGCACCAACTCGCACAGCACGTTCAGCTCCGCCACGGCCCGGGATACGGCGATATCGTATTGCTCCCGGTGCGCCGAGGCAAATTCCTCCGCCCGGGCGTGTACCGCCGTCACCCTTTCCAGTCCCAACTCGGCGCAGGCTTCCCTCAGAAAATCCACGCGTTTGCCCAGACTGTCCAGCAGCGTCAGGTCAAAATCTGGCTCCAGGATCCGCAGAGGGACACCCGGAAAGCCGGCGCCGGTGCCTACGTCGATCACGCGTTTTCCCCGGAATGCGGCAATGCTCATCAGCGCGGCCGAATCCAGCAGGTGCAGCGCAGCAAAGTCGGCGGGCTCCGTAATGGCGGTCAGATTCATGACCTTGTTTTTCTCCAGCACGGCGTCGGCGAAGGCGGCCAGCCGGGGGGCGGCGCCGGTGGGCAGCCCCAACTGCGCCAGCCCCTCGGTCAGGATGTCGGTCATTACTTGTTGTCCTTCAGCAGATCGCGGATCTCGCCCAGCAGTTCTTCAGTGGTGGGGCCGGCGGGGGCGGGCTCCTCGGCGGGTGCCGCGGGTTTCTTCATCTTGTTCACGCCCTTGACCACCAGGAACAGCACCAGTGCGATGATGATAAAGTTCAGGATCACGGAAATCAGATTGCCGTAGTTCACAGAAACCTGACCCAGCAGCTCACCGGTCTCGGCGTCCAGCGTGCCGGCCTTGAGGATCCACTTCCACTGGGTGAAATCCGCACCGCCGGTGATGAGGGAGATGAACGGCATGATGATGTCATTGACCAGGGATGTGGTGATGGCACCGAACGCGCCGCCGATCACAACGCCGATCGCCAAGTCGATGACATTGCCGCGCATGGCAAATTCCTTGAACTCACTGAAAAACTTCTTCATACATGTACCTCCTGTGATTTTGTTTTGTATATTTATAGATAAATAATACTTTTAGTAATTACTTTTTCGGGATCAACCGCTCACAGCCGCCCATGTAGGGCCGCAGCGCGACGGGGATGCGGACGGAGCCGTCGGCCTCCAGGTTGTTCTCCAGGAAGGCGATCAGCATCCGGGGCGGCGCCACCACTGTGTTGTTGAGGGTGTGAGGCAGGTAGGTTTTCCCGTTCTCACCCTTGACGCGGATCTTCAGCCGGCGGGCCTGGGCATCGCCCAGATTGGAGCAGGAACACACCTCGAAGTACTTCTGCTGCCGGGGGGACCAGGCCTCGATGTCGCAGGACTTGACCTTCAGGTCGGCCAGGTCGCCGGAGCAGCAGTCCAGCTGCCGCACGGGGATGTCCATGGAGCGGAACAGCTCCACACTGTAGCGCCACATCTGCTCATACCACTTCATGCTGTCCTCGGGCCTGCAAACCACGATCATCTCCTGCTTTTCGAACTGGTGAATGCGGTATACGCCACGCTCCTCAATACCGTGGGCGCCCTTCTCCTTACGGAAGCAGGGGGAATAGGAGGTCAGCGTCTGGGGCAGCGACGCCTCCGGCAGGATCTGATCAATGAACTTGCCGATCATGGAGTGCTCGCTGGTGCCGATCAGGTAGAGGTCCTCCCCCTCGATCTTGTACATCATGGCGTCCATCTCGGCAAAGCTCATCACGCCGGTCACCACGTTCCCGCGGATCATGAAGGGCGGGATGCAGTAGGTAAAGCCCTTGTCGATCATGAAGTCCCGGGCATAGGCGGTTACGGCGCTGTGAAGCCGGGCGATATCGCCCATAAGATAATAGAAGCCGTTGCCGGAGACGCGCCCGGCGGCATCCATGTCGATGCCGTCGAACCGCTCCATGATGTCGGTGTGGTAGGGGATCTCAAAGTCGGGTACGAGGGGCTCTCCGAAGCGCTCCACCTCCACGTTGCAGCTGTCATCCGGCCCGATGGGCACGCTGGGATCGATGATCTGGGGAATGACCAGCATGATTTTGTTCAGCTGCTCCTCGGCGGCGGCGATGCGCTCGTCCAGTTGGGCCATCCGCTGGGCATTGGCCTTCACGGCGGCGTTGTTGGCGTCGATCTGAGCCTGCAGCTCGGCTTTTTTGGCCTCGTCGGCGCACTTTTTCAGTTGGCCAAACAGGGGGCCGTTAGCCTTGCTGAGCTTGTTGCGCTCGGCCTTCAAGGCGTCGGCCTCGGCGATGGCGGCGCGGCGCTCAGCGTCCAGGGCGATGGCCTCATCCACCAGAGGCAGCTTGGCGTTCTGGAACTTTTTGCGGATGTTGTCCTTGACCAACTGCGGATCTTCCCGCAGCAAGCGAATATCAAGCATAAGGGCGGTCTCTCCTTCGATTTGTTTCACGTGAAACACCCCGTGGGGCGTCAGATCAGTCTTTTTGCATGGAGTACAGGGCGTCAATCAGGCGGTTCAGGTCGTCGGTGCCGTAGTATTCCAGCTCGATACGACCCTTTTTCCGACCGGTGACAATCCTGCAGCCCCGGCCCAGCCGACTGCTTAGCTCCCGGGCGGCCTCCTCGGCGTAGTTGACGGTGATGCCGGTGGTGGGTTTTTGCCGCTTTTTTTCAGCGGTGAGCCGCTTTACCAGCAGCTCCGTCTGCCGCACAGACAGATCGTTTTTTTGTACGGTGGCGGCGGCACTCTCCTGCACGGCGGGGGGCAGCGGCAGCAGTGCGCGGGCATGACCGCCTGAGAGGCCCCCTTCCTCTACCAGGGTCCGTACGGCGGGCGTCAGGTTCAGCAACCGCAGGGCGTTGGCCACGGCGCTGCGGGACTTTCCCACCTGCTGGGCCACCTGCTCCTGGGTCAGGCCGTACTGATCCACCAGCGTCCGATAGCCCTCGGCCTCCTCGATGGGATTCAAGTCTTCCCGCTGCAGGTTTTCGATCATGGCCAGCTCCATGGCTTTCCGGTCGTCGGCCTCCATGACGATGGCCGGCACCTCGGTCAGTCCCGCCATACGGGCGGCGCGCCAGCGGCGTTCGCCGGCGATGATCTGATAGTAGCCCGACTGGAGCTTACGAACAGTCAGCGGTTGGATGATGCCGTGCTGGCGGATGGAGTCGGCCAAGTCGGCCAGCGAGTCCGGATCAAAGTTCTTTCGGGGCTGGGCGGAGCAGCTCTCCACCTGGGAGATGGGGAGAAACAGACTCTCCTTTTCCCCCTGTGCGTCCAGAAAACCGGCGCCCAGCAGCGACTCCAAGCCTTTGCCCAGGCCCTTGGGCGGATTTGCCACGCGGATCACTCCTTTCAGCTCAGGCATTCTTCTTCAGAAACTCTGCGGCCAGTGCCGTATAGGCTTCGGCGCCGCGGCAGGTCCGGTCGTAGGCGGTGATGGGCTTTCCGTGGCTGGGTGCCTCGCTGAGGCGTACGTTGCGGGGCACCATGGTCGCGTAGACCTTGCCCGGGAAAAAGCGTTTGACCTCCTGCGCCACCTGCATAGCCAGGTTGGTACGCCCGTCGAACATGGTCAGCAGCACGCCCTCCAGCGTCAGACGGGGATTCATGCCCCGCCGCACGATGCGCACTGTGTTCATCAGGTCGCTGAGACCCTCCAGGGCGTAGTATTCGCCCTGTACCGGCACCAGCACCGAGTCGGCGGCGCACAGCGCGTTCAGCGTCAACAGCTCCAGCGAGGGTGGACAGTCGATGAATATGTAGTCGTAGCGCGCCTGTACCGGCTCCAGCGCCTTTTTCAGCAGAAACTGCCGGCCCGGCATGTCGACCATCTCGATCCCGGCGCCGGCCAGCGCCTTGTTGGAGGGCAGCACGTCGCCGAACGGGGTGGCGACAATGGTATCACCGGCGGCTTTTCCGTTAATGAGCACATCGTATACGCCGTTGGACAAAGACTTGTCCACCCCCATGCCGGAGGTAGCGTTGGCCTGGGGGTCAAAGTCGCACAGCAGCACCCGCTGCCCCAGCTGCTTCAGCGCGGCGGTCAGGTTCACACAGGTGGTGGTCTTGCCGACGCCGCCCTTCTGATTTACGATCGCGATGGTTTTTGCCACGTCGCACCCCCTGCCCGCTGCCTCTGCCGCACTGCTGTAATAATAAATATAGTATATCACAAAGCGACGCGCAATCAATAGAAAATTCCAATGAAACAAAGATTTTCTCGCTGTTTCACGTGAAACATAGGTCCAGCGGGGTAAAAAAGGCCCCGCTGTTTCACGTGAAACAGCGGGGCGATGGGGTCAAATCAGGAGCAGGCCGGAGATGGGCGGCACCGACAGGTGCAGCGTCCGATCCTTTACGAAAAACTGCTGTCCGCTAAGGGCGTCGGCGGCCATGGCGCCGGACCACGGCAGCAGCAGATCCAGCGGTTCGTCGCCGGCGTTCAGCACCGCCAACGAAATCTCGCCCCCTGACGCCCGGCGGAACACCAGCCCCGGACCCTCGGCGCGGAGATAGGAGATATCGCCCCGCTGCAGGGATGGGCGGGCCTTGCGGATGGAACCCAGATGCCGGAAGTACTGCAGCAGATCCTCGTCTTCGCGGCCCCAGGGATAGGTGCCCCGGTTCAACGGGTCCTCGAAGCCCTCCATACCGACCTCGTCGCCGTAAAAGATGGTGGGCGAGCCGGGAAAAGCGTACAGCAGCAGCGCCGCCAGGCGCAGGCGGGCCGCACCACGGGCCCGCTCCGCCGGGCTGAGCCGGTAGACGGCCCGCTGGTCCTTGGAGCCCACCGGGGCGTCGTTGGAGGCGCCCAGCAGCGTCAGCACCCGGGCGGTGTCGTGGGTGCCCAGGATGTTCAGCGCCGAGTAGTAAGCGGCAGGGGGATAATTTTCCCGCAGCGTCTCCATGGATTCCCGGAATTCGGCCGCGCTGCCGCCGGCGAGCCAGTGCAGCGTCGCGGCGCGGAAGGGGTAGTTCATCAGTCCGTTGGTCTCGCCGCCCAGCAGATAGCGGCGGCGCCGGGAGTAGGAGATCTTGTTGCTGCCGTCCTCCCACACCTCGCCCAGTAGAAAGCTGTCGGCCTTTTCCTCCGTCATGACGCGGCGGATGTCAGCGATGAAGTCGTCCGGCAGTTCATCGGCCACATCCAGCCGCCAGGCGTCGGCGCCGCAGCGCATCCAGTGGCGGATGACGCTGTCTTCACCGGTGATGATGAAGTGCCGGTAGTCCGGGTTCTCTTCATTGACGGCAGGCAATGTCCGCACGCCCCACCAGGCGTCATAGTCGTCGGGCCAACGGCGGAAATGGTACCAGGGATAGTAGACAGACTGCTGGCTCTGGGCGGCACCCAGTTGGGGATAACAGCCCAGCGCGTTGAAATAACGGCTGTTGGAGCCGGTGTGGTTGAACACGCCGTCCAGCATCACCCGCATGCCGCGGGCGTGGGCCTCATCGCACAGCTGCCGGAAGTCCGCCTCCGTGCCCAGCATGGGGTCGATGGACATGTAATCGGCGGTGTTGTAGCGGTGATTGGAGTCGGATTCAAAGATGGGACACAGGTACAGCGTGGTGACAGATAACTCCGCCAGATAATCCAGCTTCGAGATGATTCCCTGCAGGCTGCCGCCGAAAAAATCGCGGTTGGTGATCGCTCCCCGCTCGTCAGGCCGATAGACCGGCTGGTCGTCCCAATACTGGTGGACCACCCGGTTGCCGACCATGCCGTCCGGCACAGGGACAGACAGCCGGCAAAACCGATCTGGAAATATTTGGTAGGTTACGCCGGCCCCAAACCATTGGGGCGTTAGAAACGTATCGTCATAGACCGTGAGCTGCCAGCGCTGTAGCTGCGGCAGGTCGCAGTAGCCGTTCCGGCCGAAATACACGCAGGAGCCGTCCCGGCGGGTGAAGCGGAAGGCGTACCAGATCAGCTCCGGCTGAGCGGGGACGGTGTAGACACCGGAGAACAGATCGCCCTGGCCGCCGGCGGCGGGAAGAGAGCACTCCTGCTCGGTGCCGCCGAACTCGCAGCAAGCCAGCAGCACACAGGCGGCGAAACCCTCGTCCGGCAGCGGTCGCAGGGTGAAGGTGACGGTGCTGCCACAGGCCGTCGCGCCGAAGGGGGATTTATAGCGATCATCGCGGGGGTCAAAGACAAATCGGTCGGACATATGGCTTCGTCTCACCTCAATAGAGTGTTTTCGCCGGTGATACCGGCGGTGCTGTCATCCCGGGAAAAATAGGCGTTGATGATCTCCACGGCGGTATCTGCCAGCGCGGCGCCGCTGCCGCCCTTTTCAATGACCACGGCCACGGCGATCTCGGGGTCCTCATAGGGGGCAAAGGCCACGAATACGCCGTTGTTGATGGCGGTGCCCACTTGGGCCGTGCCGGTTTTGGCGCCGGCAGAGACCACGCAGTGGGAGAATTGGGAGGACACACTGCCGGAGGTGGTCAGGTTGTGCATCCCGCTCAGCACGGCGCGCAGCGTGCTGTCGCTGATCTCCACGGTGTTCAGGGGCGCTTCGTCATAGACGTAGACCTGTCGGGCGTTGTCAAAGGTCTTGACCTCCTTGAGCAGGTGGGCCTGGCAGTGCGTTCCGCCGGAGGCCAGTGTGGCGATGTAGTTGGCCAGCTGCAGCGGGGTGAACAGGTTGTAGCTCTGGCCGATGGCGGCGGTGATGGTCTGCCCGTCAGTCCAGTCCAGGCCGTGGCCCTCGGCGTATGTTGGCGAGGCCAGCGCACCGGCGGAGTCACCGATCTCGATGCCGGTGTGCTGGCCAAGGCCGAACTGGGCGGCGTAGTCGGCCAGCGTGTCGATGCCCATCAGGCGACCCACCTCATAGAAGAAATAGTTGCAGGACACGGTGATGGCCTGGGTCACGTTGATGCTGCCGTGGGTGCCGCCGCTTTGGCTGTAGATCCAGCACATGGGCTGGGGAAAAGCGTAGTAGGTGTAGATGCCCCGGTCGCGTATCGTGGTGGAGGGGGTGATCACGCCGCTTTCCAGCGCGGCCACAGCCGTGCAGGGCTTGAAGGTGGAGCCGGGGGCATAAGCGCCGTTGACGGCCCGGTTGAACATGGGTAGCCGCGGATCCTCCAACAGCTGCTCGTAGTCACGGTTGAAGTTGGCCAGGTCAAAAGTGGGATAGGAGGCCAGCGCCAGCACCTCGCCGGTGCCCACCTTCACCACGGCGGCGGCCCCGCCCCGCTGCAGGGTGTCCTTGTCGATCATGCCCTCGATGGTGTCTGCCAGCGCCGTTTCGGCATCCCGCTGCAGGTCGATGTCCAGCGTCAGTGCCACGGTGTGACCCGGCTGGGGCGCCTCTGTATACAGCTCGCCGGTGATTTTGCCGTTGTCGTCGGTGGTGATGAGCCGCGTGCCGTCCGTGCCGCGGAGATACCCCTCAAAGGCCGCCTCCGCGCCGTCGGTGCCCACCAGCGCATCCATGTCGTAGCCCTTGTCCCGGTATGTTGGCCAGTCCTCGGCATAGATGCGGGAAATGCGACCCAGGATGTGGGCGGCATAGGTGGTGTTGTAGACCCGGGCGGCGGAGGTGCCGGTGGAGACACCGGCGAACTGACCATCCACGATCTGACTGATCAGCTCCACCGGTACATCCTCGGCGAAGAGGCAGGGGGAGCGGAGCGCCAGTTCGTAGCGCACGCCGATGATCCGGCGCGCCTCGTTGTCGGTCAGCGCCGCCTCAATACCCAGCGCGGTCCGGAGCCGGGAGATCAGCTGCGGCGCCGTGACGGTGGCAGAGGAAAAGTAGGCGATGTTCTGATCCTTCAAAAAGGCGGAAAAGCTCTCGTTGTCGGCGGCGGCAGGCAGATACTGGAACGGGCCGGTCTCGCTGACGGGAAAGGTGTCGATCCATGTCACGCCGTTGTCGGCGCAGAGCCGAATCAGCCGGGCGATGGCCGCGTTCAGCTTCCCGTCATCGGCAAAATCCCGGTCCGACAGCATCAGCGTGTAGGCCAGGCGATTGCTGACCAGTACCTTGCCGTTGCGGTCGGTGATGATGCCCCGGGAGGCCTCCACCTCCTGGGTGGTGGCGTTGCTGGTGATGGAGCGGGCGCGATACTCGTTGCCGTGGATGATTTGGGTATTATAGAGAGAAAAGAAAAAGAGCAGCAGAAACAGGCCGAAGAACACGGCCAGACCTGCCAGTCTCGATTTCAGCGGATTCTGTCTCATGGGGACTCCTTCGGAAAAGGATCAATCCGCCGCAAAGCGGCGGTGGATGGGGCGGTACAACAGGTATACCAGCGGGACCAGCGGCAGCGTCAGCACCAGCTCCCGGCCGAGGATGGAGGCTGCCGCAGCCGGATCGGCCACACCGCGGAAGGTGAGGAACAGCGCATGGAGCAGGCCGCTCAGTGCGACAGCCGCCGCGGAAGCGACCAGGGCACAGAAAAAGCCCGGAACGATCAGGTGTTTGGAGATGAGCCCGGTCAGAAACGCCGCCGCGGCAAAGGTGAGTACATAAAAACAGGGAACCACGGGGGAAAAAAGCAGGTCGCACAGCAGACCCAGCACGGCTGCGGCGCAGAGGCTCTCCTGCCGATCCTCCCAGGCGGCGGCCACGGCCACCAGCACCGGCGGCAGAAAGGGATGCACGCCCCAGAGCCGCAGCCGGTTCAGCAGCAACGACTGCAGCGCCAGCCCCAGCAGCGCCGCCAGCGCATAAAACAGCCAGCGATAGAACAGTTTACCTTGACCCATGGGCGCATCCCCTTACTCCACGATGTCGAAATCGGTGATGACAAAGACCTCCGACAGCGCATCCAGATCGGCCTTGGGCGCCAGCACGGCATAGCGGCCCAGGCCGCTGTCGTCGGGCTTGATCTCCTCCACCGCGCCGATCACCAGGTCAGAGGGGTAGTAGCCACCCAGACCGGAGGTGACGATCAGATCACCCTCGGTGAGGTCGCCTTCCAGGAAGTTGGCCCGCAGCCGGTTGCTGTTCATCAGATGCAAGTCGCCGGAGGCGATCAGCGTCTCGCCGGTGCGGAACACCGTCGCGCCCAACTGGGAGTCGGTATCCAGCACGGTAGTGACGGTGCTCCAGTTGAGGCCCGCGTCAGTGATCACGCCCACCAGATAGCCGTATTCGTCCACAACACAGTCGCCGATGGCCACGTCAGAGGAGGTTCCCTTGCCCAGCGTCAGCGTGGAGGCCCAGTTGGAGACGCTGCGCCCGGTGATGTAGGCAGACTCAAAGGACAGCTCCCGCCGCTGTCGCCGCAACTCCAGCAGGCTGCGCAGCCGGGCGTTCTCCTCGCTGTCGGTCTCCGCCTGTCGGATGGCCTCCTGCAGCCGGGCGTTCTCCTGGCGCAGCAGCTCGTTTTCCCGCTGCAGTCCCTCCACCGAGCGGAAGTAGCCGCCGATGTCCTCCACCCAGCCGGACACAGCGGCGCCGGCGGCGCGGAAGGGCGAGGCAATCACGCCTGCCGCGTTGTACAGGAAGCCCGTTCCGCTGCTGACGGCCGACACCACGCAGAGGATCACCGCCACGATGGTGACGGCGGCCAGCAGCAATATGCCGTTTTTGGTGAAAAAACGCTTCATTCCTACTCCTCTGGCGGGTTTGGAGCCAACAGATGTATGCCAAATTCGGCCAGCATCCGTTGCAGCAGCACCACCGGCAGTCCCATCACGTTGAAAAAATCGCCGTCGATGCGCTCTACCAGTAGCGCCCCCTGGCCCTGTACACCGTAGGCGCCGGCCTTGTCCATGGGTTCGCCGCCGGCGATGTAGTCGGCCAGCTCCGTCCGACCCGCCGGGCGAAAGTACACGTCGGTGGATTGAGCACGGCTGAGGATGCGCTCGCCCTGCCGCACGGTGACGCCGGTGCACACGGTGTGACGCCGTCCCTGCAGCGCCGTCAGCATCTCCAGCGCGTGGGCCTCGTCCCGGGGCTTGCCCAGCCGGGCCTGATCCAGAAACACCATGGTGTCGGCGGTGATGACGATCTCGTCGGGGGTCGAGGGAACAGCCAGCGACTTTTCCCGGGAGATATAGACGACGGTCTCCTCCGGAGAGAGGCCGTCGGGATAGAATTCCTCCACCTGCGGGATCCGCAGCGTAAAATCGGCGATGCCGATGCGCCGCAGCAACTCCTGCCGCCGCGGCGAGGCAGAGGCCAGCACGATCTTCGCCATATGCCTCACCGCCCCGTGGAGCCAAAGCCGCCGATGCCCCGCTCCGTCTCGTCCAGTGTGTCCACGAACTCCAGCGTCGGCTGCACCACCGGTATCACCATCAGTTGGGCGATGCGGTCGCCGGGCAGGATGGTGTAGTCCTCGTCGGATAGATTCACCAGTCCTACGCCGATTTCGCCCCGGTAGTCGCTGTCGATGACGCCCACGCCGTTGCTGAGGCAGACGCCCTTTTTGATGCCCAGCCCGCTGCGGGCGAACACCAGCGCCACGTGTCCCGCGTCCGGCAGGGCGATGGCGAGGCCGGTAGGCACCAGCGTCCGGGCACCGGCTGCCAGCGTTACAGGTCCGTCGAGACAGGCGCGCAGGTCCATGGCAGCAGCGCCGATGGTGGCGTAGTCCGGCGCGGGGATCTCCCGACCGATCTTCGGAGAGAGGGCTTTGATAAACAGCTTCATCTTGTCACATTGCTCCTGCTATTGATAACTATATGTATAATTCGATTGCAGTATTACTGATTGGACTGGAAAATGCCGCTGCCCGTCTCACTCCACGCCCCGGTAGAACAGCCCGCGGGTGTAGTTGGCAGGCGTCCAGTCGGACTGCCCCCGGTAGCGGCGGATCGCGGCCAGGCACACCTCCGGCGACTCGGTGGTAAAGCGCAGCCGGGCCCGGGTCAGGCCGCAGCGGCGGTACTCCGGCTTGTCGGCCAGGAACAGCACCCGGCTGTTTTCGATCTCGCTGCGGCAGCCGTAGGCGCACAGCACGGGAAAAACGGCCCCGGTGCGGTCGGTCAGCACGGCGCCGTCGCCGTGGCTACAGCCCACGGTGTTGGCGGCGGGGCAGTTTTCGGTGATCATCAGCGGCAGACGGCCGTAGACGATGGCCTCGCAGGGCAGATACTTCTGCAGATCCCGCACCTGCTGGTGCCGGAGCTCAAAGGACACGGTGGCGCCATGGAGTCCCAGGTCCCGGAGTAGTAGCAGCGACCGGGAGTTGAACACGTTCAGACCGAAATCGCCCCGCAGATCCATCCCCAGGCCCTCCGCCACCGACAGGTGGCCCAGATTGCCAATCAACGCGCCGGAGAGATGGAGGGCGTGCTGTTCCAGTACTGCGCGGAAGACGGCCTCGTCCGCCGTGCGGAACACCCGGGGCAGCACGGCGAACAGCTTCGTCCGCGCCGCATAGGGTGCCAGTTCCATTGTATCCAGCAGCTCCAGCGGAATATACACCGCCGCTGCGCTTTCGGCCAGTTCCGGCGTCAGCTGCGCCGCGGCGGCGATGGAGCAGGTCAGCTCCGGCTCGTCTGCCTGGGGCGGGCATGGCGGCGGCAGTAGATCCTCTGGGGAGGTACGGCGGGGCCATGCGCCGCTGACAGGGACGGCGGAGAGCCGGTTCGTCAGGTCCTCCAGCACCTGGCGACGCAGAGCATTGATCGTGCCGGCCGACAGCATCAGTCCCTCGTCCAGCTCCGTCTCTACGGCGCGGACGGTGAACGCAGTGCCGCCGGTTTTGCCCAGCCGCGTGCGCAGCTCCTCCGCCGTCAGCGAACGGGTGCGGCCCGGCTCCGGCACAGCGCCGCGGGCCTCCGCCGTCACGGTCCGGCCGTTTCGCTCCGCGGCGGCGGTCAGCGCGGCCGGCTCTCCGGCACGGATCACGCAGCGCATGTCCACCGGTACGGCGCGGTGCTCGATTTTTTCATAGTCCTCCCGGGCAGCGGCGAACAGCTCCTCCGGCCAACGGGCGTTTTCCGGGCGGCTGCCCAGCATGTGAGGACCTTTTTCACCCCGATAATAGCCGTCGGTAAAGCCGCTACGGCTGAAGGCGGCCTCCAGTCGGGCGGCCTCCCGGGGCGTGGGACCGCGGCCCTCGTCCAGCAGCCGGCGGTAGATGGAGGTCACCACCGCCACGTACTCCGGCCGCTTCATCCGCCCCTCGATTTTCAGGCAGGCCACGCCCATCTCCTGCAGCTCCCGCAGGTGGGAGGAGAGATTCACGTCCTTCAGGCTCAGGGGGCGGTCATTCCCACAGAGGCCGTTGACGCCGTAGGGCAGGCGACAGGGCTGGGCGCAGGTGCCCCGGTTGCCGCTGCGCTGGCCGATCAGCGCGCTCATGGCGCACTGGCCGGAGTAGCACATGCACAATGCCCCGTGGACGAACACCTCCACCTGGGCACCGCAGCGGCGACAGATGGTGCGGATGTCGTTCCGGGCCAGTTCCCGGGCCAGTACCACCCGCTCCACACCCAGCTCCCGGGCCAGCATGGCCCCGCCCAGTGAGAACAGGCTCATCTGGGTGCTGGCGTGGAGCGGCAGATCCGGCGCCACCTGGCGGGCCAGCTGCAAAACGCCCCAATCCTGCACCAGCACGGCGTCTACGCCCATGTCACTGGCGCGGCGCAGCGCGTCCGCCGCCGCGGGCAGCTCCCGGTCTGTCAGCAGGGTATTCAGCGTCAGATAGACCCGCACGCCCCGCAGATGGCAGTAGGCGGCGGCCCGGGCAAACTCCTCGTCGGTGAAGTTTTTGGCGTTGCGCCTGGCGTTGAAGCTGCCAAATCCCATGTATACCGCGTCGGCGCCGCTCTGCACGGCGGCCGTCATGGCCTCCCACGAGCCGGCGGGGGCAAGCAGCTCCGTCATTACTTGCGGTTCTGGGCCTTGAACAGCTGGCGCTTCAGCTCAGAGATCTCGTTTTTGGCCTGAGCGGCCTCATCCACGTAGGTTTTGATCTGGCGGCGAAGATTCTCAGCGCTCTCCTGGGCCTTCAGCAGCTCGTCGGCGATGTTCACCGCAGCCAGAATGGCCGCGTCGGTGCGGCTGTTGCTGCCGCCGTTGAGCACCTCGGACATGCGGCTGTCCACCAGCTTGCCCACCCGCTCCATATAGGAGGGGCTCTCCTCCGCGATCAGGGTGTATTCCTCCCCACAGATGTTGAATTTAACACGATTTGCCATAGTGACGACCCGTCCTTTCCTGTTGCTCCGGTCCCTGCGGGGCCGAAGGGCATAATAACACTTATACAGAATGAATTATACCATAATCGGCAAAAGGCGTAAAGCATCGACAGGAATTTTCTGAAAAAACGGCGCGGCATCTTTACGAAAAAGGAGTTTTATTGTAAAATGAAGAAACAATTGCGGGAGGAGGTGTGCCATGAGCGGATATATCCTGCGGGATCAGGAGCGGGACGTATCCCTGCCCGCTCAGCGGCTGGACAAGCTGATCGCCCGGGCGGACAGCGACGCCGCGCTGCTGTATCTGTTCCTGGTGCGCGCCTCCGGCGGCGTCACGCCCCAGGAGATACAAAAACGTCTGCGATGGAGCGAACTGCGGCTGGCCGACGCCGAGCATACGCTGCAGCAGCTGGGCCTGCTGGAGGGCGGAGCGGAGACGATCCCGGAGCCGGCGGAGGAGCGCCCTGCCTACACCACCGGCGACATCGCTGCCCTGTTGGAGGGTGACAGCGGCTTTGCCATGCTGGTGCGCCAAACAGAGGAGAAGCTGGGCAAAAAGCTGAAAACGGCGGATCTGCAAATTCTGGCGGGGCTCTATGACGACCTGGGCATGCCGCCGGACGTGATCTACCTGCTGGTGTGCCACTGTGTCAGCCGTGTGGAGCGGCGCTTCGGCCCCGGCCGCCGTCCCACGCTGCGCCAGGTGGAAAAAGAGGGGTATTACTGGGCCAGGCAGGGCCTGTTCGACCAGGAGAGCGCCGCCCGGTATCTCAAGGACTATGACGCCAAACAGGAGCAGATGGGCGCCTACCTCCGGGCCGTGCAGATCTGTGACCGCCGCCCGGTGGACAGCGAGGAGCGCTACATCATCCAGTGGATTGAAAAGGGCTACACGCCAGAACTGGTGGCGTTGGCCTATGACAGGACGATCTTCTATAAAAAAGAGCTGAAGTGGGGCTACCTCAACGGCATACTGCGCCGCTGGGAGACGGATGGCCTGCGTACACCTGAGGACGTGGAGCGGCAGGAACGTACGCCGCGCAGTGCCAGGGAGAAAAAGACCGGCCGTCCTGCCGGCGAGAAAAACGACTGGATGAAGCGGTATATCAAGCGATAAGGAGGGGACACGCGTGGCATACGACGGAAAGATCCTGCGCCGCAGCCTGGCCCGGTACGACCGGGACAAGCAGCGCCGCAGCGAGGCGTTCGCAGAGCGCCAACAGCAGATATTCCGGGAAATTCCCCGTTTGGAGGAAATCGACCGGGAGCTGCGCGGCACCATGTCCCAGATCATCAGTTCGGCCCTGCGCCGGGGCACCGATCCGCTGCCGGCCCTGCGTGTGATCCAGGACCGGAACCTGGACCTGCAGCGGGAGCGGGCCGCCCTGCTGATGGAGCGCGGCTACGAGGCCGACGAGCTGGAGGAGAAGCCAAACTGCGTCCTCTGCGGTGACACAGGTTTCCGGGACGGCGAAATGTGCCGCTGCCTGCGCCAGTACTACACCCGAACCCAGATCGAGGAGCTGTCCCGGATGCTGGACATGGGCACCGCCAGCTTTGAGACCTTTGATTTCTGCTGGTACAGCGCCGCGGTGTCACCGGGGATGGGCATCTCGCCCCGGGCCAATATGGAAGAGAACTTTGACACCTGCCAGGACTATGCTCACCAGTTCGGCCCCCGCAGCGGCAACCTGCTGTTCAGCGGCGATCCGGGCCTGGGCAAGACATTCCTCTCCGCCTGCATCGCCCGGGTGGTCAGCGAGAACGGTTTCTCCGTGGTCTATGATACCGCCGGCCACATCTTTGCCCGGCTGGAGGCGGACAAGTTCCGCCGGGATGAGGAGGAGCAGGTCGAGGAGGACGTGGAGCGCTTCCGCGCCTGTGATCTGCTGATCATCGACGACCTGGGCACGGAGATGACCACCTCCTTTGTCCAGAGCTCCCTCTACCAGCTGGTCAACGGCCGCCTGCTGGCGGGGAAAAAGACCATCATCAGCACCAACCTGAATCCGGAGGAGATCGGCAAGCGCTATTCCCCCCAGCTCCTCTCCCGGCTTGAAGGAGAGTATCAGATCCTGCCCTTCTTCGGCGACGATATCCGCCGCCTGAAGCGGGAACGCCAGGCGTGACAAACGACATCCTGCCCGACGGGTCCTCCCGCCGGGCAGTTTTTTCGGATTTCCCGACGGGATTCGATCTTTTTTGCCGGAATGAGCGGGTACAATACAGGCAGAAAAGGAGGGATCCCCATGAAAGAACAGCGCAAAGGCGAGTTTCTGTCCACCCGGGTGCAGTATATCCCCGTCGGACAGATCCGGCCCAACCCCCGGCAGCCCCGCCGCAGCTTCTCCGAGGAGGGCCTGCGGGAATTGGCGGACAGCATCCGCGCCTACGGCATCCTCCAGCCGCTGACGGTGCGCCGGGTGGACCAAGGCTATGAACTGGTGGCCGGCGAGCGGCGGCTGCGGGCGGCGCGCATGGCCGACCTGCGGGAGGTGCCCTGCTTGATCGCCCGGGTAGGCGAGGAGGACTCTGCCCTGCTGGCGCTGATCGAGAACCTCCAGCGCCGTGACTTGGACTACTGGGAGGAGGCGGAGGCCATCGCCCGGTTGATCCGCCAGTACGGGCTCAGCCAGGAGGAGGCGGCGGAAAAGATCGGCAAATCCCAGTCCGGCGTGGCCAACAAGCTGCGCCTGCTGCGTCTGCCGGAGGGGGTGCGCCGCCTGATCCGGGAGAGCGGCCTCACCGAGCGCCACGCCCGGGCGCTGCTGCGTCTGCCGGACGAGGAGAACCAGCGACGGGCCGTTGCCGCCATCGTGAAGAACGGCTGGAATGTGGCCCGGACAGAGACCTATGTGGAGGACCGGCTCAAAGCCCTGCGCACCACGCCGCCTCGCCGCCGTACCACATATATCATTAAGGACGTGCGCCTGTTCCTCAACAGTGTGGACCGGGGCGTGCGCATGATGCGGCAGGCCGGCGTAGGGGCTGAGTGGGGCCGGGAGGACGCAGACGGCTGCATTTTGCTGACTATCCGCATCCCCACGGCGGGAAAAGGGGCGTAAAGACCCCTTGTTACAAAATTGTAATGCTTTTTATACGGAAAAGGAGTATAATACACTGACATGCTGTGCAGAGAGCGCGGCAGAGCAACGGAAGCAAAAAGGAGGGGCTGTCATGGAAGAAAACTACAGCCAGGTATCCTTGGAGGAACGAGTATCCGATCAGCAGCCGGCGGAACAGACGCCGAAAAAGGGCAGAAAAACCGCCCTGCTGGTCTGTGGCATTGTAGCAGGCGTGTTGGCGGCAGGCTACGCCGCCATCTGCGGCGTGGCGGCCTCCAGCGACACGGTGCTCAAGGGCACCAGTGTCCTGGGTGTGGATGTGGGCGGCCTGACCCGCCAGCAGATCGAGGAGCTGTGGCAGCAGGAGGGCCCCAGGCTCAGCAATGAGATGGGCATCTCCCTGATGAAGGACGACGAGGAGGTCAGCCGCGTGTCCCTCTCCGACCTGACGGTCACCGTCACGCCGGAGGATGCGGCCAACAGCGCCTGGGAGGCCACCCACAGCAGTTTCCTGGCCGACGGCTGGAATTACATCCGCAGCTGGTTCACCACCAACGACGTGTCGGCCCCCCTGTCGGCCGACGAGGCGTCTCTCAATGAAGCGCTGGATCGGATCAGCGCCGGCATGGCCAGCACGGTGGTGGACGGCGCCTACCGCCTGGACGAGGAGAAGAGCGACGGCCTGTATGTAACAAAACCCAGGGACGGCGTAGAGGTCGACAGCAAGCTGCTGCGCGAGGCCATTGCCAACGCGGTGGCCACCGGCGATCTGAGCCCTATCCAGTGCACATATATCCCCGTGTCCGCACAGCCCATCGACCTGGCGGCGCTGTATGAGGAGATCCACGGCGAGATGGCCAATGCCGGATATGACAAGGCCACCGGCGACCTGACCGATTCCCGCATCGGCGTGGAGTTCGACGTGGCCGAAGCCCAGGCCCTGCTGGCCAAGGCGGAGCCGGGCGAGGAGATCGTGATTCCCGGCACGGTGGCGTTCCCTGTGGTGGAGAAGGACGAGCTGGAGAACGTACTCTTCCGCGACTGCCTCGGCACGTATACCACCTATGTCAGCGGTAGCTCCAACCGGCTCAACAACGTGCGCCGCGCCGCCGGTGTGGTCAACGGATATATCCTCAACAGCGGTGAGCGATTCTCCTATAACAGGACCATCGGCAACCCCAACAAGGAAAACGGCTATCTGACGGCACCCGGCTATGTGGGCGGCAAGACGGTGGACGTCTACGGCGGCGGCGTGTGCCAGGTGTCCTCTACGCTGTATTACGCCACGCTGCTGAGCAACCTGAAGATCGTAGAGCGCTGGTGCCACCAGTATGCCCCCGGCTACATTACCTGGGGCTGCGACGCCACTACCTTCTATCCCAGCCCGGACTACGTGTTTGAGAACAACACAGACTACCCCATCAAGATCGTCACGGAATACAGCAGCAACAACAACCTCACCGTGTCCATCTACGGCACAAAGCTGGACGATACTTATGTGCGTATGGTCAGCAGCACGCTGTCCACCACACCCTCCAAGGTGGAGTACAAGGAGGACGACAGTCTGAAGCCCGGCCAAAAGGTGCTGGAGCAGAGCGGTTATACCGGGTACTTCGTCAAGACCTGGCGCAATGTGTACGCCGGTGATGGCACCCTGATCTCCAGCGAGGTGGAGGCTACCAGCGACTATGAGATGCGCCCCACCATCTACCGCATCGGTCCGGAGAAGGAGGAACCCAAGCCGGAGAAGGAGGACACCAAGCCCGGTGAGGAGCCGACCGAGCCGGAGAAGCCGACGGAGCCCGAAACTCCGGAGACGCCGGCACCGGAGGAGCCGACGGAGCCCGCCGTCCCGGAGACCCCCGAGACCCCGGAGACGCCGACGCCGGAGACACCGGAGGAGCCCGCGCCGGAGACACCGGAGCCCCCTGCTGACCCCGATCCCGCCGAGGGCGGCGAATGAGAAGAAAAAACGAGAGCCAACGCCATCCGTCGTTGGCTCTCGTTCTGTTTAATGTGTTCCGGCGGCTCTACCGGCAGAGGTAACTGTACCAGCCCTCGCTGCTGTTCGTTTCAGCGAGCTCCCAGCCGTCCCGGCGCAGGGTGTCGGCCACCTCGGCGGCCCGGGCGTCGATGATGCCGGAGCAGAGGAAGAGTCCGCCGGGCTTGAGGAAGGGGCGTACCCGGCCGCTGAGGCCGATGATCACATCAGCCACGATGTTGGCCGCGATGATGTCATACTCGCCGCCGAACTCCCGCTGCCGCTGCCGATCGGACAACACGTCGCCCCAGCGGACGGTATAGCGGTCCCGGCCGATGCCGTTGAGGGCGGCGTTTTCATAGGCCACGTCCACACACTTCTCGTCGATGTCACAGGCAAAGGCGCGCTCTGCGCCCAGTAGCAGTGCCGCGATGGAGAGGATTCCGCTGCCGCAGCCTAGATCCAGCACCTTTTCCCCGCCGCGGATGTGCTTTTCCAGCGCCGTCAGGCACAGCCGGGTAGTGGCGTGGCTGCCGGTGCCGAAGGTGAGACCCGGGTTCAGCAGCAGCTTCACGCGGTCTCCGCCGTCGAACTGCTCCCACTCCGGCACCACCAGGAGCCGCCGACCGATCTCCATGGGCTTATAGAACTGCTTCCAGTTGTTCTCCCAGTCGGCGTCGGCCACGTGGTCCATGGTCAGCAGCAGCGGCGCGTATTCGGGGTGCGCCGCCTTCAGGACGCTGACGGCGATGCGGATTTGGGCCAGCTGGCCGTAACCGTCGTCGCTGTCAGGCAAGTAAAAGGTCACCCGGCAGAGCCCCTGCTTTTGGCGCAGCAGTTCCTCGTCCACATAGTCCCAGTACTGGCGGTTGTGCTCCAGAAAGTCCCGAAAGTCCGCCTCGTCGTCGATGACCAGGCCGGTGACGCCCTGCTCTTCCAGCAGAGCCGTCGCCGCGTCCAGCCCGGCGGGCGAGGTGTCAAGCCGCAGCTCCAGCCAGTTCATCAGCGCTCACGCCCCACGAAGAACAGACCCATGGTGCCGGGCCCGGTGTGGCTGCCGATCACCGGTCCGATGTAGTGGATGTAGACCTCCCGCACGCCGTAGCGGCGCTTCAGTTCGGCGGCCACTTCCTCCGACTCGGCCAGGCAGTCGGCGTGGCAGATGAACATGACCTGCTTGTCCAGCTCCACACCCAGTTCGCCCACCTTGTCAATCAGGGCCTGGAGGCTTGCCTTCCGGCCCCGCACCTTGGCCATGGGCACAAGCTTGCCCTCGTTGGAGGTGTGCATCACCGGTTTGATGGAGAGCATGGTGCCGAAAAGAGCCGCGCCGGCGGAGAGGCGTCCGCCCCGTTTGAGGAAATTCAGGTCGTCCACGGTGAACCAGTGGCAGACGGTGAGTTTGTTGTCCTCCACCCACTGGGCCAGCTCCGGCGCGGTGAGACCCTCCCGTTTCTTCTGCACGGCCAGATACAGCAGCAGCCCCTGGCCCCGGGAGGCGCTGAGGGAGTCCACCACGTAGATCTGCCTGTCGGGATAGTCGGGGGCCAGATTCTGGGCGGCGATGGCGGCGGACTGATAGGTGGTGGACAGGGCTGAGGAGAAGCAGACGCACACGATGTCCTTTTCCTGCTCCAGCAGGGTGCGCATGCGCTCCTCAAACTGGCCGATGTTGGCCGCTGAGGTGGTGGCCAGCTTGCCGGCGCGGAGGCGGCGGTAGAACTCTTCGTTGGTGATGGCGCGGCCGTCCAGATAGTTGGGGTACTCCTCGCCGTCCATGTGCATGGTCAGCGGAAGCACCTCCAGTTCCAGTTCCCGGGCCATCTCGTCGGTCAGGTCGCAGCAGCTGTCAGTCATGATGATGTAGTCTCGCATACAGTAAATCCTCCTTTGGGAGCGTTGATAAACGGCGATAGGCGTACTATGGCGCTAATAAGCACCGAATAGCGCGGTATAGGGCATGTGAGGGCGTTTATTTGCCCACACAGAAGCGAGAGAAGATGGTGGACACCAGATCCTCCCGGACGGATCGGCCGTTCAGCTCGCCCAGGGCGTGCAGCGCGGCCTCGGCGTCGGTGAGCACCACGTCCGGCGTCATGCCGATGCGCAGGGCGGCGCGGGAGCTCTTCACGGACTCCAACGCCCGGGACACGGCGTCGGCCTGGCGCGCGTTGGTCAGCAGGACGCCCTGAGCCTCGCCGCCGGCAGGATACAGGGCGGCAATGGCGTCGGTCAGGATGGCGAGTCCCTCACCGGTTTTGGCGCTGACGGACACCACATGGTCGAACCGGTCGGCCAGACGGCCCACGTCGATCCGGCGGGGAAGGTCGGATTTGTTCACCGCCACCAGCAGGTGGGGCACGGCCTCTGCCACGGCGATGGCCGCCTCGTCCTCGTCGGTAAGGGGGCCAGAGCCGTCCAGCACCAGCAGCGCCAGCGACGCCTGCCGGGCTGCGTCGCGGCTGCGTGCCACGCCCTGGGCTTCCACGGCGTCAGCCGCGGACCGGATGCCGGCGGTGTCGATGAGCCGCAGCAATACATGGCCCACGCGGATCTTCTCCTCCACTGTGTCGCGGGTGGTGCCGGCCACGTCGGTGACGATGGCCCGGTCATAGCCGGCCAGCGCGTTGAGCAGCGAGGACTTGCCCACATTGGGCCGGCCCAGGATCACGGCGGGCACGCCGGTTTTGAGCACTTGGCCCCGGGAAAAGGTGGCCTGCAGCTCTGCCAGGCGGTTCTCGGCCCGGCGCAGGGTGTCCAGCATCTGCTCCCGGCTGTCCTCGTCGATGTCCTCGTCTGGGTAGTCCACCACGGCGTAAAAGCGGCTGAGAAGCGCCATCAAGTCGTCGTAGATCCCGTCCACACCCCGGCTGAGGTTGCCGGAGAGCTGCAGCGCGGCGTTGCGGGCGGCCTCGGCGGTCTCCGCGTCGACGAGGTCCGCCACCGCCTCAGCCTGGAGCAGGTCCATGCGGCCGTTGAGAAAGGCCCGCCGTGTGAATTCCCCGCCCTTCGCCTGCCGCGCACCGGCGGCGAACAGGGCGGCCAGCCCCTCGTTGAGCACCACGGGGGAGCCGTGGCAGTGGAGTTCGGCGCAGTCCTCGCCGGTGTAGCTGTCCGGCCCCGGAAAGAGGACGCACAGCACATGGTCGATGATGCGGCCCTCCCTGTCCAGCAAATCGCCGTACACCATGGCGCGCCGGGGCTGGTCGGCCATAGACCGGCCGTTTTTGGCGCGGAACACCCGCTCCAGCAGACAGCGGGTATCCGGTCCGCTGAGACGCAGGATCCCGATGGCGCTGGGGAGCTGGGGCGTGGCAATGGCGGCAATGGTGTCAGGCATGGTATTCCTCCCAAACGGAAATGGACCGCAGATATGATATTATACCACGAAAACGACGCCTTGGGAAGATATGGTTTTACGCTGAAACTGGCCGCCAGATGATATATGACAGCCCTGCACCTAATATAATATATTAGGTGCAGGGCTGTCAACAGTTTTTTGGCGCAAAAGAGCGTTGCGAAAAAAAGCAAAGCAGGTATTGCATGGACGAAGAGAGAAACAAGGCAGGGAAGTACCTGCCCTGTTGAAAGAGATCAGCCGATGCTGTCAATATCCAGCGAGAATCCCAATACTTCGCCGACAGAGGTGATTTTGCCGCGAACAACTATAGGATCGCCAGAACTCATTTCCATGATTTGCGCCTTTTGTGCATCGCTCTTCAGAAAGCACTGAACACTTTGAAGGAAATAGTCCAAATTGTCCGGATCGGCGCCGATAGAGATATACTTTCCATCGCTGTCGATGGTACTGAGAAAGCCCTCGATTTCAACATACTGCCCCTTGTAAGTGTCCTGTGCTTTCAGTGCATTGTCAGACAGTGCATCAAACAGCTCTGCCACATTGTAATGAGTATAAGAGATGGGTTCTTCTTTCTGTGTATTGTCACTTGAGGGCGGGTTACCGGCAGAGGAACTGTCCTTATTGCTGCCGCCGGACGCAATGATGACCACTAGGACGACAAGCAGCAGGGCCAAAAACCACCATCTCCGAAAAACAGGTTTTTTTATTTTTGCGCCGCAGGACGGGCATCTTTTGGCGCTGGCTGCGATCTCTGCGCCGCAGACCTTACAGGTCGTCAATTTGTTTGCCATGTGCGTTTCCTCGATTCTTTTTGATTTTGAGATGAAATCCTGAGTCAATTTTAGTAAATATATATACTAAAGTCAATAGTAAAAATATGTACTGGGGTACACTATCCTCAGATAACGGAGGGTGGTGTACGCTATGTCGGATTATATGTCCAGACTGAGAGATTTGCGCGAGGACAACGATTTGACGCAGCAGCAGGTGGCAGACGTGCTGCACACATCTCAAACGATGTACGCCCGCTATGAACGCCGGGCGACGGAGCTTCCGCTGCGGCATTTGATCGCCTTGTGCCGATTGTATAATGTTTCAGCAGATGATCTTTTGGGAACACACCCCGATTGCCGCCGCAAAAAAGGTGTTACGACCGGTCGCTGCGTTGATGACAGAACAAGCGGTACACGATGAAACGGGCAGGGCTCGGGATTTACCCGAGCCCTGCCCGTTTTCCTTTTCGATCGCGCGCTCGCTCCTGGACTGTTACCCCAGGAGGCCCGCCGGCAGGTAGGCCGCCAGCACGGCCAGGACGACGGCTGGCAGCATATTGGCCACGCGGACCTTCTTGCCCCACACCAGGTTCAGACCCACGCAGAAGATCAGAATGGAGCCCACCAGCGAGAGATTCCGGATGGCCGCCTCGGTCATGACCGGTGCGATCAGGCGGGACAGCAGCGTGACGCTGCCCTCCAGCAGCAGGACAGGGATGGCGGAAAACACGCAGCCCTTGCCCATGGAGGAGGTCATGACAGCGATGATGATGAAGTCCAGCACAGACTTCACGGCCAGGATGGAGTAATCGCCCAGGATGCCGTCCTGTATGGCACCCACGATGGACATGGCGCCGATGCAGACGGTCAGCGTGGCGGTGACAAAGGCGTCCACGAAGCTCTTGTCCCTGGCGTTGCCGGTCTTCTGCTTCAGCCACTCGCCGAACCGCTCGAAGAACTCCTCGATGCGCAGGAGCTCGCCGACAAGGGTGCCGAGAGCCAGGCACAGCACGATGAACATGGCCTGTCCGCTGTGGAGCACGGCGCCGTCGGCCGTCAGCATGCCCTCCATGGCGCCGGCGATGCCGATGAACAGGACGCTGATGCCGCAGACCATCGTCAGCGCGGCCTGCTGCGTCTCCTTGAAGAATCTGCCTGCCAGGCGGCCCGTCAGGCCTCCTGCCACCACGCACGCGGTGTTGATCAGCGTTCCCAGTCCCATCATAGATCTCTGTCTCCCGAAACGTGTTTGATTTGGGGCGATCCGGCGAAGCTCCTGGATTTTCCCCGCAGATTATAGCACCGCCGCGCGGCATGGTCAAATATCTTTTGAAAAAACAGGAGCTGCCAGAGGCAGCTCCTGTCCTGTGTTTTCTGTTGCCTCAGCCGAGGATCTCTCCGCTGGCCTCCCGCTGGGCCACCTCTTTCAAGGCGTCCTTGCGGCTCAGATTCACGCGGCCCTTCTCGTCGATCTCCACCACCTTGACCCAGGTCATGTCGCCGATCTTCAGCACGTCCTCCACCTTCTCCACACGGCGGTCAGACACCTTGGAGATGTGGCACAGGCCGTCCTTGCCGGGGGCCAGCTCGATGAAGGCGCCCAGCTGCGCGCCGTTCTGCTTGCTGGTCAGATAGCTGACGACGCGGCCGTAGTACAGCTGGCCCACCTCGGGCACGAACACGATCTCGTCGATGAACTTCTTGGCCATCTCGCAGCTCTCCGCATTGGGGGAGGCGATGTGGATAGTGCCGTCGTCATCGATATCCACCTTGGCGCCGGATTCGGCCACGATCTTCTGGATCACGCTGCCGCCCTTGCCGATGACCTCGCGGATCTTGTCCGGATCGATATGCATGGTGATCATCTTGGGGGCGTAAGGGCTGACCTCCGGCCGCGGCTCGGCGATCACGGGCAACATGATTTGATCCAGGATCTGTACGCGGGCGTCATAGGTGATGTCCAGCGCATTGCGGATGATGTCCATGGTCAGGCCGTCGTTCTTCAGGTCCATCTGGATGGCGGTGATGCCCTCCTTGGTACCGGCCACCTTGAAGTCCATCTCGCCGTGGAAGTCCTCCACGCCCTGGATGTCGATGAAGGTGGTGAAGGAGCCGTCGTCGTCCTGAATCAGGCCGCAGGAGATGCCGGCTACGGGGGCCTTGATGGGCACGCCGGCATCCATCAGAGCCAGCGTGGAGCCACAGATGGAGCCCTGAGAAGTGGAACCGTTGGAGGATACCACCTCGGACACCACGCGGATGGCGTAGGGAAACTCCTCCACCGGCGGGATCACCGGCAGCAGGGCCCGCTCAGCCAGCGCGCCGTGGCCGATCTCCCGGCGGCCGGGGGACCGGGCCGCTTTGGCCTCGCCCACGGAGTAGCCGGGGAAGTTGTAGTGGTGTATATAGCGCTTCTCGGTCTCCTCCCAGATGGTGTCCAGCTTCTGGTTGGCGGACAGCGTGTCCAGCGTGGCCACAGACAGCACCTGCGTCTGGCCGCGGGTAAACAGGCCGGAGCCGTGGACCCGGGGAAGCACGCCCACCTCGGCGGCCAGGGGACGGATCTCGTTCTTCGCGCGACCGTCCACGCGGTGGCCTTCCAGCAACCAGGCCTTGACGATCTTCTTCTGGAATTTGTAGGTGATCTCCTCCAGGTACTGGTCCATGTTGGGGAACTCTTCCAGATACTTCTCGTGCCAGTGCTCGATCATCTCGTTCCAGCGGGCCTCGCGAACGTTCTTGTCGTCGGTGTCCATAGCGGCCTTGGCCTCATCCATGAAGTCGGCCACGATGCGCTCGAACAGAACCTCGTCGAAGTCGGCGTGGGGATAGTCAAACTTGGGCTTACCGATCTCGGCCACCATCTGGCCGATGAGGGCAATCTGCTTCTGGTTCTCCTCGTGGGCCATGCGGATGGCCTCGAACATGATGTCGTTGGGAACCTCATTGGCGCCGGCCTCGATCATGACCACCTTCTTGCCGGTGGAGACCACGGTCACGTCCAGGTCGGAGACCTTGCGCTGCTCGCTGTCGGGGTTGAGCACCAGCTTGCCGTCCACCAAGCCCACCTTCAGGGCGCCCACGGGGCCGTTCCAGGGAATGTCAGAGATGGCCAGGGCGGCGGAGGTGCCGATCAGGCCGCAAATCTCAGGGGAGCAGTCGTGGTCCACGCTCATGACAGTGCACATGACAGACACGTCATTGCGAAAGTCGTGGGGGAACAGGGGGCGGATGGGCCGGTCGATGACGCGAGAGGTCAAGATGCCCTTCTCGCCGGGGCGGCCCTCGCGGCGGTTGAAGCTGCCGGGGATGCGGCCCACGGAGTAGAGCTTCTCCTCAAAGTCTACGCTCAGGGGGAAGAAGTCGATGCCGTCCCGGGGACGAGGGGCGGCGGTGACGCAGCACAGCACGCTGGTGTCGCCGTAGGTGACCATAACGGCGGCGTTGGCCAGTTCGGCCAGCTTGCCCACCTCCAAGGAGAGGGGACGGCCCGCCAGATCCATGGTGTACTTGCGGTACTTGGGGAATTGACGATGGGTGATGATGGTTGACATGCTTGATACTCCTTTTCTTTGATATTCCCCGCGGCAGGAGCAAGCCGTTTAGCACTTGAAAACACGTCCTGCAAAAAAGAGGGCGCATGTTCAAGTTCTAAAGGTCCTGCCCGGCGCAGCCGCGGGTGCGGGGAAAAAGCGGGGGACAGCGGGGGAAAACGTGAAAGAAGGGTGGTGCGCACGGCACACCACCCTATTTTCCATGTTATCTGCGCAGGCCCAGCTTGGCAATCAGGGCACGATAGCGCTCGATGTCCTTCTTGGCCAGGTAGTCCAGCAGACGACGGCGCTTGCCGATCATCATCTGCATGCCGCGACGGGAATGGAAGTCGTGGGGATGGACCTTCAGGTGAGCCGTCAACTGGCTGATCCGCTCGGTCAGGATGGCGACCTGGACCTCGGGGGAGCCGGTATCGGTCTCATGGGTACGGTTGGCCTCGATGATAGAGGTCTTCTGCTCTTTCAGCATCATTGTGGTTTTCCACCTTTCTGTTGATTTGCCCGCATCCTGAGTGGCAGGACAGGTGAAACGATCCGCGTCACTAAGGCAAGGGGCGATATTTACGCATATTAGCGTACTTTGTAAGATTACCACAGCGTTTGGGATTTGTAAAGGACAAATCTGCAAAAAAACGAGATTTTTTTGAGGGGATCAGTCGTCACCGGAGAACGATGGCGCCGGTGGGGCAACTGTCCGCCGCCAGGCGGGCGTCGGCTTGGAGCTCTACGGGGATCTCGTCGATGACAGCGTGGGCGCTCTCGCCGTTGTCGGACAGGGTGAACACCGCCGGGCAGATGGTGGGGCACAGGCCGCACTGGATGCAGGCCTTCTGCAAAACGTTGGCATACATGGGAAACATCTCCTTTTTGTCGGTTTCCTGCAGTATGCCCGAAAAAGGGCTGCGCCATACCGAAACGCGGAAAGCGCCCCTGCCCATATGCCGGAACGCCGGGCCGAGGCTGCCCGGATCGCTCAGCAGCAACGGAGGGAGTAGTTGGGACCGCCGGCGGGGATTGCAGAGAAAAAATGCGAAAAGAGCCGGCCCGTTTCGGGCCGGCTCGCATCCGCACGGTTCGTGTGTGCGTCACTGTTTGAAATGGTGAGCCTCCTGCAGCACCATGTCCTTGACCTTCATCAGGCGGGTGGTGTTGCCGCGCTCGTTTTCATCCAGCTTCATGGAGATGTAGCGGATGTTCTGCTGGGTCTCAGGGATCATGACGTACTCCAGCGCGTTGACGCGCCGGCGGGTCTTCTCGATCTCCTGGGCCAGCAGCTGCATGGACTTCTCCACCTGGGCCAGCTCCAGCATGTCATGGAACACGTTCTGCATGGTCTCCAGCGCCGCGTCCAGCTCGCCGCTGGTCTGGGCGAAGCCGTAGGGGAAGATGTCCCCCTCGGCACCGGTGGTATGGAAGTCGTAGACCGGCACGTTTACCGACATGATGTTGCGGTAGCTGACGTCCAGCTCCACGCTGGTCTTGGGGTACAGCAGCGCCTGCTCCAGCATCTCCGGGCCCATGACGGCGGAGGCCACCGTGAAGGCGGCGTTGGCCCGTTGCAGGCCATCCTCCACCTGTCTGCGCAGGGCGCGGTTGCGGCGGACGATGTCCAGGAACTGCTTCATCATCTCATCGCGCTTGTCCTTGAGCAGCTTGTGGCCCCGTATCGCCGTGCGGAGGCGGCCCTTCAGCCGCGTCAGCTCCATGCGGGTGGGGTTGATGGTTTTACCGGCCATGGCGCACCTCAGTCCTTCTTGGGCAGATACTGATCCAGCATCTCCGGCTTGATGCGCTTGAGCTCAGACCGGGGCAGCATGCTCAGAAGCTCCCAGCCCAGATCCAGCGTCTGCTGGATGGAACGGTTCTCTTCGAAACCCTGGTTCACATAGCGCTTTTCAAACTCGTCGGCGAACTTGGCGTAGATCAGATCCACCGGGCTCAGGGCCGCTTCGCCCAGAATGGTCATCAGTTCCTTGGCCTCCTTGCCGGAGGCGTAGGCGGCAAAGAGTTGGTTCATGGTGGGCGCATGGTCGGCCCGGGTCTTGCCCTCGCCCACGCCTTTGTCCTTCAGGCGGCTCAGGCTGGGCAGCACGTCCACGGGGGGCAGGATGTTCTTTCGGTACAGGTCGCGGCTGAGGATGATCTGTCCCTCGGTGATGTAGCCGGTCAGGTCGGGGATGGGATGGGTCTTGTCGTCCTCCGGCATGGTCAGGATGGGGATCATGGTGATGGAGCCCTTGCACCCCAGTTTGCGGCCGGCCCGCTCATAGATGGAGGCCAGATCGGTGTACAGATAGCCGGGATAGCCGCGGCGGCCGGGGACCTCCTTCTTGGCGGCGGACACCTCGCGCAGTGCCTCGGCGTAGTTGGTAATGTCGGTGAGGATGACCAGCACCTGCATTTCCTTTTCAAAAGCCAGGTACTCAGCGGCGGTCAGCGCCATGCGGGGCGTGGCGATACGCTCCACGGCGGGGTCATTGGCCAGGTTGGTGAACAGCACCGTCCGGTCGATGGCGCCGGTGCGCTTGAACTCGCGGACGAAGAACTCGGACTCCTCGAAAGTGATGCCGATGGCGGCAAACACCACGGCGAAGTTGGAGGAGTCGTCCAGCACCCGGGCCTGGCGGGCGATCTGGGCGGCCAGATTGGCATGGGGCAGGCCGGAGCCGGAGAAAATGGGCAGCTTCTGCCCGCGGACCAGGGTGTTCAGACCGTCGATGGTAGAAACACCCGTCTGGATGAACTCGTTGGGATAGTCGCGGGCGGCGGGGTTCATGGGCAGACCGTTGATGTCCAGATACTTCTCGGCCAGCAGCGCGGGGCCGCCGTCGATGGGCTGGCCCATGCCGTTGAACACGCGGCCCAGCATGTCGCCGGACACGCCCATCTGCAGGGGATGGCCCAGGAAGCGGATTTTGCTGTCGCGCAGGTTGATGCCGGCGGAGCTGTCAAACAGCTGCACCACGGCCCGGTCGCCGTCCACCTCCAGCACCTTGCACAGCCGCACGGCGCCGTCAGCCAGCTCGATCTCAGCCAGCTCGTCGTAGGTGACGCCCGCCACCTGCTCCACCACCATCAGGGGGCCGGAGACCTCATGGATGGTACGGTATTCCTTCATCATGCGTCCTCACCAGCCTTTCGGGTCAGCTCTTCGATCTCGCGCTCCATGTCGGCGCCGATCTGCTCGTATTCGGCGGCGTATTTGTCCGCCTCGGTAAATTTGGCCCAGCCCAGACGCTCGCGGCTGGGAACGGTGAACAGGTCTGCCAGCTCGGCGCCCCGGGCGATGGCACCGCGGCACAGATCCTCATAGCGGAGGATCAGCGCCAGCAGACGCTTCTGCCGGTCAAAGCTGGAGTAGGAGTCCACGTCCACAAAGGCGTTCTGCTGCAGGAAATCCTCCCGCAGCATGCGGGCGATCTCCAGCGTCAGCTGGTCGCTGGCGGACAGAGAATCCTTGCCCACCAGCTGAACGATTTCGTTGAGTTCGTTCTCTTCCTGCAGCAGCCGGCTGGCCCGGCCGCGGTTGAGCATGAACTCGGGGCCCAGATGCTCGTCGAACCAGGGGCGCATGGAGTCCAGGTACAGGGAGTAGGAGTTCAGCCAGTTGATGGCGGGGAAGTGGCGGCGATAGGCCAGGGAGGCGTCCAACGACCAGAACACCTTGACGATACGCATGGTGCCCTGGCTCACCGGCTCACTCAGGTCGCCGCCGGGAGGCGACACGGCGCCCACGGCGGTCAGGGAGCCGGTGCGGTCATCACTGCCCATGCACTGGACCATGCCGGCACGCTCATAGAACTGGGCCAGACGGGAGGACAGGTAGGCAGGGTAGCCCTCCTCGCCGGGCATCTCCTCCAGGCGGCCGGACATCTCGCGCAGGGCCTCAGCCCAGCGGGAGGTGGAGTCGGCGATGACGGCCACGTGATAGCCCATATCGCGGAAATACTCGGCGATAGTGATGCCGGTGTAGACGCTGGCCTCACGGGCGGCCACGGGCATGTCGGAGGTGTTGGCGATCAGCACAGTGCGCTTCATCAGCGTCTCGCCGGTGCGGGGATCAGTCAGCTCCGGGAACTCCCGCAGCACGTCGGTCATCTCGTTGCCGCGCTCACCGCAGCCGATGTAGACCACAATGTCCACGTCGGACCACTTGGCCAGCTGGTGCTGCACCACCGTCTTGCCGGAGCCGAAGGGGCCGGGCACGGCGGCGGTGCCGCCCTTGGCGATGGGGAACATGGTGTCGATGACACGCTGACCGGACTGGAGCGGCGTCACCGGCGGGAATTTCTTTTGATAGGGCCGGCCCACGCGAACGGGCCACTTCTGCACCATGGTCAGCTCCCGGAGCTCGCCCCGGTCGGTGCGGACCCGGGCGATCACGTCCTCGATGGTATACTCGCCGCCTTCCGCCAACCACTCCACCGTGCCGCTGACGCCGTTGGGCACCATGATCTTGTGGAGCACGGAGGAGGTCTCCGGCACGGTGCCCAGTACGTCGCCGCCGATCACGGCGTCGCCGGGCTGCGCTGCAGGCGTCCACTGCCAGCGCTTGTCGCGGGGCAGGGGAGCCACCTGGATGCCGCGGGTGATGTTGGCGCCCACGCGGCGGACGATCTCCTCCAGCGGACGCTGGATGCCGTCGTAGATGTTCTCGATGAGGCCGGGGCCCAGCTCCACGCTCAGCGGCGCGCCGGTGGTCTCCACCTCGGCACCGGGGCCCAGGCCGGAGGTCTCTTCGTAGACCTGGATGGAGGCGCGGTCACCGGTCATGTTCAGGATCTCGCCGATCAGATGCTGGGGGCCGACGCGGACGACATCGGCCATGTTGGCGTCGGCCATGCCGTCCGCCACCACCAGCGGACCGGATACTTTGATGATCTTACCCATTTGTTGCGTTGCGCTCCTTTCAAAGAATGGAGGAATTCTTGTTTTCTGTCAGGAAATATCCGCACCCACGGCGCGCTCCACCGCGCTTTGCAGCGCCGCTTCGGCCACGCCCAGGGAGCCTGTCTTGCCGGGGATCAGGATGACGGCGGGAACGGCGATGTCCTTGCACCTGGCAATCTCCGCGTGGAGCGGTTCGGCCAGGTCCTCCGTCAGATAGATGACGGCGTACGCCTCCTGCATCAGCCGGTGCATGACGGCACGGGCCTCTTCGCCCGTTTCGGTGAAAAACACGTCCAAGCCCAGCGCCTTGAAGGCCAGCACGCTGTCCCGGTCGCCGATCACAGCGATCTTATACATAGCAATCACGCAGCCTTTCACGGATGGTGTCGGCATCCAGCCCCGCCGCGCGGCCGGACAGGATGGTCCGGATGGCGGCAAACTCGTTTTCTCTGGCGGCGATGTAGCCCACGACCACCTCCACGCCGAAGGGAATGGCCCGAGCCTCGCCGATCTTGGACAGCAGAGCGTTGTCGCAGGCCTTTTCAAAGACGGTCAGACTGCCGCCGGCCACGGCCTCCTCACCCAGCACCGCCGCCTCCCGCAGGGGCGTAGGGCGGTAGAGGGCTGCCACGCCACCGTTGATCTCACCCAGGATGCGATTGACGGAGACGGAGCCGCCGTCAAAGAGAACCTGCTGCAAAAAGGTGCCGGGGCGGTGCATCCGCTCCGTGCGCACGGCGGAGCGGAGATTGGCCGCGTCGATCAGCGTGCGGACATAGGAGACCAGAAAATCGCTGCCGCTGGCCCTTGCCAGGGACAGCATCTCGGCGAAATAGGCTTTGTCCAGCGCGAAGTCGCTGCGCTGGGGGTCGCCTGTCTCGGCCAGGATCCGGTCCGCCTCTGCGGCGGCGCCCTTCATGGGGGAGGGAAGGAAATCCCACTTGCCGGACTGGCGGTATTTGACCAGCATGTCGTCAGTGCCGATACGGCCGGCATCCACCAGCAGGGACTGCACGTCAGCGCCGCGGCTCTTGACGATGGTTTTGAGGTTGTGGTAGTCGTACTTCAGACGGAACACATCCAGAACAGAGGGGTCGGGCATATAGCGGCTCAGGTCGTGGAACATCTCTGTGCGATACTGGGCCAGCGCCCCGTTGAGCCCGGACTCGCCGGCGGCGTCAAAGGGAGGATAGCCCAGCTCGGTGAGCACCTGGACGCACTCCTCTGCACCGGGGGCCTGCAGCATCCGCTCCATGCGGGAGGGAGTCAGCAGGCTGCGCTCCATGCTGCGGATGCGGGCGGACAAAAACAAATAATCTGTGTCCTTGGGTCTCTTTGCCAAAGGGATACCCCCTCTCAGTCAAACAGGATGCGGGCCACGTCGGAGGCCATCTCCTGCCGGAGTTGGCGCAGCCGAGTGTCAAAGGCGCAGTTGATCTCCACCTGGCCCTTCTTCAGCACCAGTCCGCCGCCCAGCTCCCGGGTCTCATCCGACAGGGTGAAGGCGGCGCCGGCTTTGGTTGCATTGGCGGCGGACACCACATCTGCCCCAACGGCCTCCCGGTCGGCAGCGGAGAGGATGAGCTCCTCGGTGCCCTCGCCGTTGTCCGCAGCCACCCGGGCCAGCAGGGACACATACTCGTCCCGGGGCAGGGCGCGCAGCGCCTCGGCAGCCTTGGAAAAGGCCTCATCGATGCAGGCCTGCTTGGCGCCCAGCAGCAGCTGACGGCGCTCCATGTCGGCGCTGCCCTGCAGCCGTTCCAGCCGCTCGGCCACCATCTGGCGCCGTTTCGCCTGGGCATCGGCGGTGAGCTGCTCGGCCTGGGCGCGGTAGCCAGCCTGGGCTACCTCAATGCGCTTGCCGGCCTCGGCCAGGATGGCGTCAGCCTCGGCCTGACCGTCCCGCCGGATGCGCTCGTTGATTTTTTCCAGTCCGTTCATAGCACCCTCCTTACAGGGCGTTCATGAGCAGCAGAATGGTGGCCAGCAGGGACAAAATGGCGTAGAACTCCACGATACCGCAGAAGATGATGCCCTTGGTAGAGGCCTCGGGGTGCTTGGCCACGATGTTGACAGAAGCAGCGGCCACACGGCCCTGGAAGATGGCGCTGAGCCAACCACCCAACGCGATGGGCAGGCAGGAGGCAAAGACGGTCAGACCCTGGGTGACGGTGAGCGTCTGCACACCGGAACCGCCAAAGACGCCGATCTGCAGCAGAACAAAGAACCACGCCACCATGCCGTACAGGCCCTGGGTGCCGGGCAGCACCTGCAGGATCAGGCACTTGGTAGACTTGTCGGGATCCTCGCTGGTCAGACCTGCGGCGGCCTCACCGACCATACCGGTACCTTTAGCGGAGCCGATGCAGCACAGACCGACGGCCAGAGCGGCACCCAGAAAAGCCAGACCCAGCCCACCAAACGATTCAAAGAAAGCAGCCATGTTATTTATCCTCCTTAATGATTTCAACGTTTTTGGATTGAAGTGACAGGGGTTGATACGCTTTACCGCCGTCCTTATAGAAGCGGTTGAAGAATTCTAGGAATTGCAGGCGCATGTCGTGGACGTAACAGCCCAGCAGGTTCAGCGCCAGGTTCAGGGCATTGCCGATCATGGAGATGATCACGAACAGGATCACATTGCCGAATGTGGAGCCCAGTGTATTGAACACCTGGGCGATGACCGAACCGGACAGCATCAGGGCCATCAGACGCACATAGGAAAGGGTGTCGCTGAAGAAGCCCGTGACGCCGTTGTAAACGGCGGAGATCAGCGCGGTGACCTTACCGAAGCCTCTGGCGTTGCGGGTGGAGCCGTAGACCAGCATCAGTCCGCCGATCACCAGCACCACAGGCACGCCGCCTACGGTGCCGATCTTCAGGATCATCAGCGCCAGGCCGGCCAGGATCACCCACCAGGTAATCTCGTCCCACAGGGCATCGGGGAAGTGTCCATCCTTCGTCTTTTTCACGGTGCTGACGGCCATACCGGTGAAGATCTGGATGAGGCCCAGCACCAGAGAGCCGATCATGATAGTCATGGTGTCATTCAGCGGCGTAAACAGGGCCGGCAGCTCAAAGGTGCTGGAGGGATCGATGATCCGGCACAGCTGGGGGATGAAGTCCCCAAAGAAACCGCCGGTCAGCGCGCCGAAGATAAAGGTGCTGATGCCGCACCAGAAGATCATCTCCATGAAGCTGGGGTCAGCCGGCCGCTTCTTTTTGAGAAACAGCATCGATCCCACGATCATCAGGATGCCGTAGGCCATGTCCGCCATCATCATGCCGAAGAAGAAAATGAAGAAGGGGGCCATGACGGGGTTGGGATCAATACCGTCGTAGGCGGGCAGAGAATATTGCTCCGTGATGCAGTTCATGGAGCGGGTGAAGAAGTTGCCCTTCAACTTGACCGGCACATCGGGGATCTCCTCCTCCGTGGGATCAGCCAGTTCCCAGGCGCAGTCAAACTTGTCCAACAGGGCGGTGAGCCGGTCCGTATCCTCCGCCGGGACCCAGCCCTGTAAGCAGATGATCTGTTCGTCCGTCAGCAGCCGGTGGCAGTTGATCTCCCGGTCCAGCTCCGTGGCGACCCGGTCGGCGGTCAGACGCAGCGCGTCCTGTCTGCCGCCCAGGTTGACGAGAAATTCCCTCTCCACGGCCGCGCTCCGGCGCACCCGCTCCAGCTCGGCGGAGATGCGCTCCGCGTTTTCCTGCACGGTGCCGTGCCAACCTTTCAGCTGGCCGGTGGTGAACCCGAAGCCGCGCAGGAGCTCCAGCGCAGCGCCGGTGCTGTCCCGGTGGCAGATCAGCAGCAGACACTGCTGCTCGCTGCTTCGGGACAGGCAGAACAGCTCCGCCTGTTCGATCTGTCCGGTCAGCTCCCCATACATCCGGTCGAAGTCCACCGGACCGGGCACTGTGCCGGTGATGATATCCACCGACCGGGTGCGGGTCAGATCCATGGGCACATCCAGTGCCTGCCAGGGGACCAGAGAGGCCTGCTCATTCAAAAGTCGGGTCTCCTGGGTGCCCAGCCGGTTCAGCTCAGCGGCATGTGCGTTGATATCACCGGCCACGGCCAGGTCGGCCGCCAGCTGGGAATCATCCAAAAAATCCCGCTTGCTCACTGTGGGCCGGGGTGTCAGCAGGCCAGTCTTTTGGGGCGCCTCCCGCTTGAGCACCTCCAGCGCCGCCTGCAGCTGCCGCAGCTGGCTCTGTCGCTGGGCGGTGTCAGAGGGCTGCCGGTGCAGCAGCTCCTGCCAGTCCGCCTCATCAGAGGGCGGCTCGCTCAGGTGGAGACAGCCCAGTTCCTGCAGCTGCCGCAGAAGGACCGAATGGTCGCTCTCCAGGGCGATGAGCCGCAGGCGCTTCATTTTTACAATAGCCATTCAGCGTCCCACCACCTTTCCGAGGATCAGATGTACGGCCTCGTCCATGCGGCCGGCGGCCTGCTGACGCAGGGCCTGACAGTCAGCCTCCGTGGCCTCCAGCACCGTCTGACGTTGGGTGGCAGCCTGTGCCTCGCATTGGGCCATAGCCTCGGCATCCGCCTGGCGAATGGACTGATGGACATCGGACAGGAGGGCCCGGCCGTCCTTTTCAGCCGCGGTCAGCGCCTCCTGAGCCCGGGTCTGAGCCTGGGCCTTGAGCTGCTCCAGCTGCGCCTCCAGCGCCTGAATGTCTCTGACGGCATCCATATACATATTGTCACCGCCTTTCGCAATCAAAAATTCAGAAATACCGATATAAAAGTATATCACAACATTTGAAGAGTAGCAACGCGCTTTGCCGATTTTTCAATAAAGATTCCGCAAAGAATTTATAAGAAAATCTTATCATGACTATGAAAAGTTATAAAACGGCGCGTCAACAACGGAACTGGACGGTCGGTGTGGCGAAAAGGGAAGGACCGTTCCACCGCTTGGAATAGGAAAAGCGTCCAGTACAGCAGAAAAAATCTCTGTGCAGAGGTCTTTAATTTAAAAAAGTGCAGCCGTTCTTCATTTTATCCTTCGTGGAGAAAGAGTCAACGGAAAAGAAGAGGGACGCCGGGATGATCGGCGCCCCCCTTGGTGCAAAACAATTACAGGCTGTACAGATCCGAGAACTTCTGCTCCAGATAGGTGGTGTAGACGGTGGGATCGAAGGTCTCACCGGTGGCTTTTTCAAAGAGTTCACCGGGACGATAGAGGCAGCCGTACTGCCAGATATGGGCGCGGTTCCAGTCGTTGATGGGGCCGAAGTCGCCGCGGCGCAGGCAGCCGTCCACATCCACCGTCTCCTTCATCTTGCGCAGGAATTGGGCGCCGTAGGCGCTGCCCAGAGCGTAGGAGGGGAAGTAACCGATGCTGCCGCCGGACCAGTGGCTGTCCTGCAGGAGGCCGCGGCGGTCATCGGGCACGTCCACGCCCAGATATTCCCTGTAGAGACGGTTCCACTCCGCCGGCAGGTCGTGCACGGCCAGTTCACCGGCCATGACGCGCTTTTCCAGCTCGTAGCGCACCAACACGTGGAGGCAGTAGGTCAACTCGTCGGCCTCGGTGCGGATCAAAGAGGGCTCCGAGCGATTCAACGCCCGGTACAGCTCCTCGGCGCTGTGGCCGGCCATCTCGTCGGGGAACACCTCGCACAGAACGGGGAACAGATAGTCGCAGAAGGCGCGGCTGCGGCCCAGCAGATTTTCGTAGAAACGACTCTGGCTCTCGTGGATGCCCATGGACACGCCGCCATCCAGCACGGTGTAGGCCAGGGAGTCGTCGCTGCCGGTGTCATACAGGGCATGGCCGCCCTCGTGGATGACGCTGAACAGGGAGGAGGAGAAGTCGTCCTCGTGGTAATGGGTGGTGATACGCTCATCCAGATGGGATCCCAAGCTGGTGGTGAAGGGATGCTCCGTGGTGGACAGGCCCACGTGGGTCGGATCCAGACCCATGACCTCCATCAGCCGGCGGGACAGCCGGTCCTGCCGCTCCACGGAGAAGAAGCCCTTTACCATGGAGTTGTCCAGCTGGGGCGCGGAGCAGACCTTCTGCAGCAGCGGTACGATGTGGGCGCGCAGCGTGCCGAAGAATTCGTCCAGCCGGGCCTTGCTGAGGCCCTCCTCATATTCGTTGAGCCAGTAGTCATAGGGATCCGTGTCCGGGGCGCAGTAGCCGGCGAACTTCCTGGTGTCGGCAAAGATCCGCTCCAGGTACGGCTCGAACAGAGGGAAGTCGCTGGTCTCCTTGGCGGTGTGCCACGCGTCCTCCGCCTCCACGATCAGCCGCTGGTGGGCGATGTACTCATCCATGGGAATCTTCTGCATGCGGCGGATGTCCTTGAGCAGCAGGAACACCATGCGCTGCTCCCGCTCGTCCAGCTCTGTCCTGTGCGCATCCAGAAACTCCAGTAGCGCCACGGTCTCCTCGCCGGTGGTCAGCTGATACAGCTCCTCGCTGAGCACGCCCATGGTCTGGCCGCGGTTGGCGGCAGTGGCCTTGGGGGCGGTAGTGGCGCCGTCATAGTACAGCAGTCCCAAGGCGTGGCCGTAGGCGGCCATCTTCTCCTGCAGTGTCTTCAGTTTGGCTCTCGCTTCTTCCAATGTCATATGTCATTCCTCCTGTAGTTGGTAATAGATGAAAAGCCTTGCAGCTTTCCGCCTCTGCGGCGGAAGCCTTTTGCCCGGTTTTCTGACGACATGTGCGTCGGAAATCACATCCCGGACCGCACAGTGCGCGGGCAAAGTGAGTGCGCGGAGCGTTCTGCTACTCGAGTCACGGAAATTACTTTGCAATTTCCGTGAGCTTACAGACCCATCTCTGCCTTGACCTCGCCGAAGCACTTCACGGCGAAGTCCAAGTCCGCCCTGGTATGTCCGGCGGAGATCTGGGTGCGGATACGGTCCTTGCCCCGGGGCACTACGGGGTAGCAGAAGCCCACTACGTACACGCCCTTGTCCAGCATCCGGCGGGCAAACTCCTGGGCGATCCGGGGATCGTACAACATCACCGGCACGATGGGGTGCTCGCCGGGCAGCAGGTCGAAGCCCAGCTTCTCCATTTCGGCGCGGAAATAGCGGGCGTTCTCATGGACCTTGTCCCGCAGAGAGGTGGACTGCTCCAGCAGGTCGATAGTCTTCAGCGTGGCGGCGCAGATAGCCGGGGCCAGCGTGTTGGAGAAGAGATAGGGGCGGCTGCGCTGGCGCAGCAGGTCCACGATGGGCTGGCGGGCCGCGGTGTAGCCGCCGGAGGCGCCGCCCATGGCCTTGCCGAAGGTGCCGGTGATGATGTCCACCCGGCCCATGACGCCGCAGTACTCGCTGGTGCCCCGGCCGTGCTCGCCCATGAAGCCCACGGCGTGGCTGTCATCCACCATGGTCAGGGCGTCGAACTCGTCGGCCAGGTCACAGATGGCCTTCAGGTCAGCGATGTAGCCGTCCATGGAAAAGACGCCGTCGGTGGCGATGATGATCTTCCGGCAGCCGGCGGCCCGTGCTGCCTCCAGCTGGGCGCGCAGGTCGCCCATGTCGTTGTTCCTGTAGCGATAGCGGTGCGCCTTGCACAGGCGCACGCCGTCGATGATGGAGGCGTGGTTCAGCTCATCGGAGATCACCGCGTCATCGGCTCCCAGAAGTGTTTCAAAAAGGCCGCCGTTGGCATCGAAGCAGGAGGAGTAGAGGATGGCATCGTCGGTGCCGGCGAAGGCGGCGATGCGGCGCTCCAGCTCCTTGTGGATCTCCTGGGTGCCGCAGATGAAGCGCACAGAGCTGAGGCCGAAGCCCCAGCGGTCGTAGCTGGCTTTGGCGGCGGCGATCAGCTCCGGGTTGTCGCTCAGGCCCAGATAGTTGTTGGCGCACATGTTGACCACGGCGCCCTTCTCGGTGGTGTCGATGCGGGAGCGCTGGGGGGTGGTGATGATCCGCTCGCTGCGCCAGGTGCCGGCATCGCGGATGGTCTGCAGCTCGTTTTCAAAGGATATAAGCGCGCTTTTCATGTCCGTTCCTCCTTATCTGATGCCCTCATGTTCTGTCGGACGGTCACTTCGTCCAGTCCAGGATGACCTTGCCGGAGTTGCCGCTGTTCATGGCGGCAAAGCCCTTTTCAAAGTCGGTGTAGTGAAAGCGGTGGGTGATGACGGGGGTCAGATCCAGGCCGCCCTGGACCATGTAGCTCATCTGGTGCCAGTTGTCCATCTTGCGGCCGTAGATGCCCTGCAGCGTCAAGCCCTTGCAGATGATGGCGTTCATGTCCACCTCTGCGGTGCCCTTGCCCAGGCCCAGCAGGGAGATCTTGCCGCCGTTGCGCATGACGGAGCACATCTGCCGGAAGGCGGCGGCGCTGCCGGACATCTCAAGCCCCACGTCGAAGCCCTCCACCAGCCCCTCCCGGCGCATGACATCCTGCAGGTCCGCCCGGCCGGTGTTCACGGCGGCGTCCACGCCCATCTTCCGGGCCAGCTCCAGCCGGTAATCGTTCAGGTCGGTGATGATAACACGGCGGGCACCGGCGTACTTACAGACGCCGGCGGCGATGATGCCGATGGGCCCTGCGCCGGTGATCAGTACATCCTCCCCCACCAGATCCCACATGAGGGCGGTATGAGTGGCGTTGCCGAAGGCGTCGAAGAAGGCCACCACGTCCTCGTCCAGCTGCTCATCGATGAGGATCACATTGGTCTCCGGAATGCAGACGTACTCGGCGAAGGCACCGTCCCGGTCCACGCCCACGCTGGTGGTGTTGCGGCACCACTGGATGTTTCCGGTGTGGCAGTTGCGGCAGTGGTGGCAGGTGATATGCCCCTCGCCGGAGACACGCTGCCCCGCCGCCAGTCCGGTGACACCGTCGCCCAGCGCGGCGATCTCGCCCACATACTCGTGGCCGATGGTCATGGGCGGATGGGTGATGTGCTCGGCGGCCCAGGGGTCCCAATTATAGATGTGCACGTCCGTGCCACAGATGGCGGTCTTGTGAATCTTGATCAGCACCTCGCCGGCGCCGGGCACCGGAACGGGCACCTGCCGCAGCTCCAGCCCGGGGCCCGCTGCGGGCTTGACGATGGCGTCCATCCATTCCCTCATGTCGCATGCCCCCTATTCAAATTTTGTGTGCGCGGGATCGAGAGGTTCTATATAAATCGTATTCCGTTTGCCTCGAATTGTCAATGAAACGCGGAAAAATATTTCCAAAATGTCCACAGCATAAAGACAACTGTAAACGGGTGACAAGGCAGTGGCGCTGCATGGACAAAAGGCGGCGCTGGCGGGCGGCAGAACAGTCTGCATGCCCCGGCCGGAGCGGTCGGCCCATAAAGAGGCTTATCCGGGCCCAGTATGCAGAATAGAGGCTATTTCCATATGAAAACCCCTCATTTTTCTCCAAAAATTAGAGATCTTATGAATTGACAGAATTTGGAGAAATCATTATAATGAGGCAATCATTAGCGCTTTAAAGTGAAAGACGGATAAAGGGAGGCTTTGCCATGAAGATCACCGGGGTCAAGATCGAAAAGTTTTCCGCGCCGCTGGCGGCACCTTTCCGGGTCGCCTTCGGTACCATAGAGGAGTCCGACAGCTGGATCATCAAGGTGGATACCGATGCCGGCATTTACGGTGTCGGCTCTGCAGCGCCGTTGCCCTTTGTCACCGGCGAGACGCTGGAGACCTGCTACTTGGTGCTGCAGATGTTTGCCCGGGCGCTGGTGGGCTTCGATCCCACTGACATCGCCGGCGCTCATGCGCTCATGGACAGCCTCATCCACGGCAACGGATCGGCCAAATGCGCCGTGGATATCGCCCTGTATGACATCGTCGGCAAGGTACAGGGGCTGCCGGTCTACAAGGTGCTGGGCGGCAGTGATGCGGTGGTCAACAACGACATCACCATCGGCATCGATACCCCTGCGAATATGCAGGCCGCGGCCGAGCGCTACGTATTTGAAAAGGGGTTTCGCATCCTCAAGGTGAAAACGGGTATCCGCCTCAGCGACGATATTGACGCGCTGAGCCGGATCCGCGCCTCGGTCGGCGGGGATGTCCGCATCCGTATCGACGCCAACCAGGGCTATACGGTGGAAACGGCGCTGCAGGCGCTGCCGGAGTTTGAAAAACTGGGCGTCGACGCGGCCGAGCAGTTCCTCCCCTGGTGGGACTTCGACGGCGCGGCCGAGATTATGGCCAAAAACAAGACGTCCGTCAAGCTCATGCTGGACGAGAGCATCCACAACATCTATGACGCCCGGCGCGCCGCCGCGCTGCACTGTGCCGATTTCTACAACATCAAGCTCATGAAGTGCGGCGGACTTTACTACGGCGCACAGATCGCCGACATCGCCGGGGGCGCCGGCGTGGGCTGCATGGTGGGTTGCATGCTGGAGAACAAGATCAGCATCACCGCGGGTATTAGCCTGGTGGCCGCCAAGAGCGCCATCGTGGAGGCGGACTGCGACAGCTTTATGTTTTACAAGGGAGATGATGACGGTATGGTGGGAGGCTTCACCCGCGACGGCGGCGTGTTCACCCTGCTGGAGAAGCCTGGCATCGGCGTGGAGGTGGATTTCTGATCCGCTTCATGGAATAAAAACAAAAAAGGCGCAGCGGAACGCGTCATGAACAGAAAAGGAGGAAAGACATGAGAGAGATCAAGGAAGGATTTATCCCCTTCAAGGGATACAAAACCTACTACCGCATCGTAGGCAAATGCGACGAGGGCAAATCGCCGCTGCTGGCACTGCACGGCGGCCCCGGCGCAGCCCATGACTACCTGGAGTCGCTGGATCCCATCGCCGACACCGGCCGTGCCGTGGTCTACTACGATCAAATCGGCTGCGGCAAATCCCCCACACCCTCGATGCCGGATTTCTGGTGCACCGAGCTGTGGGAGGAGGAGCTGGACGTGGTGCGCGAGGCGTTGGGCCTGAAGAGCGTCCATATCCTCGGCCAGTCCTGGGGCGGCATGCTGGCCATGCAGTATGCAACGCACCATCCCAAGGGCGTGAAGAGTATGATCGTGGCCAGCTCTCCGTCTTCTACCGCGCTGTGGCTCAAGGAGGCCAACCGCCTGCGCACCTACCTGCCGCAGGACATGCAGGAAGCACTGATCCAGGCGGACAACGATGGCGACTACAGCCGTCCCGAGGTGGTCGCCGCCAGCGACGAGTATTATCGCCGCCACGTGATCAAGCTCGATCCCCAGCCGGACTTCGTCATCCGCAGCATGTCGCAGATGGGCGAGCCCTATATGGTCATGCAGGGCGCCAGCGAATTCGTGATGACCGGCAAGCTGAAGGACTGGGACATCACCGATGAGCTCAAGAACATCGACATTCCCACGCTTGTGACCTCCGGCTCTGCCGACGAGGCCACCCCCTATATTTCAAAGGTTATCTATGACCGTATTCCCGACTGCCAGTGGGAACTCTTCGACGGCGGCACGCATCTGTGCCACGTGGAGATGGCAGAGGAGTACAACGCTGTGGTGGAGGCCTTCATGGCCGCCCACGACTGACAGATCCCCAAAAACAGGAAGGAGAGAAACACAATGATCAACAACGGAATGATTCTGCTGATCCTGATCCTGGCCATGATCGCCTTTGCGCTCTGGTTCTCCAGAACCAAGGTCGGCAAAAACTTCGGCCCCGCGCTGACGGTTATCGTCATCGGCATCATCCTGCACAACGTCGGCCTGGTGCCGGCTGAGCATGAGGTGTTCAACTATTTCCTCATCTACAGCATCCCCATCGCCATTTCAATCATGCTGCTGAGCGTGGACCTCAAAGAGATGCGCAAGCTCTCCACCAAGCCTTTCATTGCCATGCTCAGCGCTGTCGTTTCGGTGTGTATCATGGCGACGATCGGCGGTGTGATCTTCGGCCGGCACATTGATGAGGGCTGGAAGATCGCCGGTATGTTCGTGGGCACCTACACCGGCGGCAGCAACAACCTGTCTGCCATTGCGGTGGCGCTGGGCGCCTCCGGCACCACGATGGCCGTGGCCAACACCGCCGACTATGTGATCGGCATGCCGTTCCTGGTCCTGCTGTTTGCTTCGCCCGCGATCCTGGGCAAGTGGAAGTGGTTCCACAAGGTCTGGCCGTATCACCTGACGGAGGAGCAGCGCTCCGCGAGCAGCTCCGAGGAGGCCGGACTGCTGGATGCCAAGACCTGGAGCATCGGCGACATCGCCACGCTGCTGGCCCTGGGCTTCGGTATCAATTACTTCTGCGAATGGGCTGCCTTCGCCATTTTCCCCGAGAGCTTTGCCGGCGCCGGCAAGATGCTGATGCTTACCACCCTGTCCCTGATCCTGGCGCAGATCCCCCTCGTCAAGAAGCTGCGCGGCAAGATGGATCTGGGCATGCTGATCTCCCTGACATTCCTGTGCATCATCGGCTTCATGGTCGATATCGGCAGCTTCCTGGGCTCCGCGATCCAGGTGACGCTCTTCTGCTTCGTCGTGATCGTCGGCAGCACGATTCTGCACCTGATCTTCACCCGTCTGCTCAAGCTGGGCTATGAGTATACGATCCTCTCCTGCACCGCCGCCATCGCGGACGGCCCGTCCGCCGGCCTTGTCGCGGGCAGCGCCAACTGGAAGAACCTGGTCACCGTGTCGATCATCTGCGGCACCCTGGGCGAGGTGCTGGGTAACTACTTCGGCATCGGCGTCGCCTATCTGGTGCATGCCATCGTCGGCGGCTGAGCCGGGCCCTCAATTTCTGCAACAGGAGGGTTGACACATGGAATTCTATCTGTCAGGCATCTGTTATGCGCGGTTCGATCCGTTCCGCGCGGACACTGAGGTCTCCCTGCTCGACCTGGCCTCCGGCAGCTTCCTGCCGCCGCAGCCCATGGATGACGAGACCAGACAGCATCTCTCTACCCTCTCCAACATCGACCTCGCCGGGCTTCCTGCAAAGCTCGGCGAGGCCGCAGGCTGTCTGGCGGCAAGGCCCGCGTCGTTCGAGATGAGCGACGGCTCGTTCTACGAGCGCAAGGACGACCACCACTACATCCAGCGGCGGGTGAAATATCCTGTGGATCTGATCGTGGAGGGAGACTCCATCGTGGGTGTACAGACGCCCAGCCGCGACACGATCTGCATCATCGTCGATCCGGCCTACCGCCATCTGACCGTGCTGCCGGAGTGGGACGCGCTCTATCCGCAGCCGGTCTGTGGTCTGCAGGAGGTGCGCACTCTCCAGGCGCCCATGCACGACGGCGTACGCCTGGCCACCGACGTCTATCTGCCGGCGGGCGTCACGGAGCCCGTCCCCTGCGTGCTGATCCGTACCCCCTACGGCCGGCAGGATGAGGGACTGCAGTGGCGACTCTATGCCCAGCGCGGCTTCGCTGTGGCGGTACAGGATATCCGTGGCCGCAACGACAGCGGGGGCGACTGGTTCCCCCTGACCTGCGAGGTGGAGGACGGCAGCGATACGCTGGACTTCCTGGCCGCGCAGCCGTGGTGTAGCGGCAGCATCGGCATGATCGGCGGCAGCTATCTGGGCTATGTCCAGTGGGCCGCAGCGGCCAGCAAAAACCCTCACCTGAAGGCTATGGTCAGCGAGGTAGCCGCCGGCAGCGCCTTTGTGGACATGCCGCTGCGCGGCGGTACCATGAGCAGCGGTATGCTGGCCTGGGCCTTTGCCGTGAGTCAGCGCAAGCTGGACGTGTCCAAAATGGAGCGGGATGACTGGGACGAGGTGCTGGCCTACCGCCCGCTGGAGGACGTGTGCAGCCAGGCGCTGGGCTATGATGTGCCCTTCTGGCGCAGCTGGCTGGCCCATCCCTGCGACGATGAGTACTGGGCCAGAGGCAACTGGTACCGCCGTGCTGTGGAGGCCGGCGGCATCGACGTGCCGGCACTGATCCAGACCGGCTGGTTCGACGACAACGGCATGGGCTCCACCCAGGCGCTGGATCTGACAGCCAATTATCCGGCGGGCCTGCGCAAGGTCATCATGGGCCCGTGGATCCACCAGGGCAACTGTGCCTATGACCTGCACGGCGTCCCCATGGGACGCAGCGCCGTGCGCTACGATTTGGATCTGTGGTATTTCCGCTGGTTTGAAAAGCACTTGAAGGGCCGCGACTGTATCCCGGCCGACACCGGTGCGGTGGAATACTTTACCGTGGGCCAGGACCGATGGAAGACCTCCGCCAAGTGGCCGCCCGAGCAGACCGAGCCGTTCACGCTTTATCTGGCCTCAGACGGAACGCTGGCGCAGTACCCGGAGCAGGACGCCGGGCAGGACACCCTGCACTACGATCCGGCGCACCCTGCCACGCACATCATCGACATGAGCGAAAACGAAATCGAGGTGCCGGAGGACTACACGCTGGAGGAGCAGCGCCCTGACTATCTCTGCTTCACCACCCCGGTGCTGGAGGAGGACTGGACCTTCACCGGCGATGTCGCGGTACAGCTCTACCTGTCCAGCAACGTGCCGGACACCGATCTGATGGTCCGCATCACCCGCGTGGGGGAGGACGGCCGCTCCATCAAGCTGGCCGACGGCATCCTGGATGTGAAGTACCGCGAGGGCTTCGACCGGGAGGTGTTTATGGAACCGGGACAGGTCTGCCCGGTCTCCATCCGCACCACCAAGTTCTCCGCCTGCTTCCGGAAGGGGCAGCGCCTGCGCTTTACCGTCACCTCCAGCGCGGTGAACTTCTCCTTCCCCCACAGCAATACCAGGGCCGGATTCAACAGCCGCGAGACCGCCGTGGCCGCCAACAGCATCCACTTCGGCGGGGCATATCCCTCGCACATCACGTTGCGCAGGGAGACACAGGCATAGTGAAACAACTCCATACGAAAGAGGGCGTTGTCCGGTCTGGACGGCGCCCTCTTTACGTGCAGAAAAACAGGTCATTGCAGCGTAAAGAGTCTCTTTTGGTTGCTTCACGGGGCCCGCATATGGCAAAAGCAACAAAAAATCTCCCATTTTTTGGCGCGAATCGTGCAACAGGACAGACTGTGCGAAAAAGTGAAAAAAGCCCTTGCGCCGCGGGAGAGACGGTGATATAATCGGCTAAAACATCAACACACTATCGAACTAATGTAAAAAAGCACATAGAGAAGACACACTGACGGGAAGGGGAGGAATCGTATGAGAAAAGTCATAGACCTGTGTCTGGACATGCCGCTGGATGCGGACGCGTTGACGGACATGCTCTGCTCCATGTGTCTGGACCCCCATTACCGCGGGTACAAGCATACATACGGACCCGGCATCGCGGCGCAGGCGGGACTGACCGTGGAGGAGCTGGATGAGATTTTTGCCGACGAGGGCGCAGACGGCTTCGTGCGGACGGTCCGGGAAGCGGCGGAGCAGCATGCTGTCGCGCCGAAGCAGTTTGTCCGGTATCTGGATGAGATCGGCGTGGAGTGGGGCATCACCTGCGACGGCAGCCACGACAACCGGAAAACTGCGGCCATCGTGCAGGCCTTTCCGGATAAATTCAAGGGCTTCATCTTCGTGGACCCCAACCGGGGCCAGGCCGCCGTGGAGGAACTGGAGGTCTGCGTAAAGGAGTACGGCCTGCACGCCCTCTACCTCACCGCGTTCCGCACCGGCCTGCCGGCGGATGACAAGCGGAATTACCCGCTCTACAGCAAGGCGTGCGAGTTGGGGATCCCGGTGCATATATACTCCAGCCTGAACCTCTCCAAGGCAGTGCCCTACGACATCGGGCATCCCCGGTATATCGACCAGGTGGCCAGGGACTTCCCTGAGCTGAAGATCATGGCAGGAGTCAGCGGCTGGCCGTGGGTGCTGGAGTTCCTCTGCCTGGCCATGCGGCACGAAAACGTCTACCTGAACTTTGAGACCCATGCGCCGGAGAAGATCGGCATGCCGGGCTCCGGCTACGAGCCCTATCTCTTCTATGGGGAGCGGAATCTCAAGGACCGCATCTGCTTTGCCTCCAACTGGAACACCCAGAGCCTGCCGGTGGAAGAGATCATCGCTCAGGTGGAGGCCCTGCCCTTCAGCGACGACGCCAAAGAGCACATTCTCTACAGCAATGCGAAGACTTTTTATGAGGGCCTGTAACGCTGCGGACAACAGTGCCGCACAGGGCCGGAGAGAAAACATAAGAAAAAGGAAGTATGCGATATGGATCTGACACTGATTATCATCATTACCTTTGTCATCTTTATGGCGATCAACATCATCATCGGCCTGCGCGGCCGCGCCCACGCCAGCACCACGAAGGATTTCCTCACCGCCGCCGGGCAGTCCGGCATCTGGATGATCATCGGCTCCGCCGTCGGTGCCAGCATCGGCTCCGGCGTGGTCATCGGCACCACCCAGTATGCGGTCCGGCTGGGCGTGGCGGGCGCCTGGTACGCCATCGCCTGTGGCCTGGCCGGCATCGTGTACGCGGTGGTCATGAGCAAGTTCGTCTACCGCAACAAGCTGGTCTCCCTGTCTGACTATTTCAAGAGGAGATATTCCGGCAACTTCATTGTGCTGCTCTACAGCGGCATCGGTCCTTTCGCCTGCGCCGCGGCCATGGGCGCCCAGCTGGTGGCATCCAAGGCGATCTTCCAGGCCTTCGGCATGGATCCCATCATCGGACTGGTCATCACCGCCGCCGTCATGCTGGTGTACACCATGTTCGCCGGGCTCTGGGGCTCGTACGCCACCTCCGTGTTTCAGGTGATCGTCATCATTCTAGGCACGCTGGTGGTGGGCGTATGCATGTTCACCCAGGGGGGCATAGAGACCGTCCGCGCCTACTACCCGCAGGAGATGTTCAACCTGTTCCACATCACGCCGGAGCTGTGGATGATGTTTGTGGGGCCGATGCTGCTCTCGGTCCTGGTAGACCAGACCTCGGTGCAGCGTGTCTCCTCCGCGAAGAGTGAGAAGGTCGCCTTTTGGGGCCACTTTGTCAGCAGTGTGCCGCTGATCCTCTTCGGCCTGCTGATGGTGTACATCGGCATGTGGAGCGGGGCGGAGTTCCCGGATGCCGGCGGCAGCGCTTTTATCGTGCTGTTGATGAACAAGGTTCCCGCCCTCGTCTGCGCGCTGATGCTCTGCGCCATCATCGCCGCCATCATGTCCACGGCGAGTGGCGCACTGGTGGCCACGGACGCGCTGGTCGTGCACGATCTGTACTGCGGATTCATCAACAAAAACGCCACGGAGGCACAGCGGAAGCGCCTCAATCTCCTGGTCAACATCGTGGTCTCCGTCGCGGCGGTGATCTGTGCGGCCGCCTTTGAAAACGTCATCGATCTGCTCTCCACCGGGTATACCATCATGCTCTCCGGCACGCTGGTCCCACTCATCGGAGGTCTTGTGTGGAAACGCGGCACGACGAAGGGTGCTGCTGCCGCCGCCGCTGTGGGCATGATCACCGCGTTCCTGTGCATCTTCAAGGTCATCAGCGTGCCCTTCTCCAGCATTTTCCCCGTGGTCCCTGCCATTGTGGCCTATGTCATCGTGAGCCTCTGCACCAAGCACTCCCCCTCGGAAAATACGGCGCGGGTCGCCGATGTGGTTGCCGCCGCCAAAGAGGAAGCAACAGCGGAATAATCACCTGTGACCGGAAAGGAGTTTCCTATGGAATATACAACGATCCTCGTGGAGAAGAAAGAGCGCGTCGGCGTGATCACGCTGAACTATCCGCCCTACAACTCTGTCAGCAAGCGCATGATCGTAGAGATCATAGACGGCATCCGTGCCTTTGAGGCGGACGACGAGGTCCGCGCCGTCATGGTCCGGGCCAACGGTCCCGACTTCTCCTATGGCGCCGACGGCGGCGACATCAAAAAAGACCTGGGCACGGCGGGGGAGATCACCGAGAGCTTTTCCGTGCTGGGCAACCGTTTGGTGGAATGCATAGACGGCTGCTCCAAGCCCACGCTGGTGGCCGCCAAGGGCCGCTGCATCGGCGGTTCCACCGCTATGTTCAACGCCTTCGATATCCGCATCGTGGGAGAGGGCTTCCGCATGCATGACGGCGATATCTACTACGGCACTGTGGGCTCCTGGGGTATGAGCTCCCTGCGGCTCCCCATGTGGATCGGCCGGAACAAGGTGCTGGACTATATGTTCCTGAACGAGGACTTTACCGGCCGCCAGTGCTACGAGCTGGGCCTGGCCAGCAAGGTAGTGGCAGACGACGTGCTGGAGGAGGTTGGGTTTGCCATCGCGAAAAAAATGGCGAAAGCCGCACCCATCGCCGTCAAGTATTATAAAGACTGTGTCCGGAAGGCCACCCAGAACCAACTGGAGGAGGCTCGCGCCTTTGAGCTGCAGGCGGCGGAGATCGTTTTTGCCACGGAGGACTGCAAGAACGGGTTGCGCTCCGTGATCGAAAACAACGGCGTGCCGGACTGTGAGTTCTTCGGCCGGTGAGCCGGGCAGTCCCGACGTCGGTGACCGTTGAAACCGCCCGCCCCAGCCGTTGTGGGAAAAACAATCCATAAAGAGAGCGCCGCCCGACAGGGCGGCGCTCTCTTTATTTCCGGTGTTGGCCGGACGAATGGGACGCAGACCGTACTATTTCCGCCTTTTAGGGGACGGAAGATCTTCGTACAGCGCGGCCAACAATGCCTCCAAAAAGGAGCGGTCCTCCACATCGTCTACCAGCAGCAGTTCCCTTGCGCCTTCATATGGCCGCTCTTTGGCGGCTGCCGGCATCATGGACACAGCTGTCTTTGTCGGTTTGACAAGGAAGCGGTCGTCGTAAACGCCCCCGATGATCTTCCCTCGGTAATAAATGATATATTCTCCCATCATTGCACGCCAGGAGACACCGTCCATCCCAGAGAGCTGGTCCAGGATAAAAGCTAGATAGGACTTGCTTGATGGCATAGGTTGCACTCCTTTCCCGATAGGGTGACCGACGGGCCGCGATGATCAGCTTTTGAAGAATGAACCGTATGATATACGGATATATTTTATGCTTTCCTCCTCAGCCGCAGATCGCCCGCCTGCTCCCGCAGCGCGTCGGCGATCTCTCCCGGCGTCTTCCCGTCGATCTGCTCTATGATACGGCGCAGATCCTCCAACTCCATCAGATTGACGGCGGTGCAGTACAGCGTCTTTTTCCGGCCATCGTTATACTTCGACAGCAGCTTGTCCAAAAACGCCATCTTTTCGCGCTGTTCGGCGTTGTAGGCGGCCTCGCCGATTTGCCGCATCTTTGCCATATCCGTCTTTTGATGTCGGTGGGTGATGAAGGAGTCGTATTCGTCGATGTGGTCATATCGCGCACAGGGATATTCTGGGCAGTCACAGCAGTATTCAACGCCGCCGTGGGCCAGACTGCAGCGAGCGATGGCACAGGATTGATTGCCAAAGCCGCAGCCGCCGCAGTGCCCGGAGAGATTCATCGGGCACAGCTTGCAGTTGAGGCCACAGAGGGAGAAGTATGGATTGTCTCGCTGAAAACCCTTCATAGCTTTTCGATCCTTATAGTTTTTTCTTTCATGGAGATATTTCCCACCCGGAAGCCATACGCGGGAAGCTCCTTTTTGAAGGTGAGGAACGCATGGTCGAGGGGAATGCCGCACACGGCCTCCACCTCGTCAAACGTAATCATTTCCGGCTCATGCTTGCGAATGTATTCCCAGAGCGGGTCGTATTTACTCATGCTGTTTCCTCCTTCACGTTCCGGTACAACAGATTATATCAGAGTTTTGTCCACGCATCAATAAGGCAGCACATGAAAACAGAGGGTCAAGGCGCAAAACCTTGACCCTCTGTTTCTGTGTTGACATTACAGCCACACCAGCACGGCGAAGCCGCCGCGAAAATAATAGGTGTTCGTGCAATGTCCATTTGGTGGACCTGAAGGGATTCGAACCCTCGACCTCTCGGATGCGAACCGAACGCTCTCCCAGCTGAGCTACAAGCCCGTATATGAGCGGCCCGTCCTGAGCCACTCATATATTATACCGATTTCTACGGAAAATGCAAGTGTTTTATTCAAGGGCCGGCAGCTTTGCCACCACGGCAGCGCAGCGGGGACACAGCTCCGGGTGCTCTGCGTTGGCGCCCACCAGCGGGTGGTGCTTCCAGCAGCGGCTGCACTTGAGGCCCCGGGCCTCGCTCACCAGCACCCGGACGCCTGCAAGCGGTGTCTCGGCAGCCTGGTCATACAGGGCCGGATCGGTGCTGACCTCCACATCGGACACGATGAACAGGTCAGCCCAGTCCTTCTCAAAGTAACGGCGCAGTTCGTCCAGCGCGCTGTCTCCGGTGACCAGCGTCACGTGGGCCTCCAGCGCCTTGCCGATCCGCTTGTCGGCTCGGGCCTGTTCCAGCGCGGCGTTGACGCCGTCCCGCAGACGGGCCAGCTGGCCCCAGCGGGCCATGGCGGTCTCGTCCAGCGCATAGGCGGTATAGGGCTGCACCATCTCGTTGAGCAGCACGTTACGGCCGTCGTCGCCGGAGCGGTGGGGCATGGACTGCCAGATCTCGTCGCAGGTGAAGGCCAGGATGGGGGCGAACAGGCGGGTCATGGCGTCCAGGATCAGGAAGAGAGCCGTCTGGGCGCTGCGGCGGCTGAGGCCGTCCGCCTCGTCGCAATAGAGGCGGTCCTTGATGATGTCGAAGTAGAAGGAGCTCAGATCCACCACGCAGAAGTCATTGACGGCGTGGGTGATGGTGTGGAACTCATAGTCGTCGTAAGCGGCAAAGGCCTTCCCAATCAGGTCATTCAGGCGAGTGACGGCCCAGCGGTCCAGCTCCAACATCTCGTCGGGGGCTGTCAGCCGGTCGGGGTCGAAGCCCACCAGATTGTCCAGGCAGAACTTGCTGGTGTTGCGGAACTTCAGATAGTTCTGGCTCAACTGCTTGAAGATGTCATCGCTGCAGCGGACGTCCACCCGGTAGTCAGCGCTGCCGGCCCACAGGCGCAGCAGATCGGCGCCGTACTTCTTGATGACCTCGTTGGGATCCACACCGTTGCCCAGGGATTTGTGCATGGCGCGGCCCTCGCCGTCCACGGTCCAGCCGTGGGTCAGGCACTGCCGGAAGGGTGCGGTGCGGCCCAGGGCGCCCACGGCGGTCAGCAGGGAGGACTGAAACCAGCCGCGGTATTGGTCGGCACCCTCCAGATATACGTCGGCGGGCCAGAAGTGCTGGTCGCGCTCCATGGAGGCGAAGTGGCTGGAGCCGGAGTCGAACCAGCCGTCCAGCGTGTCGGTCTCCTTTTCGAAGCCCTCCGCTCCGCCGCAATGGGGGCAGGTGAAGCCAGCGGGCAGCAGGGCAGAGGCATCCTCGTCAAACCAGGTGTTGGAGCCTTTGGCCTCGAACGCGGCGGAAACGGTGTCGATGGTCTCATCGGTGCAGACGGGTTTGCCGCAGCATTTGCAGTAGAACACCGGGATGGGCAGGCCCCAGCGGCGCTGGCGGCTGATGCACCAATCGTTGCGCTCGCGGATCATGGCCTTGATGCGGTCCTCGCCCCAGGCGGGCAGCCAGCGCACATCATCACAGGCGGCGGTGGCGGCATCCTTGAAGGCCTCCACCGAGCAGAACCACTGGGGGGTGGCCCGGAAGATAATGGGGTGCTTGCAGCGCCAGCAGTGGGGATAGCTGTGGACGATGTCCTCACTGGCGAAGAGGGCGCCGCTCTCCTTCATATCCGCCAGGATCACGGGGTTGGAGGCCTCGGTGGAGAGGCCGGCGTACTTGCCGGCGTAGTCGGTGTGGCGACCCTGATCGTCCACCGGCACCACCATCTCCATGCCGTAGCGCATGCAGGTCTGGTAGTCGTCGGCACCGAAGCCGGGGGCGGTGTGGACGCAGCCGGTGCCGGACTCCATAGTCACGTAGTCGGCCAGCACCAGCCGGGATGTCTTGGGCAGGAAGGGGTGGTCGGCCAGCATGTTCTCATAGAAAGCACCGGGATGGGTCTCCACGATCTCCCAGCTGTCATAGCCGCCGATTTTCATGACCTTGTCCACCAGAGCCTCGGCCATGACAAACATGTCGCCGGTAGGAGATTTCACCACAGCATAGCTCTCCACCGGGTTCATGGCGATGGCCAGGTTGCCGGGCAGCGTCCAGATGGTGGTGGTCCAAATCACGAAGGAGACGCGACTGCGGTCCAGATGGGCCAGCTTGCCCTGATCGTCCCGGAGGGGAAACTTGACGTACACGGTGGTACAGGGATCATCGTGGTACTCGATCTCCGCCTCGGCCAGAGCCGTCTCGTCCTTGGGGCACCAGTACACGGGCTTGAGACCTTTGTAGATGTAACCCTTTTTGTACATCTGGCCGAAGACCTTGACCTCCTGGGCCTCAAAGGTCTTGTCCATGGTGCGGTAGGGGTGTTCCCAGTCGCCCACCACGCCCATGCGCTTGAAGCCGGCCATCTGCAGCTGGATGTACTTCTCGGCGTAGTCGTGGCAGGCGCTGCGGAAGGCCGAGGTAGACATGGCCTTGTGGTTGAGTTTCTGCTCCTTGATGATGGCACTCTCGATGGGCATGCCGTGGTTGTCCCAACCGGGGATGTAAGGAGTATAGAAGCCCCGCATGGCATAGCTGCGGACAATGAAGTCCTTCAGCGCCTTGTTGAGGGCGTGGCCCATATGGATGTTGCCGTTGGAGAAGGGAGGCCCGTCGTGCAGGGAGAAGCGGGGCTTGCCCTCGTTCTTCTTCAGCAGCGCGTTGTAGAGATCCGTCTCCTGCCACCGCGAGAGCATCTCCGGCTCCCGCATGGGCAGGCCCGCCCGCATGGGAAAGCCGCTCTTGGGCATGTTCAGCGTTTTCTTGTACTCCATGTGATCCTCCTGTATGAATAGGGTGTTGAAAAAGATAAAAAGCGCCTTTGCCTCTCTTTTTGAGAGACAAAGGCGCACAGCGTCCTCTGCGGTACCACTCTCGTTGCCGCATATGCGGCCGCTCGGGCCCCGCCCGCAGGCGGGATGAGGGGAGATATCGGCCCTCCTCCGTCCCAGCCTACTGGATGTGTTCAGCCGGGCCGCTCCGGGGTGATATTCGCCTGCGTTCGGTCTCCGCCTTGCACCAAACCGGCGGCTCTCTCAGCACCGTTGACGTTTCGCTACTGGTCCCCATCATCGCGTTTTGTTATCACAGCATGCCTATCTTACCCATTTTCTCCGGATTTGTCAACGGGAAATTACAGGCCGAAGGCCTTCAGAAGACCCAGCAGGCCGGCGAGAGCGTAGAGAAGCCCCAGCCCGGCCAGTACCACCGTCATAACGGTCTGGAAGGTGCCGGTTTTTTTGCGCTGGTAGCGGTTGATGTAGGCCAGGAACAGGCAGATCAGACCGATCACCATGGTCGATGCCTGGGTCATGATGTAGTTGTTCCGGAAGACGAAGGCCTGCAGGACCATCACCACCAGCAGAAGAGCCAGCATGGCGTACAGGGAGGCCTTGACAGTAGGGCTCATCTTCTCCTCCTGTTTGGCAGCCGCCCGGCGGTCTGCCGCAGGGGCGTTGGCGACGCCGCCGTAGTTGGAGCCGTTCTTTTTCCGGTGCACGTTTTTATTGGGGTTGCCCTTGGCCTTGCGGATATTCTCCAGCCGCTGGTCGTAATCGTTGGGGTCGTAAAATCCGTTTTTCTTAGCCATGTGATCCAGTCTCCTTCTGTCTGTTTATAGGGGCAGGCCGGTGAGATAGCGGCGGATCATGTCAAAGGCGTGGTGGGCAGCGGCGGTACGCACGCGGCCGCGACCCGTGCCCAGATCCAGCTGCCGGACGACGGTGTCCTCTGCTGAGGCCAGGGCCACGAACACAGTGCCTACCTCGTTGCCGCGGTCGTCCCGGTCGGGGCCGGCCACACCGGTGACGGACACGGCCAGGTCGCTACCGGTCAGCGTGCGGACACCCTCGGCCATGGCCCGTGCCACAGGCGCCGACACCGCGCCGTGTTCTGCCAGCAGCGATTCCGCCACACCCAACGCACCGGCCTTAACGCTGTTGGTGTAGGAAACCACGCCGCCCAAAAAGACGGCGGAGGCGCCGGGCAGATCGGTGATGCGCTTGGCGAACAGACCGCCGGTGCAGCTCTCCGCAGCGGACAGCGTCAGCCCCCGCTCGGTCATCAGCTGCAGCACCCGCTGCTCCAGACTGTCCACATCCACACCGTAGAGGAACTCGCCCAGACGGGCCCGTGTGTCCCAGAACAGAGGGGCCATCAGCTCCTCGCAGGCCTCGGCTGTATCGGCTTTGGCGGTGAGCCGCAGCATCACCTCGCCGGTTTTGGCGTAGGGCGCCAGAGAGGGATTCACCGCCTCGTTCATCAGGTCGGCCAACCGCTCCTGCACCTGGGGCTCCGTCAGACCGAAGATTCGCAAGTCGTGGGAGAGGATGACGCCGTCGTGCTTTTCCCGCAGCCAGGGGATCAGCGCGTGCTCGGTCAGATACTCGCACTCCCGTGGCACGCCGGGCAGCATCACCACGGTGACGCCGTCCTTCTCGAAAATGCAGCCGGGGGCGGTGCCCACCGGGTTGTGGAAAATGGTGCAGCCGGCGGGCTGATAGGCCTGCTGGAGGTTGCACTCCGGCATCTCCCGGCGAAACACGGTGTCGAAATAATGCTGGATCTCCTCCACGATCTCCGGGTGGAACACCAGCTCCACGCCTAAGGCGCGGCAGACAACGCCTTTGGTCAGGTCGTCATAGGTGGGCCCCAACCCGCCGGTGAAGATCAGCAGGTCGGCCCGGCGACGGGCGACGTCGATGACGGAGATGAGCCGCTCAGGGTTATCCCCCACAGCGGTGTGGTACAGAACGTTCACGCCCACGGTGGCCAGCTTTTCAGAGATGAACTGGGCGTCGGTATTGGCTACGTTGCCCAGCAGCAGCTCCGTGCCCACGGCGATCAGCTCCGCGCGGTAGGACATACAGGGTCAGCTCCTTTATATGAATATATTGAAGTGGATATTGGATACGCGCCGGAGGGCGGTGTGCTTACGGGTGGATGCGGATCATCTCCCGGCTCGCCATGGCCCGGCTGCACAGACCCTCCACGTCCAGCACGGATTCGATCTCCCGCACCTCCTCCGGGTTGGGCTTGGTCTTGGGGTGGCGGGGCGTGAACACGGTGCAGCAGTCCTCATAGGGCAGGATGGAGGTGTCGAAGGTGCCCACGCGGCGGGCCAGACGGACGATCTCCTCCTTGTCCATGCCGATCAGGGGCCGCAGCACCGGCAGGTCGGTGACCTCGCCGGTGACCCGCAGGGCGTCCATGGTCTGGCTGGCCACCTGGCCCAAGTTTTCGCCGGTGACCAGCGCCTTGCAGCGCAGCTCTCTGGCCAACATGTCGGCCAGACGCATCATGAAGCGCCGCATGATCAGCGTGAAGTGGTCCTCCGGACAGCTGCGGCGGATCTCCTCCTGGATCTCGGTAAAGGGGATGATATGCACGGCCAGCCGCCCCGTCCAGGGGGTCAGCTCCCGGGCCAGCTGCAGCACCTTGTCCCGGGCCGCCTGGCTGGTATAGGGGGGCGAGACGAAGTGTACCATCTCCAGCTGGACGCCGCGCTTGGCGATCATGTAGGAGGCCACGGGGGAGTCGATGCCGCCGGAGAGCAGGCTCACGGCGTGGCCGCCCATGCCCACGGGCAGGCCGCCGGCGGCGCTCTCGGGGGGTGCGTGGACGTAGGCCGCGTCCTCGCGGATCTCCACATATACCGTCAGCTCCGGGTGGTGTACGTCTACCTTCAGGTGAGGAAAGGCGTCCTGCAGGGCGCCGCCCACCCACTGGCTCACCTGAATGGAGCCCATAGGGAAGCTCTTGTCGGCCCGGCGGGTCTCCACCTTGAAGGACGCCGCCGCCCGCAGCGCGTCGCCCAGATAGGTGCGGGCGTTCTCCAAGATGGCCTCTACGCTCTTGCTGCAGGGCATGGCCCGGGCGATGGCGATTACACCGAACACTTGGCGGCAGGCGGCGTAGGCGGCGGTGATGTCGCAACCCTCCTCCACCGGCTCCACGTAGATGGTGCTCTGGCGTGAGTAGATCCGGAACCGGCCGAAGGGGGTCACGCGCCGGCGGATGTTGCTCATGAGCTTGGCTTCGAAGCTGTGGCGGTTCAGTCCCTTTAGGACCACCTCACCCAGCTTGCACAAAATGATCTCGTGCATGGATACTCTCCTGATCTCGATATATTGCCGGCCGTACCGGTTCACTGCTCCTTTTTCAGCAGCGACAGCAGGGACAGCACGAAGTTGCCCGCGGCTACGCCGAGCAGTGTGCAGGATACGACGAACAGTGCTTTTTTCATAAGGGATTCCTCCTGTATTGCTGTCAGATTACTTTAGAATACTGCTGCTGCGGTACTGGATGGCCTCAGCCAAATGGGCGGCCTGGATGTGGGCGCTGTCCTCCAGGTCGGCGATGGTGCGGGCCATGCGCAGAATGCGGTCGTGGCTGCGGCCGGTGAGTCCCAGCCGGTCAAAGGCGCCACGCATCAGGCGCTCGCCCGCCTCGTCGAGGGCGCAGAACTGCCCGATCATGGCGGGGGTCATATAGGCGTTGCAGCTGACGCCGGTGCCGGTAAAGCGGGTCTTCTGTATGTTCCGGGCGGTGTTGACCCGCTGCCGGATGGCGGCGGAGTTTTCCGGCTGTTCCCGGCGGCGCATAGCGTCGTATTCCACGCTGGGAACCTCGATGTGCATGTCGATGCGGTCCAGCAGGGGACCGGAAATGCGGCGCATATAGCTCTGCACCTGGCTCTCCGAGCAGGTGCAGCGTCCGGAGGGGTGGCCGTACCAGCCGCAGCGGCAGGGATTCATGGCGCACACCAGCATGAAGCGGCTGGGCAGCGTCAGGGAGCCCGAGGCCCGGGTGATGGTGACCACGCCGTCCTCCAGAGGCTGGCGCAGTGTCTCCAGCGCCGACTTGTCAAATTCCGGCAGCTCATCCAGAAACAGGATGCCGTTGTGGGCCAGCGAGATCTCGCCGGGCCGTGGCACCGTGCCGCCGCCGGACAGGGACACCGGCGAGGCGGTGTGGTGGGGCGAGCGGAAGGGGCGGTGGGTGACCAGAGGTGAGCGGGCCTCCGTTAGACCGGCCACTGAGTAGATCTCCGTGGTTTGCATGGACTCGTCGTGGGTCATATCCGGCAGGATGGAGGGCAGGCGTCGGGCCAGCATGGACTTGCCGGAGCCGGGAGAACCGATCAGCAGCACGTTGTGGCCGCCAGCGGCGGCGATCTCCAACGCCCGCTTCACGTTTTCCTGACCCATTACGTCGGCCATGTCGGGTAGCCGGCCCGGCTCGGCGGTACTCTGCCACACCGGTGCGGGCTCCATGAGCTCTTCGCCGCGCAGATGGCGCACTAGCTGGGCCGCGTCGCGCACGCCGTACACGGTGATCCCGCCGGCCAGAGTGGCTTCGGCGGCATTTTCCGCCGGCACGTACAGCGTCCGGATACCGCTGCGGGCGGCGTACAGCGCCATGGGCAGCACGCCCGTCACCGGGCGCAGCGCACCGGTCAGACTCAGCTCGCCCAGAAAGGCGGCGTCCTCCGGCAGCGATTGTAGCTCGTCAGAGGCGGCCAGAATACCCAGGAAGATGGGCAGATCGTAGAGCGTGCCCTCCTTCCGCAGGCGGGCAGGTGCCAGGTTGACGGTGATACGGCTGACGGGGAATTTGGCGCCGCAGTTCTTGATGGCGGCGCGGACCCGGTCCCGGGCCTCCCGCACGGCGGCGTCGGGCAGGCCCACCATGTCGAAGGAGGGCAGGCCGCCGGAGAGGAAGCACTCCGCGCTGACCTCGTAGCCGCTGATGCCGCTGAGTCCCAGCGAGCGCACCGTTACCACCATGGTTTCCCCACTCCCTTCGACCTGTCTGTTAAATCGTATCATACCATAAAAAGGAGGCCGATGGAATGTTTTTCCGAAAAAAATATGGCGGCCGCAGCGCTTTTGAGTCGCTTCTGCCGCCGCCGTGTCGACGGGCCGTCGTAAACATGTCCAAAGGGCGGCGAGAAAATTTGTTCACAGGGAAGAAAAAGCCTCAAAACAGCGAAAAAGCCAAAAAACGCCGTTTACAGCCGGAGAGGATTGTGATAGGATAAACAATGCCCAAAGTTCCGGAATCGGAATGCAGATAACGAAGGAGGTCTATTCATTCATGGTAAGAAAGATGAAGTCCATGGATGGCAACAACGCCGCGGCGCATGTCAGCTATGCGTTCTCCGAGGTGGCTGCCATCTACCCCATCACACCGTCCAGCCCCATGGCCGATTTTGTCGACCAGTGGAGTGCCAACGGTCTGAAGAACATTTTCGGCACCCGGGTCAAGGTGGTGGAGATGCAGTCTGAGGCCGGCGCCGCCGGCACGGTGCACGGCAGTCTGGGCGCAGGCGCTCTGACCACTACCTATACCGCGTCCCAGGGCCTGCTGCTGATGATCCCCAATATGTACAAGATCGCCGCCGAGCAGCTGCCCTGTGTGTTCCACGTCAGTGCCCGCACGGTGTCCACCCATGCGCTGAACATCTTCGGCGACCACTCCGACGTCATGGCCTGCCGCCAGACTGGCTTTGCCATGCTGTGCGAGGGCAATGTGCAGGAGGTCATGGACCTGGCGCCCGTGGCCCATCTGGCTGCCCTCAGCGGCAAGGTGCCCTTCATCAACTTCTTCGACGGCTTCCGCACCAGCCACGAGATCCAGAAGATCGCCGTGTGGGACTATGAGGACCTCAAGGACATGTGCGACATGGATGCCGTGGCCGAGTTCCGCGCCCACGCGCTGAACCCCGAGCATCCCCATATGCGCGGCAGCCACGAGAACGGCGATATCTTCTTCCAGCACCGCGAAGCCTGCAACCAGTACTATGAGGCTCTGCCCGCCGTGGTGGAGAAGTACATGGGCAAGATCAACGAGAAGCTGGGCACAGACTATCAGCTGTTCAACTACTACGGCGCCCCCGACGCCGACCGCGTCATCGTCACCATGGGCTCCATCTGCGACGTGGCCGAGGAGGTCATCGACTATCTGAACGCCCACGGCGAGAAGGTGGGTCTGGTAAAGGTCCGCCTGTACCGCCCCTTCTGCCCGGACAAGCTGATCGCTGCCATCCCCACCACCGCCAAGCGCATCGCCGTGCTGGACCGCACCAAGGAGCCCGGCGCTATGGGCGAGCCCCTGTATCAGGACGTGGTCACCGCGCTGGCCAACGCCGGCATGAACGACGTGGCCGTCATCGGCGGCCGCTACGGCTTGGGCAGCAAGGATACTCCTCCCTCCTCCGTGTTTGCTGTGTATGACGAGCTCAAGCGCCCGGAGATGAAGCGCCAGTTCACCATCGGCATCGTGGACGATGTGACCAACCTGTCCCTGCCGGAGGACAAGAACTGCCCCAACACCGCGGCTGAGGGCACCATCGAGTGCAAATTCTGGGGTCTGGGCGGCGACGGTACCGTGGGCGCCAACAAGAACTCCATCAAGATCATCGGAGACCACACCGACAAGTATGTCCAGGCGTACTTCCAGTACGACTCCAAGAAGACCGGCGGCGTCACCATCAGCCATCTGCGCTTCGGCGACAAACCCATCCGCAGCCCCTATTATATCAACAAGGCCGACTTCGTGGCCTGCCACAACCCCAGCTACGTGACCAAGGGCTTCAAGATGGTGCAGGATGTGAAGCCAGGCGGCGTGTATATGATCAACTGCCAGTGGGATCTGCCTGAGCTGGAGCACCACATGGACGCCGCCTCCAAGCGCTACATCGCCCGCAACAACATCCAGCTCTATACCATCAATGCCATCGACCTGGCGCTGGAGATCGGTATGGGCAAGCGCAACAACACCATCCTCCAGTCCGCGTTCTTCACCCTGGCCAAGGTCATGCCACAGGAGGAGGCCATCGGCTACATGAAGGAAGCCGCCAAGAAGTCCTACCTGAAGAAGGGTCAGGACATCGTGGATATGAACTACAAGGCCATCGACCTGGGCGCCACCGCTTTCAAGAAGATCGACGTGCCCGCTGCCTGGGCCGACATCGGGGACGACAAGGCTCCCGCCGAGCGGGAGGGCAAGCCTGAGCTGGTGAAGATGGTGGGCGCCATCCTGGATCCCGTCGGCAAGATGGACGGCGACAGCCTGCCCGTGTCCGCCTTCGTGGACCATGTGGACGGTCAGTTCGAACTGGGCGCCTCTGCCTATGAGAAGCGCGGCGTGGCCGTGTCCGTTCCCACCTGGGATTCCACCAAGTGCATCCAGTGCAACCAGTGCGCCTATGTCTGCCCCCACGCCACCATCCGTCCCTATGCGCTGACCGAGGCCGAGGCCGCCGCTGCGCCCGAGGCCGCCAAGATCGTGGACGTAAAGGCCGGCAAGGGCAAGGGTGTGTACAAGTTCACCATGGCCGTCAGTCCGTTGGACTGCATGGGGTGCGGCGTGTGCGTGGGCGTCTGCCCGGTCAACGCACTGTCCATGGTGCCCCAGGAGGGCGAGCTGCCCCAGCAGGATGTGTTCAATTACTGCGAGGCCAAGGTCAGCGAGAAGAAGGATATGCAGGACAACACCGTCAAGGGCAGCCAGTTCCGCAAGCCCCTGTTGGAGTTCTCCGGCTCCTGCGCCGGCTGCGCCGAGACCAGCTACGCCCGTCTGGTGACACAGCTGTTCGGTGACCGGATGTACGTGTCCAACGCCACTGGCTGCTCCTCCATCTGGGGCGGTCCGGCTGCCACCTCTCCCTATACCACCAACAAGGAGGGCAAGGGTCCCGCCTGGATCAACTCCCTCTTCGAGGACAACGCCGAGCACGGCCTGGGCTTGCAGATCGGCCAGCAGAAGATCCGCGACGATCTGGCCGCCAAGACCCGCGAGCTGATCGCCCAGCCCCAGACCCGTCCGGAGCTGAAGGAGGCCGCCCAAAAGTGGCTGGATACCATGGATGACGGCGCCGCCAACAGTGCAGCCACCGACGAGTATGTCAAGGCCCTGATGGCGTGCATTTCTACCATTGATGAGACCATCGGATTCTTTGGCAGCGATACCGCCCGGGAGCTCTTCGGCGCCGACACTGCCGCGGAAAAGCTGGCTCACGCCCAAGCTGTCAAGGCCGCTGGCGGGCAGTTCTGCGACTGCAGTGCCTGCAGCCTGGTGGCTCAGATCCTGGACAAGAAGGACTATCTGCGCAAGAAGAGCGTGTGGATCTTCGGCGGCGACGGCTGGGCCTACGACATCGGCTACGGCGGACTGGACCACGTCATCGCCTCCAAGCAGGACGTGAACATCTTCGTCTTCGATACCGAGGTCTACTCCAACACCGGCGGTCAGGCCTCCAAGGCCTCCAATATCGGCCAGGTGGCGCAGTTCGCCGCCGCCGGCAAGGAGGTCAAGAAGAAGAGCCTGGCGGAGATCGCCATGCAGTACGGCTACGTGTACGTGGCCCAGGTGGCCATGGGGGCCAATCCCGCCCAGACCATCAAGGCCATCACCGAGGCCGAGGCCTATCCCGGCCCGTCCCTGATTATCGGCTACTCTCCCTGCGAGATGCACTCCATCAAGGGTGGCATGGTGAACTGCCAGAAGGAGATGAAGCGCGCGGTGGACTGCGGCTACTGGAACCTGTTCCGCTACAACCCCGCCGCCGACAAGAAGTTCACGCTGGACTCCAAGGCGCCGGCCGGCGGTTATCAGGAGTTCCTAATGAACGAGGCCCGTTACTCCCGCCTGACCCGCGAGTTCCCCGAGCGTGCCGGCGAGCTGTTCGAGCGCAACGAGGCGGAGGCCAAGACCCGCTATGACCACTTGCTGAAGCTGGTGGAGATGTACAACGGCTGATCCCCGTAAAAGAAAAATGAGGCGTCCGGCAGGACACCTCATTTTTCTTGGACGAAAAGAGACCCGGTGCCATTTCAGCGCCGGGTCCTTTACTATCCGGTCACTTTTTCAGGTGCAGGATCTCCTTGTAGTAGGGCCACAGGCCGGTCTTGTCGGGGCAGAAGGGCACCAGCTGGCACAGGTCAGTGCCGGGGAAGTCATTGCCCTCGATGACGGCGGGGCCGTTGGGAGTGATGGCGATGTCCCAGCCCACGTGGTTCACGCCGGGGAAGTGCATGGCGGCCTCCCTGACCAGCGCGATGGCCTCCGGGATCATGGGGAGCTGATAGCCCTTGAAGACGATGCCGGTGTCCGGGTGCCGGTCGTAGACGTGGAAGTAGTCGTCAGTGGCATCGGACATGATCCTGCCGGTGTCCGGATCCACCCGGCACAGCACGCCGCCCTGGCCGGAGTTGTCGCACACGCCGTCGCCCCGTCCCATTTTCACGGAGATATAGGCGATGTGAACGGTGTCGCCCACCCGATCGGTGGTGATGCGCAGGCAGTTGACGGAGCCGGGGTGCAGCCGCTCCATGTCCGGGTGTTGGGTCAGCACGTGCTCCAACACGATCTCTTTCTTCTCCCGGATGTAGGCCAGCATGGCCTCGGGGGAGTCGAAGTCCTTCACATACAGCTTCTCCACGCCCACGCCGCATCCACCGTGGTTGATCTTGGCGAAGATGGCCTCCTGCCCGGCGATGAAATCCGCGAACTCCTCTTGGGTGCAGGTCTCGCCGTTGAGCGTCCTGCGGCCCAGATAGGGGGCGAACATCTCGTTGCCCAGCAGCTTGTCGCCGGAGTCATAGTCCAGCCCGCCGGGGTTCAGGATGTCCTGTACCTTCTTGTTGCGCACGCGGGTCAGGTAGGTGTCCCGCTGCTTGCCGTTCATGTTGTAGAAACCGAACTGCACGTAGTCGTAGTAGCCGGCGCCGTAGCGGATGCCGCACCAGACCATGTCGAAAAAGGTATGCAGCTTCCCCTGCCCGCACTTCTCCTTGACGATGTCCATCATGTGGTCCATCTTTTTGAAGCGGACGCCGGAAAGCACACGGGCGATGTATTTGATAGACGGCATGGGATCATGTTCCTCCTGTATAAAGCAAGATCAATGGTTCACTGCGGGAAATTCCGCCAGTGTCCGGAGCAGGGCGGTGTCCTGCAGCGAGCTGTCGAAGGGGACCTCCCGGCCCGTCAGCTGCCGCAGCACGTAGGAGAGCAGGGTGGGGTTCTTGGCCAGCAGCGGACCCAGCGCCCAGGAGCCGATAAAGTTGCGGTACAGCGTGCCCTCGGCGCTGCCGATGGGCTTCTGGGCGTAAACTACGCGGAAGAGGGGATAGCTGTCCTCGCCGGGGATCAGCTGTGATGTGCGGTTGATAAAGCCGTAGACGGCTTTGCCCGGATCGAAAACGGGGCAGAGTACCACGTCGTCTATGAACACCTCGCCGGTGATCCGGCCAACGTAGTCAAAGAGCCCTGCGGCGGGACAGCTGGTGCCGTCGGCGTCCCGAATCTCCCGACCGAACAGCAGCTGGGCGTTGCCGGTGACCAGAAAGACGGTGCCTTTCTCCACGCTGCGGCGGAGGGCGTCACCGTATCCGGCCAGATGCTCCGCAGCCCGCAGCAGGTTCCTGTCCTTGCCGGGCCCGGCATAGATCAGCTGATAGTCCTCGGGTGTCAGTTCGTCATAGATGCTCTTTTCCTCCACTGCAAAGGGGATGCCGGCGCCCCGCAGGCGGCAGGTGACGGCGGTGAGGTTGCCCCGGTCGCCGTACAGGTCCAGCAGGTCGCTGTACAGCCAAAGGATCTTCACAGGTTCCATCGCGTATCCCTCCTCACTTGGTCACAGCCTTGACGATGGCGTTGGCGTCGTAGAGCTCCGTCAGGATATAGAGCGTGCCCTCGGTGCGCTCCAGAACGGGCTTGAGCTGATCCAGATCCGGCTCCACCAGCACTGTGTCCATGTCGAAGCCGCTCAGCTGCAGCCGCACCGCCAGGTCATAGGCCCGGGGCCCTGTGCAGATCAGCGAGTCGATCCTGCCGTTGAGCCGCTCGAAAGAGATGTCATAGAGCCAGGTGGTGTCCTTATTGTCGGTGTGGTTGATGTTGTTGACGTAGATGATTACGTTCTTCCGCTCCTCCTGCTCCAGTACATAGGAGATGGACTGGTCGAAGGAGACGGGGTTCTGGTTTTTGGACAGAATCAGCACCGCCTTACGCCGGCCGATGGCGAACTCCCGGAAGCGCTGCCGGCTCACGGTGAAGGTGGCGGCGTGCTCCAGCGCTGTGCTCTGGGGAATGCCCGCCTCGCAGCACAGGGCGATGGCGGCGGTGAGATCCATCAGCAGATACGGGCTGTAGAAGAAACCGGAGGTGCGGCAGCCGTTGAAAGTGAAAACGCCGGCGGCGAAGTCCACGTTGTCGGTTACATAGGCGGCCTCCGGCGTGGTGTAGCCACAGTTGGTGCAGGTGAACTGCCCGATGTGGTTGTAGTGGAAGAAGTCGTAGTGCATCTTTCCGAAGCACCGGGGGCACACCTTGGCATCGTGGGTGATGTTGACGGAGGTGTCGGTGGAGGCATCGGTACGGGCCATGGCGTAGTAGACCCGCTCGTTGTCCGGCGCGAGGTCGGCGCTGATGGGGTCGTTGGCGTTGAGCACCAGCCTGGTACCGGGCCCGATGGCCTCCGTCAGCTTGGCCACGATCACATCCACGTTGCCGTTGCGGGTCAGCTGATCCCGGAACAGGTTGGTTACCAGCATCAGATCCGGCGCAAAGCCCCGGAAGATCAGGCGGGAATAGCGCTCATCCACCTCCAGCACCACGAAGTCTTGGGGTACCGTGCCGCTGAGCCGGCTGCTGCACAGCAGCGTGGTGGCCACGCCGCCGGTCAGGTTGGACCCTTTGGCGTTGTTGACCACGGAGCGGCCGCTGCGGCTGAGGATGTGGGCCACGGCATTGGCGGTGGTGGTCTTGCCGTTGGAGCCGGTCACGGCCAGCACCTTGCCGCGGAAGCGGAAGTGGGAGAACAGGTCCGGGCAGAGCTTCAGGGCAACCTCACCGGGCAGGTTGGTGGCCTTGCCCAGCGGTTTGCCGATCAGATGCAGCAGCTTGCCCACCAGCAGGGCGATGATAAATTTCAATGCCATCATTCCTTCTCTGTATCTGTTTGTGGGAGATGCGGCGAAAAAATACCCGACTATTATAACACGTCATCTGGAAAAAGAAAATGGTCTTGTCACCTTTTCTCCAGCCAGATCATCAGCGCGGCCACGTCTGCCGGTGATACGCCGGAGATGCGGCCGGCCTGGCCCAGGTTGTCCGGCCGGATGGCGGAGAGCTTTTCCCGCGCCTCCAGCCGCAGGCCCTGGATGCGGTGGTAATCCGCATCGGGTGGCAGCCGGTGCCGCTCCAGCCGTTCGAATTCCTCCACGTCCCGCAGCTGGCGGCGGATGTAGCCCTCGTACTTCACAGCAATCTCCACCTGCTCTGCCGCGGCTTTGTCCAGAGTCGGGCGCTCCGGGTCAAAGGGTGCCAGATCGCCGTAAGACAGCTGGGGCCGCCGCAGCAGGTCGATCAGGCGGCAGCCGTCGGTGACGGGTGCCGTGCCGCGCTCTGCCAACAGCCGGTTGAGCGCTTCGCTGCCGGCGATGCCGGTGTGCTCCAACCGGTGAATCTCCCGGTCCACGGCCCTATATTTCTCTTCCACGGAGCGCAGCCGTGCATCGCTGACCAGCCCGATCCGGTGGCCGATGGCCGTCAGGCGCCGGTCGGCGTTGTCCTGCCGCAGCAGCAGCCGGTATTCCGAGCGGCTGGTCATGATGCGGTATGGCTCGTCGGTACCCTTGGTGACCAGGTCGTCGATCAGCGTGCCGATGTAGCTCTCGCTGCGCTTCAGAATCAGCGACGGCCGTCCCTGCAGCGCCAGCGCCGCGTTGACGCCGGCCACAAAGCCCTGCACCGCCGCCTCTTCGTAACCGGAGGAGCCGTTGAATTGCCCGGCACCGTAGAGCCCGGCCACCTGCTTTGTCTCCAGCGTGGGCCGTAGTGCCAGCGGGTCGATGCAGTCGTATTCGATGGCGTAGGCGGGCCGGGTCATCTCCGCGTGCTCCAGACCGGGAATGGTGCGCAGCATCTGTCGCTGCACGTCCTCCGGCAGGGAAGAGGACAGACCCTGCACATACAGCTCCTCCGTGTAGAGCCCCATGGGCTCGATGAACAGCTGGTGCCGGGGCTTGTCGGCAAAGCGGACGATCTTCGTCTCAATGGAGGGACAGTACCGGGGCCCTACCCCCTCGATGACGCCGGAGTAGAGGGGGCTGCGGTCCAGATTTTCCCGGATGATGCGGTGGGTCTCCTCGTTGGTGTAGGTCAGGTAACACACGGCGAGGTTCTCCGGTGCGTTCCCGGTGGAAAAGCTGAAGGGAAGAGGGTCTTCGTCACCCCGCTGCAGCTCCATTTTGCTGAAGTCCACAGTGCGGGCGTTGAGGCGGGGCGGCGTGCCGGTCTTGAAACGGCGCAGCGGCAGCCCCAGTGCCAACAGACGGTCGGCCAGGGCCAGGGACGGGTGCAGCCCGTCTGGGCCGGAGTTCTCCACGCACTCCCCCACGATGGTGCGGCCCCGGAGGTACGTGCCGGTGGCGATGACCACGGCGCGCACGTCGTACACGGCGCCGGTGCGCAGCACCACCTGGGACACGCGGCCGCCGGCGGTGCGGATATCCACTACCTCCGCCTGCCGCAGCGTCAGGTTTTCCTGCCGCTCCAGCGTGTGCTTCATCACCTGCTGGTAGAGGCGTCGGTCCGCCTGGGCCCGCAGGGACCATACGGCCGGCCCCTTGCCCCGGTTCAGCATCCGGTACTGGATGCAGGCGGCGTCAGCGGCGCGGGCCATCTCGCCACCCAGGGCGTCCAGCTCCCGCACCAGGTGACCCTTGCCGGTGCCGCCGATGGCGGGGTTGCAGGGCATGTTGCCTACCGCGTCCAGGTGGATGGTGAAGCACACCGTCCGGCATCCCAGCCGGGCAGCGGCCAGGGCCGCTTCGATGCCGGCGTGACCCGCACCGACCACGGCGATATCAAATTGTCCGGCGGAAAACTCATGCATACGGTATGCTCCTGCAAAAATAGGATAAGCGGCCTCACAGCGCCCACAGGGCTACGTCGCTGGTGGATACGCACATGGCGCCGGCACCCAACGCGGCCAGAATGTCGGCCTTGCTGCGCAGCAGGCCGCCGGCGATCAGCGGTACGGGCAGCTCCCGGACCAGCGATCCAATCACCCGGGGGATGGCGCCCGGTAGCACCTCAATCACGTCGGGCATGACGACGGCCGTCTCCCGCGCCAGATTGCTGACAGCCTTGGAGTCGATGGCGAAAAAGCGCATCACCGTCAGCAGCCCCAGCTCCCGGCCCCGGCGGATCATCGGCGGGCGGGTGGATATGATACCGTCGGCGCCGCAGCGGCGCAGAAAGTCCACGGCGATCTCCTTCTGGGCCAGCCCTGTGATCAGATCGGCGTGCACCACGGCCCGTCTGTCCTGGGCGTGGAGCTGGCCGATCAGCCGGCCCACCGTGCAGATGTCTCCGCACAGCAGGAACGCCACCCGGGACGGGGCGTCCGCGGCCAGCTGCGACTCGTCCTTCAGCGCGGGGATCACCGGGTTCTGCTCCAGCAGAGCAATCAGCGGATGGGGCATGACGGCACATCCTTTCTGCATTTTTCTAATTGATTATGTTACCACAACAGTGCCGTTTATTTCAATACAGCGAATGGATTTGAGCCGCATTTTCCGAAAAAAGAACGCCCCCGCCGTTTAGATGGATGTTCGTAAGACAGTTTTAATCAAAAAACTGATTTGGGCATCTGGCTGGCAGGGTTGGCAACAAAAGGAAGATGATCTGCATGTTCATGTGCAGGTCATCTTCCTTTTTTATGGTATAGAGCTGTAATTGATAATTTGCTTACTTTTTTCTCTTCACCGGTACCCAGATCGCACTATGATAATCCGGGTCAGTCATTTCCCCGTTTACACAGTCATACCACTCAACCGTTGCATTTCCGCTCAGCTCATAATCCGGATTGCCGGGCAGCCATTCAGAGAAGATTCGGGTGTTCACGCTCTGCAGTGTCTGAGGATTTGGACCGATGCAATTGAATATGGCCCATTCATTCCTTGGAAACTCGTAGACCACCATGCCCTCCGGTACCGATCCGCCTGTGTACTTGCCCGCGATCAGATAGCGGAATTTGCCTCCGCCGATATCGTCGATGCAGACACCGTACTCCCCGATGCAGTTGTCCACCAGGGCCTGCTCATAGGGATTCACCGGTGCATTTCCGGCATACACGTTATAAGCATACTTTTCACAGATCTCATCCCAGAACTTCGGAATTTCTGCATAGGCAGTTTCATTATCGAAAACCTTCTGAAAACCGATGACCTTGAACGGAAACATTGGCGCAATTTTAACATCCATTTGACTGCCTCCTTGTACCGATAATTTGATTGTCAAGGGAAGAAAGACTTTTCCGGCGGCCCCGTCACGGACCTGCGAAGGTGTGACACCGTGAAAACGGGAGAAAGCCTTTGTAAAACTTTCCGGCGTTTCATACCCGTACCGAAATGCAATGTCGATCACTCTGTCATCCGTCTCCTTCAGATCCAGGGCCGCCTGATACAGTCTGCGGTTTCGCATGTATTCTCCGATTCCGCAGCCGGTCATCAGCGAAAAGCCTCTCTGGAGGAAAAACAGGGAAAGATGCACCCTGTCGGCCACATCCTGCGCACTGATATCGTCAGTCAGATGCTCTTCCATATAATCGATTGCTGTACGAATGCTGGTAAGCCACTCCATCGGCGGATCCTCCGTCCCTTGTTAGGATCATTGTATCTGATAAAGCGGAAATTGTCCTGTCATTTCCTGCCCGGATCTGTCCTGCCATTATCCCTTTCGGATCGGGTGCCGAATCACAGTTTTCCGCTTTTCCGGCGCCACTTTTCTTGCGTCGCTCAAATAAATCTCATGGTGCATTCTCTGACTTGTTATGTCCAGAACATATCCCTGGGTCTCCATATACTCATGCATCCGGGCAACCGTAGCGGGTTCATCATCATAGGCACCTACATGCAGACATTGAACGCACAGCCCCTCATCATAGGTCAGGAACTCTGCCTTCGAGAAGTCTGTCTTCTTTTTCCTTGCCGCCTCCTCGACGGCCCACGCAAAATCATCCGCGGTCACGAAATCGGGCAGACGAATCACGGAGATCCAC
>SVKQ01000007.1 GCA_015068325.1 Oscillospiraceae bacterium | reverse complement strand
CTTGCAGCCCAGCTCGTCCTTCAGAGCCAGTGCGGCCTCTACGGCGTTCAGGTCATCGGGGTTGATGATGGTCTGCATGGAGGCGCGATCCAGCGTGCCGTCCGGATTCACGGCCACCTTGCCGGAGGTGTCGGGGACCTGCTTGACAGTTACCAAAATCTTCATTTTCCATTTACCTCCTATGATTACTTAACGCCCAGATTGCTGGCGATGACCATACGCTGGACCTCGCTGGTGCCCTCGTAGATCTCGGTGATCTTGGCGTCGCGCATCATGCGCTCCACGGGATACTCGCGGGTGTAGCCGTAGCCGCCGAACAGCTGGACGGCGCGGCGGGTCACGTCGGAAGCGGCCTCAGCGGCGAACAGCTTGGCCATGGCGGCGTCCATGCTGTAGGGCTCGTGGTTCTGCTTCTTCATGGCCGCGGAGTATACCAGGAACTGGGCGGCCTGCATACGGGTATGCATGTCGGCCAGCTGGAACTGGGTATTCTGGAACTGAGAAATGCGCTTACCGAACTGGACGCGCTCCTTGGTGTACTTGATGGCCTCCTCCACGGCGCCCTCGCCCAGGCCCAGAGCCTGGGAGGCGATGCCGATACGGCCGCCGTCCAGCGTCCTCATGGCGATCTTGAAGCCCTCGCCCTTCTTGCCCAGCATGCGATCCTTGGGGATCACGCAATCCTCGAAGATCAGATCGCAGGTGGAGCTGCCGCGGATGCCCATCTTCTTCTCGTGCTTGCCCTGGGAGAAGCCGGGATCGGTGGATTCCACGATGAACGCAGAGATCTCCTTCAGGCTGCGGCCGCGCTTGTCGGTGGTCTTGCCGGTAACGGCGATCACCACGAAGGTGCTGGCCACGTTGCCGTTGGTGATGAAGCACTTGGAGCCGTTGAGGATGTAGTTCTCGCCGGACTCATCCAGCACGGCGGTGGTCTGCTGGCCCTGGGCGTCGGTGCCGGCACCGGGCTCGGTCAGGCCGAAAGCGCCGATCTTGCGGCCGGAGCACAGGTCGGGCAGATACTTCATCTTCTGCTCCTCGGTGCCGTTCTCAAAGATGGGGGCAGCGCACAGGGAGGTGTGGGCGGACACAACGACCGCGGTGGTACCGCAGACCTTGGCCAGCTCCTCCACGCACATGGCATAGCTCAGCACGTCGCCGCCGGCGCCGCCGTACTCCTTGGGGAAATAAATGCCCATCATGCCCAGCTTGGCCATCTTCTCCACGGTCTCCATGGGGAAGCGCTCTTCCTCATCGATCTCCGCAGCCAGAGGCTTGACCTCGTTCTCCGCAAATTCACGGTACATCTTGCGGACGAGCAGTTGTTCCTTCGTCAGATGGAAATCCATACTCTTCTTTCTCCTTTTCCGATTAATTACTTGTTGTAGCTGAAGAAGCCCTCGCCGGACTTGATGCCCAGCTTGCCGGCGCGGACCATCTTGCGGATCAGCACGTTTGCGCGATACTTACTGTCATGCGTCTCGTTATACAGCACGTCCATGATGCTCAGCACCACATCCCAGCCGATCAGATCGCCCAGGTGCAGAGGCCCCATGGGGTGATTACAGCCCAGCTGCATGGCAATATCGATATCCTCTGCGGAGGCAACACCCTCCTGCAGAACGCAAACGCCTTCGTTGCAATAGGGGACCAGGATCTTGTTGACCACAAAGCCGGGGGCCTCGTTGACCACCACAGGGGTCTTGCCGATCTCCAGAGACAGGTTCTTGGTCCACTCCACCAGCTCGGCGGGGGTATTGCCGCCGGCAATGACCTCCACCAGCTTCATGACGGGCACCGGGTTGAAGAAGTGCATGCCCACCAGCGGGTGCTTCAGGCCCTGGGCCATCTCGGTCAGGGACAAGGACGAGGTGTTGGAGGCGAAGATCGTCTCCTCCTTGCACAGCGCGTCCAGCCGGCCCAGCAGTTCCTTCTTGACGGCCATGTTCTCGGCGACGCACTCGATGACCAGGTCGGCATCGGCGGCGGCCTCGAACTCCTCCACCCGCACGCGGCTCATGATGTCGTCCGCGGCGGCCTGCTCCATCTTGCCGCGGGCTACCTTCTTGTTCAGCGAGGCGGCCAGCTTGTCGCGATGGCGCTGGGCACTGGCGACGCTGGATGCGTACATCAGCGCGGTGTGTCCCTTGGCCGCGAAGACCTGGGCGATGCCGCTGCCCATGGTGCCTGCGCCAAAGATTGCTACTTTCATGGTGATTCCTCCTGTTTTAAAAATTCCGTATCCTTTCTATCCCTCTATTCTCGGATCTCATGTCCGGATATCGCGGGTGTGATGGGGCGTGCGAGCGCCATATGGGCATATTTCGCCCCATACAGATGATATTATAATACATTGTCTTTTTTTTAGCAAGGGCTGTTTCCGGAATTTTGACAGGTTTTCCTTTTTTGGGATTTTATACAAAATCGTCGCAATGTTTTGTGGTATTTTTCCCGGTCTGACAAGGGTTTCACCCGTTGGACGGCGGTGGAATCTCCCCATTTACAGCGGGCGGATTTTGGTATAGAATAGACGAAAAACGCGGCGGCGATCGGCCGCCGCTTCTGCGGGAGGAACACCCTTATGCGCATGCGGAAAAAGAAGAATCTGGTGCCCCGGATGGAGGCCTGCGCCCACTGGCTGACGGAGGACCCCTGTGCCATGCGGGGCCGGTGGCGGGAGCTGATGCCGGCAGCGCGGGAGGTGCGCGTGGAGCTGGGCTGCGGCAAGGGCCGTTTCACCGCCGACACGGCGGCGGCAGAGCCGGACGTGCTGCTGATCGCCGTGGAGAAGGTGCCCGACGCCATGGTGGTGGCCATGGAACGGGTGCGGAATGCAGGGCTGGAGAACGTGCGCTTCATCGACGCCGACGCCGCAGCGCTGCCGGAGATGTTCGCTCCCGGCGAGGTGGACCGCATCTACATCAACTTCTGCGACCCCTGGCCCAAGAGCAACCAGAAAAAACGCCGTCTGACCCACGGCAGCTTCCTCAAACAGTATCGCAAGGTGCTCAAACCCGGCGGACAGATCCACTTCAAGACCGACAACGACAAGCTGTTTGAGTGGTCTCTGAAGGAGTTCCCGCCGTCCGGCTTCGCCCTGTCGGAGGTGACGACGGACCTCCACGCCGACGGCCCCGTGGGCGTGATGACCGACTATGAGGCCAGGTTTTACGGCGAGAGCAAGAACATCAACCGCTGCGTGGCCACCATGGTGGACCGAGTGGAGCCGGAGACGGAGGAATAGCCGCTTGATACAATAAAAGCGCCTGTCAGACAGGATCTGACAGGCGCTTTTCCTTTACTTGCTTGGCTTATGCCTTCTCCTCAAACTGGGAGGCCGGGGCGTTGCACAGAGGACAGTGGAAGTCGTCGGGCAGCTCAGTGCCCTCGTAGACGAAGCCGCAGATCCGGCAGACGTACTTCTTCACCGGCCTGTTCTCCGCCTCCTTGAAGAAGGCGGCGCCGGCACCGCACAGCGGGCACTTGAAGTCCGCCGGCAGCTCCTCCCCCTCGTACACATAGCCGCAGACCTTGCAGACCCAGCGGCGGGCGGGGACAGCGGGCTGCTCTGCCTCTTCTTCCTCCCCGCCGGTCAGGTCGGCGGTCAGGGCGTCGGCCATGGCCTCCAACTCTGCCAGCTTCTCCTCCGCCAGCGCCGACTTGATGGTCAGCGTGGGGGCCATGCGGTCCCAGTGCAGCGGCTCCAGAATGGCCTCCATGCCCTTAGCGGCGGCGGGCGACCAGGAGCCGTTCTCGATGAGGGCGTAGCGGCGGCCCTGGAGGTTGTGTTGGGCGATGTCGTGGAGCAGGTTCTCCATGGTGATGAACACGCCCATGTTGTAGGTAGTGGTGGCCAGCACCACGTGGCTGTACCGGAAGGCGGCGGCGAGCACATAGCTGACGGGGGTGACGGAGGTGTCGTACATCTCCACAGTCACGCCCCGCTCCGCCAGGCGGCAGGCCAGCGTGTTGACGGCGCTCTCGGTGTTGCCGTAGACGCTGGAGTAGGCGATCAGCACGCCCTTCTCCTCCGGCTCGTAGCGGCTCCACAGGTCGTACTTGCCCAGGATATAGCCCAGGTCCTCCCGCCAGACGAAGCCGTGGAGGGGCAGCAGCATGTCGATTTCCAGAGCGGCGGCCTTCTTCAGCACCGCCTGGACCTGGGGGCCGTACTTGCCCACGATGTTGGTGTAGTAGCGGCGGGCGGGGGCCAGATAATCCCGGTCAAAGTCCACCTCGTCGGCAAACAGGCGGCCGTTGAGGGCATCGAAGCAGCCGAAGGCGTCCGCCGTCAGCAGCAGCCGGTCGGTGCGGTCGTAGGTCATGAGGACCTCCGGCCAGTGGACCATGGGGGCGGCCACGAACTGCAGCGTGTGGCGGCCGGTGGTCAGGGTGTCGCCCTCCTTGACCACGTGGATGTGGCTGTCGAACTTGTCGCCGAAGAACTGGCGCACCATATTGCGGGCCATGGCGCTGCAGTAGACCTCCAGCTCCGGCCAGAGAAGCAGCAGATCCTCCAGCTCGGCGGTGTGGTCCGGCTCCATGTGGTGCACCACCACGGCGTCCAGCTTCCGGCCGTCCAGGGCGTGGAGCAGATTCTCCCGGAACTGGCGGCGCACGGCACTGTCCACCGTGTCGAAGAGGACAGTGCGCTCATCCCGCAGCAGATAGCTGTTGAAGGAGATGCCGCCGGGCACGTCGAACACGCCCTCGAACATGGCCAGACGCCGTGCATCGGCGCCGACCCACGTATAGTCGTCGTTGACCTTTCTCACGCAGTACATAGGTTTCCTCCTAAAATGATCTCATCGGGTCGATCTTACCATGTTTCCGCCGTCGCCGCAAGGGGCAAAAAAGAAAAGACAGCCGGGCGGCTGCCTTTTCCCTTTTTCTGTTACGCCTGCTGGCGGGCCAGATCGCACAGGGCGGTGAACGCCGCGGCGTCGTTGATGGCCATCTCGCTGAGCATCTTGCGGTTGATCTCCACGCCGGCCAGCTTCAGACCGTGCATGAAGGTGGAGTAGTTCAGACCGTTGAGCTTGCAGGCGGCGCTGATGCGGGTGATCCACAGCTGACGGAAGTCTCTCTTCTTCAGCCGGCGGCTCACATAGGCGTAGGTCAGGGACTTCATGACCTGCTCATTGGCCATCTTGAAGTGCTTGGACTTGGCGCCCCAGTAGCCCTTGGCCAGCTTCAGCATCTTGTTCCTTCTCTTGCGCGTCATCATCGCGCCCTTTACACGTGCCATATCGAATTGCCTCCTATTCTAACGTTCCGTCAAATTATTTGTAAGGGATCATCTTGCGGATCGCCGCCTCGTTGGTGCTGTCAGCATACGTGGTGCTGCGCAGACGACGGCCGCGCTTGGTGTCCTTCTTGGTCAGGATGTGGCTCTTGAACGCGTGGGCCCTCTTGACCTTGCCGGATTTCGTCAGATTGAAGCGCTTCTTTGCGCCGCTGTGGGTCTTCAGTTTAGGCATAGTTGTTTTCTCCTTCCATCTATCCCGCCGCCCGCGGACGGTGGGCATGCTTACTTCGTTACTTGCCAGCCTTGGGCGAGAGGAACATGGACATGTTCCGGCCCTCCAGCTTGGCGGCTTTGTCCATGTTGGCCACTTCGCTGCAAGATTCGGCAAACTTCATCAGAAGGTCCCGGCCGATCTCCGTATGGGCCATCTCTCTGCCGCGGAAGCGCACAGAGACCTTCACCCGGTTGCCCTCGCCCAGGAACTTCAACGCATTTTTCAGCTTGGTGTTGAAGTCGCCCACGTCGATGCCGGGAGACATACGGATCTCCTTGATCTCCACCACGTGCTGGTTCTTCCGGGCTTCCTTCTCCCGCTTGCTCTGCTCAAAGCGGAACTTGCCGTAGTTCATGAGCTTGCACACAGGCGGCACCGCCTGCGGGGAGATCTTCACCAGGTCGAGCCCGCGCTCCTCAGCGATGCGCAGCCCCTCCTCCGAGGAGACGATGCCCAGCTGCTCGCCGGTGTCGCTGATCAGGCGGATCTCTTTATCGCGGATCTCTTCATTCAGTTGATGCACATTTTTGCTAATAGCGAAAGCACCTCCATTCCAAAATAAAAACGCGAATGCACACGGCATCCGCGCAACAGCATACCCCCCTCGCGGGGGCTCTCTCGTCGCTGTTGACCTCTTTGCCGACGGCTGGAGGTGAGGGCGGATGCACCGACCTTCTTTGTTTTCGGAGGTATTTTATCATCCCCGCCGGGCGTTGTCAACTGATTTTTTCGGAAATATTTGCGTCTGCAGCCGCTTTTCGGTATATTTGGCGTCTTCTGCGGCCACAATAGGGGCATACTCATTCCAGACGAAGGAGGTGCCGTCATGAGCGACAACAACACCAACAACACCAACAACACCAACGCTACCAAGACCAACCGCACGGAGCAGAACAGCGAGAACACCCGCAGCAGCAAGAACAGTAAAAACAGCAAGGACTGCCGGGACGAGCGCAGCGGCAAGTAACTGGTAAATAGCGGCGGGGGCGTGTCGGTCGGCACGCCCCCGTTCCCTTTTGATAACTACGCGGATCAGTCCCGCAGTGTGGGCGGATAGACGCCGCGCTCATGGAGCCGGCGCAGCTCGTCGGCCACAGCCTGGCGGTCCTCATGATAGGTCATGCCGAACCAGCGGTCGGCGCTGTGGAGCACGGAGACGGCCAGACGCCCCTCCGCCACCAGCTCGCCCACCATGTTGGGCAGCAGGCACTCGGCCTTCACGTTGTCGCCGGCCGTGCGCAGGAAGTCGTGGAAATACCGCTCCATCTCCCCGAAGATGCCCGGGGCAAAGCCCCAGAAGTTCATGGACACCACCGTGTCCGGATCCAGCTCCGTGCGCCCGCCGTCCGCCACATCGGCGATGGAGCCGTCGGGGAACAGCTGGATCTTCAGCGTCTCGCGGATGCCGGTCAGGCGGCCGTCCTCCACCCGGCACACGCCCCGGGAGACGGTGCCGTTCTCGCTGACGGTGTTCTTCAGCAGGTATCCCACCATGGTGGCCGCACCCTTCTCCGGCAGGCGGCACAACTCCTCATAGATGGTGCGGTAGGCGTCCACGCCGTAGTAGTCGTCGGCGTTGATGACGCAGAAGGGCTCGTCGATCACATCCCGGGCGCACAACACCGCGTGGGTGGTGCCGAAGGGCTTGGTGCGTCCGTCGGGGATGGTATAGAAATCCGGCACGGTGGTGAAATCCTGGAAGGCGTAGCAGACCTCCACACTCGCCCCGTCCGCCGTCCGGCAGCGGGAAACCCGGTCACCGCACAGACCTTTCACCAGCTCCAGCATGTCCGGCTTGATGATGAACACCACCTTGGTAAACCCGGCGCGGACGGCGTCGTAAATGGAGTACTCCATCAGGATCTCGCCGCCGGGGCCCACACCGTCTACCTGCTTGTTGCCGCCGTAGCGGGAGCCGAGACCGGCCGCCATGATCACGAGCGCTGCTTTCATCTGTCACGTTCCTCCTTCTCCCGGCGCTGCAGGGCAGTTCCCTGCGGCCAGGTCCTCGTTTCTCTGCGATACGTATACTGTACCACACACGCGGCGCATCTTCAAGTGATTTCCGTGTACCGCCCGGCGAAGGGAAAATTTCATCGCTTCCTCACACTTTATACTGGATTTTGGCGGGACAGTGGAGTATAATATAATTCTGCTGTGACATCCATACCACGCATGCCGCCTGACGGGCGCCATGCGCAACTGCTTTTTTTCGAGGAGAATGATATGAAACGACTGCAAAAAGAGTCCGCCCGCGGCAAGGCCGCCGGACAGCATCCGCGCACCAGGGCAGATCTCTTCGGCACCGCGGCCATGATCCTGCTGCTGGCTGTCAGCCTGGTGCTGTTCATCCGGCTTATGGCCAGCCGGCTTTTGACCACGAAATACCTGCTGCTGATCATGGCGGCCCTGCTGGTCCTCAACGCCGCCCACGTCTTCGTGCAGTATCCCCTGCGCAGGAACAAGCTGGGCAAGCTGATCTGCGGCGGCGTGGCTGTCGTGCTGTCGGCCGGCATGCTGTGGGCCATGGTGGGCGTGGGCTCCGTCCAGAGCGCCATCAGCCGCATCACCGGCAAGACCGTCGAGACGAACGTGATCGCCGTGGTGGTGCGGGACGAGGATCCGGCCCGGGAACTGGCCGACACCGCCGGCTACATCTTCGGCTACGTAGAGGATCTGGACCGGGAGAACATCGACTCCACACTGGAGCACATCGGCAAGGAGCTGGGCGGCGCAGTGGACACCCGCTCCAGCGACGGACTGGCTGCGCTGGTGGACGATCTCTATGACGGCAGCGTGGGGGCCATCGTGGTAAACACCGGGCTCTTCTCCGGGCTGGAGGAACAGGAGGGCTATGCCGATCTGAGTGAGCGCACCCGCGTAATCTATGAGTACACCATCACCCGCGAGGTGGTCGTGCCCCCGAACGATGCCAGCGTGACCGAGCCCTTCGTTGTCTACTGCAGCGGCATCGACGCCCGCAGCAGCGACATCACCGCCCGGGGCAACGGCGACGTGAACATCCTGGCGGTGGTGAACCCCTCCACCCACGAGATCCTGCTGCTGAACACGCCTCGAGACTACTACGTGGCGCTGCACATGAACGGCCGGATGGACAAGCTGACCCACGCGGCCGTCTACGGTATCGATGAGTCCATGAACACGCTGGACGACCTGTACGGCATCGACACCCCCTACTACATCCGGGTCAACTTCAACGGCCTGGTGGACATCGTGGATGCGGTGGGCGGCGTGGACGTGGAGTCCCCCAAGGCCTTTACCACCCGCGTTATGCAGATCCCCAACGGCGACGGCACCGGCTATGACCGCCGCGCCTTCTCCTTCCCCGCCGGCACGATACACCTGACCGGGCGGGAGGCGCTGGCCTTCTCCCGGGAGCGCTACGCCTTCGCCGATGGCGACAACCAGCGTGGCAAGAACCAGATGGCCGTCATCAAGGGCATTGTCAACAAGATCATCTCCCCCTCCATCCTGTCCAACTATCAGAGTCTGCTGAAGGCCGTGTCCGGCTCCATGCTCACCAACATCAGCTATGACGAGGTGACGGCGCTGGTGCAGGCCCAGCAGAGGGACATGCGGGGCTGGCACGTCACCAGCTATGCCGTCAGCGGCACCCCCGCCAGCGACTACTGCTACTCCTACTCCGGCATCCCCCTGTACGTGACCCGGCAGGATCCCTCCTCCGTGGAGACCGCCCGGGAGCTGATCCGCCAGGTGCTGGACGGTGAGACGCCCGTGGTGCCCTGAACAACGCGTCCGGCTTCATACGTCTTTCCGCAGCAGTGTCCGGCAGCTCCGGACGCTGCTGCGTGCCACTTTCCATGACAGGAGGCGCATCCATGTCCCCTTCACAAAAGACCGTCGGACACCTGTACGCCCTGTTCACCATCCTGGTGTGGGGCAGCTGCTACGTGCTGACCAAGAACCTGCTGGCCGCCGGCTTCACGCCCATTCAGATCATCCCTCTGCGGATGGCCCTGGCCTATGTGGCCCTGCTGGTGATGCGGCCCCGGTTCCTGCGCCTGCCGCTGAAGGATGAGCTGCTCTTCGCCCTGATCGGCATCGCCGGCGGCAGCTTCTATTTCTTCCTGCAGAACACCGCTCTGACCTATACTTACGCCGCCAACGTCAGCATCCTGGTGTCCCTGTCCCCCATCTTCACGGTGGTGCTGGCCCAGCTGTTCAGCCGCAGCGGTGAGAAGCTGGGGCGCTTCGTGTACATCGGCTCGCTGGTGGCCATCGTGGGCGTGGTGCTGGTGGTGCTCAACGGCAGTCTCAACTTCCACCTGAGCCCCGCGGGCGACCTGCTGGCGCTGGGCGCAGCCCTGGCCTGGGCCGTGTACTCCATCCTCATCAAGCCCTACACCGAGCGCTATGACAACTTCATCGTCACCCGCCGGGTGATGCTGTGGGCCTTCCTCACCGGCGTGCCGCTGATGCTGCTCACCGACGGCATGCCCGTGCTGACGCCGCTGTTCACCGTGCCCAAGGTGCTGCTGAGCTGGCTGTTCCTCAGCATTTTCGGCAACGCCGTGTGCTTCGCCGTCTGGAACATCGCCTTCCAACGGCTGGGCGTGGTGGTCACCAACAACTACCTGTACGCCTCCCCCTTCGTGACGCTGGTGGTGGGCTGGCTGCTGCTGGGCGAGCCCATCTCCCCCATGGGCATCGCCGGTGCCGTGCTGATCACCCTGGGCGTGTTCCTGGCCCAGCGAAGCGAGCGGACGTGACCCGCGGCCCTTCGGCAAAAAAGCATCGACAGAAAAACATCCCGCCTGTGAGGCGGGATGTTTTTTCTCTTCGATCGGCCTGCTTCAGAGCTGCAGCTCGCAGCGCATGCTCATGACGGCGCGGCCGCCCACGCGGACCAGCACCTCCTCCCCGCTGGCCGTCAGACGGCTGCGGATCTCGGAGGGGCGGCCCATGTGCTCGCCCTGGAGGAACACGTTCTCCGCCCCCGGCGCCACATCGCCCCGCAGGTAGAGATAGTAGGTCAGCGCGCCGTTGGAGGTGCCGGTGGCGCACTCCTCCGGTATGTCGTACAGCGGTGCGTAGTTGCTGCAATACGCGGTACAGTCACTGCCGCCGGGGCAGAACATGTGGACGCCCACACACTCGTAGTGCCGGCTCAGCTCCGTGACGGCCCGCTCGTCCTGCACGGCGGCCATCAGTATCTCATGGTTCTTCACCGGCAGCATGATGTCCGCCAGACCGGTGGACACCAGCTTCGGCACATAGCCAGCCGGCCGGTCGGCCGGGCTCAGGCCGTAGGCCTCGTACAGCGGTGCCCACTCCTCCTCCGGCAGCGTGCGCAGCAGCCGGGGCGGGGCCATATCCATCCACACCGTGTCCCCCTGCACGCCGATGGCCAGATCGCCGGAACGGGTGTGAGCCGTGCGCTCCCCGTCGCCGATGCGGCCCAGATCGCGCAGCAGGGCAAAGCTGGCAATGGTGGCATGACCGCAGAGATCCACTTCCCCAGCCGGTGTAAAGTATTTCAGGCTGACAGACCCATCCTCGTTGACCGTCACGAAGGCGGTCTCGGAGTGCTTGAACTCGGCGGCGATCTGCTGCATCAGGGCATCCTCCAGCGGACGGTCCGGCAGCACCACGCCCGCCTGGTTGCCCCCGAAGATGCGGGCGGAAAAGGCATCCATCACATAGGCTTCCATGGCGATCCTCCTCGTCTCATAGCTCTGCCGCCATTATACCCCCATATGGTCCGGCGGGCAAGGGGTATTTCCGGGAAAAGAAAGAGCAGCCCCGGCCGCGGGGCCGGGACTGCTGCATACATACAAAAGGGGAACAGCGCTCAGTGGAGCATGCTCTTCAGGTTCACGGCCACCTCGAAGTGGGCGGCGGTAGCGGCACGCACCTCGTCGATGGTGAACTCGGGGTTGATCTCGGTCATCAGCAGACCGTCCTCATTGACCTCGAACACGCACATCTCGGTGATGATCTTGTTGACGCAGTGGGAGGCGGTCAGGGGCAGACGGCACTTCTCGAAGATCTTGGGGTTGCCCTTGGCGGTGTGCTCCATGCAGACGATGCAGTTCTTGGCGCCGACGCACAGATCCATGGCACCGCCCATGCCGGGCATACGCTTGCCGGGGATGATCCAGTTGGCCAGGTTGCCCTGGGCATCGACCTCCAGGGCGCCCAGGAAGCAGGCGTCCACATGGCCGCCGCGGATCAGGCCGAAGTTGGTGGCGGAATCGATGAAGCCACCGCCGTACGCCACGGAGGCCACGCCGCCGCCGGCGTCGATCACGTGGTAGGGATCAAAGTTGGCATCGCCCTCTTTGGGGGTGGCGCCGGCGGACACGATGCCCAGCTCGGCATGGATGATCAGCTCAACGCCCTCGGGCAGATAGCTGGGGATCATGGTGGGCAGGCCGATACCCAGGTTGACGACATCGCCGTCCTTCAGCTCCTTGGCGCAGCGTCTGGCGATAAAGGCCTTGATTTCAGACTTATCCATTACTTTCTCTCTCCTTCCACGATGTAGTTCACGCACATGCCGTAGGTGTGGATGTTCTCGGGCTCGATCTCGCCCACGGGGACCAGATACTCACACTCGGCGATGACGGTGTCGGCGGCGGTGGCCATGACAACGTTGAAGTTGCGCATGGTGCCCTTGTACCAGCAGTTGCCGTACTCATCGCATTTATAGGTGCCCAGCAGGGCAAAGTCGGCGTGGATGGGCTTCATCAGCAGATAGTCCTTGCCATTGATGCGCTGCTTGCCCATGCACAGGGGGCTGTCCTCGATCAGGGTGTCGACGCCCACAGGGGTCAACACGCCGCCCAGACCGGCGCCGCCGGCGCGGATGCACTCAGCCAGGGAGCCCTGGGGGATCAGATTGACCTCCAGCGTGCCCTCGGTGGACTGCTGGCCCACTTCGGGGGTCATGCCCACGTGGGTGGCGATGATGCGCTTGACCTGGTGGTTATGGATCAGCTCGGCGATGCCGAAGAACTCCTCGCCCATGGGGCCCGTCTGGCGAGCCATATCATTGGCGATGAGGGTCAGATCCTTGGTGCCCAGCTTGACCAGCTCCTTGACGATGGTGCGGGCCTGGCCGCAGGCCAGGAAGCCGCCGCACATGATCGTGGCGCCGTCGGGGATCATTTTCGCTGCCTCGGCGGCAGTGAGAACAGGTTTCTTTGCCATTTGGTGTTCCTCCTTGTTGTATTGGTACTTACATAAATGCGCGGGAAATTTGCCAGATTTTTAACATACTTATCATACCATCGTTTTCACGGAATTGCAAGGGCCAGACTGCATTTCTTACACTTTTTCCGTAAAAACCGCGTGGATTTCTCCTCTATCCGCAGGGCGAACGGCCATGAGAGCCGATGAACGTCTCATGGCCGTTCGAAAAAGGATGCGGTGCGGGCTTACTTCATGCCGCGCTTGACCATCTCGGTGACCACGAAGCTGGCCACGTCGTCGCCGTAGGTGCCGGCGCCGAAGCCGGCGTCATAGCCCAGCTCCTTGGCCAGCTCGTGGGTGATGCGGGGTCCGCCGCAGACCACCACGAACTTGTCGCGCAGGCCCTCGGCCTCCAGCAGCTCGATGAGATTGGTCAGGTTCTGGATGTGGATATCCTTCTGGGTGACCGTCTGGGACACCAGCAGCGCGTCGGCATGCAGCTCCACGGCCTTCTTGATAAAGTCCTCGTTGGGCACCTGGGAGCCCAGGTTGTAGGCCTCCACCATCTCGTAGCGCTCCACGCCGTAGTGACCGGCAAAGCCCTTGCGGTTCATGATGGCGTCAATGCCCACGGTGTGGGCGTCGGTGCCGGTGGAGGCGCCCACCATGACCACCTTGCGGCCAATGTGCTCGCGGATGTAGTCGTTGGTCTCCTCCATGCTCATCACCTCGGACTCGACGGTGATGACGTGGATATCCTCATAGTTGACGGAGTGCACGCAGCTGCCGTAGACCACGTAGAAGGTGAACTCCTTGTCCAGCGGGGCGTGATAGGCCACGTTGGGCTCCTCCAGACCCATCTTCTTGGCGATCTGGCGGGCGGCCTCCTCGCCGCGGGCGTCGTCCTTGACGGGCAGGGTGAAGCTGGTCTGCACCTTGCCGTCGTTCATGGTGTCGCCGTAGGGCTTCAGGCGGGTCAGGTCCAGCGTGGTGTCGAAATCGATCTTATGGGTGTTGTACAGTCCGCTGCTCATTATCCTGCCACCTTACCTTTCATCACTTCCACAAAGGGATTGAAGTGCTTCTCATCCTTCACCACGACGCCGTTGAGGCCCTTACCGCCGTCCTTGGGGCGCTTCACGTCGGCGAAGATGCCCTTCTCGATGGTGGTGAACAGGCCCAGCTTCTCGATCTCGGCCAGCAGGTCGGTGGCCTTGGTCAGCACCTCGTTGGCGCGGTTGCGGATGATGCCGTTCTCCTTATAGGTCAGCTCGCTGCCCAGGTCCTTCATGGTGCGGAAGATGTACTGGGCGTTTTCGATGGACAGGGCGCGGTCGGACATGAACGGGGTATGGATGGCCTCGGTCATCATGCCCAGCAGGTGCAGCTTCTGCCCGGTCAGGATGGTGACCATGTTGAACAGCGCATCCTGGATGTGACCGCGGAAGATGTTGCCGGTCATGAACTTGGTGGGCGGCATATACTTCAGCGGCGCCTTGGGGAAGATCTCGCGGGCCATCTGCGCCTGGGCCAGCTCATAGAGGAAGGTGTTCTCCACGGAGGGATCCATCTCGAAAGCGTGGCCGAGGCCCATCTGCTCCTCGCGCATGCCGGCTTCCTTGGCGAAGGCCTCGTTCAGGAACTGGGAGGCCAGCACGGTGTGAGCGGAGGTGATGGCGTCGTCGGTGGTCAGATAGTTGTCCTCACCGGTGTTGATGATGACGCCGGTGTAACCGTTGATAACGCGGGAGAAGAACTGGTCCACGATGGTGCGCTGCATGTTGATGTCACGGAACAAAATGCCGTACAGCGCGTCGTTGAGCATCACGTCCAGGCGCTCCAGAGCGCCCATGGCGGCGATCTCAGGCATGCACAGGCCGGAGCAGTAGTTGCACAGGCGGATATACCGGTGCTGCTCCTCGCCCACCTCGTCCAGCGCGGCGCGCATCAGGCGGAAGTTCTCCTGGGTGGCGTAGGTGCCGCCGAAGCCCTCGGTGGTGGCGCCATAGGGCACATAGTCCAGCAGGGACTGGCCGGTGGTGCGGATGACGGCGATGATGTCGGCGCCCTGCTTGGCGCCGGCCTTGGCCTGGATGATATCCTCATAGATATTGCCGGTGGCCACGATGATATACAGGTAGGGGCCCTGCTTGTCGCCGAACTCGCCGAGATACCTGTTGCGGTCGGCCACGTTGTTGTTGATACGCTCGATGGTGCGGTCCACATAGGGCTTGATGGCCGCACGGATGTCGCTGTCGCTGTGGGCGGGCAGCTTGGACAGATCCAGCTCACCGCGGTCCACGGCCTCCGCCACACCCTGGGGATCCTTGCCGGTCTCCAGGATGGCGTTGCCGATGTTCCAGGCGGCGCCCAGCGGCAGCAGGGAGTTCTCCATCAGGTTGTCCACCAACACGTTGGGCATGGGAACGTCCATCTCATTGACGCCGTCAATTCCCAGCAGACGGCAGACGGCGCGCTCCACCGTGACGGTGGTGTGCTGGTCGATGAAGCGCTGCGTGTCGGCCGCCACGCGGGCGGCGGAGGCGCGGGCCTGGTCGACCAGGGCAAAATTCAGGCCGAGTTTGCTTTCCATAGATGTTACCTCTTACAGCTTTTCTTGTTGACTCCTTGCGGAGCTGACACAAACGCGGCGCGCTGAGCGGAGCGCAGGGCCCCGCTCAGCGGACGCGAATCGGTCAATGCTTCACGTGGCGCTCGTTGCGCAGCAGCTTGGTGGGCTCCAGATAGCGCTGAGGCGTACCCTCGGCCACCCAGGCCACGCCGGTCTTCTCCACCTTCTTCTTGCCGGTGCAGACGTCGCAGTGGCAGTTCTGGACATAGTGCTCGGGCTCGGTGTAGGAGGTGATGACGCCCTCGAAGTTGCGCAGAATGACCTTGCGCGGGGTCTGGGAGATCAGGTAGTTGGGCATGACCGGGGTCTTGCCGCCGCCGCCCGGCGCGTCCACCACGAAGGTGGGGATGCAATAGCCGGAGGTGTGGCCCCGCAGGGCCTCCATGATCTCGATGCCCTTGGACACGGGGGTGCGGAAGTGGCTCAGCCCCAGGGAGGGATCGCAGGCGTAGATGTAGTAGGGGCGCACCCGCATCTGCACCAGGCCGTGGACCAGCTCCATCATCACGTGGCTGCAGTCGTTCACGCCGGCCAGCAGCACGGACTGGTTGCCCAGGGGGATGCCGGCGTCAGCCAGCATGGCGCAGGCCTTCTTGGCCTCGGGGGTAAACTCTTTGGGGGTATTGAAGTGGGTGTTGAGCCAGATGGGATGATACTTGCGCAGCATGGCGCACAGCTCGGGGGTGATACGCTGGGGGCACACCACGGGGGTGCGGGAGCCCAGGCGGACGATCTCCACGTGGGGGATGGCGCGCAGGCGGCTGATGATGTGCTCCAGCACCTCGTCAGATACCATCAGGGCGTCGCCGCCGGAGAGCAGCACGTCGCGGACCTCGGGGTGGTTGGCCACATACTCGATGCATTTCTCGATCTGCTGCATGGGCACCTCGCAGTCATTCTGGCCGGCGAAGCGGCGGCGGGTGCAGTGGCGGCAGTACATGGAGCACTGATCGGTGATCAGCAGCAGCACGCGGTCGGGATAGCGGTGGGTCAGGCCGGGGGTGGGAGAGTCGGTGTCCTCGTGCAGGGGATCGGCGTCCTCATAGTCGGCGTACTCCAGCTCCTCGGCGCGGGGGATGGCCATCTTGCGGATGGGATCAAAGGGGTCGTCCAGGTCGATGAGGGACAGGTAGTAGGGCGTGACGGCCATACGCAGCTTGCCCAGCGTCTTGCGGACGCCCTCTTCCTCGTCGGCGGTCAGGGTCATGTACTTCTTCAGGTCCTCCACCGTCTCAGCGCGGTTGGCGACCTGCCAGTGCCAGTCGTTCCACAGCTCCTCGGGAACATCGGCAAACAGACCGTTGCGGGTTTTCATATCGTCTTTCCTCCCATTATTTCATCAGAGTCGAGTCGTGCGGATCTGTCGATATGCGCCGCGGGAGCAGAGAGGGGGTGCTCCCCCTCCCTGCTCTCGCACGGTGTATGATCAGCAGTACTTCTCGTCGAACAGCTTGCGCAGCTTGGGATTCTCACGCAGCACGTTCAGGGTGATCTCGGCGTGGTTCTTGGTGTAGCCGTTGCCCACGATCATGGTGACGTCCTTGCCGACACCCTCGGCGCCCAGGGCGGCCTTGGTGAAGGAGGTGGCCATGGAGAAGAAGTAGACCAGGCCGTCGTCGCGGACGGGCAGGATGGCGGACATCTCGCAGGACTCGATGTTCACGCAGCAGATGGATATGTCATACTCCTTGCCGCCGTTGGCAGCCAGGGAGGCCTCCAGCACCTCGGTGGGCTTGGTGCAGTCGGCCACGATGACGTCGGTGTACACGCCCAGCTCGATCAGAGCGGGGACCTGCTTGGGGTTGCGGACGACGCCCACGACCTTGCCGTTGGGGCCGACCTTCTTCAGAGCTTCCCAGCCGCACAGCACGCCGGACTTGCCGTTGGCGCCCAGGATCAGGACGCTGTCGCCCTCCTTGGGCAGCTTGCGGGCCTGGGCGGGAGCGCCGGCCACGTCCAGAGCGGCCAGGGCCAGAGGCTCGGACATGTCGTCGGGCAGCTTGGCATAGATGGCGGACTCGAACAGGATGGCCTTACCCTCGATATCCACGCGGTCGATCTCCTTGTGGATGGCCTTGATCTTGTCGATGCGCAGCGGGGTCATGGACAGGGACACCAGGGAGGCGATCTTGTCGCCCACCTTCAGGTCGAAACCGGGCTTGGCCAGCAGGTCCTCGCCGATGTGGGCCACGGTGCCGATGAACATGCCGCCGGAGCCGGTGACGGGGTTCTGCTGCTTGCCGCGCTCAGCCACGATGCCCAGGATCATCTCGCCGATCTTCTGCTCGTCGCCGCCGCAGGCTTCAGAGATCTGGGTGAAGGACGCAGAGTCCACGTTCAGGGAGATGACGTCGCAGACGATCTCGTTGGAGTAGACCTTGCTCATGTCGTTGTCGATCTTCCACGCAGCCTGGGTCAGAACGCCCTTGGGCTCAATAACGCGGTGGGTGCCGTACTTGTTGCCTTTCAGCTCAGCCATGATAATTACCTCCTAAAAATCTTTCCTGTGTGTTGTGTATGTTGTGTTTGCTTTCAACTTCTTTTTTGTTCCGGAACGATGCTCAGTTCAGAGGCTTGAGGCCCAGGATCTCGCGGGCCTCGGCGGGGGTGGCGATCTCGCGGCCCAGCTCCTTGGCCAGACGCACCACCTTGGCCACCAGCTCGCCGTTGGAGGCGGCCTTCTGGCCTCTGCCCAGATAGACGTTGTCCTCAAAGCCCACGCGGACGTTGCCGCCCATGGCGATGCCCACGGCGGCCATGGTCCAGGCGCTGCGGCCCACGCCGGTGACGGTCCAGGTGGAGCCGGCGGGGATCTTGTTCACCAGGAAGGCCAGGTTCTCCGCGGTGGCGGGGGTGCAGCCGGCCACGCCCAGCACAAAGTTGAACTGCATGGGCTCGCCGGGCACCTGACCCTTGCGGGCCATGGTAAGAATGGTGTCCAGGTGGCCGATCTCGAAGCACTCGTACTCGGGCTTGATGCCGTTCTCGATCATGCGTTTGCCGAAGGCGCGCATGGTGGGCATGGTGTTCTCAAACACGTCGTCGCCGAAGTTGCAGGTGCCGCAGTCCAGGGTGGCCATCTCGGGATAGAGCTCGGTGGGCTGCAGGCGCTCCTCCGGAGTCATGCCGGTGGCGCCGCCGGTGGAGGGGATCATGATGACGTCGGGCAGCTTGGCGCGGATGGCATCCATCACCACGCGGAAGCGCTCGCGGTCCTGGGTGGGAGTGCCGTCGTCCTCGCGGACGTGGACGTGGATCACGGCGGCGCCGGCGTCATAGGCGGCCTTGGCCTCGCGGACCATTTCCTCCACGGTGTAGGGGACGGCGGGGTTGTTCTCCTTGGTGACCTCAGCGCCGCAGATGGCGGCGGTAATGATCAGCTTTTCCATATCTTCTCCTCTCCGCTCACTTGCGCGTGGTGCGCTGGCAGTCCTTCGGGGTGACGCAGGTGCCGTGGGCGCGGCAGACCACCACGGGCTCGGGCAGCACGTCGGCAGCGGAGGCGCTGATGTCGGGGCGGGTGGCGATGACCTTGCGGGCCTCGAACTTCATGGTGCGGGAGGTGTTGCCGACCTTCTCGATCTCGCCGTAGGCCTCGATGTAGTCGCCGGCATAGACAGGGGCCAGGAACTCGATGTTGTCATAGGCGCAGAACAGGCCCTCATCGCCGTCGCAGAGGATGAGCAGCTCCGTAGCCACGTCGCCGAACAGGTGGACCATGTGGGCGCCGTCCACCAGGTTTCCGCCGTAGTGAGCGTCCTTCGCGCTCATCCGCAGACGGATCAGGGATGTCATCTTTTCCATAAGTTTTTTCCTCCTTCACAAATTTTGGAAAAATGTGTCACAGGATCTCAAAAAAAGTCCGGCCGCTGCCGCACTCCTTTTTCACGAAAATTTACAAAATTTTACACAAAAAATAGAGCGCCGTCGGTCAAGGTCGTTGACCAATAGCGCTCCATGTTATGAAAACATGACAGTAACGCCGCTTGCACAGCGCTACCAAGGCGGAGCCGGGGCCTTCTCCGTCCTTTCGGCGGAACGCCCCTTCCCTGCCCGACTTCACCGAGTGCCCCGCTCGATCGGACAAGTACCCTGCGCTCCGCGCCTCTATTGACTATTATATGAAATTCTGTACTTCAAATTATACGCTTTTCCGTCATTTTGTCAAGCGGCGTCCTGCAAAAAAATCCAAAAACTTTTTGGCCGGCGGATCGTTTTTTCTTATGCCGCCGGGCGCTCAATAAGCCTCCTCGATCCGCTGCAGGATCTCCGGCTTCAGCGACAGCATGCGGCAGATATTCAGGGCGTCCCGCGGGCAGTCGGCCTTGCCCTCCACCCGGTAGAGGCCGTAGTTCATGTGGCGGGCGATGACGGCCACGCCGTCCTCGGCGGTGGCGGCCAGCTCGCCGCGGATCTGCTCGGGGTCCACATCCCGCAGGCCGATGATCTGGTAGTGGATGCGGGCGTGCTCGGCCACCTTGTCGTAGTGGGTGGTCAGCACCGACAGGGCGTTGACGTCGTTGAGATACCGCGTCACCGCCTGGACGATGACGGCGCCCTCGTCGGGGTTGGTGCCTCGGGCGAACTCGTCCAGCAGGAACAGGGAGTAGCCCTGCTCCACCTCGTCCAACGCCCGCTGGAACTCCACAATCTCCGAGCCGAAGCCGCTGAGGCCCGACTGGATGGACTGCAGGTCGTCAAAGAGCATTTTGATGCAGTGGAACAGGGGCATGCGGGCCCGCCGGGCGCAGGGCAGGAAGCCCGCCTGCAGCAGCAGGGCGTTCAGCGCCAGCGTCTTCATGGCCACGCTCTTGCCGCCCATGTTGGCGCCGGTGATCACCGCGGCGCCCCGGTCCAGTGCGATGGTGACCGGCACGAAGGCACGGCCTTTCTCCGCCAACAGGTCCACCAGCTCCGGGTTCACCATGTCCTCCAGCTCCAGCGCGGTGTCGGTCAGCTCCGGGCGGACGCCGCCGTAGCGCACGGCGAACAGCGCCTTCTGAATCAGGAAGTCCAGCCGGCCGGCGGTGTCGGCGTCGGAGAGCAGGTCGTCCACCATGGGGGCCAGGGCGGCGCCCATGGCACGGCGGACCTTCATCTCCTCGCTGTCCTCCTCGGCGCAGATGCGGGTGCGCTTCATGCGCAGGTCGTCCTTCTCCGCGTCGGTGAGGGCCTTGTAGAGCTGCTCCTCCACCTGCTTTTTGGCCTGTCGGATCTCATGGAGCCGCGGCGTGGCGCCGTCGGGGATATAGAAGCCCCGGGAGCGGGTGTTCTCCGGGTCCAGTATCCGGAGCGCCGGGATCGGGTCGTGGAAGGCCATGCCGGTGAGGCCGGCGGTGTCGCGCACCTGCGCAAAGAGGGGCAGCAGGCCGTCCAGCCGCTGGAGGTAGCCCTTGATCTCAAAGAGCTCCACGTGATCCGGGCACTCCCCCGCCTGGCAGCGGCGCAGGGACGTGCGGATATCCTTCATCTGGCACAGGAGGACCATGATCTTGTCGTACTCGTCTTTCAGCGTCTCTGACGCGGCGGCGGCGCGCTCCACGTTGCGCAGCTCCTCCTCCAGCGCCTCCCGCTCCGACGGGGCGTAGAACCGCAGGTGGCGGATCCGCTCCTGGCCGAAAGGACAGCAGCCGTGAAGGCTCTCCAGCACGTACTGCAGCCCGATCTTCACTCTCTCGTCAAAGCTGACGGAAATCATGACAGCTCCTCCTTCACGTTGATCACCGGGGCGTCCACCGCCTCGCTCATGGCGCGCAGGAACGCGTCCTTGTCAAAGCGCCAGCCGTAGGCCGACACCGGGTTGATGGTGACGCACAGCGTGCGGGCGGCCTCCTCCGTCTCCAGGGCCACAGAGCGGGCGGCCAGCTTGTCCAGCGTGTCGGTGCTCAGCAGCACCTTGCTGGGATCCTTCACCACCAGGCGGCCGCCCCGCAGCAGGCCGCTGCGCAGCAGCGGCACCACCATGGAGTCGGTCAGGGCGCCGCTGATAAGCGCCTCGCCGTTTTGCTTCAGCGCGTCGGCCAGGGTGCCCTCTGTTTCGGCCGGCAGCGTCTCCGCCCTGGGGATGTTCATGATGCGGTAGATATTCACCGTATCGGCCACCACCTTCTCCATGCTCATGTGGTAGCTGGCGCCGGTGCAGAGGATCACGCCCTCCGCCACGGCCCGGGCACCCAGGGACTTGCGGCCCAGCGCTCCGTCGATGATGGACTGGTCGGCGCCCAGGTCGAAGAAGTGCCGGGACACCGTTTTCAACTGGGTGGTGATAGAGGGTCCCGCCAGCTGCACATAGCCGTCGCTGCGGGCCCGGACGATGACCACCTCGCCCACCGGCGTAGGGATGCCGGTGGTCATGAGCACCTCCAGGGTGATGTCACCCAGGCGCAGCATGTCCCTTGCCGTGGCGATCAGCGTGCCGGAGGGAACGAAGATGCTGGGCTTCTCCGTGCCGGTGACCACGTCGGTGGACTCGCCGTCCCGCCCGATGGAGGTCAGGCCCAGCACGCGCTCCCGGCCGCTGTGGGCCAGCAGCCAGTTCAGCACGGTGGTCTTGCCGGCGTTCTTGCACATGCCCACGATGGACATGGTCCTCACGCTGTGCAGTTGTTGCAGCAGTTTCTGGCGCATGGACGGCTCCTTTCACGGGGATATACTCTCAAATCAATATGATAGCACATGGGCATCAAAAAGAAAAGGGGTGAAATTTCGTCAACGCGGGTGAAAGAGAACGCCCCGGCGCCGCGTCTGCGGCGCCGGAGCGCTTGACCGGATGCGTTTACTCCACCGTGACGCTTTTGGCCAGGTTGCGCGGCTTGTCGATGTCGCAGCCGCGCTCCAGCGCGATGTAGTAGGCGAACATCTGCAGGGGCACTACGCCCAGCTGGGGCAGCAGCATGGGCTCCGTCTCCGGCACGGAGAGCACCATGTCCACCTGCTCGGCCATGGCGTCAGCCCGGTCCCCGGTGGTCAGGGCCAGCACCTGCGCGCCGCGGGCCTGCACCTCCTCCACGTTGCTCATGGCCTTGTCGAACAGCGGGCCGTAGGTGGCCAGGGCGATGACCAGCGTGCCGTCCTCCACCAGGGAGATGGTGCCATGCTTCAGCTCGCCGGAGGCATAGGCCTCGGAGTGGATATAGCTGATCTCCTTCAGCTTCAGGCTGCCCTCCAGGGACAGGGCATAGTCCAGGTTGCGTCCGATGAAGAACACGTCCTCGTGGTGGGCGCAGCGTTTGGCCAGCTCGTGGATGGCCGCCCCCTGCTCCAGCACACGCTCCATCTGCTCCGGCAGAGCCAGGATGCCCCGGACCATGTCGGTATATGTCTCGTAATCCACGGTGCCCATGATGTCGCCGAAATAGACGCCCAGCAGGTTCAGCACCGCCATCTGGGTGCTGTAGGCCTTGGTGGTGGCCACGGCGATCTCCGGCCCGGCCCAGGTGTAGAGCACGTCGTCGCTCTCCCGGGCGATGGAGGAGCCCACCACGTTGACAATGGACAGGATCCGGGCCCCGCGCTTTTTGGCCTCCCGCAGGGCGGCCATGGTGTCCAGCGTCTCGCCGGACTGGCTGATGACGATGACCAGATCCCCCTCGCCCACGATGGGGTCGCTGTAGCGGAACTCGGAGGCCAGGCACACCTCCACCGTGCGGCGGAGCATGCGCTCCAGGTTGTACTTGCCCACCATGCCCACGTGATAGCTGGAGCCGCAGGCCACGATGTAGATCTTGCCGATGGCGCGGATCTGCTCCGGCGTCATGGTCAGGTCGCTGAGCACCACGCGGCCGCCCTGGATGCGGGCGGCGGTAGCCTCCCGCACGGCCCGGGGCTGCTCCATGATCTCCTTGAGCATGAAGTGGGCGTAGCCGCCCTTCTCCGCCGCGTCGATCTCCCAGTCGATGTGGTGGTGTTCCTTCTCGATGGGGCGCATCTGCCGGTCGTAGATACGGACGCCCCGGTCGCTGAGGATGGCCAGCTCGCCGTCGTCCATATACACGATGTCGCGGGTATAGCGGATCAGGGCCGTCACATCGGAGGCCAGGTAGCTGGCGCCCTCGCCATAGCCCAGCAGCAGCGGCGCGTCCTTCCGGGCGGCGTACAGCCGGTCGGGATAGTCGGCGCAGACGATGCCCAGGGCATAGGCGCCCTCCAGGGCGTTGAGCAGACAGGTGACTGCCTCGAAGAAGTCGCCGCAGCCGTCATAGTAGTAGTCCAGCAGCTGGGCCACCACCTCGGTGTCCGTCTCGGAGCGGAAGGTGTAGCCCTTGTTCAGCAGCTGCTCCTTCAGCTCGGCGTAGTTCTCGATGATGCCGTTGTGCACCACGGCGATGCGGCCGCTGCGGCTCAGATGGGGGTGGGCGTTGACGTCGTTGGGGGCGCCGTGGGTGGCCCAGCGGGTGTGGCCAATGCCCAGGGTGCCGGACAGATCGGTGCCGTCATGGGTCAGCTCGCTGAGGATCGCCAGACGGCCCCGGCTCTTCTTGATCTGCAGCTCCCCGCCGCCGCACACGGCGATGCCGGCGGAGTCATAGCCGCGGTATTCCAGACGGCGCAGGCCGTCCAGCAGGATAGGGGCCGCCTGCTCGGCGCCCACGAATCCCACGATTCCACACATAGTTGTATATCCTCCTGATGAAAATGAGATCAAAAGGACAAACGCGCAGAGATTTGCCTCTTTCCCTCCGGTCACAGCTCCTCTGTTTTGCGGTCGCCCGCATATTTGTCAGCTGTGTCACGCGCCCGGAGACGGCGCGGGAGAGCTTCCGCCGAAACCTTCGATGCTCTCTCCTCCTCGTCGTCCTGCCCACGGGCAGGCGCTGGCGCTTCATGACAGGGCGGCGCCCTGTGGACCTCCTTTCTCTTCTGCGGCTTGGAAACGAATATGCAAAAACGCCCGGGAAGGCGCTCTTACCGATTTGATATCCCCCTCATATTCCTGCCGGCGGCGGCGCATACTAAAGGGAAAAAGGGGGAATGCACATGACGACCGCGCTGATCCGCACGGTGATCCTCTATCTGCTGCTGGTGGCCGGGCTGCGGCTCACCGGCAAGCGGCAGATCGGCGAGCTGGAGCCCATCGAGCTGGTGCTGACCATGCTGCTCAGCGATCTGGCCTCGGTGCCCATGCAGGATTTCGCCATCCCGCTGCTCAACGGGTTCGTGCCCATCGTGACGCTGCTGGCCCTGTCCACCCTGCTCAGCTACGGCAGTCTGCGCAGCGTGCGTCTGCGGCGGCTGCTATGCGGCCGGGAGACGGTGATCATCCAAAACGGGCAGGTGCTGCAGGACGCCATGCGCCGCAGCCGCCTCACCATGGACGAGCTGACGGAGGAGCTGCGCAGCCAGGGGGTGAGCCGCATCGCCGACGTGAAGCATGCCGTGCTGGAGACCAGCGGCAAGCTGTCGCTGCTGCTCTACCCCGGTGACCAGCCGCTGACGCCGCGGCAGCTGGGGCTGACGGTCCGGGACGACGTGACGCTGCCCACGGTGCTCATCAGCGACGGACGGCTGCTGCGGGACAATCTCACCCGCCGGGGGCTGGACGAGCCGTGGCTGCGCGCGCAGCTGGGGCGGCGGGGCCTGTCCGGGCCGGCGGAGGTGTTCTTCCTGTCGGTGGATGAGACGGGTGCGGTGGTCTGCCTGCCCCGGGAGGTGCAGCCATGAGAGCCTTGCGGATCCCTCTGTTCGCGCTGCTGGCGCTGCTGCTGCTGTCCCTGGCCAACGGTGCGGCCATGGACCGCAGCTGCCGGCGGTGGACGGAGCTGCTGGACAGCGCCGACGCGGCCGCCGCCGCAGAGCAGTGGGGCCGGGCCGAAACGCTGCTGGCGCAGCTGGAGGAGGATATGGCCCCCTGCCGGCCGCGGCTGCACATCGTGCTGCACCACGACACCGTGGACGAGGCCTTCTCCCTGCTGGCGCAGTGCCGCCTGCTGTGTTCCCGGCGGGAGGGCGCCCATCTGGGTGCCACGCTGGCGCAGCTGCGCGCTGTGCTCCGGCAGACGGGCCAGTCCCAGCTGCTCAGCTGGGAAAACATCCTGTAGCCGGCGGTCCTATCTGTAAAGTTAATACCCTTTACTTCTCTTGCAGGAGCTTGTTCAGCTCACTCATGAAGGTGTTGATGTCCTTGAACTGGCGGTAGACGGAGGCGAAGCGGACATAGGCCACCTCGTCGGCAGTTTTCAGCTTCTCCATCACCTTTTCGCCGATGACCTCGGTGCTGATCTCCCGCTCCAGGGAGTTCTGGATCTCCTGCTCGATCTCAGTGGTCATGCGCTCCATCTCCGCCACGGAGACGGGGCGCTTTTCGCAGGAGCGCTGGATGCCCCGCAGCACCTTGTTCCGGTCAAAGGTCTGGCGGCTGCCATCCTTCTTGATGACCACCATGGGCAGGCTCTCTACCGTCTCATAGGTGGTGAAGCGGGTGCCGCACTGGAGGCACTCTCTGCGGCGGCGGATGCTGCTGCCCTCGTCGGCAGGGCGGGAGTCCACCACCTTGCTCTCTTTATAGCCGCAATAGGGACACCTCATGCTGTGTATCCTCCGTTTCCGGGTGTATAGTACACCAGTTTGCAGTCATTATACCACGCCACCGCAAGATATGGTAGTCCCCCGGGCAAAAAAATCAAAATTTCGACAGCGGGACGGGGCGGCCGCCGTCGTCAAAGGGAAACACGGCCCAGCGGCGGCCGGAGAAACGGCGAACCTCCGCCAGGCAGAACAGCGCCGGCAGCGGAAAGGGGCCGTCCGGTGCAAAGGGCAGGGCCAGCTCCCACAGCCGGCCGCGGCGGCGGCACAGTCCATCGGACACCGGCCAGCCGGGGAACCGCTCCGGCGGCGCGCCCGCCCAGCCGCCGTCCGGCGCCACCGGCCGGGCCACGCCGTGCTTCACGGGGCCCGCGGGCGCCGTCAGGCTCCGGGAGAAGCGGCGACGCAGGGGCTCCCGCCCCTCCCACAGGCCCAGGGCCAGCTCGCCGCAGCCCCCCACCGCCCACAGGCGGTACAGGCCCGGCGGCACGGTGCCCTCTGCGATGAAGCAGGTGTCCTCCCCCGCCGGCGCGACGCGGAGCGTCCCCACCCGGCGGCCGTCCAGATACAGCGGGCAGTCCACGGCGCCGCGCCCCCCTTCGCGCAGGATCGGTCCGTACATGGATATGCACCGCCCCGGCACCGGTATGACGGCGCACCGAAAAAAACACGGCCCGCGCGCCGCCGGGCGCACAGGCCGTGTCCGTTCCGATATCCTCCCGCGGCGCCGGTATCACATCAGGCGGCCGCGGGACAGCCCGAAGCTCACCGCGATGGCGTCGTCCACCTGCTCCATCACCGACCGGTCCGCCCGGCCCATGCGCTCCCGCAGGCGGCGCTTATCCAACGTGCGGATCTGCTCCAGCAGGATCACCGAATCCCGGGGCAGGCCGCTGCGTTCGGCAGTCACCTCGATGTGTGTGGGCAGCTTCGCCTTCCCCTGCTGGGAGGTGATGGCCGCCGCGATCACCGTGGGCGAGTGGCGGTTGCCGGTGTCGTTCTGCACGATCAGCACCGGGCGCACGCCGCCCTGCTCGCTGCCGACCACCGGGCTCAGATCGGCGTAAAAGATATCACCGCGCTTGACTGTCGTATCCACAAAGTTCACACTCCGCCGCCAAGAAGTACCCTGTGCGCCGGTGCGCCCGGGGTCACTCTCATTGTCCCACGCAGCCGCGGAATTTATACGCCTCGGTGAAATTCGCTCCTGGTTCCTTCGCCCGTTCTATCCTATGCCGGCGCTGTCAAAAGCGCAACAGCAGCTCCCGCTCCACCGCCGCGCCGCCGCGCAGATACAGGCGCGGCACCCGCTTGCTGACGGCGCAGGTCAGCTCATAGGGGATGGTGCCCGCCAGAGCCGCCAGGTCGTTGACACCGGCGCGGCGGCCGAAGATCTCCACCTCGTCCCCCACCTGTACCTGCGGCAGCTCCGTCAGGTCGATCATGCACATGTCCATGCAGATCTTGCCCCGCTGGGGCGCGGGGCCGTGATCGGTCATCAGGGCGCAGCGGTTGGACAGGCTGCGCAGGAAGCCGTCGGCATAGCCGTAGGGCAGCACGCCCATGCGAGTGGGCCGGTCGGTGCGGAAAATGCGGCCGTAGCTGACGGAAGTGCCGGGGTCGTAGACCTTGATGGTGCTGATGGTGGTCTTGAGCGTCATCACCGGGCGCAGGCCCAGGCCGGCGGCGAAGTCGCCGCAGCCGTAGAGCAGCAGGCCCGGGCGCACCATGTCCATCCAGGTGTCGGGCCAGGACGCCACGGCGCCGGTGTTGGCGCAGTGGTGCAGGGCAAAGGGGCGGCCCATCTCCCGCTCCGTCGCCTCGATCACCCGGCGGAACAGTTCGAACTGGGCCCGGGTATAGGCGGCGCTGCCCTCATCCGGCTCGTCAGACACGGCGAAGTGGGTAAAGATGCCCTCCGCCTCCAGCCCCGGCAGGCGGCAGGCATCGCAGATGCCCTGCACGCCGGTGTCGAAGTGGCGGCCGGCGCACAGGTAGCCCAGTCGGGACATACCGGTGTCCACCTTGATGTGGATGCGCAGCGTGCCGCCCAGCCGCGCCGCCTCGGCGCTGTACTCCAGCGCCTTGGCACGGCAGGTGACCGCCTGGGTGATGTCCATATCGATAAGCCGGCCCACCTGCTCCTTGGGCGTGTGGCCCAGGATCAGCACGGGCATGGTGATGCCGTTATCCCGCAGCTCCATGGCCTCGTCGATGCTGCTGACGGCCAGATAGTCGGCCCCCAGCTCCTGCAGCAGCCGGGACACCTGCACGGCGCCGTGGCCGTAGGCGTCCGCCTTGACCACGCCCAGGAACTTCACCGCCGGCCCGATGCGCTCCCGCAGGCGGCGGTAGTTGTGCTCCAGCGCGTCCAGGTCGATCTCGGCCCAGGTCCTCTTCAGTGTAGACTCCATCGTTCCAGTTCTCCTTTTCACTCCCCCGCCCATTGGCCGGAGAAAGATCGTATCACGGCGGACAGGGTCAGCTGTCCGTCCGCGGTGAATTCTGCGTACAGAGGCGTCTGCTCCGCCCCGTCGAACCAGACTGTGCACAGCACCTTCTCCCCGTCCGGGGCGGTGGTGTCGAAGGCCACGCGCAGACAGGATGTGTCCCCCAGCTTCTCCTCCCCCTCCTCCAGCACGTAGCCGGAGGCGGCAGACCGCAGCAGCCACGGCAGGCAGTTGGCCGCCGTCACCGCCGTCAGCGTGCCCGCCGGCAGCACCAGGTCCTCGTACCGCAGCGCCAGGTCCTCGCCGGACACGGCGGCCGACAGACCCGCCAGCTCTGCCGGGGCGGTGACGGTGATCTCCGCCTCCGCCGGCGTCCAGTCGCACGACAGGGTGAAGGGCCGGACCTCCCCCGGCAGATGGCAGGTGACCTCCGCCGTCAGCTCCGCCGAGACCAGCGCGGCGTACCGCTGCTGCAGCGCTTCGCTCCGCCGTGCCCGCCCGCAGCCGGTCAGCAGCAGCGGCAGACACAGCAGCACCATACAGATTCTTCTCATTTTGCCTCCCGTCCGGAGGCTCTCCATATCCCGCTATACCTTTCGTGGACGGCGCCTGTCCAGTTCTTTCAGCGCCTGGGGGATGTATCCGGTCAGGTCGGTGGGCGTCATAGCCCGCTCCGTCAGCTCCAGCGCCGCCAGATCGCCGGCCAGGCCGTGGAGATACGCCGCCGCGCAGCAGGCTGCGTAGGGCTCCATCCCCTGCCCCAGCAGACTGACCGTCATACCGGCGAGCACGTCGCCGCTGCCGCCCTTGGCCATGCCGCTGTTGCCGGTGGGATTCACCGCCACGCGGCCGTCCGGCGCGGCGATCACCGTGCGGTGGCCCTTCAGCACCAGATAGACGCCGTGCTCCGCGGCAAAGGCGGCGGCGGAGGCCTCCCGGCCCGCCGTCAGCTCGCCGATCCGGGCGAATTCCCCCTCGTGGGGCGTCAGCACGGTGACAAGGCCCCGGCGGCGCTCCAGTTCATCTATATGCCCCTGCAGCGCGTTTATGCCGTCGGCGTCCAGCACCAGCGGCTGCGGCAGATCCAGCAGGCGGCGGGTCAGGACATCCGTCTCCGCGCCGCGGCCCAGGCCGCAGCCCAGCAGCACCGCGTCGCAGGGCGCGGCGGCGGCGCGGACGGCCGCCTCGGCCGACAGCGACAGCTTCCCCTCCCCGGTGTCCGGCAGGGGAAAGGCCATGGCCTCGTCGCATTTGGCGGCTACCACGACCCAGGCCCGCTCCGGCACGCCCAGATACACCAGCCCGCTGCCCATGCGCGTGGCGGCCCGGGCGGCGAACACCGGCGCGCCCGTGAAGCCCACGCTGCCGCACAGGCAGTACACCTTGCCGAAGGTACCCTTGTGGCCCCGCGGGTCCCGCGCCGGCAGGGCGGCGCGGACGAAGGCGGCGGTCAGCTCCATGGCGGTCAGCTCCTCTCATCGGTCCCGGTGCGGAAGTGGATCAAAGTTGATTATAGTATACCACCGCTGTCAATTGCTGTCATTTGCAAAATCCCACTTGCAAGACCGGGGAAACTGTGCTATAAATAAGAAGAATATGAGCAAACGCGATGAACGGGAAGTACCGCGACACACCGCCCCGCAGAGAGAGCCGGCCATGGGCTGCAAGCCGGCTCGGGGACCGGACCGCGGCGTTCGCCCGGGAGCGGCCGCGGGGAAAGACGCGGCCGGCTGCGGCCCACGTTACGGGCCGGGAGCGCGCCGCCCCGGAGGCGGCGAAACCGGGTGGTACCGCGGAAGGCGAGCCTTTCGTCCCTGTATGACGGGGATGAGGGGCTCTTTTTTTGCGCCGGGAGCACCCCGCACCCATTCAAAATTCCGACAGAAGGAGTGTTCAAGCAGATGAAGCAGCAGTTGGAGCAGATCCGCGCCGCGGCCCTGGCCGCCATCGATCAGGCGGGCGCCACGGAGGAGCTGGAGGCCGTCCGGGTCCGCTTTCTGGGCAAGAAGGGCGAGCTGACCGCCATGCTCAAGCAGATGGGGCGGCTGAGCCCCGAGGAGCGGCCCGTGATGGGCCAGCTGGCCAATCAGGCCCGCGCCGCCATGGAGGGCGCCATCGACAGCGCCCGGCAGCGGCTGGAGGCCGCCGCTCTGGAGCGGAAGCTGGCCAGTGAGGCCGTGGACGTGACTGTGCCCGGGGAAAAGGTGACCGTGGGCCACAAGCACCCCATGTACATCGCCCTGGACGAGATCAAGGACATCTTCGTGGGCATGGGCTTCACCGTGCTGGACGGGCCGGAGGTGGAACTGGCGGAGCTGAACTTCGACCGGCTCAACGCCGGCGAGGGGCACCCCTCCCGGGACTGGTCCGACACCTTTTACTTCAAGGAGGACAGCAGCGTGATGCTGCGCTCTCAGACCAGCCCTATGCAGGTGCGGGCCATGGACACCCTGCCCCTGCCCATCCGCATGATCGCCCCGGGCCGCGTGTACCGCAAGGATGAGGTGGACGCCACCCACAGCCCCATGTTCCACCAGGTGGAGGGCATGGTCATCGACAGGAACGTCACCATGGCCGACCTGAAGGGCACCCTGAACGCCGTGGTGGAGCAGCTCTACGGCAAGGGCACCCAGACCCGTTTCCGCCCCCACCACTTCCCCTTCACCGAGCCCAGCTGCGAGCTGGACGTGCAGTGCCACAAGTGCGGCGGCAAGGGATGCCCCACCTGCAAGGGCGAGGGCTGGATCGAGCTGCTGGGCGCCGGCATGATACACCCCCGTGTGCTGGAGATGGCCGGCATCGACCCGGAGGAGTGGTCCGGCTGGGCCTTCGGCTTCGGCCTGGAGCGCACCGCCATGCGCCGGTTCAAGATCGACGACCTGCGGCTCATTTTCGAAAATGATGTCCGCTTCCTGGAACAATTCTGAGAGGGGGTATGCGCAATGGATCTGAGCCGTAACTGGTTGAACGAATTCGTCAGCGGCGTGGCCGTGGACGAGCTCAGCGATAAAGCCTTCTCCGAGGCCATGACGCTGTCCGGCTCCAAGGTGGAGACGTACCGCGACCTGGGCGCGGAGATCGAAAACGTGGTGGTGGGCCGGGTGCTGTCCCTGGTTCGCCACGAGAATTCCGACCACATGTGGGTCTGCCGGGTGGACGTGGGCGCGGCAGAGCCTGTGCAGATCGTCACCGGCGCGCAGAACGTGCGGGCCGGTGACCTGGTGCCCGTGGCCATGGATGGCGCTCTGCTGCCCGGCGGCAAGACCATCCGCGCGGGGAAGCTGCGGGGCGTGGACTCCAACGGCATGCTCTGCTCCTTCGCCGAGCTGGGTCTGGAGCAGCGGGACTTCCCCGCCGCCTGTGCCGACGGCATCTGGATCCTGTCCGACGATCCGGAACTCACCGACCTGGCCGTGGGGCAGGATATCCGCGCCGCCGCGGGGCTGGACGACCACGTGATCGAGTTTGAGATCACCCCCAACCGGCCCGACTGCCTGAGCGTCATCGGCCTGGCCCGGGAGGCGGCCGCCACCTTCGACAAGCCCCTGCGCCTCCACACGCCGGCGGTAAGGGGCGGCGCCGAGGGCGTGCTGCCGGAGCTGCTGGACGTGGAGACGCCCGACGCCGACCTGGTGCCCCGGTACACCGCCCGCATGGTGCGAAACGTGAAGATCGCCCCCTCCCCCAAGTGGATGCGGGAGCGGCTGCGGGCCATGGGCGTGCGGCCCATCAACAACATCGTGGACATCACCAACTACGTGATGCTGGAGTACGGCCAGCCCATGCACGCCTTTGACTACCGCTATGTGAAGGGCGGCAGGATCATCGTGCGCCGGGCGGCCGAGGGCGAGGAGCTGACCACGCTGGACGGCGCGGTGCGCAAGCTCAACGCCAACCACCTGGTCATCGCCGACGAGACCCGGGCCGTGGGCCTGGCGGGCATCATGGGCGGCGAGAACAGCGAGATCGCAGAGGACACCGCCGACGTGGTGTTCGAGTCCGCCAACTTCGACGGCACCTGCATCCGCAAGGGCGCCCTGGCCCTGGGCATGCGGACGGAGGCCTCCGCCAAGTTCGAAAAGGGCCTGGATCCCATGAACACCCTGCCCGCCGTGAACCGGGCCTGCGAGCTGGTGGAGCTGCTGGGCGCCGGCGAGGTGGTGGACGGCGTGATCGACATCATCAACCACGTGCCCCAGCCCACCGTGCTGGCCCTGCGGCCTGACAAGGTGAACGCCTTGCTGGGCACTGATATCGCAGCGGATGAGATGGTCCGTATCCTGCGGAAGCTGGACTTCACCGTGGAGGACGAGACGGTCACCGTGCCCTCCTGGCGGGGCGACGTGGCCCACTACTCCGACCTGGCCGAGGAGGTGGCACGCTTCCACGGCTACAACAACATCCCCGTCACGCTGATGCGGGGCGAGACCACCCGGGGCGGCTTCTCCGACGAGCAGAACGCGGAGCGGCAGCTGGGCGAGCTGTGCCGCAGCGCCGGCTACGACGAGATCATCACCTACTCCTTCATCTCCCCCGCCTGCTACGACAAGATCCGCTGGCAGCCGGACGACCCGCGCCGGCAGAGCCTGCGCATCCTGAACCCGCTGGGCGAGGGCACCTCCATCATGCGCACCACCACCCTGCCCTCCATGCTGGAGATCCTGAGCCGCAACTACAACTTCCGCAACAAAGCGGCGCGGCTGTATGAGCTGGGGCGGATCTATCTGCCCGGCGGCGCCGACGGCCTGGCCGACGAGCGCAAGTTCCTGACCCTGGGCGCCTACGGCGACGGCGCCGGCTTCTTCTCCCTGAAGGGCGTGGTGGAGGCGCTGCTGCAGGGGCTGCGGGCCGCGGACGTGCGCTTTGAGGCCGACAGCGGCAACCCCAGCTATCACCCCGGCCGCTGCGCCCGGATCTACGCCGGCGGGGCGCTGATCGGCGTGATGGGCCAGATCCACCCGCTGGTGGCCCGGAACTACGACGCGGACACGGAGCTGTACGCCGCAGAGCTGTCCCTCCGGGCGCTGATGGATGCCCGGGGCCCCGAGCCCACCTACACGCCCCTGCCCCGCTTCCCCGCCGTGATGCGGGACATCGCCGTGGTGTGCGACGAGGGCGTCACCGTGGGCGCGCTGACCGACTGCATCCGCCGCTCCGCCCGGGGCCTGCTGAAGGACGCGGCCCTGTTCGACGTCTACCGGGGTCCCGGCATCGCCCCCGGCAAAAAGTCCGTAGCCTTCAACCTGACGCTGCGCAGCGATGAGCGCTCCCTCACCGCCGAGGACGCCGACGCCGATGTGGCCGCCATTCTGGAGGCCCTGCGCCGGGAGCTGGGCGCCGTACTGCGATAATGCGATAAATTGAAATTTCCCTCTTTACATCGAAAAAAAATTGTCGTATACTGATAACAGAATGGTTACAGAAAAATGACAGAAAGGTGGTGTCCCCCATGGATGAATTCACCAGGAAGTACAATGCCGCCGAGGACAAGGAGCAGCAGATCCACCACGTACTGACCGCCGTCTACGAGGCGCTGCGGGAAAAGGGCTACAACCCCATCAACCAGATCGTGGGGTACATCCTGTCCGAGGACCCCACCTACATCACCAACCACAACTCTGCCCGGACGCTGATCTGCAAGATCGACCGGGATGAACTGCTGCAGGCACTGGTGAAGCACTATCTGGACATTTGAAGACGACACACAGCTCAACAAAACACTCTGCCGCGGCAAAAATTGCCGCGGCAGAGTGTTTTTGCGCCCTTTTCCGCCAAAATGCGCCCTCTCCCGCGCCGATTGTTCACACTTTTTTTATATCTGTGGAATTGACAGAACGGCTACGGTGTGTTACAATTTGGTTACAAAAACATCGGAGGAGAATGCCATATGGCTGAGAGCAAAAAGGTCGAGGGCCTTGTCTATAAAAACCACCCCCTGCGCCGCATCGACAACCTGATCTACTACGGCAGCATGGCCGACAAGTACATCGTCATGTTCCAGATCCTGGACAGTGCCAAGGAGCAGGACCTGGACGTGGCCACCCGGGTCAGCGTGCAGCTGCAGCTGACCGATCCCGATCTGAAGAGCCGGGACCGGGTGATCAAAAAATCCGAGAAGGACAGCCTCTACGCCGCCATGGACGTGGGCGCCGTGTGGCTGGAGCGGGCGCTGGCCGGCAAACTGTAAGGCACTTTCGGAGCGGACAGAGCGCGTGAGCGCGGCAAAAGGAGTTTCCCAATGAAACGAGCAGGCAGAAAAATAGGATCCGTGGTGCTGGCGCTGGCGCTGACGCTGTCGCTGGGCGCTGCAGTGGCCATCAGCGGACGGAACGCCGGTGACGTGACGCCGGAGCTCCCCCGCAGCGAGAGCGTGGGCGAGAGCGAGAGCAGCACCCTGGCCCGTGCGGCCGCCGACGTTGGCTCCCTGGCCCGGGCGGCCACCGACGCCGTGATCGCCTCTCCCCTGCTGGCCTCCGCCGAGGAGCGCAGCGAGGAGGAGTTCCTGCCGCCGGAGCGGCCGTTGACTGCAGCGGCGCCGGTGGAGGAGACGGACGAGCCGGAGGAGCTGCCCGACGAGGAGCCGGTACCCGCGGAGGCCCCGGAGGAGAACGAGCCGACCGTCGAGCCCCCCGTTGAGGAGCCCCCTGCACCGGTGACCATCGCCGGCAGCACCGTGACGGGCGTGGCCACGGTGAACGCAGGCGGTGTGCGCCTGCGTGCCGCCGGCAGCACCGACAGCGCCATTCTGTCCACCTTGGGCGGCGGCACGGCGGTGGCCCTGCTGGGCCAGGCCGACGGCTGGTACAAGGTCAAATATGACGGCGTGATCGGCTATGCCTCCGCCGATTTCCTCACCCCCGCCTCTACCCTGCACACTTACGGCCGGGTGGAGAGCGACACACTGAATCTCCGGGCCCAGCCCGACACCGGCAGCGCCGTCATCCTGTCGGCGCCCCGGGGCACCTATGTGGACGTGAAGAGCTATGCCGACGGCTGGTACGCTGTGACCTGCAGCGGCTCCAACGGCTACATGGCCGCCGACTACCTGACGCTGGTGGCCCAGAAGCCGGCGGAGCCCGAGCCCGCCGAGGAGCCCACTCCTGTGGAGGCGCCCGAGCCCGTCGAGGAGCCCACTCCTGTGGAGGAGCCCACTCCTGTGGAGGAGCCCACTCCTGTGGAGGAGCCCACTCCCGTGGAGGAGCCCGAGCCTGTTGAGGAGCCCGCACCCGTGGAGGAACCCGAGCCCGTCGAAGAGCCCGAGCCCGCCTCCGGCGGCGTCGGCGACGCCATCGTGGCCACGGCGCTGCAGTATCTGGGCAGGCCCTACGTGTACGGCGGCGCCTCCCCCAGCGGCTTTGACTGCTCCGGCTTCACCATGTACGTGTACGCCCAGCACGGCTTCAGCATCCCCCACGGCGCCACCGGACAGTTGAGCTGCGGCACGCCGGTCAGCAGGGGCGACCTGCAGCCCGGTGACCTGGTGTTCTTCTATGACAGCGCTTACGCCTCCGGCGGCTGCACCGCCACCCACGTGGGCATCTACATCGGCGGCGGACAGATGGTGCATGCCACCTCCGGCTGGGGCAGCGGCGTGATGATCTCCAACATGAGCGGCTACTACAACACTCACTATGTGGGCGCCCGCCGGCTGGGCTGACCTCCCGAAACGAAACAGCAAACAAACAGACCCGCGTACGGTGTACGCGGGTCTGTTTTTATGGACGGGGTGGTCAGCCCATCAGCTCCTTCAGGGACTCGGCCAGACCCTTCTCTCTGTAATAGGCCAGCTCATCGGCGATGATCTCGTCGATGACCCGCATGCCCAGCAGCTCCACCGGGGCCTTGTCGTCGGTCAGCAGCCGGTCGCCGCCGGTGTAGGCGGTCAGCCGGTCCGGCACGGCGGACAGGAAGTCTGTCAGCTCCTCCCGGCGCGCCGCGTCCAGCGGGGCGGCCATTTCCGCCAGTGCCGCCAGATAGGCCTCCTCCTCCACCGGCCGGTCGGAGGCGAACAGCTCCCGGTTGGTGTAGAAGGGCACGTCCACGGTGGTCACGGAGGGGAACACCGAGGCGATGGTATCCTGCAGATACTCGTTGATGCTGCCCTCGCTGCCGGAGCGCATGTTCATGTTGACCACCATGACGCCGCCGGGGTTCAGGTGATCCCGCACCAGGCGGAAGAACTCTGCCGAAGACATCTGGAACGGGATGGTGATGTCCTGATAGGCGTCCACCATGATGACGTCGTAGGTGCTGTCCACCGCCGCCAGATAGGCCCGGCCATCGTAGGTGACCACGTCGGCGTCCGCCGGCAGCTCAAAGTAGGTGTGGGCCAGATCAGTGATCTTCTGGTCGATCTCCACGCCGGTCATGGTGAAGCCGGTGAAATAGGCATCGCACTGGTGGTAGTAGGTGCCGGTGCCCATGCCCAGGATCAGCACGTCTTGGGCCACGTCGGCGCCGTTGGCCCGGGCCATCACCGGGGCGGCCATGGCGTAGTCATAGTACATGCCGGAGAGACGGCCGTCCTTCTCCAGCACCGACTGGATGCCGAAGAGCACGTTGGTGCTGAGGGCCACGTCCCGGTCCGTCTCACGAACCTGCAGGTAGTTGTAGACGGACTCGCCCTCGTAGGTCAGGTCCTTCTCCCAGAAGGCGAAGCTGTCGCTGTGGCCCAGGATGGCACATGCGGCAAACAGCACCGCCGCCGCGGCACAGCCCATGGGGCGGGCGCGGCGGCTGATGAAATACACCAGCGCCAGCACCAGGATCACGCCGGAGAAAATCAGGAACGTGATGGCGGTGCCCACGGCGGGGATGGTGACAAAGGTAGGCAGGAACGTGCCCAGGATGCTGCCCACGGTGTTGAAGGCGTTCAGGTTGCCCACTGTGCGGCCGCTGGCGTCCAGGCTGTCCACCGCGTACTTGACCAGCGAGGGCGTCACCGTGCCCAGCAGGAAGCAGGGAAACACGAAGATGACCATGCAGGCCAGAAACGCCGCGATGACCAGCAGATTGTGGCTGACGGTAAACACCAGCGCGCCGGACACCAGCAGGATCACGTATTTGCCCAGCACCGGGATGGCCGCGATCCACACAGCGGCGATCAGCAGCCGGCGGTAGAGCCGGTCCGGATTCGGGTCCCGGTCGGCGCTGCGGCCGCCGTAGACGTTGCCCAGGGCCATGGCGATCATGATGGTGGCGATGATGATGGTCCAGACGATCTGGGAGGAGGAGAAATACGGGGCCAGCAGCCGGCTGGCGCCCAGCTCCACCGCCATCACCGCCATGCCGGCGAAGAACTCCGTCAGATAGAGATACGTCTTGGAGCGCAGGATGGGGGCCTTGTTGTCGTTCACGTCGGTGATCCCTCGTTTCGTACAGAATAGCGGGAAGCGCGCATCAGTCGGCCGCGCCGGCGGCGGGCGTGTCGGTTTCGGCGGGCACGGCTGTCTCCTCGTCGGCGGGGGCTTCGTCGTCAGCGGGGATCTCAGACTCCGCAGGGGCGCCGGGTCGCTCCTCCTCTGCTGCGGCAGGCGCTTCGGCGGGTGCCTCTGCCGCAGTGGCGGTATCCTCCGTCCCAGCGGCGGGGGCTTCGTCATCGGCGGCGGGGGCATCCTCCGCTGCGGCGGCCGCCGCAGCCTCACGGGCCGCCACCATGTTCACGTACAGCTCGTCCCGGCTGTGGGGGCGGAGTTTGATGTGGTACAGCAGCATGAACAGCGACAGCACCACCATCACCAGGCTCAGGGCTTGGCTGACGCGGATGGGCTCGCCGGCGATGGTCCAGTTGAACAGGTACAGGCTGTCGGTGCGCAGGCCCTCGATCCAGAAGCGGCCGAAGCCGTACCACAGGAAGTAGAAGCAGGTGTTCTCGCCGTCGAAGCGGCGGGCCTTGGACACCACCGTGGCGATGAGGATCAGCCCCAGCAGGTTCCACAGGCTCTCATAGAGGAAGGTGGGATGTACCTCGATCAGCTGGCCGGTGACGGTGGTCAGCTGCATGCGCCAGGGCAGAGTAGTCTCCACGCCGAAGGCCTCCCGGTTCATGAAGTTGCCCCAGCGGCCCACGGCCTGGCCGATCAGCAGGCCCATGACCACCAGGTCCATCAGGGCGAAGAACTTGAATTTCCGCGCCCGGGACACGCACAGCGCCACGATGACCACCGCGATGACGGTGCCGTAGATGGCCAGGCCGCCGTCCCAGATGGCGTAGGTCCTGCTCCACTGGATGGAGCCGTCGGCGTTGCGATAGAGGTCCAGATAGAAGATGACGTAGTAGAGCCGGGCGCCGATGATGCCGAAGGGGATGCCCCACAGCACCGTGTCCAGGATGTCGTCCTCCTTCAACCCGTACTGCCTGCGGCGGCGCATGCAGAAGGCCAGCGCCAGCACCAGGCCCACGGCGATGATGATGCCGTACCAGTAAATGCCGTGGCCGATGTTCAGCGCCTTGGACGGGGCGGTAAAGGTCCAGTCCCCAAACAGGCCGGGAAAGCGGATGGGGCTGTCAGTCATGATGCGTTCCATAGATGAGTCCTCCTTTACGCGGGAGGGGCGGCAGCGCGCCCGCAAAAAACCGCGTGCAGTATATTATACACCACTTTGTCCCGCTTGCAAAGAGTGGAATTGGGGGATTGACATTTTTTCCCGAATGGGGTATGATAGGGCCAATCGATGAATAGACCTCTGCGCCGTGGGGCGCGGTCTGTTCGTCGATCATTTTTTATCATCCGCAAAGGAGACGTCACATGGAAAAGATCCGCGAGTTCCTGCGGCGGAAGAACGTCATCTTCTCCGCCCGGCGCTACTTCATCGACGGCATGAGCGCCATGGCCCAGGGCCTGTTCTGCACGCTGCTGGTGGGCACGATTCTGAACACCATCGGCCAGCAGTTCCACATCGGCTTCCTCAACGCCGTCATCGTCACCATCGGCAAGGGCGAGGGTGCCATGCACTACACCATCGGCGGCCTGTGCTCGGCCATGGTGGGGCCGGCCATGGCCGTGGCCATCGGCTCGGCGCTGCAGGCGCCGCCGCTGGTGCTGTTCTCGCTGATCGGCGTGGGCTTCGCCACCAACTATATGGGCGGCGCCGGCGGCCCGCTGGCCGTGTTCTTCGTGGCCATCCTGGCCGCGGAGATCGGCAAGCTGGTGAGCAAGGAGACGAAGGTCGACATCCTGGTGACGCCCATCGTGACCACGCTGGCGGGCGTCGGCATCGCGGCACTGATCGCGGCGCCCATCGGCAAGGCGGCCAGCGCGGTGGGGCAGTTCATCATGTGGGCCACGGAGCTGCAGCCCTTCCTGATGGGCATCCTGGTGTCTGTGGCGGTGGGCATGGCGCTGACGCTGCCCATCTCCTCCGCCGCCATCTGCGCGGCGCTGGGCCTGACGGGTCTGGCGGGCGGCGCCGCCGTGGCCGGCTGCTGCGCCCAGATGGTGGGCTTTGCCGTGATGAGCTTCCGGGAAAACCGCTGGGGCGGGCTGGTGGCCCAGGGCATCGGCACCAGCATGCTGCAGATGCCCAACATCCTCAAGAATGTGCGGGTGTGGATCCCCCCCACTCTGGCCTCCGCCATCACGGGACCCATCGCCACCTGCCTGTTCCGCCTGCAGATGAACGGCGCGCCGGTGTCCAGCGGCATGGGCACCTGCGGCCTGGTGGGCCAGATCGGTGTGTACACCGGCTGGGTGAGCGACACGCTCTCCGGCGCCAAGGCCGCCATCACCGCCGCAGACTGGATCGGGCTGCTCCTGATCTCCTTCATCCTCCCCGCGGTGCTGACGTGGCTCATCGCCCTGCCGCTGCGGCGGATGGGCTGGATCAAGGAGGGCGACCTGAAGCTGGACCTGTGAGGACCCTTCCCCCGCCTGCAAAAGACACAAAAAACCGGGAACGATCCGTTCCCGGTTTTCTCTTTTTCAACGGCCCCGCCGGGCTCGCCCGTCGGAGGGCGGCGTGCCCGGTATCTCCGCGGTACGGCCACTCCGCTCCGCCGCTCGCTGGCGCAGACGGCCGGCCAGGACGTGGAACATCACGCCGCAGGCGATCAAGCACAGGAGATACACCTTGCCCAGTGCGGTGGTCAGATAGGCCATCAGCTGGCCCAACACCGGCACATGGGTCTTGACCCGGCCTACCAGATTGTCGTAGGGCACGGGACTGGCGTCCTCCTCGGCGTTGGCGTCGCCCTTGGTCATGAACTCGCCCTCCACCACACGGTTCTGCGTCACCCGGTGGGTGACCACCACGCCGCCCCGGCGAAAGGCGATCACATCGCCCCGCTCCACCTCGACCGGGTCCACCTGCTCCACCAGCACCATGCTGCCCATGGGGATCGCCGGCTCCATGCTGGGGCTCACGATGTTGTAGACCTCATAGCCCAGCAACTTCGGCAGGAACAGCGGCAGCATGGCGCCGATCACCCCGATCAGGATCAGCGTGCCCAGCACGTTGCAAAGGGCGGGAAGAAACTTCCCGCCCTTTTTTTGTGAGCCGGTACGAGGCGGGGTTTGCCTCTTACTCATTCTCGTTGTCCTTCTTCTTCCGCTTGGCCGCCAGGAAGTAGATCAGCAGTCCGGCAGCCACAAGGCCCACACCGCCGGCCACGGCAACGGCCGTGCTGGTGACCTTGGAGGCGTCCTTGCCGGGGGTGTCGTCACCGCCGGGGGTCAAAGGTGTGTTGGGGTCGTCGATGTCGATGATATCGGACGGTTCGGTGTTGCCGCCGGGTTCGGTGTTGCCGCCGGGTTCGGTATTGCCGCCGGGTTCGGTATTGCCGCCGGGTTCGGTATTGCCGCCGGG
>SVKQ01000006.1 GCA_015068325.1 Oscillospiraceae bacterium | reverse complement strand
TGCCGCCGGGTTCGGTATTGCCGCCGGGTTCGGTATTGCCGCCGGGTTCGGTATTGCCGCCGGGTTCGGTATTGCCGCCGGGCTCGGTGTTACCGCCGGGCTCGGTGTTGCCGCCCTGGCCGCCGGCCCTGGCCGCCGCCGCCCTGGCCGCCGCCTTCACCGCCCTCGCCGCCGGGCGTGGTCTCCACGGGGGTGTATTCGAAGGTGAACACATTCTCCGCTTCGTTCTTGCTCAGCGTCTTGGTCAGGTTATAGGCCTGGGGCCGATAGCCCTCGATGTAGATGAAGGCCACCACGGGCTTCTCACCGGCCTCGCCGTAGAAGGTCTGGCTGGGATAGCCGGGAATGGGGTTGCCGTCAGCATCGTAGTAATTGACGGTGTAGGCCACCGTGTTGTCGCCCCGCACGCCGTAGGCCGCCACGAAATCCGTGTCCTTGGTCATACGGGTGGTACCCACGACGCCCTCCTGGCCGGCGATATGGAAGCCCTTGAAGTAGTACTTGCCGTCCGTCACGGTGACGGTATAGTCGTTGGGGTTCCACTGCTCGTTGTAGGAGAAGGTGTCGCTCTTCTGGGAAACGGTACCGTGCAGGCCGCCGGACATGGTCGCCGTGTAGGAGTAGCCGTTCGCCGCCAGCGCCGTGACCATCAGGGAGAGGGTCAGGCCCAGGGAGAGCAGGGCTCCCGTGATCCATTTCACTTTCTTCATATTCCTCGTCCCTCTCAATGCGTCTGCTTGCTCTTCTTCATCCGGAAGGCCACGATCACCAGCAGCGCCAGGCCGCTGGCAGCCGAGGCGATCAGGTAGGGCATCAGGTTCATCTCGTCGCCGGTCTTGACCGGGGGCGTGGGCTCATCGGCCTGGGGCTCCACGGCGAACTGCATCTGCAGGTCGGCCACGGTGCTCTGGTAGACGTTGCCCTGGGTCTCGCCGTCCAGGGCGATCTTCAAGATGATCTGGCCCTGCTGGCCCTTGGTCATGGTGCCCAGGTGGAAGAAATCCTCCAGGGCGCCGGTGGCCTCGTGGAGGCCCTCGCCGGCGGTGGTGTCCTCGCCGCCGACGATGCTGCTGCTGTAGATCACGTCCTCAGCGCCGTCGGGGCCCACATAGGTCAACTCGTACTCATACGCGCCGCCGCCGGAGGCAGCGCCGGTATCCTCAAAGCTCTCCAGGATCTTGTTGTTCATCCACCAGTCCACGTCGTTTTCGTCGCCGTTGATCAGCGCGATGGTAAAGGTGATGTCGTCGCCGGGCTGCAGCTCACCCAGCTGGTCGGCAAAGGCCGAGGCGTCATAGTTGGGGGTCAGCTTCTCGCCGTCGTATTCCACGGCCAGACCCTCCTGCCCGTTGTAGGGGTCGGCATAGGCCGTTACACCCACACAGGCCAGCAGCAGCGCCGCCAGGAGCAGACTCGCGATACGTTTCTTCATCTTCGTCTCCTCCTTTAGTTCAGGCTCAGCGTGCCGTCGGCGCCCACGGTGGTCTCGATGCCCCAGGCGCTGAGGATCGCGTCGGCGGCGTTATGGGTCTGCACGCCGTCCACCTCGATCTCCAGCCCGAACTGCATGCCGTCGTAGGCGTAGATGGTGGTGATGGTGTTGCCGCTCCTCACCTGCTGCACGCCGGTGGCCACGGCGTTGTCCACCATCACCGCCGTCAGCGCGGCGGAGGTGGGATCGCCCTCGGCCTCCAGGGGCTTGGTGTAATAGAGCACCGTGCGCTCGGCGGTGGAGGCGTCCTTGTCCTCCACCCAGCCGTCCGTCCCCAGGGTCAGCCGGATCAGGGCGGGATCCAGGTCAGTGCGCTTGCCGTTCTCGCCCAGCCAGTATCTGTAGATGGTCAGGCGGACATACTCGTCGATCTTGCCAGTGTTGGAGACGGTCAGCACTTCGTCGTAGCTCTTGCCGGGGACGAAGTCCTCCTGGCCGCTGAGCAGCCGGGACAGCAGCTTGCCGTCCTCGATGGGGGTCCCGTTCTCGTTGAGCACCAGGCCGATGCTCTTCATGGACACCTCGGCAGAGTAGGTGGCCGGATCGCCCAACGCGGCGCGGGCGCCGCCGATGGTGCTGAACAGCAGCAGCCCAACGGCCAGAACCAGCAGGACCACCGTGATCGCCGAGAAGGGGATTCTCTTCTCACGCATCAGTTCTGCCCTCCTTCCACAATATTCGCCGCCTGGGTCCAGTCGGCGGGATAGGGATTGCCGTCCGCGTCATAGAGGACCTGGGCGCTCTCGTACACCACGACCACATTGAAGCTGTCGCCGTCCTCGGCCAGCTCGGCCGTGGGCACGTTGCCGATGTGCACCAGCAGCTCCTCGGCATCGCTGCCGCCGGGCACGACGGCGTCGTAGTAATACCAGCCGTCGCCGCCGTCAGTCCAGCCGGTGCCGTCATAGGTCAGCTCCAGCTCGCTGCCGGCGTAGGCCCGGGCCCGGATGTAGCAGTCGGCGGGGCCCTTGTTGGAGATCACCAGGTGCTTGGTCCACTGGGAAACGGTGGGCTCCTCGATCTCGGTGCTCGTACCGGCGTGGATCGTCACCGTGCCCACCGCGCTCGTGTGGGCCGTAAAGTAGGCCAGGGCAGAGCTGATGGACAAACCGGCCACCAGCACGAGCGCAAGGACTGTCAAAACGATTTTACTTTTCCGCATGTCTCAGCCCCCCTTACGCAGCACTATCGTGCTCGTTGTCTGCAAGTTCCCAACCCGTATCGGCGCTGTAGGCAAACTGGTTGAGGATGCCGTAGCCCTGATTCAGGGTCTCGTCATAGGTATTGGTGAACTCGGCGGTGGCGGGATCCTGGTCTGGCGTCACGACGGTCACCTCCACCGACTCGTCGGTGGTGAGGGTATAGCTGGCGCCGCTGTAGATCTCGGTCACCACCACGGTGGCACCCACGGGGATCTTGCCCCGGATCTCGGCGGTGCGGGAGCCGGCCGCGTCGAAGGTCAGGGCCAGGATGTCGTCGTACACCACCTTGTCGCGCAGAGTGGCCACCACGCTGAACACGAAGGTGGCGGGGCCGCTGGTCTCATAGGTGGTGACGGTCTTGGTGACCAGCAGGTCGCCGAAGCGCACCTCCTGGGTGGGCTTGAGCGTCACGGTCAGGTCATACTGCCAGTCGCCGCCGGCGGTGCTGATCTCCTGACGGCTGCCGTCCTCACCCACCTCGCCGGTGATCTCCGCCACGGTGCTGGGCAGGCAGACCAGCTCCGGCAGCCAGGTGTAGACGTACTCGTCGGAGTAGGCGATGGTGGTCAGATTGCCCCCATCGTCCTCCACGACATACTCATCCTTCTCCAGATCGGCACCGTGGGCCACGATCAGGTACAGGCCGCAGGGCAGGTCGGCATTGTCACCGGCGGGATCAAAGGCCCCGTTCAGCACGCTCCTGGCCGCGTCCTGCGCCAGCGTCTGCCAATCCTCGTTGGTCAGGGCCGCCAGATCCTCGTAGGCGGCGATGGGCTTGGACAGCTCGATCCCCTTCAGAACGTTGAAGGAGAAGGTGCTGTACACCTTGTCCGGCTCCAGATCCGCCACCTTGTAGACGTCGACGACCGCATCGGCGTTCTCCAGGTCCTCAAAGGAGCCCAGCTTGAACGTCATCGATCCGTTCCGGTCCAGGTCCAGCGCATCGGCCCGGGCCGCCCACATGGGCAGGGCCAGCACCAGCGCGCAAACCAGGACCAGCGCAACAATGGAATGAATTCTCTTCTTCATGGCAACCCATCCTCTATCGAAAAGTTTCCTGTTTCTTACTTCTTTATATATCCTGCTGTTTCCGCGTGTTCTCATGGGTCGGGTCCTCTACGTCGTCCATGATGCGGTCCAGCTCCAGGATCTCCCGGTACTCCGCGCCCTTGCGCTTGCCCCGGCCGGTGACGATCAGCAGCATGATCAACAGCAGCGTCAGGATCGGGACGCCCACAAAGGGCACCACATAGACGGTTTCGATCTGCATGGCGTCGGCCACCACCTTGGCCTCGCCCTGGGCGTTGGCGATGCGGTGTCCCCGCACCAGGAGCCGGTGGCTGTTGATGCCGTAGGGCGTGCAGGTGACCAGCGTGCAGTAATCGCGCCCCGGCACCAGCTGCACGGTGCTCAGGTCAGTGGGCTCCACCACCCGAATCTGATCCACCTCGTAGGTGAGGATCTCGTTGAGGATGCTCAACGTGAAGGTGTCGCCCACCACCAGCTTGTCGAGGTCGGTGAACAGCCGGGCCGAGGGCAGGCCCCGGTGACCGGACAGCACACAGTGGCTGGTCTTGCCGCCTACCGGCAGGCTGGACCACTCCAGGTGGCCGATGCTGCTCTGCAGCACGCTCTCGTCCGTGCCGTGGAAGATGGGCAGCATCACGTTGATCTTGGGGATGGTGATGTAACCCATGTTGCCGTCGCCGTTGGCGTCCAGCTCGCCATTGTACGTCTCCAGAGCCTCGTCGGTCATGTCCCAGTGCATGGTGCGCATATCGTCGTTGTAGGATTGGGCACTGGTAATGATCCGCTCATACTCCGCCGTATCCATGTGGGAGACGGTCTCCATGTAGTGCATGATGGCGCGGGTCTGGTGGAAGGAGTTCCACCAGTTGCTGAAGGTGGGGTACAGCAGCAAGGACAAACCTACGAGGAAGACGGCGATCAGTATGAGGTTGATGATCCGGCTCTTCCTGCTCTTCTTCTTTTTCTTCATAGGTCTCTCCTTGCTGTTGGAGGGGGTCTCCCTCCCCGCCGCGGGGGTCTGCGCCCCCGCGGCGGGTGGGTAAGTAGCGTTAATCTATGGGATGATCGCGTTCAGCGGCGGGGATCAGTCCTCCACGCGCTTGCGGGCGACCAGCACCACACCGGCGCCGATGACCAGGATGGCGCCGACCACATAGAACAGCTTGGTGCCGATGCCGCCGGTGCTGGGCAGCACGGTGCCGGTCTCGTTCTCAACGGTCAGCTCGATGGCGTTGGTGCCAGCGGTGACGACCAGGTCCTTGGTGCCCTCCAGCAGGTTGTAGCCGTCGGGAGCATCGGTCTCGGTCAGGACATAGGTCTCGGTGTTCAGGCCCTGGATCTTGATCAGGCCGTTGGCATCGGACTCGACCTCGGTGACGGTGCCGGCGGGATCGACCACGTACACGCCGTTGGTCAGAGTGAACTTGACGGGAGTGCCGTCAGCGCGGGCCACGGTGAACTTGGCGCCGGGCAGAGGCGCATTGGTCTTCTTGTCGACCTTCTTGATAGTGGCCTCATAGGTGTCGGTATCGACGCCGTAGGTCTGGGTCTTGAACTGGGAGTAGGTCAGGTACACGGTGTTGAAGTTGCCGTCGGTGGCATAGCCGGTGACGACGCCGCTGATGACCTCACCGGACTTCTGGCCGATGACAGCGGAGGTGTTCAGGGTAGCGGTGTAGGTGAAGGTGACGGTGGTGCCCTTGTTGGCTTCCACATAGTCCTCGGACAGGGTGACGGTCAGGGTCTGGCCGTTGGCGGCGAAGGTCACGCCCTCCACGGCGGTGGCGGCGGCATAGGTGATGCCGGCGGCCATGGTGTCGGTCAGGACGATCTCGCCCTTGGCGCTCTTGGGGATGGTGACGGTCAGGGTGTAGGTCAGGGTGTCGCCGATCTGGGCGGCAGCCTTGTCAACGGACTTGGTGACGCTGGGATACAGGTTCTTCTCCTCCACGGTGAAGTCGGCGGTGGCCAGGATCAGGTTGGTGCCGAGGGTGGAGGTGATCAGGTAGTAACCGGCGTCCACGGTGTTGTCGCCGACCTGCAGGGCCGTGCCGGCGATGTTGGCGGCCTTGAGGGCGGCCAGCAGAGCGTCAGCCAGCTTGATGGGATCGGTGTTCTCGTTCACCAGAGCGAAGGTGGTGCGGGTGCCGTCAGCAGAGGGAGTAGCGGTGAAGTACTTGTTGCCATCCTCGTCCGCGACATCCTTCACAGCAGCGATCAGGGCCTTGTCGTTGTCAGCGGCGGGATCGGTGGTGGGGTTGATCAGGTAGTAGGTGATGGGCTGGTCGCCCTCAGCGGGAACAGCGCCCTTCTCCACGCGGAAGATCATGTAGGCGGTGTAGGTCTCGTTGGTGGCGTTCTGATCGGGGTTGTCAGCGGGAGGATTCACGGTGATGGTGATCTTGCCGTTGCCGGTGGTGGCCTCGCCGACGGGGGTGGTGTCCTCCGTGGGGTTGGTGGTGGTAGCGAAAGCGGTGACGGTCAGAGCCATGGTCATGACCAGGGCCAGCAGGACCGCCAGGATCTTCTTGGTGCTCTTCATTGCTTCTTTTTCCTTTCATAAAATAAATTTTTTGGGAAAAACAAATCTATTGCGGTTTCAGACTCGGCGTATCAGATTTTCGTCGAGAGCGGGGGCATCAACGAGCGGTCCCCCTTTCTCTACGCCTCATTCTGAAGCCGTACACTGCAGCGGCGGACGCCATGAGCATCAGGCCGCACAATGTATAGAGGAAGGTACCGGCGCCGCCGGTGTGGGGCAGGACCGCGCCCTTGGAGTTGGTGACGGTGATGGTATAGACCTTCACGCCGTCCCGCACAGTGGGCGTCAGCTTGGTGTTGGAGGCCGCGTTGTCGGGCTGGTCATAGGTCACGCCGTCCGCAGTCACGTAGATGGTGATCTCGCTGTCGGACAGGTTGTAGCCGGCCGGGGCCTTGGTCTCCACCAGCTTGTAGGTGCCGATCTCCAGCGTGCCGAAGGCGAGCTTGCCCTCGCTGTCGGTGGTCCAGGTGGTGCCGATCTTCTGGCGGCTCTCCGGCGTGATGACGGTGACGCCGTCCTCATCCAACACCGCGGGGATCACCTTGTAGAGCTCGAACTCGGCGCCGGACAGCGTCTTGGAGCTGTCGCCGGTGTCCACCTTGATCAGCTCGACCTCCATGCCCTTCTGCACGTTGGTGGTGACGAAGTAGTAGGAGGTGTTGCCCTTGGCGTCCGGCACCACGATGCCGGAGGCCACGTCCTCGCTGGTGGTCCAGGTGGAGGTGTTCTTGCCCACCTTGGTCTCGTACTTCTCGAACTCGTAGCCGTCGGGGATATTGACCTCCACCAGCTCGATGTGGGTGCCCAGCGGGATGTTGGCGAAGCGGATGACCTCGCCGGCCTTCAGCGCCACGATGCCGCCGTTCTGGATGACCATACCGGGGCTGCGGTTGTAGTACTGCTGGCCCTCGGGGATGTAGGTGCCGTCGGTATCCAGGTCGTCATAGGCGCCGTAGTAGATGTTGTACCAGATGGGGTAGGTATCCTGGTTGACATCCACCGTCGCCGTGGTCCCGTCGTCGGCCAGGTACGGCGCGGCCTCATAGTTCTCGATGGCGTCGATCTGCTCCTGGGTGAGCATGTAGTTGGAGAAGAGGATCTCCCTGCCGTCGGCGCCCTTCAGCACGGCGCGGTAGTAGAAGGTCTCCTCGGTGGGATAGATCTCGTTGCCGGCCTCGTCCAGGACGATCTTGCGCATGTTCAGACCGGCGCGCAGCTCGTTGGTGGCCACCAGGGTGCCGCTGTTGTCGGTATCCATGGCCTCGATGCCGTCGACGATGGGGTTGCCATCCGCATCCCTCAGGATCTCGCCGGTGTCGGGATCGGTCTTGTAGATGAAGGTGACGTTATAGGTCTCGCCGTTGACCACCATGGGGTGGTAGGTGCCGGTGGACAGCTCGAAGTGGTAATCGGTGGCCTGCTCGTCGATGCTGTAGTCGTGGCCCGACTCCAGCACGACGTACTCCACGCCGTTGTAGGTCACGTGGGGATACTTGTCGGTGTCCTCCACGTCGATGCCCTTGGCCTCGGCGCTGTCCACATCCAGCATGACGCCGGGGGCGATGTAGGCCGTGGCGATGGGCCAGGTGGCGCCGGTGACCTTGCCGTTGGCGTCATAGGTGATCTGCGGGGCGATGGTGACCTCCACATAGTCGCCGGAGTCCAGCGTGATCCACAGGCGGACCTTGTAATTGGGGTCGCTCTCCAGCATCTTCAGGAGCTGGGTGGGATCCAGGGAGTCGTTCCAGACCTTCTGGACCTGGATGGTGGACTCGGACAGGCCCATGCCGTTGGTCGGGTTCTCGATGGGCACTTCCTTCTCCTCGGAGCGTCCGGTCTCCTCGCCGTTCTTGTAGGTGACCTCCTGATAGGTGACGCCGGCCTCGGTGTTGGTCTTGACGGTGTAGGTGTTGCCGCTCTTGATGATCTGCGCCTTCAGGGTGTCGCTCAGGAGCAGGTCGGCCGCCCTGGCTTCCGCCTCGGTCTTCTTGGGATTGTCGGTGCTGCGGGCCAGATAGTCGGCGTAGTCGTAGAAGATCAGGCCGTTGTTCAGGTTGGCCAGGGTGTCGTAGGCCTCCTGCTTGGGCCAGACGGTGAAGGTGACGGTGTAGGTGACATTGGGCTCCAGCACGTAGTTCTCGCCCATGTTCCACTGGATGCTCTGGGCGCCGGTCTCGTCATCCACCACCAGCTCGGCGCCGTTGGCGCCGTCCGCCACCGGGGACCAGGGCTCGCCGCCCTTGGTGTAGCGGAAGGTGCTGGGATCGATGTCGCCGGCCACCAGGGCGCTGGCCGTCAGGGCGGTGATACCGTCGGTGATCTGGACGTTGGCGATGTTCAGGGCGTTGGTGATGCTGTAGACGATGTCGTTGAAGGCGCTGTTCAGGTTCTCGGAGTTGCTGGCGTCGTAGTCGGCGCCGCCCAGGTTGGGCATCTTGCTGTGCTCGGGATCCACGAAGGCGCCCACGGTGTAGAGGTCCTTGTTGCTGGCCAGGATGGACTTGGCCACCATCACCGCCGCGTCGATGTTGTACTCGTTGTCGTCGTGGTAGCCCGAGCCCCAGATGGCCACCGTGCGGCCGCCGCCCGAGGTGTTGACGGAGTTGTTGTTGTTCCCGCGGCCGTCCTGATGGCCGTTCTTGCTGATGCGGAAGGTGGGCTGTCCGTCGGAGACGAAGACGATGTAGACGGGATCGGTGTCGCCCCAGCTGTAGCGGTTGGCGTAATCCAGGGCGTCCTCCCAGTTGGTGCCGCGGCGGTTGTTGTCGGTACCGGGAATGGTGATGCCGGCGGTGTTGTCGTCGCCATTGACCCACTTGAGGAAGGTGTCCTTGCTGCTGGTCTTGGCGCCGGGGGTGGACACGTTGGCGCCGTTGATACGGTGAACCAGGGAGTCGAACTCGATGAGGGCCATCTCCACCATGTCGTTGTCGTTCCCGTTGGCGCCGTTCATGCCCAGCAGCTTGTTGGCCAGGCTGGTGACGGCCGCCTTGGCGATCTCATGGCGGGACTTGGTGGTGGTGACCTCCCTGTACCGGGTCTCGCCGTCATACTTGTAGGAGGTGCCGCCCACGGTGTAGTAAAGGCCCTCCTCGTAGGTCAGCTCCACCATCTGACCGGTGGCCTGGTTCCAGCCCAGGTTGTAGGAGGTGTCGCTGTCACCGTTGTTGACGCGGACATAGCGGGTGCCGTTGTAGGGGTTGCTGTAGGTGTAGTAGTAGCCGGTTATCCAGTTGCCGCGCTGGGTGCGGGTCCTGTACCAGTTGCCGTCGTTGTAATAGACATCGATGACATTGCCGTTGCGGATGCCGTACTGTGTGGTGGGGCTGTTGGAGGTGGACTGCTTGTAGCGGTAGCCGTAGTAGGGCTGGCCGTTCATGTACCAGCCGTTCCGCTGGGTGAGGCGCACATACTCGCCGTCCACCAGGACGTAGTCGCCGTCGGGGTCCTCCACGTAGTCGGTGGTGGTCTCCGTGGTCTCCATACTGCCGGAGGTGTCGTAGATAACCAGCACGTTGGCCTTCTTCTTGTCGGGATCCACCTTGGCGCTGCCGGAGATGCTGAGGGTGATGTCATAGGTGCCGTCGTCCTGCCGCACCAGGGTCTTGTCGGTGTCGGGGGCGTTCAGGCCGGGGGTCTGCCCTCCGGGGGGGACCTCCGTGAGCTCGTAGACGAAGTAGACCTCCACGTTGGCGGGGCCGGTGAACTCCTGCACCGTGGTGGTGCCGTTCAGCAGGACCACATTGTGGACGTAGTGGCCGTCGACCTCGTGGTTCTCCGTAGTGTAATCGGGCATCCACTTCCGCTCGAAGCGGGCGCCGGTGACCTTGGGACCGGTCACGTCGCCCAGGCGGGCCTCCTTGAAGGTGTAGTTGGTGATGCCGCCCTCGTAGTTGGAGCTGGCAAAGGTGACGGTCCAGGTGCTGCTGTTGTTCTGGGCGGTCTGGGCCACGTCGCCGGTGTGGGGGCCCTGGATCTCGTTGCCGTTGACGTCCACATAGTGGACGATGATGTTGCTGCGCACGCCATAGCTGGTCCAGGTGAAGGAGAAGGTGGAGAAGCCGTCCACATCGAAGGTGGCGGTGAGGGAATCCTCGGCAACGGTGATGTTGCCGCCGAACTCGCCGTAATTGGTATAGGTGTTGGCCACGCTCTCGGCCTGGAGCTTGCCGTCATCCAGCTTGCGGATGTGCTGCAGCTCCATGGTGCTCTGCAGGGCCTGGGCGTCGGCATCCGCGGGGAGGGCGCTGCCGGCGATCTCCACCTTGACGGGGGCGGAGGGCTCCACAGGGGTGCCGTCGGGGGCGATGATGGAGATGTCCAGGGCGGACATGCCCAGGGTGGCGGGATCGAACTCCGGATCCTCCGCCAGCTTGGCGGCGACGACGGCGTCCATGGCGGCCTTGTACTCGGCGCTGGACGCGTCGTATTCGGTGATCTGCAGGCCGGAGCCCTCGGGGATCCCGGCCTCGGGACCGTAGGTCACGTTGACGGTGTAGACCTCGCCGGAGTCGGTGATGACCACTTCGGTGATGACCTTCTCCACCAGGACATAGACGGAGAAGTGGTTGGCGTCGAAGATGACCTCGTCGTCGGCGCTGTCGTCCTCGGCCTGGGAGACGACCTCGGCGTTGCCGTCGGCGTCCACATGGACGACCTCCAGGTCGCGGGCCTCGGCCACCAGCGCATCGCGCATGGAGACGCGGATCTCCACCAGCGGCTGGACCTCGGCGCCGTCGGCATCACGGAAGGTGATGTCCACTGCCTTGGTCTGAGCCACCTGGCCGTCCACGCTGCTCTCGATGGAGGCCAGCATGTCGTCGTCCACGTCCACCCAGGTGACCTGCATGGTGGTGCCCTGGGGGAAGGCGCCCTTGGGGGCCTCCACCTCGACCACCAGGCCGTCCAGCGTCTCAGAGAAGCTGCAGGCGGGCATGGCGACGGGGCCGATGAACTCGCGGGCGGGGACCTCCTCCACCGGCTCGCTCACGACCACGGGGGCGGTGGGCTCGACGGGGGTCTCCGGCGCGGGAGTCTCGCCCTCGGCGGGGGTCTCGGCGTCCGCAGGCTCCTCGCCCTCGGCGGGGGTCTCGGCATCCGCAGGCTCCTCGCCTTCAGCGGGGGTCTCGGCATCCGCAGGCTCCTCGCCCTCGGCGGGGGTCTCGGCATCCGCAGGCTCCTCGCCCTCGGCGGGGGTCTCCGCGGCGTCCGTCTCAGCGTCCGTCACGGCGACGTCGCCGGGCGCGGTCTCCCGCTCCCCCGTCAGCTCCGCAGCGGTGTACTCCCCCTCCAGATGGACCGCGGGGTCCTCCTCGGCGGTGTCACCGTCCAGCGTTGCCGCCGGCAGGATCAACGCATATGTCGTGGCAAACACCACAACGGCCGCCAGCGTAATGATGGTATTACGCCATGCCGCCCTGGTGTACCACTTGCTGCTCTTCTTCATTCGCTTTCCCACTTCAAATCCCTCCTGGACAGTTGCTTTTCCTCAAAGCAATTTCCGGTTACTTACTTTACAATGCCAAAGTCGGCCAGAGGCCAGACGCGAAAGATGATTTTGCCGACGATCTGCTCGTCTGCCACACAGCCCACGGCCGTGTTGCGGGAGTCGATGGACACGTCCCGGTGGTCGCCCATGACGAAAATCCGCGACTCCGGCACCTGATAGGGCAGCTCGATGTTGCACTCGCCGAATGCCTTGTCGGTGATATACGGCTCGTCAAGGGCCACGCTGTTCACGTAGACCGTGCCGCTGTCGTCAATGTCCACCCAGTCGCCCGCGTGGGCAATGACGCGCTTTACCAGTATATTATTATTATAGTAGAATGCCACGACCTCGCCCGTTTTGAACTCGCTGCCCCGGACGGACACCACGATGTTGCCCTCCTCCAGCGTGGGCGTCATGGACGAGCCGTAGATCTGCAGCACCGGCAGCAGCAGTACCGCCACCAGCACCGCGATGGCCGCCACGGTGATCAGCGTGAAGATCGTGTTGCGGATGGCCGAGGCGAAGTTCTTTTTCTTCTTCTCGCGCTTGAGCTCCGCCTCCAGCTGCTCCAGGGAGAGGGAGCCCTCCCCGTCCGGCGGGGCCGGTGGGGCCGGTATCGTCTCCGCCGGCGCAGTATCCGGCGTCTCCGGCGGCGCCGGAGACGGCACATCGACCGGTATGGGGTTTTCCTGCGTGAATTTGTTTTCCTGATCCATGGGTCACCCTTTATCGCTCTGCGGCATCTGGTCCGCCAGGCGGGACAGCGCCGCGATGTGCAGCTCCACGGCGCGGCGGGCTGTTTCCGCCACGCGGCTGAGCTTGTCGGCCGAGGCGGAGATGGACGTCAGATCGCTCTCCAGCCCCGCCGCCGCGCCGCCGGGGCCCTGGGCCGTCCGGCGCAGCTGGCGGATCGTCGCGTCCTTCTCATCCAGTTTTTTGCGCAGCCGCTCGTAGGTGGCGGTGAGCGTCTCCAGCTCGGCCGCCGTCTCCGCCTGCTTCTTCTCGGCCTCGGCCAGCTGCTCCTGCAGCGCGGCCACCGTCTTGCCCTGGTGGAGCATGATGGTCAGCAGCTCCGACCGCTTCAGTTTTCGCAGTTCCTGATCCGTCATGCCGCTGCACGCTCCTCTCCCGGGCGGGTACCCCTTTCCGCTCTTGTGATGCCATTGTAACAGGCCCACCGTCAAAACAAGCGTCAATAATCCGGTAAACTTTGCGTCATTTTGAAAAAACTTTTGCCGGATATCCGTCGCCGACAGGCGCCGGACAACGCAAAGCGCGGCATACCTCCGCCCCCCCCCGGCCTGACCGGCCGCCGGACATTGGAACGCACACTAACGCCACACTAATCCTATTCTGTTGCATCATACAATAAAACCGGAAAAAATGCAAGACCGTTTACTATTTTTTTTTGGATATAACGAAAACGAATCGATTTGATCGGAAGATTAAATATCCTTCTGACAGGCCGTCCTCGGGCGCGGCGGCAGCGGATACGATCTCCCTATTCTATATAAATCCATGTATATTATACGGATTTTTGCCGGGACGGGTACGGCGTAATTGACAGGTCGGGCCGATTTTTTCTGCGGAAAAATTTCAAAAAAGCGGCGGACACCGGGTGGGCGTCCGCCGCGGAGCGGATGTGCGTCGGGCTCGCGAGGGAGGGTCAGTCATTGATGATGAGGCCGGTGCCCCGGGCCCGCACCGCCAACTCCAGACGGCTCTGGAAGCCGGTCTTGGAGAGCATGTTCTCCAGATGCATGCGCACGGTGCGCTCGGTGATCCCCAGGGCGTCGGCGATCTGCTGGTTGGTGAGGCCCCGCACCAGCTCCCGCAGTACCTCCAGCTCCCGGTCGGTGAGGCCGGTGCTGGGGATGCTGCCCAGCATCACCGCCGGCACCGCGTCGGGATAGACCGACTCGCCGGCCATGGTGCGGTCCATGATCTCCAGGATGGGCTGCTCCTGCACCTCCTTGTGCCAGAAGCTGTCCACGCCGATCTCCCGGGCCTGGCGGATGTAGGACACCTCCGGCATGGAGGTGACCACCAGGAGCTTCGCCGCCGGCCGCAGGGCCTTGATCTGCCGGGCGGCCTCCAGGCCGCTCATGCCGCCGGGGAACAGCACGTCCAGCAGCACCAGATCCACGGCGTGCTCACGGCAGAAATCCACCGCCCGGGCCGCCGAGGACAGCGACGCCGCCAGCTCGTAGCGGTCCGACTGGGCCACCACCTCCTCAAACACCTCGCGAATCATCTTGAAGTCATCCGCGATCAGCACGCTGTATGCCATGCTCATCCGCCTCCTTCGGCAATGTCAGGATCAGTTCCAAACGCGCATCGGTGCGGATCTCCATGGATCCGCCCACGGACTCCGCCTCCCGCCGCAGATTGGCCAGGCCGCCGGTCTCCTGCAGGTCGGCGTCGGGCTGGCGGCCGTCGTTGGTGAAGGTGAGGACATAGCGCGCCCCCTCGTCCCGGACGGTGACCACCGCCCGGCTGCCCTCGGCGTGGCGGAGAGTGTTGGTCACATGGGTGGCCAGGGCCGTCTCCACCACCGGCAGCAGGTGCTCCTGCCGGGGCAGCTCGCCCTCGACACGCACCTCCACCCCCAGCAGCGAGGCCTGGCGCAGGCTGACGAAATAGGGTGTCTGCCAGGCCTCCGGCTCCTCGTTCTTTAGGGCCTGCAGGTCCCGCCGCCACAGGGACAGCAGCTCCTGCCGGTCCACGGCGCCGGGCTGCGCCAAATAGCGTCGGATCAGCAGCAGGCCCCGGCCCACGTTGTCGTGGAGGGCGGCCTTCAACTCCAGCAGCTCCCGCTCCATGACCACGTACTCCATGGTGCCCATCAGCGCCTTCAGCCGGGCGTTCAGGTGGCCGGCCTGCTTCTCCTTCTCCGCCAGCTCCCGGGTCAGGCGGTACTCCTCGGTGACGTCCGCCGTCTCCAGCAGCCAGATGGGGCGGCCGGCCAGCTCCGTCTCCGTCCGGCGGAAGCTGATCGCCGCGCCGGAGGGCAGGACGCAGATGGGCGTCTCCCCGCCCCGGAGGCTGCCGGACACGTCCCCCGCCTGCAGCCGTGCCCAGAAAGCGCGGCCGTCCAGCAGCGCCTCGCCGGTCAGGGCGCGGCAGACCTCGTCCATCCGGGCGTTGACCAGCTTGGGCAGGCCGTTGGGCCAACAGTAGCAGATGCCGGTGGGCAGGGTGTCGAAGCTCTCCTTGACGGAGTCGGGCGTGATATGGGTGCGCCGCCAGCGGAGGATGTTCACCCGCAGCAGCACCGTGTACACGGTCAGCAGCGCCAGCGCCGCCAGCGTGAGCGCCAGCGGCACCGACGCCAGCGACGGCGCGCCGCCGGCGTGGCGGGCCAGCAGCGTCTGCTGCAGTACGAAGACCGCCGCCAGCAGCAGCGCCGAGCGGGTCAGCAGCGCCGAGCTCCCGGCGCCCAGACGCAGCGAGGCGGCCAGGCTGCGGATGCAGGACAGCAGCACCAGCAGGCTGGCCAGCAGGATCAGCCCCCGCCAGCCGGGGGACAGCGTGGCAAAGGTGGTCATGGCCGCGCCCCCTCTCCCGCCGTGAGGCGCACGGTCAGCGTGTCGTCCTCCCGCCGGACGGACACGGCGGTGCCCAGGGCCTCCAGCTCTGCCCGGCGCCACTGATCCGTGACGGGGCAGGCGTCCGCGGCGGCCTGCACCTCCATGGCGAAGCCGCCGGCGCAGCGGACGGAGACCACGCAGGCGCGTCCCTCCGCCCAGACCGACTCGGCCACCGCCTCGAACAGGTCGTAGGCCAGGATGACCAGCGCGGACGGCAGCAGGCACGCCCCGGTCCCCTCCTCCTGCACGTGGCAGAAGGGGCAGCGCAGGGCCAGATATTCCAGCGACTCCCGCACAGCCAGCACCAGCTCGCCGGCGGCGATGGAGGGCGACTCGTCGGCCAGCAGCATCAGGTTGCCCCGGCGCTTCACATAGGCGCCCAGCAGCGCCGCGTGCATCAGCCCGGTGCGGAAGGCGTCCTCATCCGGCGGCGGGCTGCGGAAAAACTCGTCCATGGCCAGCACCTGGGGGCGGACGGCCCGGGCGATCGTGTCGTAGAGGCGGTTCTTCGTCTCGTATCGGAGCCGCTCGGCCCGGACGGCGTTCTCCTGCTGGATCAGGTCGTTCTCCTCCTCGATCCGCTGGGCGGCCACCTGCAGCTCCCGGTTCAGTCCGGCGATGGCGGAGCGGTCCTCGGTCCAGAAGATATGCCCGCCACGGATGGCCTGGGTGCGGGTGCGGAGGCTGCCGCTGTCCCGCACCGGGCCGGTGCCGCGGGAGCGGTAGATCACCTGTCCCTCCTGATCCACGATGGAGGCGTTGGCATCGGAGATCCGGAACAGCTCGTCGTAGCCGGAGTTGGAGGGGATCAGTCCGATGCGGATACTGCCCTCGAACATCGTCACATACAGCAGGCAGAAGACCTCCTGCAGCTGGAAGAGGGCCACATCGCCCACCCGGGGCGCGTGGCCGCCCCGGAACAGATAGACGGCCAGCAGCGCCGCGGCCAGCAGCGCCGGCGCCGCCGGCACATACCACAGCCGCCGGGCCGCCGACACACGGCAGCGGCGCATCAGCGTGAGGAAGGCGGCCAGCGTAAAGCCCACGCACCAGACGACCGCCACGCCATACAGCCAGCCGCGGGAATACGCGCCGGCACCGAACGGGTCGGAGAGGACAAACGCCTGCCCGTGCAGGTCGTTGCACAGCACGGCCGCGCACAGCAGCGCCTGGACCGTCCACAGCAGCCGCTCGCCGGTGCGGGAGGGGCCGGAGACCTCGCCCGCCCGGCAGGCCGTCAGCCAGGCCAGCAGCGGCACGGCGGTGAAGGGGATGTAATAGGCATACCACAGCCAGCGGGACAGGGCCGGCATGCCGGCGAAGTACATAAAGCGGCACATGCGCAGCACGAACAGCAGCACCATCTGCCAAGCAGAGGCCAGCAGCGGCCGCCGGACCGTCTCCTGGACGATGCGGCGGCGCAGGCTCACGGCCCAGCCGGACAGCACGCCGATATACAGCACGGCGGACACGCCCCGCAGGGGCAGCAGCGGCTCCGGCAACACCTGGCACACCGCGGCCGCCAAAAAGAGAAGGACGAACAGCGCCACGCGCCGTCCGCTGTTCTTCGAGCCGTAGGGCATGCTCCTCCCCCCTCTTCCGCGCCCCGCCGGGGCGAAGTTCCGACACACCGATGATAGCACACCGGCGCGCGTTTTTCAATGGCGCCGGGCAGAAAGAAAGACGGCGGAAGCGCTTTGAAAACGCTTCCGCCGCCGGTCCGGCGATCACTCGTCGACGATGTCCACGGAGACCTTGACGCCCTTGCGCTGGGCATAGGAGCGCACCACGGTGCGGATCTCCTTGGCGATGCGGCCCTGGCGGCCGATCACCTTCCCCATGTCCTCGGGGGCCACGCGCAGCTCCAGCGTCAGCTCGTCGCCCCGGTCCACCTCGGTCACGGTGACCTTATCGGGCTGGGTGACGAGGCTCCTGGCGATGTAGAGCAGCAAATCCTTCATGGTTTTGCCCCCGCATCAGAGAACGTCGACCTTCTTCAGCAGGGCGCGCACGGTGTCGGTGGGCTGGGCGCCGGTGGCGATCCACTCGCGGGCGCGGTCGGCGTCGATCTTGATCTCGGCGGGAGAGACGCAGGGGTTGTAGGTGCCCAGCTCCTCGATGAAGCGGCCGTCACGGGGATAGCGGGAATCCGCCACCACGACGCGGTAGTAGGGAGCCTTCTTGGCGCCCATTCTTCTCAGACGAATCTTGACCATGTGTTTTTCCTCCAAAATAAGTATTTTCTTTCTCTTGTATCTATAAATGCGTGAGCACTTATGTATGGATATGCGCAGGGAACGGCGCGCCGCTCTGTGCGGGGCTGCGGGCCGGTCACTTCCAGCGCTTCTTGCGGCCGAAGCCGCGGAAATTGCGCCCGCTGCCCGTCAGGCCCGCCAGGTTGGGCATGCGGCCCTTCGACAGGGATTTGGTCAGCTGCTGCATCATCTCAAAGGATTTCAGCAGGCGGTTCACGTCCACCACCTGCAGCCCGCAGCCGGCGGCGATGCGCTTTTTGCGGCTGGCATTGAGGATCTGGGGATTCTCCCGCTCCTTCGGCGTCATGGACTGGATGATGGCCTTGCTGCGGATCAGCTGGCGCTCGTCCACCTGGCCGGGATCGAAGCCCTTGGCCATGTTGCCCGGCAGCATGGAGGCGATCTGGCTCAGGTCGCCCATGCCCTGCAGCTGCTCCATCTGCTCCAGATAGTCGGTGAGGGTCAGCCGGTTCTTGCGCAGCTTCTCCTCCAGCTTGGCGGCCTGCTTCTCGTCGTACTGCTGCTCGGCCTTTTCGATGAAGGTGAGCATGTCGCCCATGCCCAGGATCCGGGAGGCCATGCGGTCGGGGTGGAACACCTCGATCATGTCCAGCTTCTCGCCGGTGCCGGCGAACTTGACGGGCTTGCCGGTGACGGCCTTGATGGACAGCGCTGCGCCGCCGCGGGCGTCGCCGTCCAGCTTGGTCAGCACCACGCCGTCGATGCCCAGCGCCTCGTCAAAGGCGGAGGCGGCGTTGACGGCGTCCTGGCCGGTCATGGCGTCCACCACCAGCAATATCTCGGTGGGCATGACGGCCTTTTTGATGGACTTGAGCTCGTCCATCAGCGCCTCGTCGATGTGGAGGCGGCCGGCGGTATCCAGGAACACCAGGTCGTGGCCGTGGTCACGGGCGTAGCGCACCGCCTCCTGGGCGATGGCCACCGGGTCCCCCTGGCCCATCTCGAACACGGGGATGTCCACCTGACGACCCACCACCTGCAGCTGGGTGATGGCGGCGGGACGGTACACGTCGCAGGCCACCAGCAGCGGGCGCTTGCCGTACTGCCGGCGCATGAAGGCGGCCAGCTTGGCCACGTTGGTGGTCTTGCCGGCGCCCTGCAGGCCCACCATCATCACCACGGTGGGGCCCCGGGAGGCCATGGTCAGACGGGCGTCGGTGCCGCCCATCAGCGCCGTCAGCTCCTCGTTGACGATCTTGATGATCTGCTGGGCGGGGGTCAGGCTGTCCAGCACGTCGGCGCCCACGCACCGCTCGGTGACGGAGGCCACGAAGTCCTTGACCACCTTGTAGTTGACGTCGGCCTCCAGCAGGGCCATGCGCACCTCGCGCATGCCCAGGCGCACGTCGCTCTCCGACAGGCGGCCCTTGCCCCGCAGGCGCTTGAACACGCCGCTCAGTTTTTCGCTCAGTCCCTCAAAGGCCATGGGGCGTTACTCCTTCAGCGCGGCGGCGTTGGACGCGATGGCGTCGGCCAGGCGGTCCAGATCCGGGTTCTCATAGCGGCGGAAGTTGATCTCCTTCAGCCGGGCGGCGGCCTCCTCGATGGCGGTGATCCGGTCCCGCAGGCCCAGGAAGCGCTTGACGATGCCGGTCTTGTCCTCGATCTCCGTCATCACGGCCTCGGCCCGGACGATCACGTCCCGGACGCCCTGGCGGGAGATGCCGTAGTTCTCGGCGATCTCGCTGAGGGACAGGTCCTCGTTGTAGTAGAGGTCATAGAACTCGCGCTGCCGCTCGGTGAGGAGCTCGCCGTAAAAATCGTACAGCATGGTCATGCGGAAGGTCTGGTTCTTCACGGTAATCCCCCTTTCTGTAAAGTTATATACCTTTACATCACAAATTATGATACACGAACGGGCGGAAAAAGTCAAGGCGAATTTGGACGAAAGATAAAAATTTTCCCGCCGTTTTTGGTGATTTTTCACGGTGCGCCGCCCTTCGACGTCCCCCGCCCCGGAGCGGCAGAAAACGACCCGGCATGCGGCGGCATACCGGGCGCGGAGGGTGCATAGGATGGGACAGGCCGGGCGGTCAGCCCTCCAGCCGCTTGCCGCAGAAGGGGCAGCGGTCGCTCCGCTTCAGGTCCATCCGCAGCCGCCAGCCCAGGTGGCAGCCGCAGTGGGGGCAGCGGAGGAAGGCATAGCCGAAGCCCTCCGCCGCCGCGATGAGGACCAGCGCGGCTACGATCTGGCCGGTGCTCCGGGGCGGCACCACCGCCACGATCAGCGCCAGCACCAGCGTGCCGGCCATGATCCACCGCACCAGCGGCAGCGGCAGACGTTTCATCTCCATCGTCCTCTCTGATCAGAAAATACGGGCGGTCTACTCAGGGGTCTTCTCCCGCTCCTCGGCCAGCTCCCGCTTCGCCTCGGCCAGGATCTTCCGGTCGTGCCTGGTGGTGAGGGTGCTCTCGTCGAACCGGGCGAACAGGTCCGGGCGGCGGATCATGGTGCGCTTGTAGCTCTCCTTTTTCCGCCAGTCGGCCACGTTGCCGTGGTGGCCGCTCAGCAGCACCGGCGGCACGGCCCGGTCGTGCCACACCTCCGGGCGGGAGTACTGGGGGTACTCCAGCAGGCCGTCCCAGTGGCTCTCGTCGGTGTAGCAGCTCTCCTCCGGCAGCACGCCCGGCACCATGCGGCACAGGCAGTCCGCCACCGCCATGGCCGGGATCTCGCCGCCGGTGACCACGAAGTCGCCCAGGGACAGCTCCTCGTCCACGCACTCGTCGATGAACCGCTGGTCCACGCCCTCGTAGTGGCCGCAGACCAGGATGATGTGGTCATGGGCGGCGTACAGCTCCCGGGCCACCTGCTGGTCGAAGGTGCGGCCGCAGGGGGACAGGTAGACGGTGTGGCCCGGGCCCGCCGTCTCCCGGATGTGCTGCAGGCAGCGGTACAGGGGGTCGGCCTGCATCACCGCGCCCCGGCCGCCGCCGTAGGGGTAGTCGTCCACCTGCATCTGCTTGTTGGTGGTGTAGTCCCGGATCTGATGGGTCTCGATGGTGACGAAGCCCCGCTCACGGGCCCGGCCGATGATGGACTGGCCCAGCATGGCCTCCACCGCGTCCGGGAACAGCGTCATGATGTCAATCCTCATCGGCGGCCAGTCCTTTCATGTTGTGGATGCGCATGGTGCCGCCGTCGATGTCCACGGCGGCGATGAATACGTCCGGCACGGCGGGGATCAGATACGTCCGCTCCCCCCGCACCTCGTAGACCTTGTGGGCCGGATAGGGCAGCACCCGCTCCAGCGTGCCCAGCACGGCGCCGGTGCCGTCGTCCAGCACCGTCAGGCCCAGCAGCTCGGCGTCGAAGTACTCCCCCGCCGGCAGGGCGGCGTCCGCCCGGCGGACCGACACGCGCCGTCCCTTCAGCGCCAGGGCGGCGTCCATGTCCTCCACCCCCGGCAGCGTCAGCAGCGCCACGTTCTTGTGGACCCGGGCCGACAGCACCTCCACGGGGCGGCCGTCCAGATACACCGTGCCGAACCCGGCCACGAACGCCGGGTCGAAGCCCTCCGGATGCACTTTGATCTCGCCCCGGACGCCGTGGGCGTTGACCACGGTGCCGACGGGGATGAACTCCAGTCTCATGGGCGTCTCCCTCCCGCTGTGCGCGCGTTTTTTCCACAACATATTGTAGCAGATGTGTCCGGCCATGGCAAGGGGGTGTGGTGCAGACGGTGACAAAATCGTAAATATCTGTAACCATTTCCCCGAAAAACGGTCCGGAATTTCCTCATTTATGTAAACGCTTTCGTCCCGCTCCTTCGTGATTTTGCCGAAAAAACCGGCAAAAACTTGACAAAGCGTCACTGCGGTGCTATACTGCACCCAATCTCCAAAATGGTAACAAAAATTACATTTTGGTATCACGCCGGTGGGCGGCGACTGCGGCCGCCGGCAGAAATCCAGCGAGGTCAAGACAATCATGAACACATTTATCACACAATTTCTCCTGCGCGGCCGCCTGCTGGCGGTGACGGGGCTGGCAGTGGCGTCCCTGGCGCTGCCCGCGCCCCTGCAGGGGCTGGACAACGCCCGGCACACCTATCTGCTGCAGGGCGAGGGCGAGCCCGCCTTCATCTACGGCGCGCCCGAGGAGGACGCCGACTACGAGCTGCTGACCGTGCGCGCCAGCGACAGCGTCATCGGCGACGCGCAGCTGCTGCTGGAGGAGGGTCAGAGCGTCACCGTGACCCACGGCGGCGACAGCAGCACCCTGGAGGCCAAAAACGAGACGGTGGACCGCCTGCTGCGGCGGCTGAAGATGACGCCGGAGGAGGGCGAGATGGTGGTGCTGGACATGACCGGCGAGGAGCTGGCCATCTCCGTCACCGACCACTGGTACTACGACTGGGAGAAGACGATCCCCACCACCCATGACACCGAGGAGATCATCAACCCGCGGCTGGACAGCGGCGTGGTGCAGGTGGCCCAGGCCGGACAGGACGGCGAGTACACCGAGTCCTACACCAGCCTGTACGCCGACGGCGTCCTGAGCCGCACCACCTATCTGGGCCGAACCGAGGACACCGCCGTGACCGAGATCGTGGAGCGCGGCACACGGGTGGACAGCGTGGACCGCAGCGACCGCATCGCCGAGGTGCACCCCGATGAGGACGGCACCGGCGGCTACCTGGTGTTCACCTCCGGCGCCACCATGACCTACACCTCCAAGATGCTGTGCAGCGCCACCGCCTACAACATCCACGGCCGCACCGCCACCGGCTATCCCACCGAGATCGGCAACATCGCCGTGGACCCGCGGGTGATCCCCTACGGGACCCGGATGTATATCCAGACGGTCAGCGGCAGCTGGGTCTACGGCATGGCCGTGGCCCGGGACTGCGGCGGCGCCGTCAAGGGCAACATCATCGACCTGTGGTTCCCGGACTACAGCACCTGCTGCCAGTGGGGCCGCCGGAACTGCGACGTGTTCATCCTGGGCTGACGGAGCGCATACGGTGCGGGGGGAGAGGACCGACGTCCTCTCCCCCCGTTTTTTTGCGGGCGTGTCCGGCGGCGATTGACCGGGCCGGCCGGAGATGATATAATCCTTCCACCGGCAAAACGTTTCGGAGGAGGGACTGTATGCGGATCATTTCGGGAAATACCTCCAGGGGAGGTCATTACGCACCGGGCATCGTATCCCGCGGGATGCTCTATATCTCGGGGCAGCTCCCCGTCGACGGCGGCACGGGAGAGCTCGTGCCCGGCGGCGCCGCGGAGCAGACAGCGGCGGCGCTCCGGAACGTGGAGCGGATCCTCGCGGAGGCCGGCGCCCCAAAGGAGGCCGTCGTGCTGTGCCGCGTCTATATCCCCGACGTCGCGCTGTGGGACGAGGTGAACCGCGCATACGCGTCGTTCTTCGGGGCCCACAGACCCGCCCGCGTCGTCGTGCCCACGACCGGGCTTCACCACGGGGCACTGGTAGAGATCGAGGCGATGGCCGAGATGCCGGAGGAGGCATAAATATGGAATTTGTCTGCTCTGTCTGCGGAACACGCGAGTCTGTCACGACGAGAAGGGCCCGCTGCGGCTGCGGCGGGCTGTGGAGGCTGGACTTCACGCCGCCCCGGTTCGATGAGAGGATGGTCGACCGGAGCGAGTGGAGCATATTCCGCTACCGGTTCTTCATGGCGATAAACGACGACACGGCCTGGCGGGGCATCACGCTGGGCGAGGGCATGACGCCCATCGTCCGGCTGGATGAAAACGTGCTGCTCAAAATGGACTACTTCATGCCGACCCTGTCCTTCAAGGACCGGGGCGCGGCGGCGCTGATCGCCCACTGCAAGTCCATCGGCGTGGAGAGCGTGGTGCAGGACTCCAGCGGCAACGCGGGCAACTCCGTGGCGGCCTACTGCGCCCGCGCCGGGATCAAATGCGAGATCTTTGTGCCGGAGGGGACCAGCCCCAAAAAGATCGACATGATCCGGGCCCACGGCGCGACCTGTACCGTCGTCCCCGGATCGCGCGACCACTGCGCGGACGTGTGCCGGGAGAAGGTGGAGCGCGAGGGCGTGTACTACGCAAATCACGTGTACAACCCCTTCTTCTACGAGGGGACCAAGACCTACATCTACGAGGTGTACGAGCAGCTTCACCGCATCCCGGAAAACATCGTGATCCCCGTGGGCAACGGCACGCTGTTCCTCGGCGTGATGCGCGGCCTGGAGGAGCTGCTCTCCGCGGGCTGCATCGATCATATGCCGCAGATCATCGCGCTCCAGACCGAGACCTGCGACCCGCTCCTGCGCGCTGCGGCGCAGGGGCTGGACGAGCCTGCGGAGGTGACGCCGCAGCCCACCATCGCGGAGGGCATCGCCATCGGAAAGCCCATGCGGGGCAAAGAGATCCTGACGTATGCGAAGAAGCACGGCGTCCGCTTCATCCACGCGCCGGAGGCCGGGATCCTCGACGCCCGCGCACGCCTGGCGGCAAAGGGGATCTACTGCGAGCACACCACGGCGGCCAACTATGCGGCCTATCTCGCATACTGCGAGGCATACGGCCCGACGCCGGACTGTCTCATCACCATGTGCGGCGCAGGGCTGAAATCCGACCATTGAGGCCGCCCTCCGTGCCGGTGGGAGCGTCCTGCCTGCACGGCTTTGACAGGCGGCGGATCCCGCCCCTGCAATCCAAAGGCGACAGAAAAAGCCGCCGTGATCCCACGATCACGGCGGCTTCCTTACGCCGGTAAAGGCCCCCGGGGTGCTCTCCCTGCGGACGGCGGGGCACCTCCCCGCCCGTCTCTGCAGGGCCCCTCATCCCCCCTGCTCCTCCCACCGCAGGGGGAGGCCGGTGAGCACCGTCCGGGCCAGGGGGCGGTACTCCGCCAGGGAGCGGCACTTGCGCATCCGCTTGAGATACGGCTCCGCGCCGGGGAAGGCGCGGACCAGGTATGCCCACAGCTCCCACAGCCTGTGGAGCGCCGGCTGGTCCCCCAGCTCGGCCTCGTAGCCCCCGGCCAGCGCGTCGTGGAAGGCGATCAGCTCCTGCCGGGAGGCCGGCGGGCCGCCTCTGGCCCGGCGCAGCAGCGCCGGATCGGCCATCAGCCCCCGTCCTGCCATCACCAGCCCGGCGTCGAAGGCCGGGTCGTCCGGCGCCGCCACGTCGCCGTTGTAGACCAGCGGCAGCGACGTATGGCGGCGGGTCCAGTCGAACACCGCCCGGCGGGCCGTGCCGCTGTAAAAGTCCCGCTGCACCCGGGGGTGGACGGTCAGCTCGTGGATGGGATAGCGGTCGTAGATGGCCAGCAGTGCCGGCCACTCGTCGTCGCTGCGGCCGCCGATGCGGGTCTTGACGGAGATACGCATGTCCGGCAGAGCGGTGAAGACGCCCTCCAGCAGGGCGTCCAGCTCATCGGGGCGGATCAGCAGTCCGGCGCCCTTGTGCTTGGCCGTCACCGTGCCGGCGGGGCAGCCGGCGTTCAGATCCACCTGCTCATAGCCCATGTCGGCCAGCGTCCGCGCCGCCCAGATAAAGTGGTCGGCCCGGGCCGTCAGCAGCTGGGGCACCACCGGCAGCCCCCCGTTGCGGCTGATCTCCCGCAGCTCCTTCGTCTGGAAGGACCGGTTGGCGTTGGGCGAGAGGAAGGGCGTGAAATACTTGTCGGCGCCGCCGAAGATGTCGTGATGCACCCGGCGCCACAGCCAGGTGGTGAGCCCCTCCAGCGGGGCGGCATAGCAGACTCTATCCATGGAACGCGCCCTCCAGACAGTCCTCCAGCGTGACGCCGGGCACCGGCTCCAGGTCCAGCGCCGCCAGCGACGGCAGCAGCGACGCCAGCCGCCCCGGATCGGCGGCCAGCGCCTCCTTCTGCCCCTTGTCCAGCCGCCTCTTCACGGCGTACTCCAGCCGGGCGGCGTCGTTTTTGTCCGCCGCGCGCCACAGCGCCGCCAGCGCCGCCGGCGGGTGGGAGCGGGTGTACCGGGCGCCGGTGCCGGCGCGGTGGGCCCGCATGCGGCGGACCGGGTCCGGCGTGATGCCGGTGTAGAGGCTGCCGTCCCGGCAGCGGAGCATATAGACGTAATACGGCATGATGCGGTCCTTTTTTCCTTCAGATGACCGCATTATAGCATTTTCGTCCTTGCAATGGCAACGGGAATATGATACATTTTTGCGTTGGAAAGCGAGGAACTGCCATGACTGTGACACATATCCCCGGCGGGGACACCGGCCGGAACGATCTCTACCGCCGGCTGGGCGTCGGCGACGCGGTGCTGGCCTTCGGCGACGGTGTGCTGGCCGCGCTGGCGGAGCCCTTTGCCCGGGTGGACGCGGTGGCCGAGTACAACCAGGCCCGGGTCATCGCCGCCCTGCAGAAGAACAACGTCAACGTGACCCACTTCAACCCCTCCACCGGCTACGGCAACGACGACGGCGGGCGGGAGACGCTGGAGCGGGTCTATGCCGACTGCTTCGGCGCCGAGAGCGCACTGGTGCGGCCCCAGATCACCTGCGGCACCCACGCGCTGTACCTGGCGCTGAGCGCCAACCTGCTGCCCGGCGACGAGCTGCTCAGCCCCGTGGGCGCCCCCTACGACACGCTGGAGGAGGTCATCGGCATCCGGCCCTCCGCCGGCTCCCTGGCCGAGTACGGCGTCACCTACCGGCAGGTGGACCTGCTGCCGGACGGCTCCTTCGACTATGACGGCATCCGTGCCGCCATCCACGAGCGTACCAGGCTCATCACCATCCAGCGCAGCAAGGGCTACGCCCTGCGCCCCAGCTTCTCCGTGGCGGAGATCGGGGAGCTGATCTCCTTCTGCAAGAGCTGCAAGCCGGACGTGATCTGCCTGGTGGACAACTGCTACGGCGAGTTCACCGAGACCGTCGACCCCACCGACGCGGGCGCCGACCTGATGGCGGGCAGCCTCATCAAGAACCCCGGCGGCGGCCTGGCCCCCACCGGCGGCTACGTGTGCGGACGGGCCGATCTGGTGGACCGCTGCGCCTGCCGCCTCAACGCCCCCGGCCTGGGCCGGGAGGTGGGCGCCAACCTGGGCCTGCTGCCCCTCCTGTTCCAGGGGCTGTTCCTGGCGCCCACTGTGGTGCAGAGTGCTGTAAAGGGTGCCATCTTTACAGCCGCATGCTACGAAAAGCTGGGCTTCCGCGTGGTGCCCGGCAGCGCCGAGCCCCGGCGGGACATCATCCAGGCGGTGGAGCTGGGGTCCCGGGAGGCCATGATCGCCTTCTGCAAGGGGATCCAGTCCGCCGCCCCGGTGGACAGCTACGTGACGCCCGTCCCCTCCCCCATGGCCGGCTACGACAGCGAGATCATCATGGCCTCCGGCGCCTTCAACCAGGGGTCCTCCATCGAGCTGAGCGCCGACGGGCCCATCCGCCCCCCCTATGCCGTGTACTTCCAGGGCGGGCTCACCTGGTACCACGCCAAGCTGGGCGTGCTGATGAGCCTGCAGAAGCTGCTGGAGGCCGGCCTGATCGAGCTGTGAGGTGACCGCCATGCATACGCCCAACCACCCCTTCCGGCGGCGTCCGCCACCGGCCGCGTCTGTAAAATAAAAGCACTTTACAAATTTTACAGACAAGGAGTTACAAATACATATGTGGTTTTGGTTTTCCATCATCGCCCTGGTCTGCTGGAGCGGGTCGGATCTGTTCAGCAAGATCGGCTGCCAGCACGAGGACGACAAGCTCAGCCACCTGAAGATGACCATGGCGGTGGGTCTGGTCATGGGCCTGCACGCCGCCTGGGAGATCTTCATCGGCGGCGTGGAGATCAGCTGGCAGATCATCTGGACCTACCTGCCGGTGTCGCTGCTGTACATCGTGTCCATGGTGATCGGCTACGCGGGGCTGCGCTACATCGAGCTGTCCATCTCCTCCCCCATCTGCAACGCCTCCGGCGCGCTGGTGGTGATCCTGGCGCTGTTCACCGCCGGCATGAACGAGATCGCCCCTGCCCAGCTCATCGCCACAGCGGTGGTGTGCATCGGCACCATCGGCCTGGGCGTTGTGGAGGCCCGGGAGGACGACGCCCTGCGGGCCGCCCGGCAGGAGAAGGGCAACCGGCGCTACGCCAAGTCTTGGCTGGCGCTGGGTCTGCCCGTCATGTACGCCCTGCTGGACGCCGCCGGCACCTACGCCGACGCCCGGGTGCTGGAGACGCTGAACGAGGACAGCGCCAACGTGGCCTACGAGCTGACGTTCCTGGCCGCCGGCCTGGTGTGCTTCGTCTATGTGGTGCTGATCCGCCGCTCGCGGCTGATCCCCCGGCGGGAGGGGCCCAAGTATCTGGGCGCCGTGTGCGAGACGGCCGGGCAGCTGGCCTACATCTACGCCCTGGCCGACACGGCCCACGTGGCGCTGTCGGTGTCCATCATCGGCGCCTACTGCGTGGTGTCGGTGCTGTGGAGCTGGCTCTTCCTGAAGGAGCGCCTGTCCTGGAAGCACTATCTGATGATCGGCCTGGTGGCCGCGGGCATCGTGGTGCTGGGCGTATACGACGCGTGAGCCGCGGAACATGCATGCAAAAAGGAGCCTCCGGCACAGGCCGGAGGCTCCTTTTGTTTCTGACGGGCGTCCCCGCGGAGGCGGGGCGCGGCCGCCGGGATCATGTGCCGGTCATGACGGTCATGACCTTGAACTCCTCGGGGTTCAGGGTCTTGCGCATGGCCAGGCCCTCGGTGATGTCCCGGTCGATGATGCTCTCGCCCGCGGCGCAGATGACCCGGTTGGTCCTGCCCTCGGCCAGCACGCGCACCGCCTCGTAGCCCATACGGGTGGCCATGACCCGGTCCTTGACGGTGGGGGCGCCGCCCCGCTGGATGTGGCCCAGGATGGTGACCCGGGGGTCCAGGCCCAGCTCGGTGCGGATCTGCTCGCCCACGGTGAAGGCGCTGACGGCGCCCTCGGCCGCCACGATGATGAAGTTGGTCTTGCCGCCCAGCCGGGCGCGGCGGATCTTCTCGGCCACGTGCGCCTGGAAGTCGTAGGGGTGCTCCGGCACCAGCACGGCGGTGGCCCCCACGGCCACGCCCACGTGCAGCGCCAGATAGCCGGCGTGACGGCCCATCACCTCCACCACGGCGCACCGCTCGTGGGACTGCATGGTGTCCCGCAGGCGGTCGATGCACTCCACGGCGGTGTTGGCGGCGGTGTCGAAGCCGATGGTATAGTCGGTGCAGACGATGTCGTTGTCGATGGTGCCGGGGATGCCCACCACGCTGACGCCGTAGGCCGACAGGGCCCGGGCGCCCCGGAAGGTGCCGTCGCCGCCGATGGCCACCACGCCGTCCAGCCCCAGCAGCTTGCAGGTGGCCGCCGCCTTCTCCAGACCCGCCTCGGTGCGGAACTCCTCGCTGCGGGCGGTGTAGAGCACGGTGCCGCCCCGGTTGATGATGCGGCTGACGTCGCCGCTGGTCATGGGAAAGATGTCGCCGCTGATGAGGCCCGCCCAGCCCCGGCGGATGCCCACGCACTCGATGCCACGGCGGAAAGCCGAGCGCACCACGCTGCGGATGGCCGCGTTCATGCCCGGCGCGTCGCCGCCGCTGGTCAGCACGCCGATGCGTTTGACGGCGCTCTCCTGCACTTCTTCCCTGACGTTGTCCATACGCGCATCCCCTCTGCTCTCTCCGGGCGCAGGCCCGATTTTTTCCGTTTAACATTGTAGCACGCTCCGGCGGCGCGTTCAAGTATTTTTCCCGGTGACAAGCGGCCGCATCTGTGGTATGATAGGGACAGCCTTGATTTTTTTGCGAGGAGGGCGGGCCATGCACCCCCAGTTTGAGATCCTGACGCCCCGGTGGTTCTACCGGGCCTATGTCTATACCGGCAGTATCGGCGACTTCCGCTACCGCTTCGCCCACAGCGACTACGAGACGCTGCACGTTTCCGTGTACAGCCGCGTCTGCTACGAGCTGGCCGACGACGTGACGGAGCGGGACTTCCCCTGGACCGAGGAGGGCGTGGCGCAGCTGAAGGACTGGGTGCAGGAGCGGTACGAGTCGTTCCTGGCGGCCCGGACGTAAGAGGGGTTTTTGTATGAACAATCGTCTCATCATCCGTGTGGTGGGCTACATCCTGCTGGTGGAGGCCGGATGCCTGCTGCCGCCGCTGCTGGTGGCGCTGGTCTGCGGCGAGATCGCCTGGCGGAGCTTCGCCCTGGTGGCCGCCGCGTGCGGCCTGCTGGGCTTTCTCCTCTCCCGGGCGGGGAAGAACCGCAGCGCCCTGATGCAGAGCCGCGACGGCTACGTCATCGTAGCCGCCGCCTGGCTGGCCCTGTCGCTGTTCGGCGCGCTGCCCTATGTGGTCAGCGGCGCTATCCCCCACTACATCGACGCCCTGTTCGAGACCGTGTCCGGTCTGACCACCACCGGCGCCAGCATCCTCACCGAGATCGAGCATCTGCCCCGGAGCGTGCTGTTCTGGCGGGCCGAGACACAGTGGATCGGCGGCATGGGCGTGCTGGTCATGTTCCTGGCGCTGATGCCCAGGCTGGGCGGCGATGGCGCCGTGCACCTGATGAGGGCCGAGAGCCCCGGCCCCATCAAGAGCAAGCTGACCCCCAAGGTGGGCCAGACCGCCAAGATCCTGTACACCATCTACCTGGGGCTGACCGCGGCCGAGACGCTGGCCCTGCGCATCGCCGGCATGAGCTGGTTCGACGCGGTGACCCACGCCTTTACCACCCTGGCCACCGGCGGCTTCTCCGTCCGCAACGCCAGCATCGCCGCCTATCACTCCGCCGCCGTGGTGTGGATCGTCACGGTGTTCACCTTCCTGGCCGGCGTCAACTTCGCGCTGCTGTACGCCGCCGTGCTGGGCCGGTGGCGCCAGGTGCTGCGCAGCCACGAGCTGCGGCTGTACACCGCGCTGCTGCTGTGCGCCGTGGCGCTGGTGGCGGTGGATCTGCACGCCCAGGCGGGACAGAGCGCCTCCCAGGCCGCCACCGACGCGGCCTTCCAGGTGGTCACCGTCATGACCACCACCGGCTACTCCACCTGCGACTTCGCCCAGTGGCCCGCCTTCAGCCGGATGGTGCTGGCGGCGCTGATGTTCATCGGCGGCTCCGCCGGGTCCACCGCCGGCGGCATCAAGGTCTCCCGGCTGCTGATCCATCTGCGGAGCCTGCGGCGGGAGCTGGGCCGCATCGTGCACCCCCGGCACCTGTCCGTCATCACCATGGACGGCGAGGTGGTGGACGAGAGCGTGGTGTCCGGCTGCCACAGCTTTTTGGCGGCGTACCTGCTGGTGCTGGCCGCCGGCGCGCTGATCGTGGGACTGGACGACCTGGGCTTCCAGGAGTCCTTCACGGCCTCGCTGACCTGCATCAGCAACGTGGGGCCCGCCCTGGGCAAGCTGGGGCCCGCCGCCAACTTCAGCATCCTCTCGTACCTCAGCAAGGCGGCGCTGTCGCTGGAGATGCTGATGGGCCGTCTGGAGCTGCTGCCGCTGCTGGTGCTGCTGAACCCCGCCACCTGGCGGGACCGGTGAGCGGACGGGTCATACGGACAGAAAACGGGGGCCGGAGGCACACGCCTCCGGCCCCGCTCTGCTCTGCCCCGGGCGCGGGCCGTCACGGCTCGTCGCGCTGCTCCCCCGACGGGGCGCCGGTCATGTACTCCGACAGCAGCGCGGCGCACAGGGCGATGTATCCCACCAGCAGGATCATCCCCCAGACGAGATACCAGGTCGCCTCCGCACCCATGCCGCCGCCCAGGAGCTTTCGGAGCAGGGGCACGGCCACCAGTGCGCCGCCCCAGATCAGCAGCAGCGCGTAGACCAACACGCTGAGCAGCACGAAGCTGAGGGACAGCGGGCTGTCCCCGGTCCGCCGGCGCCGCGTCCGCCTCCGGGGGAAGAGCAGCTCGTCGGCGCTGATCTCAAACACGGCGGACAGCTTTTCCAACATGGGGATGTCCGGGAAGGAGGCGCCGCGCTCCCAGCTGGAGACCGTCTGGCGGGCGACGCTCAGCTTTTCGGCCAGTTGGGCTTGGCTCATGCCCCGCTCCGCCCGCAGCGCTTTGATGTTGTTGGATATATCGGCCATCACGAAACACCTCTCTTGCAAAAATGTTGGATCCTTAGACATACTGTACGGTCGTTATGCCCCGGATACAAGCAAAAAATCTCTGCATCCTGCCAAAAAAACGCGACATACCGCCCCCTTCCACAAATCTTAATCCGCTCCGCACTTGTTTCTTAAGCTCCGCCGTGCTACGATTATGTAAACTATGTACGGAGGGCGGCTGTATGACCGGGACGAGACGATATACGCGCCGGACGCGGCGCAGGCGGTGGCCGGCGGTGCTGATCCTGCTGCTGGCGGCGGTCGGCGCGCTGCTGTGGCGGCAGCTGCCGCGGCGCTCCTACACGGCGGCGGAGCTGGGCATCGCGGAGCTCAGCAGTCCGCTGGACGCCGACGGCGACGGTGCGGACGACTGGCACGACATGGTGGCCGGCGCCCGGGCCTACATCGCCACCCGGCCCCGCTACAAGAGCCGCTACTTCGCCGGCGGCTATCCCGACGACGGCACCGGCGTGTGCACCGACGTGATCTGGCAGGCCTTCCGGGCCGCCGGCTACGAGCTGAAGGATCTGGTGGACGCCGACATCGCCGCCCACCCGGAGCGGTACGACAACATCCGGTATCCCGACGGCAACATCGACTTCCGCCGGGTCAGCAATCTGGACCGCTTTTTTGCCGCCCACGCCCAGGTGCTGCCCTGCAGCTTCGATGACCCGGAACAGTGGCAGCCGGGTGACATCGTGGTGTTCGGCGACCGGGACCACATCGCCGTCTGCTCCGACCGGCGGAGCGCCGACGGCATCCCCTGGATCATCCACCACGGCAACCCGCTGGAGGGGGCGGTGGAGACCGGCCGCCGGGGACACCAGCCGGTGACGGGCCACTACCGCTGGACCGGCGGGGATTGACGCCGGGCGCTCGATGCGTGATATGCGCATATTGTCTCTATGTGTGCGGAGCGGACATGCCGAGCCGGTCTCCCGGCGCGGCGTGTCTTTTTGTGCGGGACCGCGCGGCTGCGCGGGAGGGCGAGGAGGGTCTCCCCTGCAAAAGGGGCGTGCACTTCGGGCACGGGCTGTCGGATTTTGTCTTGCGCTTTGGGCGGAAATCGGGTACAATCATCTCACGACACCGAAGAAAAGCGAGGTGGGGCTATGCCCTCTTACCGGGAGCACGACACTGTGTACGACGAGGATGCCGCCCGGCAGGCGCTGGAGCAGCGCCGGGCCGCCCGGCAGAAGCGCCAGCGGATCCGCCGGCGGCAGCTGCTGCTGCGCCGGGCGCTGTTCCTGCTGAGCCTGGTGCTGATCGCCGCCATGGCGGTGGTGATCGTGCGCCACGGGAAGCACGCCCCCGCCGACAACACCGACAACATCGACAACACGGCAAACACCGACAACACCCTGCCGGAGGAGGACGACCCCTATCCGGCGCCGGTGAGCCCCCTGGACGCCGACGGCGACGGCATCGACGACTACCGCGACATCATGCTGGGCGCCCGGGCCTACATCGCCACCAACCCCGTCTACGACGCCAACGGCTACTTCGCCGGCGGCTACCCCGACAACGGCACCGGCGTGTGCACCGACGTGATCTGGGCGGCCTTTCAGGCCGCCGGGTACGACCTGAAGGCACTGGTGGACGCCGACATCCAGGCCAACCGCGGCCGCTATGACAACATCACCACCGTGGACAGCAACATCGACTTCCGCCGCGTCAGCACGCTGGACCGGTTCTTCGCCGCCCACGCCACGGTGCTGACCTGCGACTTCGACGATCCGGCCCAGTGGCAGCCGGGCGACATCGTGGTGTTCGGCGACCGGGATCACATCGCCATCTGCTCCGACCGGCGGAGCATCGTGGGCGACCTGCCCTATATCATCCACCACGGCACGCTGGAGGAGGGCCCCGTGGAGGTGGACGCCATCCGCCGCCACCCGGTGTGCGGCCATTACCGCTGGGACGGCGGCACGCCCTGACGCGCCCCGCAGATGAGGCGCGTGATATGCGCATGATACCCGTGTGAATCGCGGAGAGGCTCCGCCGCGCCGGCCCCCCGGCGCGGCGGTCTTTTTCTGCGCGGACAGGGGCGCGGCGGCCCGGCGGGGGCGCACAGGACGCACAAAGCCGTCGGCGTTTTCGACAAAAAGGCTGTGCATTCTTTTTCCCGGGTTTTCACGGCTCCCCATTGCTTTTGCGGAAAATTGTGGTATACTTATTATGTAACTCTGCGCAGTGCCGCCGGCCCGGTGCCGGAGACGCCGCCTGCGCCGCGGCAGACCGCCGCGCCGGCGCAGCCGCAGCCCGCGCTTCTTCCCGCCCCATCCGCGGCGCGCATGAAGCGTTCTTCTTCGGGGCATGATAGACCCGACGATTCTTCACAGACGAGAAAGGTTTTGCCATGAATCAATATATCATCCGCGGCGGCAGCCCCCTGTTCGGCGAGGTCACCGTCAGCGGCGCCAAGAACGCCGCCGTCGCCATCATCCCCGCCGCACTGCTGGTGGACGGCGTGTGCCGCATCGAGAACGTGCCCCAGATCAGCGACGTGACGCTGTTCTTCTCCATCTTGGAGGAGCTGGGCGCCAAGGTGCGCCTGCTCAACCGCCACGCGGTGGAGATCGACGCCCGCGCCATCCGCTCCACCCGGCCCTCCTATGAGCTGGCCCGCCGCATCCGCGCCAGCTACTACCTGCTGGGCTCCCTGCTGGGCCGCTTCGGCCGGGCCGCCGTGGCCATGCCCGGCGGGTGCAACTTCGGCGTGCGGCCCATCGACCTGCACGTGAAGGGCTTTACCGCCATGGGCGCGCGGGTCACCGAGGGCGGCTTCATCGAGGCCGAGGCCGAGAACGGCCGCCTCCACGGCGCCAACATCTATATGGACCAGGTCAGCGTGGGCGCCACCATGAACGTGATGATGGCCGCCGTGCTGGCCGACGGCATGACTACCATCGACAACGCCGCCAAGGAGCCCCACATCGTGGACCTGGCCAACTTCCTCAACTCCATGGGCGCCGACATCAAGGGCGCCGGCACCGACTCCATCCGCATCCGCGGCGTGGAGCGGCTCACCGGCGGCACCTACTGCATCATCCCCGACCAGATCGAGGCCGGCACCTACATGGCGGCCGTGGCCGCCGCCGGCGGCCAGGTGCTGCTGAAGAACGTGATCCCCAAGCACATGGAGTGCATCTCCTCCAAGCTGGTGGAGATGGGCGTATCCGTCACCGAGCAGGACGACACGCTGCTGGTCCGCCGCAGCCAGCCCCTGCGCCGCACCAACGTCAAGACGCTGCCCTATCCCGGCTTCCCCACCGACATGCAGCCCCAGATCACGGTGGTCCTGTCCCTGGCCGAGGGCACCAGCATCGTCACCGAGGGCGTGTGGGACAACCGCTTCAAGTACGTGGACGAGCTCAAGCGCCTGGGCGCCAGGGTGCAGGTGGACGGCAAGGTGGCCGTCATCGAGGGCGTGGACCATCTGGAGGGCGCCCCCATCAAGGCCTGCGACCTGCGGGCCGGCGCCGCGCTGGTGATCGCCGGTCTGGCGGCGGGCGGCACCACCACCCTGGAGAACGTGCACTATATCGAGCGCGGCTACGAGGACATGGTGGGCAAGCTCCGCGCCCTGGGCGCCGACATCCGGGTCGTGGACGTGCCCGAGGAGCCCCGGCAGGACAGCCGCATCGGATAACCCCCCTATACAGACAACAGCGTTCGCTTGGTCGCCCCGGGCGGACGCTGTCTTTCCATGACGGTAATCATGGAAAGACAGCTGCGCGCCGCCGGCGCGCGTAGGATCTCATATCCCGGGAGGGGAGTCCCCTCCCCTCCCGGACCCACCCCATGCAAGAGGGGTGGCGGGACAGAATGACCGGCGGGCTCCTCTGTGTGTCCCATGAGCCGGCGGCTCATGCCATGACGGTAATCATGGAAAGACAGCTGCGCGCCGCTGGCGCGCGTAGGATCTCATATCCCGGGAGGGGAGTCCCCTCCCCTCCCGGACCCACCCCATGCAAGAGGGGTGGCG
>SVKQ01000005.1 GCA_015068325.1 Oscillospiraceae bacterium | reverse complement strand
TGATAGGCAGGAGGTGGAAGCACGGTAACGTGTGCAGCTGACCTGTACTAATAGCCCGAGGGCTTGACCTACAATTTGCAGGCAATCCAGGCCTTCCTCTTCATCTTTCCCTTTGTTCGGTTTTCAGGGTGTCAGCTATATTCCAGTTGGTGCTGATTAGGGCGAGGGTCCACCCGTTCCCATCCCGAACACGGAAGTTAAGCTCGCTTCTGCCCACGATACTTGGCTGGAGACGGCCCGGGAAAATAGGTAGCGCCAACACGAGAAAGAAGTGCTGCGGCAATAGCTGCGGCACTTCTTTTTTTCTTGCGGGATATCGTGCGGCTACAAGTAGAAAACAGGACGGGCATATGGCCCGTCCTGTCTGCATATCATTGAAAGGACTCAGATATACTGCTGGGAATTGACGTCGTAGACGCCGCGGGTGGTGATGCGCAGCGTTGGAATCACGGGCAGGGCCATAAAGCTCAGCGTCATAAAGGGGTCAATGCCGCGGCTGACGCCCATGCGGAAGCACTGTTCCTTGGCGGACTCCAGCTTTTCGTTGACGACGGTCAGCGGCTCGTCAGACATGATGCCGGCAATAGCCAGCGGTACCTCTGCTGTTACGGAACCGTTCTCCGCCACTACGATGCCGCCGTTGAGGGCCACCACCTGGTTGGCGGCCAGGGCCATGTCGGCTTCATTGGTGCCTACTACAATGATGTTGTGACTGTCGTGGCTGATAGAGGTGGCCACGGCGCCGGTCTTCAGCCCGTAGCCCTTGATATAGCCGATGCCGATATGCTTGGTGTTCTTGTGACGCTCCACCACGGCGATCTTGAGGATGTCATTTTCCACGTCGACCTGGTCGGAGTACCCGACATCGGTGGTGGTGATCTCGCCGTCTACCATGCCGATGACGCCGCGGGGCCGGTTGTCTGCAAAGCTCGCGGGGGTAAGGGACTTCAGATGGAAGGTCTCATGACTTTTTTTGATGAGATAGGGATCGATCTCCGGTGCGGCAAAGTCAGTGAGCACGCCGTGGTCACACATGAGGATACCGCGCTTGTATACCTGCTGAATGGTGAAGGAGCGGAAGTCATCAATGATGACGAAGTCCGCCAGATAACCGGGGGCGATGGCGCCGCGGTTGTTCAGCAGAAAGTAGCGGGCGGCATTGTGGCAGGCGGCTTTGATGGCGATGATGGGGTCCACGCCCAGGGCGATGGCCTTCTTGACGATGTAGTCGATGTGTCCCTTCTCCAACAAGTCGTTGGGGTGCTTATCGTCGGTGCAGAACATACAGCGCTCCACATACTTGTCACACAACAGCGGTACCAGTGCCTCCAGATTGCGGGCAGCGGTGCCGTCCCGGATCATGATGAACTGGCCCCGCTGCAGCTTGGCCACAGCGTCCTCCAACCGGTAGCATTCGTGGTCGGAGTAGACACCGGCAGCAATATAGGCGTTCAGATTATTGCCGCCCAGATCAGGGGCGTGCCCGTCGATTTTCTTGTGGTGCGCCTGGGCTGCCACAATCTTTGAGACAACATCGGGATCGGCGTGGGTGACCCCATAGGCGTTCATCATCTCGGCCAGTCCCTGCACCCGGGGATGATCGTAGAAGGAGTCGATAGCCCGGTAATCCAGATTGGCGCCGGACTCGTCCAGCGGCGTGGCAGGCACGCAGGAGGGCAGCATAAAGCGCACATCCACCGGCAGATCCTCAGTGGCCTGCAGCATGTAGTCAATACCATCGGTACCCATGACGTTGGTGATCTCATGGGGGTCGGTGATCACGGTGGTGGTGCCGTGGGGCAGAACCGCCTTGGCGAATTCCGTAGGGGTGACCAGCGAACTCTCCAGGTGGATGTGGGCGTCCAGAAAGCCGGGCAGAACGATCTGGCTGGATACATCCACCTCGGTGAGACCCTCATAGCGGCCCATACCCACGATCAGCCCCTCGGCCACAGCGATGTCGTCGTGGCACAGTTCATTGGAGAACACATTCACATAAGTGGCATTTTTTAGTACCAAATCAGCTTTTTCCCGTCCGGCGGCTACGTCGATGATGCGCAGCTTTTTGTTGAGCTTGCGGTTGATCTTGCCGGCGTAACTCTCGATGGCGGCCATAAGATCCCCTCCTATATATTTGTTTTATTAATTTCTCATATTACCATAACTAATAAAACTTGTCCAGTCCCGTTTGTACCACTGTAGAGAACGCGGGCGAGGGAGGCATGGCAATGTACCACAAGACCATAATCTGGAAAAGAGCAGCGCAGATTTATCACAAATAATGCCAGGGTGAAACGACGTCATTGACATATTAACTATATATCGATATAATTAATTATAATTATTGAAATGTAGATGATTAAGGAGGCGTGTGTACAAGAAAAAGTAGAGAAAGGAGTGAACGTAATGAGCATCGGAACGCTGTTTTGGATCCTCACGTTTATGATATGCGCCATCTTTCTGGTGATCTCCTGGCGTGTCAGAGATGCGTCACAGCAGAGCTTTTCCCATTACGCCATCGGCGGCGCATCTTTTTCCATGGTCATGATCTTTTTTACCCAGTTTGCCTCCATCATGGGCGCAGGGAACTTCATTGGGCATGCCGGCAGCGGATATGAAAACGGTGTCAGCTGGCTGGCCTTTATTGCGGGCGAGCAAGGGGCCAAGCTGGTGTTCGCCCTGACGTTTGCGGGCTTTGCCGGCAGCATGCGCTACTATACGCTGCCGGGGATGATCGACGATCTCATCACCCGCGACAAGGTCACGCGGATCCTGGCGGGTGTGCTCTCCGCCAGCATCATGGTGGCCTGGGTCGGAGGGCAGGGCAAGGCCTTTGGAGAGATCTTCCGCGTCTTCACGGGCATCAACCCGATCCCTGTGATTTTCCTCTTTTCTGCTATTTTCATCATTTACACCTGCATGGGTGGTATATATTCCGTGGTTTACACTGACCTTGTTCAGGGTATCCTGTGTCTGATCTTCGGCACGCTGTTTTATGTGTTCTCTTTCAGCAAGGTGAACTACAGTCTGGCGGAGCTTGGCAGCCGCCTGTCCGCCGTGGGCAGAGAGGAGCTGTGGTCCTTTTCCTCGCTGGACACCGGCGCACTCATCAACCGTTTTTTGACGGGTCTGGTGGGCATTCTGGTGGCGCAGATCTACTGGCAACGCTGCTTCTCCTGCAAAACCAGACAGATCGCACGGCGCGGGCTCTTTTACAGCGGTATCATCGCCGCGGTCATGACCATGCTGACGGCCTTTGTGGGACTGATCGTCATGACTATGAACCAAGAGCTGGATGCCAACACCGCCATGCCGTGGTTCATGATGAACTGTGTGCCCCAGGTCATTGCGGCGGGCATTTTTGTGCTGATCCTGGCCGCAGGCATGTCCTCGGCCGATTCGTGTCTGAACTCCGCCGCCGTGCTGGTGGTCAACGATGTGATCCGCCCAATCTTCCCGGAACGTACTGACGCCCGGCTGATTCGCGACGCCAAGCGCTGGACTGTGATCATCGGTGTCATCTCCTCCGTCTGCGCCATCTATGCCAGTACCATCATCTCTCTGTTCTCCAAGGCTTACGCCATGGCCGGCTCCGGCCTGGTGCCGCTGCTGGTCATTGGTCTCCTGTGGAAGGAGCGCGGCGATGAAAAGCACATCATGCAGAAGAGGAACAGCCGCGTGACGCCGTGGGGCGCCCGCTGCGGCATCGTGGTCGGCGCGGTGTGCTCCCAGGTCTCCGCCTTCGGTGACAGTGCCACCATCATCGGCCTGCTGGCTTCCGCTGTCACGGTGGTAGTCGTGTCACTGCTGACGCGGCATGTTTCCATCCCGGAAAGAATGGTGTCGCCGGGTTTCATAGAAACTGATGACGCGTGAGATGCCAATGAAAACAGAACCGGCGGAGAGACCGTCAGCCTCTCCGCCGGTTTTTTATCATCTTACAGAAAAAGCAGCCAGATCGTCCGGCTGACAATGTGCAGCAGCGCGTGGGACAGCATGGCGTACTGGATACCGCAGCGGCGATAGAACCGGCCGAACACCAGCCCTGCTGCGCCGTTGAGCAAAAGGCAGCGCAGAAGCAGCAGCGGCGTCAATTGGCCAAACGTGGCGGCGGTGGCAGGCAGGTGTCCAGCGGCGAAGAGCAGCGCGGCGATCACGTTGGCGGCAATGATCGCTCCGTCCGGCACGGTCTCCGCCCGTCGGAAGAACAGCTTCCACAGGAGAAAGGCCAGCAGGCTCATCAGAAACAGCCGCATCATCACTTCTTCAATCACGCCGCCGTACAGGATGGAGGCGATCCACGTGGACGCGTCAAACGTGCCGGCGGCGGCATAGTATCCGTGCAGCGCTGGAATCCAACGGATAAACGTCCAGGCATCCAGAGCAAGAATGACGCCGCAGAGAAGTGACACGGGAATCACGCGGTGCAGGGGCGCTCTTTCCAGGCGAAGAGGTCGCATCAGCCCCAGTCTCTCAGCGAGAAGGTAGCCGAAGAAGCCAAACAGAGCGGTATAGAGGATGGTCTGCGCCAACGCGACGAGCCGCAGATTCACCGCACCGCCGACTTGTGCGAGGGCCTCCTCCAGCATGGCGGGGTCCAGGAGACCCATGGAGTAGGAGCCAACGAACCAGCCGGCGACGACGGCCACCGGCAGCAGCGCCGCGGTGAACAGCAGCGCGCGCTTTGCCGGACTCATGGCTCGTCACCTCCCCAGACCTCCACGCAGAAGCCTTTGTGACCGCATGCAGTGCAGGTCAGCTTGCGGGTCGTCGGCGTATGATTTGCCCAGAAGGCTTCCTTCAATGTCGGTTTGAATACCTCATGGCATTTCGGACAGATGTATTTTACGTGATTGAAGTAGTACCGGCTGACCAGGGTGCCCCAGACTAAAGCCACCAGCACCCATAGGGCGAAGGGCCACCAGATGCCCCTGACGATCCAGAAAATGATGGAAAACCATTGCAGCGCCGTGACTGGAATCCCGGTCAGGATCATCATCCACCGCATCTTTTTCATTTTTTTCTTGCCTTCCATGGTGTGCGCTATATCGCCGATGGATTCAACGGAGAAATGGTCCACAGAGCGGAGCCCCTTCCGCAGATCTTCCAGCTTTTCCAGCTTTGTCTGGCGTTCCTGCAGCTCTCCCCGCAGGGCGTCTTCCTGCTGCTCCAGCAGCAGCGTGATGACGCTGCCGGGATCGGCCTCCGAGAACAGCTGGCCGATGGTGTTGATGGACAGGCCCAGCTCCCGCAGAAAGCAGATGATCTTCAAGTGCTTCAGGTCTTCGTCGGAGTAGAGACGGCGGCCCCCCTCCGTCAGTGCGCTGGGAGCCAAGATGCCCCGGGCGTCATAATATTGCACGGTGCGCACGGTAACGCCGCAGAGTTTTGCGATTTCTCCCGTTGTGTACTGTGACATAGCGTTTCCACCTCCTTTCACGGCCAGATTAGCACATGACGCAGCGTCACGAGCAATGCCTGACGCAGGGTGATTTTTCAAAAAACGGGGAAAGCACGCTGAAAACAGCAGACAGTGATATCCGGTAAAAAAGCAGCGGCATCCGGAGCAGATGCCGCTGCTGTGTACATATGCGATCAGCCCTTGACCGTGCCATCGGCGTTGAAGAGGGGCAGACGCTCCAGATACTTGATGTCGGTGCGATCCGCCGCGTCTCCCTCGGCCAGCACGGCGATGCGGCCCACCACGGTCCCACCGGCCAACTCCACCAGCTTCTCCATGGCCAGCAGGCTGCCGCCGGTGGAGATCACATCGTCAATCAGCAGGATGCGCTTGCCGCAGATCAGCTCGGCGTCGTCCCGCCCCAGATAGAGCCGCTGCACACCGGCAGTGGTGATGGACTGGTCCTCTACACAGATGGGATCGGGCATATAGGCCTTGGGACCCTTGCGGGCGATGAAATACTTGGATGCGCCGGACTGGCGTGCCATCTCGTGGATGAGGGGGATGCTCTTGGCTTCGGCAGTGAGGAGGTAGTCATAGTCCTCCGCCGGTACCAGTGCCAGCAGATCCCGGGCGCAGGCAACGGTCAGCTCCGCGTCACCAAAGCAGATAAACGCGCCGATATAGAGGTCGTCCGTGATCCTGCACAGAGGAAGCTGGCGCTGCAGGCCCGCCACAGTCATGGGATAGGTCATAACGTACTCCTTCTGCCTCCCGGCCATCCGACGCGGATGCGGCGCTGTGTACAGGGAGGCGGCCGTCCTTTCGGCGACGGCAGACCCAGAATCAGGAATTTCCGCCGGGCGGATGTGCCCAACACTTTTATTATACGGTCTGCGGCAAAAAAGTCAATATGGGAAACCTTGCCGGCCTGCAGCGCCTTTGTGCTGCAACGGAAAGGCGGAGACAGTGAGGCATATGACCTTGCACAAAAAGGAAAGAGAAGTTTTGTAGAGTTGACGAATGGGTTTTGGAAGATCGCTCTTGTCGAAAGAATAAAAGCGTGCTATCATAGGAACGATGGGAAAGGGTCCATCGTATACAGTATCCAAACAGGATCATTTTGAGGAGGCAAAAAAGTTATGAATGCGTATTTGGCAAGCGTACTGGAGAACGTACGGACCAAGCACAGCAGCGAGCCTGAGTTCGTACAGGCTGTGGAGGAGGTTTTCTCCTCTCTGGAGCCGGTGATCGAGAAGCACCCCGAGTATGAGAAGGTGGATCTGCTGGGCCGTATGGTGGAGCCCGAGCGGATGTTCACCTTCCGGGTGGTGTGGTGCGATGACAACGGTCAGTGGCACACCAACCGCGGTTGGCGCTGCCAGTTCAACGGCGCCATCGGCCCCTACAAGGGCGGCCTGCGGTTCCAGAAGAACGTGTATGAGGGCATCATCAAGTTCCTGGGCTTCGAGCAGACCTTCAAGAACAGCCTGACCGGCCTGCCCATGGGCGGCGCCAAGGGCGGCTCTGACTTCGATCCCGCCGGCAAGTCCGATGCCGAGGTCATGCGCTTTTGCCAGAGCTATATGACGGCCCTGTACCGCTATATGGGTCCTGATATCGACGTGCCCGCCGGCGACATGGGCGTGGGCGGCCGCGAGATCGGCTATCTGTTCGGCCAGTATCGCCGCTTGAAAGGCGTGTGGGAGAACGGCTCTTTCACCGGCAAGGGCCTTGCCTCCGGCGGCAGCCTGATCCGCCCCGAGGCCACCGGCTACGGCGCCGTGTATTATCTCCAGGAAGTGCTGAAGCACGAGAACGACACCATCGAGGGCAAGCGCATCGCCGTGTCCGGCTACGGCAATGTGGCCTGGGGCATCATGAAGAAGGCTATGCAGTTGGGTGCCAAGGTCACTTACTTTGCCGGTCCCGACGGCTATGTCCACGATCCTGACGGCGTGGCTACCGAGGAGAAGCTGGAGTTCATCGTGAAGATGCGCGCTGAGGATCCCATGCACTGCAAGCCCTATGCCGACCATTTCGGCTGTGAGTTCGTGCCCAACGCCAAGGCCTGGGGCGTGAAGGACGTGGATATCTATATGCCCGCCGCCATGCAGAACGATGTGAAGATGGACTCCGCCGAGAAGATCGCCGCCTCCGGTGTGAAGTACTATATCGAGGTGGCCAATATGCCCACCACCAACGATGCCCTGGCCTATCTGCGCCAGCAGAAGCACATGATCGTGGCACCCTGCAAGGCTGTCAACGCCGGCGGCGTGGGCGTGTCCGGCCTGGAGATGGCCCAGAACTCTGAGCGCTTGGTGTGGACCGCCGACGAGGTGGATGCACAGCTCCACAAGATGATGGAGAACATCCATCGCGTGTCCGCTGAAGCCGCTGCCGAATACGGCCTGGGCTACGACCTGGTGGCCGGCGCCAACATCGCTGGCTTCAAGAAAGTTGCCGAAGCTATGATGGAGCAGGGCTGCTTCTAATCGGCCGACGCAAGTATCTACTGTACAACGCAGGTCCCCGGCTCCAGGAGCCGGGGACTTTTTTGCTGAATTGCCCTTTGACATCTTGCCGGAAGGTGATATAATCGATGTATCAAATATGTTAGGGAGGGAGAACGATGGACAATAAATTCATTCTCAGTTGCTGCTCTACCGTGGACCTGCCCTACGACTACATGGAGCAGCGTGACATCCCGGTACTGTCCTATACATATCGGGTGGACGGAAAAGAATATCTGGACGATATGGGGCGCGACAGGGATGCGCGGCCCCGCTTCTACCGAATGCTGGCAGAGGGGAAGCTGCCGCAGACATCTCAAATCAACGTGGCGACGTATATGGCGTTTTTTGAAAAGCTTCTGCAGCAGGGCGATCTCCTGCACGTGGCGTTTACCTCGGGCCAGTCCGCCTCGGTGAACAACGCCTATGTGGCGGCCCGCGAACTGCAGGAGCGGTATCCTCATCGGAAGATCGCCGTGGTGGACTCGCTGTGTTCCTCCTCCGGCTATGGACTGCTGGTGGATGCGGCGGCGGACCTGCGGGATGCCGGCGTTACATTGGAAGAGGCGGAGAAATGGCTGTTGGAGAACCGAAACAAGGTCCACCACCAGTTCTTTTCCTCCAACATGACCCAGTTTCGCCGCACCGGCCGGGTGTCAGGCGCGGCGGCAGCCGTGGCCACCATTCTCGGTATCTGCCCGTTGATGCGCCTGGATGCGGCCGGAGCCATCAAAGCATATGACAAGGTGCGCGGCAAAAAACGGGCTGTGGAGGCCACAGTGAAGACCATGGCAGAGCACGCCCAGGGCGGCACGGATTACGGCCAGCGCTGCTGGGTCTGCCACTCGGATTGTCCGGAGGATGCGCAAATACTTATCGATGCGCTGGAGGCACAGTTCCCTAAATTGCGGGGGCATATCCGCCTGTGCGACATCGGCCCGGTGATCGGCAGCCATTCCGGCCCTGGTACAGTGGCGGTGTTCTTCTTCGGCGATGAGCGGCCGGTAATGGAGTAAATGGAAAGTAAGAGGACGGGTTCGCACCCGTCCTCTTACTTTATCCGCAGATGCGAAGTCCGATCACACCCAACAGCACCATCGAGAGAAACAGCAGCTTCCTGAAGCTGTGGTCCTCATGAAAGACGAAAATGCCGAACAGCACGTTGAACACCGTCCCCAGCCCGGTCCACACGGCATAAGCCGGTCCCAGCGGCAGGACCCGGGTAGCCACGCTCAGCAGGTAGATGCTCAGCGACGTAGCCAAAATGGTCAACACGGTATATTTCAGGTTTTTGAAGCTGTCGGAGAGTTTCATGAACACGGCGAACCCCAGCTCGCAGCAGGAGGAGGCCACCAGCACCAGCCACATCATACTGCGCCACCGTCCTTGCCGTGTCCGTCGCAGAACTTCAGCCCGACGAGACCGCCCAGCAGAACGGCCAGGCTGAGGAGTTTTCCGGTACTGATACCCTCATGCAGCAGCAAGATGCCCACCAGCGTGGTGCCTACGATCCCAATGCCGGTGAAGATGGCGTAGGTCATGCCGATGCCGAAGACTTGAAGCGGTGGGTTCAATATGACGAAACCGAAGATGAGGATGGCCAGCGCCAGCAGCGTCGGCAGCAGGATCGTAAAGCCGTCCGACACTTTCATATAGTAAGCCCAGCCGATCTCTGTCAGACCTGATACGATCAGACAGAGCCAAGCCACGCTGCGCTTGCTCATAAAAAGACCTCCCCATAAAAAAGAGCATCCGTCGGCACGTCTTCCAAGACCTAACGACGTGCACCCGAATGCATACGCATTTCCTGCCCGGTGGCAGTAGGATCATGATAGCACACCCCGTATTATTTGTCAAACATTCTCTGCGGTGGAAGCGGGTACCTGCGCTTCTCAGATAGAGCAATGTGCCGGAAGGGAGCCTCCGGCACATTGCTTTTACAGGGACAACAAGCCACTTTCTGTCAAGAGATATACCTTGTCACATACTTCTGCCAAATATTTTCGGTCATGTGATACGCTGATGATGGCACCGGGAAAGGAGCGCAGCAGCGCGCGAACCTCCGGGCCGGAAAGGGGGGAAAAGTTGCGGGTCGGTTCGTCCAGCAACAGTACGTTGGCACCGGAGAGACTTATGCCCAGCAGCAGCACCTTGGCCTTCTGTCCGCCGGAGAGTTCACGGATGGGACGGTACATCTCATCGGGCGTATAGCGCAGAGAGCCCAGATAAGTGCGCACGGCAGTCACATCCTCTTTCCGACCGGATGGGGCCAGATACTCAACGGGGGACTGATCCAGCGCCAACAGTTCCCCATAGTCCTGGGGCATATAGCACACACGCAGATCCTTCCGTTCAGCCAGTATGTCCCGGATCTGCCGCAGCAGCGTGGTTTTGCCGGCGCCGCTACGGCCGATGAGAACGACCTTTTCCGGTCCGCGTACTGTCAGCGATATGTGCCTCGCCAGCAGCGTCCCGTCCGGCCGCAGCAGGTGGGGGAGGGACAGCTCCAGCACAGTCTTGCTGGCAGGGATCGACTGTTCCCCGTGGAATTTCACTAATATGGCGCTCTCATATTCCGGATATGCCGTCAGCGTTTCATGCTGGCGCTGATAGCGACGCTCTGTGGCCTTGACGGAGGCCATTTTCTTTTTCAGCAGCCGCCCGCTGTGGGGGTCCTGACGGCTGACGGCGCTTTGGTCATGCTCTACTTTCTGCTGGATACGGCGGAACTTCTCCAGAGCGATCCGCTCCTCGCGGCGCTCGCTCTGGGCCAGTTGCGCTTGCTTCTCAAAGCCGGCGGCGCGCTCCGCCATGAACCGGGCAAAGGGCATATTGGCCACTGTCCAGCGCCCCGTGGTCTTGCGTTGCAGCTGCTCCAGCAGGATCACCCGGTTGGCAGTTGCCTCGATCAGCGTCTCGTCGTGGGAGATGAACAGGACGATGCCGCTGCTCCGGCGGATCATGTTCTCCATCCACGCCAGCGTTTCCATGTCCACGTCGTTGGAGGGTTCATCCAGCAGCCACACGTCCGGCTGCTCCATCAGCAGCCGCGCCATCTGCAGCTTGATCTTCTCCCCGCCGGAGAGCGTTCCTATTCGTTGCTTGCTGCAGTAGATATCCTCAGGCAGTTCCAGCCGTGCGGCCAACCGCCGCAGCTCTGCCGGTGTCTGGCCCCGGAAGCAGTCCAAGGCGCTGAAGTAGCCGTGAACAGTCCTGTTTTTATCCGATTCCGACAGCTCCTGGGGCAGATAACCCAGTCGCTCACCCTGATCGGCGCGCTGACCCTCAGCCTCTGCGTAGCCGGCGATCAGCGCCGGGTCATAAATCCATTTGAGCAGGGTGGATTTTCCGTTTCCCTCCTCGCCCACGATCACCGCTTTGTCGCCCCGGTTCAGTACAAGATGGAAGTCTGTCAGCAGCGGCCGCAGGTCCTTGCGGTGTGTGATGGTCAGATGATTGATCTGGAGCATAGAGTCACCTCATTTTCGACACCCCAAAAAAAGGACCCGCCCGCCTGTGCGGACAGATCCCTGATGACCCCAATAGCAGCGCGTGCAGACGCACAGACGTGCCCCTATCCGGGGGAACAGGTGATCTGATCCGGCGCACGCAAGCAGCGCCCCTTTTGAGGGCGTGTTGTAAAGTAGATATACTTGCATGGTTGGATCGGTCACCTGTTGCTCATGTCTTCCCCCTCGCGCCCGCAGACGCGCCTTTCTCAAATAGTGTGGCCAGTATACCATGGCCCCGCGGCAATTGTCAACCTTATCGGTCTGCCATGGTCACGGTCAGCGTGCCGATCTCATCCACATGCACGCTGATGATATCGCCGGCCACCAGCCAGTCCTGCTGTTCTTTGGGCTTGCCGAAGACGACACCGGACGGGGTCCCGGTCAGGATCACGTCGCCCGGCTGCAGCGTACAGCAGCGGGAGAGAAAACTGACGATCTCCGGAATGTCGAAGATCATGTCGCGGCTGTACCCGCTCTGGCGCAGTTCGCCGTTCTTGTAGCCGGTGATATGCATGGCATCATGGGAGATGCAGTCGGCTGTCAGAATGCAGGGACCCAGCGGGCAGAAGGTGTCGCAGCTCTTACCTGGCGTCCACTGGGAGGCTGCCTTCTGCAGATCCCGGGCGCTGACGTCGTTGGCCAGTGTGTAGCCGAACACGTAGTCCAGAGCGTCCTCCCGGCTGATGTCAGAGGCCGTTTTGCCGATGATGACGGCGATCTCCGCTTCATAATCGTGCTTTTGTGAGGAACGGTTGCGGATGACGACGCCTCTGTGGGGCGCCAGAGTGTTGCGGAACTTGGCGAACACATTGGGAATCGGCGGATAGATGAAATCGGGATGTGCCTCCGCAATGTGATCCCGGTAATTGGTGCCGATGCAGAGGATCTTCTCCGGATCATCCACTGCAGGCGCATAGGTGATGGTGTCTTCCGGCAACCAGTCTGTTGCGTCCTTTTCCACCCCGCTCAACAGGGCCACGGCCCGTTCCCGGCCCATATGGATCGCCTCCATCATGGTCACGGGGACCTCGGCCCCATGTGGGCAAGCAGCCACATCGACAATGCCGCGCTCCGTCAGGATCCCCAGCCGGTTCGCTCCACCGACCTGGAAATTGATCAGTCTCATCTGCGTCCACTCCTCAGTTTTATAGATTATGCCAAGCGTTTGATAAATACCTCGTCGCCGTTTTTCGCCCGGCAGCCGGGTGCCCGGACATATCCGTGCCGCGTATAGAAATCCGGCGCGGTGTCGGTGGTCAAAACAGCAGTGTACATACCCTGCTCCAGGAAGTATCGCTCCGCCCGGGCGATGAGGGCCGATCCGTGCCCGCTGCCGCGAAAAGCAGGGGCCACCCAAAACTCCCGGATAAAGCCGCAGGTCTCCTCAAAAAACCAGCTGGTAAAGGCGGCGGGCCGGAACTGGAGAAACCCCACGATTCTCCCGTCCGGCGCGGACCGGATGAACGCGGCGTTGTCGCCATCCCCATCCATCTCCCGGAACAGGGCGTCCCAATCCGACACGGAAATGCCCAACTCGTCAAAATACTGCCGGAAACCCTGCCGGAACTGCGGGTCGGAAAAATCGGAGATCAGCCTGTCGGCGCCGTCTGTCTCGTCGGGAAAGCGGTAGACCAGGCAGCGGCAGTCCGGAGCGTCCTCGTCCACATAGCCGGTGTCTATAAAGCCGACGCTCTCATACATTCTCAGGGCGGCCCTGTTGTCTCGGTGGACGCACACCTCTACGCAGTCGTACCGGCGTTCACCGGCGAGCTGCGTCAGGATGCGGCACAGCGCCTCTGTGCCCAGGCCTCTTCCCTGGAAGCGCCTGTCGATCATGAATTGCTGCAGGTCATAACAGGCGGGTGTCTCATCCAGGCCCCTTATCAGCGCCACACCGATGATCTGGCCATCCTCGGCGATTCCAATCACACTGGCCCGACAGGATCGATAGGCGTACCCTCTGGCCACGATGCCGAGGGCACTGTCCAGAAACCTGCGCTGGTCATCCCGGACGGTCAGTCCGGCGATGTCCAGCCAATTTTGCTCGTTAACATCGAATAATTTGATCAAAATAGGATCCTCCGTTCAATAATTCGGAGGGTCAGATCTCGTGGGCCCTCCATACACGAATCAGCTTCATACATGATCACCTCTTGTTCCGTATTTTCCCGGCAGACAGGGGCGCGGCATATTGCCGTACTCTGTTCGCACACGTGTGTGCTGCCGCAGAATTCTTTTGATCGTCGTACCCATCCGGCTCACAGGAGGATGCGTCCCGCATCGTACCACTCAGCCAAATGTTGCCGTAAAAATTGCAAGAAGCCGGCAGCGCAGGGCTCCTCTGCCGTTTGCGGGAGGAGCAGGCAATTGATGATGCGGGGCGGGATAGAGAATTGCAGGTTTCGCGTCACGATCTTTTTGCTGCGATGAGTCAGACCTTTCGCCACGCTGTCCGGCACAAAGGCCCACCGGCCCGGCTTTTCCACGAAGAAGCGCAGCTGCTCCATGATGGACAGTCGCACACCCGGGTTGGCGCTTCCCGGCAGCGATTGCCTGCGCCACTCGTCAAATTCGGCGCACCAACTGACGTACACCTCGTTCTTCGCGTCCAGAATTTTCAGCGCCACGGTTTGGGGATAGTCGGAGTCCCTGGCGCAGATAAAAGTTATCGCTTCAGACAGGATGGGGACGCACCGGATCTTGCGGCTGGTAGGTTCGCCGGTGGTAAAGGCGAGATCCAGGATACGCCGCTCCAGGCTCGAACAGATGCTCTCGGTGAAATCGTTGCTGTAGATCTCCAGCTCCACCTCGGGAAACGCCGTCAGGTAGGAGTGATAGATGTCGGGGAAGAGGTAGGTGCCCAGACTGCTGATGGTGGCCACCCGGAGACGTCTGGGCGCAGTACTGGCGATGTCACGCATCCGCTCCGTCAGTTCCCGGTACTGGAGCGCCAGTGGATAGAGAGTCTCACCATAGGAGGTCAGGGAGATGCTGTTGCCACCTCGCTGCCGGATGAACAGTGTGCAGCCCAGTTCCTGCTCCAATGTCTTCAGCCGGGTACTCAGCGAGGACTGACTGATGAACATCTTTTCTGCGGCAGCAGTGAACTTTTTCTCCGCGCAGATTGCCAGAAAAGCCTCGATCTCGGCGTTGGTCATGGGAACACACCCCTTTCATTGAAACCATTCAATATTATACATGCAGGATTTGTATTTTACAATAGTTGAAAAAAGGTATATGGTAATATCAGCAAGATAAATATACCTGCTTCACAAATAACAGTTGTACAGGAGGTAAAGAGAATGATATTCGGCGTATTGAAAGACACGAAAGAAGGGGAGAACCGGGTGATCTGCACCCCGGTGGAGGTTGCCTCCATCAAGGCTGCAGGCCACGAAGTGCTGGTGCAGGCTGGCGCCGGCGCGGGCAGCGGTTTCCCCGACGAGAAGTATGCCGCCGTCGGCGCGGAGATCGTACAGGACGCCGCCGATATGTGGCGCCGCTGCGACTTCCTGGCCAAGGTCAAGGAGATCGAGCCCCATGAGTTCGACCTGCCCCGGGAGAATCAGATGATCTACTGCTGCATCCATCCCGCCGGCCATCCGGAGGAAGTGGATGCCCTGCTCAAGAGCAAGTGCATCGCCATCACCGCCGAGGACAGCCACCGCTACGGCTCTCCCAACTGCGAGGCGGCCGGCAAGCAGGGAGCTCTGTTCGGCTTGGAGTCTATGCTGACCATCAACGGCGGCAAGGGGAAATACGTGGGCGGCTTCGCCGGTGCCCCCGGTATGAACGTGCTGATCCTGGGCGGCGGCATGGTGGGCCAGGGCGCGCTGAGCGTGCTGTATGCGCTGGGCGCCAACGTCACCGTCATGGATATCAATGTGGGCATCCTGCGCCAGTTGGGCAAGGAGTACCAAGGACATATCAACACCATGTTCTGCACTCAGGAGGCCATCGCCTCCGTGCTGCCCCAGATGGACATGGTTGTCAACTGCGTCAAGTGGCCCAAGCAACGGAAAGACTTTCTCATCACCAAGGAAATGCTCAAGACCATGGAGCCGGGCAGCGTACTGGTGGATATCTCCAACGACGATCCCGGCGCCATCGAGTCCAGCCATGAGACGCACCACGACAACCCCCGCTATGTGGTCAACGGCGTGGTGCATTTCTGCGTCAGCAACATCCCCGGCGCGGTGGCGCACTCCACCTCTGTCTCTCTGGCGGCGGAGACGCTGCCGCTGCTGCTGAACATCATGAACAACGGCCTGGAGGAGGCCTGCGTCCGGGATGGCTTCATCCGCCGTTCTCTGACCTGCTACAAGGGATATTTGACCCACGAGGAGACCTCCGGCATCCAAGGCAAGCCTTGGATCCGTCCTGAAGACATCCTGGGTATCGCGGACCGGAAGCTGGATCCCGCGCCTCCCGCCACCACCACCAGAAGCGAAAACTATATCAAGCTTTGATTTCTCCGTTACGGGAGAAGCGAAGAAGACCCCCTTGCCGGCTGCGGCGAGGGGGTCTTTTATGATTGAATCGAACTAAAAGACGGGGCCGTGTCCTTCGACACAGCCCCGTAGGAGAATGCAGTTGGATATCACTCCGCATACCGCCGTCAGCGGCCCAAAGCGGCCTGGCCGCCGTCCATGGTGACCAGGGAGCCGGTGATGTGGCTGGAGAGATCGGAAGCCAGGAACAGAGCCAGGTCTGCCACTTCCTCGGGCCGGCAGTAGCGCTTGTTGGGGTAGGAGGCGGCAAAGATCTTCATGGCCTCCTCCTTTGTGACATTTTCACCCAGAGCCTGCTTTTCCAGCTTGGTCATCATGGGTGTGTCGATGGGGCCGGGGCCGATGCAGTTGATGTGGATGCCCAGCTCGGCGACTTCCAGCGCGGCGCACTTGGACAGACCGAAGGCGGCGTGCTTGGAGGAGACATAGGCGGACATGGTGGCCGCGCCGGTGATGGAGGCCTGAGAGGTGATGTTGACGATGGCACCGCACTTCTGCGCCTTCATCTGGGGCAGGGCGTACTTCATGCCGTACAGCGGACCGAAGACGTTGACGTTGTAGACCTTCATCATATTCTCCACCGTCTGTTGATCCACGGGCAGGCTCAGCCCCTCGTAGCCGGCGTTGTTAACCTGCACGTCCAATGAGCCGAAACGGGCAATGGTCTGCTCCACCATCGCCTTGATCTGCTCCTCGCTGGTGACGTCCACCACGAAGGTCAGCAGGTTTTCGGGGGCGATGTCGATGTTTGGCAGCATGGCATCCAGCTTTTCCTGGCGAGTAGAGGAGATGGCGAGCTTGCAGCCCTCTGCGGCAAATGCCTTCACCAGAGCCTCGCCCACGCCGCCGGTGGAGCCGGTGATCATGACGACCTTGTCTTTCAGCTTCAGATCCATACGTGTGTCCTCCTAGATAAGAAATTTTGTTAATTTTTCAACGATCTAAACGTATCATAAATGATTCTGTTGTTATTGTCAAGGAAAAATACACACAGCGAGAAAAAACTTTTATACAAATGAGGGGCGAGAGAAATATGGAACATCCCGGCAAACAGCAAGACCTCCGACTCAGTCGGAGGTCTTGCTCGATTTGAGATCCTGCGGCCCTGCAACCAGGTCAACCGATGATCGTGGTGTAATAGGTCGCACCCGTGTCAGTCAGCTTCCAGAAGTAGATAGAGGAGCTGACACTGGAGTTGATCATGAAGTACTTGCTGCTGGAGAAGGACAGATAGGGATAGCGGCTGCTGGCGCTGTTGGTGGCCTTCACGGCCGAGCCGTTCATTGCCAGCGTCCAGCGGCAGTAAGTGGAGGACAGGGAGGAGCGGCTGTAGAGATAGCTGCTGTAGCTGCCCAGATAGGTACCGGTAGCGGCGTTGCGGATCGTGTACTTGGAGGAGGTAGCAGCGGCGATGTTGAAGACATAGTCGTCGCTGACGTTGGTCAGCACCTCGTTGGACAGGCTCATGCCGGTGCTGGCAAAGGCTGTGGCGCCGCCGGCAGAGGTGGACTCATACCTGGTGTTGCCGGACAGGCCCTTGAGAACGTACATGCTGCCGGCGGTGTTGCGGTAGGTGATGACGTAACTACCGGCCCAACTGCTGGGCGAGGAGGTCACCAGTTCATAGCCCACGCCGCCGGTGCCCTCGGTGTGGGAGTATAGTGCCTTCAGGGTGATGTTAGCGGTGGCGGTATAGGCACCGGTCAGGATCGCCCCGGGAGCAATGGTGACGTTGTTGTAGTCGTTCACGACCCAACCCAGGAACATGTAACCATCAGGTGCGTCGGCGGTGGGCAGTATGATGGACCCGTTGGAGTTGCAACTCATACTGGGCACGGCGGCCACATCAGCGGGCACGGAGAAGCTGACCAGATAGTCGGAGCCCAGCGCCGGGGTGTAGCTGTCCTTGTAGGAGTAGCCGCAGACGCTGCAGGTGTGGGTGGTGTAGCCCTGCTCCGTGGCGGTGGGAGAGGTGACCACATCGGTATAGGTGCAGTTTTCCGTCTCGACCTCACCGCAGGTGCTGCAGGCGTGGCTGTGGGTGCCGTTATTGTTGCTGGTCCAGGCCCCGTAGCTGTGGGTGTGCGTGGTGGTCGTGGGGCTGGTGGTATAGTAGGTAGTCCCCACAGAGCCTTCCTTCCAGAAGTAGATGGAGGAACTGGCGCTGGAGTTGATCATGAAGTACTTACTGCTGGAGAAGGACAGGTAGGGATAGCGGCTGCTGGCGCTGTTGGAGGCTTTCATGGCCGAGCCGTTCATTGCCAATGTCCAGCAGCAGTAGCTGGAGGACAGGGAGGAGCGGCTGTAGAGATAGCTGCTGTAGCTGCCCAGATAGGTGCCGGTAGAGGCATTGCGGATCGAGTATTTGGAATTATAGCTGGCAATATTGAAAATGTAGGCGCTGGAAACGTCAGTCAGCGTGCTGTTGGACAGGCTCATGCCGGTGCTGGCAAAGGCTGTGGCGCCGCCGGCAGAGGTGGACTCGTACCTGGTGTTGCCGGACAGACCCTTGAGGACATACATGCTGCCGGCGGTGTTGCCATAGGTGATCACGTAGTTTCCGCTCCAGTCGGAGGGGGCGGAGGTCAGCAACGTGAAGCCGGTGGCGCTGCCGCCGTCCTCATTCCGGGCGTACAGGGCATATACGGTGGTGTTAGTACTGGGGGTGATGGAGGCACCGGGTGCGTAATAGCTGGGCTTGTTGCTGGTCTCGGTGACGGCGGCGGAGGTCCAACCCAGGAAATTCCAGCCGTCCACGGTCGTGGCGGAGGAGGGCAGCGTCAGAGTGTCGCCGGCATAGCCGGAGACCGTGGTGTACACGCTGCCGGCAGCCATACAGGTCACGCTGACGGTGGACTTGGCGGAAAAAATGATCTGAACGGTGCAGTCAGAAGCAGGCGTCACGGTGAAAGTATTCCCGCTCTGGGTCACGGTGGCACTGCCACTGGTGACCTTGTAGCCAGAGGCATAGTAGCCGGTCTTGGGGCTGGCGGTAATGGTGTTGCCGCTGACGGAGACCGTACCGTAGCTGGTGTTGTTGGAGGTGGCGGTCACGGTATAGGAAGTGGCGGCACCGAACAGACTCCAGGTGGAGTAGACGGTCTGCACAGCGTCCACATTGCCATGACCGGGGTAGGCGTCCTCAGAGGAGACGACGATGGGGAAGGCCACCTTGTTGGACTTGGCCTGGGACAGAGAATAGGAACTGTAGGCAGGGTCCCAGCTGCCGTTGGCGGACTTGGCCTTGGAGAGGGCGGTGGCGAAGTCATCGCCGTTTTTCAGGTAGCCGAGGATGGCCTGCATATAGACCTTCTCGCCCTTGAAGGAGACGGACTGGGAGTATCCGTAGACCGCCTCAACGCCCTTGGAGCGGAGCCCTTTGTACATGCCGTCCGTAGCCATGCCCAGGCAGATGCCCATGTAGAGCAGGCTGTGGGGGGCGTTGGAGGTCATGTGGTTGGCGATACAGGTGCCGCTGACGTAGGCGTAGCCGGAACCCTTCAGACAGTTGTAATAGGTGCCATAGGTACCGGTCTGCGCGGCGGTGTCGGCGCTGGTGATGCCGCTGTTGGATGTCAGACAGAGATAGGAGCAGTTGGCGCGGCTGGTATAGTCGCCGTTGCTGCCGGAATAGTCGGTGGTGCCGTGGGAGTCAAAGATGACCAGCCCGCACTTTTCCATGGCCTTGGCGATGTTGTCCACAGTGGCGTTGCTCATGGAATAGCGATAACTGGAGGAGCCGCCTGTGGCGCTGCACAGATTCTGCCACATGGTCTTATAGTAGGGGGAATAGCTGGTGAAGGAGCTGTCAGCGTAACTGGAGCTGCTCTCCCAGTAGGGCTGAATCAGACCGATCTCGATGGAACTCGGGCTGCCGCCGTTGAGGACAGCTGTATCCTGGAGCTCAGCCAGCAGAGCGTCGGCTTCTGCCTGGGTCGCGGCGATTTCCGCAGGACTGGGATCGTTCACCGTGTTGTGCAGCTCCGCCTCCATCCGGGGATCGTAGCAGCAGGGGATGCCCGTGGTGGTCTCCCAGACCAGGAAGTTACCGTTTTGTTGGAGGGTGCCCTCCACATAGGTGTCGGAACTCTCGATGGCATCAATGACTGCGGGGAGAATGCTGATATAATCGTTCTCCGTCATCTGTGCGACACCGCCCATGGGTCGGGCTGCATCGCTCTGGATAGCGCTGATCTTGGCGAACACGTCGTTGTCCAGAACGGCGTTTTCAGCCTTGGTGAATACGTGGGCCGCGTTGGCTCTGCCGGCCGAGCCGGCATCCGCCGCGAAGGCGACCGTGGGCAGCAGGCCCAGCAGCATGACCATCGACAGCAGGAGGGCGAATAGACGTTTGAACGGTTTACGCATGTTTTTCTCCCCTTTTCAAAAGATTGAACGATGAAACGGACCTAATCTTCACCGCTTCACCTTATTACTGTATTATAGCGGACGAAACGGCAAAGTACAGAAAAATTTTCCGAAATTTCAAATTTTATACGTTTTGAAAAGAACAAGCGGATCGTGTGCATGAGGTTTTGTGTATAATTATAATGCGGGAGGGGCGGAAACCGTTGAGAACTCAAAAAAGCGGCGCTGTCCGGCAAACGAAAAGCCGGTTGCGCCGGTACCGGATTTGATATACAATGTGGTCAACGTACGGGGGTGACTCTGAAAGGAGGATGAAGGGATGTTGCTGCTCTGTTCAGACGGATTGACCGGCAAGCTGCTGCTGGAGAAGGTGGCCGCCTGTGTTCCCTGCGGCGGAACAGCCGCTGTGGTGGTGACGGCTGACCGGGAATACAAGGCGGCGAACTACCATGTAGCCCGCTGCTGTGGGGAACTGACCTCCCTGGGACTGGCCGTGGACATTTGCGATATCGACACAGCGCCGGCACAGGCGCTGCGCCGGTACGACGTGGTAGAGTTCATAGGCGGCAATCCGTTCTATCTGCTACGTTCGATCCGCGACCACAGGGCGGCGGATGTACTACAGCAGATCGCGCGGGAAAAGCTGCTGATCGGCTGGAGCGCAGCCGCTTTTGTCTTCGGCCCGTCGCTGGAGCTGGTGAACGCCTATTCACCGGAATGGAACGATGTTGGCCTGACAGATCTGCGGGGCTTGTCGCTGACCGGTGTCCGGGTGCTGCCCCATTACGACCGGTTTCTCCGCCGCTTTGATCGGTTTGAGGAGATCTGTCGGGCTCATGAGGAGGCAAACCACGTACAGGTAATCCGCCTGAACGATGGCGACGGTGTTTTTGACGACAACGGCGCAGTCACCATTTGTCGGGGTTGAAGCGGTGGTGACAGTTCATGCAAAGGTACAAAAAATGCCCCTGGCTGCACGCATACAGCCAAGGGCATTTTCATTGCACGGTCACTTTGCTGCGCCGGTCCAGCGGACCGAGTCCAGAATCTCATCCAGCGTCTCCAGACTGGCTTTCCGGGCGGCCGTCCGGAAATAGAAGTAGATGTAATAGATCGTCCGCCCGTTCTTTACCGTCAGTGTCTTGCCGGACATGCCGATCCCCTGTACCGTGTACCTGTACAGAAAGCCTGCCGTTGACTTGCCATCCAGTTCCAACTCGAAGAAGTCCTCCATCCGGTAGCCGTAGGTCTTCATGGGCCGGCTGAGCTTCGCCTCGGTGTCCTTGGCGATATCCTTCGCACTCAGCAGTTTTGCCACAAGGCCGTTGACCTTTTTCCAGCTGATGGACAGGATCATGTGTCGCTCTGGGTCGGAGATACACCACTGGGGCGCGCCGCCGGAAAAGCGCAGCTTGCTGAGTTCCTCGGCACTCATCACCTGGAAACCGTCAGGGTACGAGAGACCCAGATCTTCGTTGAGTCGGACTTGTTCCATGTATACCGCTCCCTTCAGCTGGTGCAATATGGCGGGAGTCGTAGGAAACCCGCCGAAATCGGTCAGCTCTATTCATGAGTGGTGTTTAATGCGTTGTCGAAACGTTGTCGCAAGGTGGTTCGCGGTTTCAAAACCACACGAGGTGCAGCTCGACCGCTGTCTTTTATGTGCCAGCCTGCGCCTGTTCCCTCAGCTTGCGGGCCGCTTCTTCGCGCTGGCGGCACGTCTCGGCCCAACTGGGTATCTTGGACAAACGATCAGCCAGATCTGACATGGCGGCCGGGATGTCGATGTTCTGAGGGCAGATGGCGGCGCAGGCTCCACAGCCGATGCAGGCAGACGGCTGCTTGTCCTCCGGCAGGACATCCAGCTGCATGGCGACCAGCATACTTCCCGCAAACTTGAGATCGTTGTAGGTATGGATGAGCAAGGGAATGTCCAGCTCCATGGGACAGCCGTCGCAGCAATAGCGACAGCGAGTGCAGGGCAGCGCGTTCTTGAGACCATCGGCGATCTCGGCAAGCAGTGCGGCCTCCGCTTCCGTCTGCGGCTCACCGCCGGAGAAGGTACGCACGTTGTCCGATACCTGGTCGAAGGCCGACATACCGGAAAGTACCATGCGTACGTTCGGCAAATTCTGGAGCCACCGGAGAGCCCAGGAAGCCGTGCTTTCATCGGGCCGCAGCGTACGAAGACGGGCAGTATCCGCGTCGGAAAGGACCGCCAACCTGCCGCCGCGCAGAGGCTCCATTACCCAGATGGGAATGCCCCGCCGGGTCAGCAGTTCATACTTTGCCTGTGCATCCTGGAGTGTCCAGTCCAGGTAGTTCAGCTGGATTTGGCAGAACTCCATCTTGTCACCGGCGTAATCCAGAAACTTCTCCAGCGTGTCTGGGCGGGCATGGCAGGAGAAGCCGAGGTGCTTGATGCGTCCCAGACGTTTCTGCTCTACGAAGTAATCGAGGATGCCCCATTGTGGATCCATGTAGACACCAATGGAATTCTCGTAGATGTTGTGCAGCAGATAGAAGTCGAAGTGATCCACACCGCACTTCTTCAGCTGCTGCTCAAAGATCTCGGCAGGATTATAGCTGGATGCGATCTGATGGCCTGGGTACTTGTCTGCCAGAAACCACGTTTCCCGCGGATACTTCGCCAACGCCTTGCCGATGGCGATCTCGCTCAGTCCGCCATGATAGGGCCAGGCGGTGTCAAAGTAGTTCACACCCTGGGCGATGGCGTAATCCACCATCCGCTGGAGCTCAATCTCGTCGATGGTCTTTTCCAGTGTCTGGGGCAGGCGCATACAGCCGAACCCCAGCCGGGACAGTTTCTCACCACAGGCTTCATTGTAGAGCATATCATAACCTCCTCTGTGTGATCCGGGAGACAGTAGCAATGCAGTGTCATCTGCTTGTCGCAGCCCCCGAAAAGCCCGCCATTGCAGAGGACTCTGAGGATCGTGCCATTATTCCCACTC
>SVKQ01000004.1 GCA_015068325.1 Oscillospiraceae bacterium | reverse complement strand
TAACTGCGAGAGCGGTGCAAATAGTTGGTGCTGATTAGGGCGAGGGTCCACCCGTTCCCATCCCGAACACGGAAGTTAAGCTCGCTTCTGCCCACAATACTTGGCTGGAGACGGCCCGGGAAGATAGGTAGCGCCAACACGGAAGGCCGTGGTCGAAAGACCGCGGCCTTTTGCGTTCCATTATTCCGTGGAGAGGGACATTTCATGATTCAAATAGTAACAGAAGAAAACATCATGCAGGCTGCGGAGGTCTATTCAATCTCTTGGAAAGAGTCACATCGCGCCATTTGTGACCAGACTTTCATTGAGAGGCACACGCCGGACCATCAACGGGTGATTCTGCAGCGGCGGATCGAGCAAGGCACCGCTGTGTATCTGTTGACGGATGCAGGCGGGCCGGTGGGGATCGTTTCCGTTTTTGATGATCTGATTGCAGATCTCTATGTGCTGCCGGAGAAACAGGGGAAAGGCTACGGGACCGTTCTACTGCAGTTTGCTGTGGAGCACTGCCGCGGCATGCCTGTGTTGTGGATCCTAAGCAGCAACACAGCTGCGAGGCGTTTGTATGAAAGGTACGGCTTTCGCCTGACAGGCAATAAAAAGCCGCTGAGAAGTGACCTCGCCGAACTGGAGATGGTGCTGGATCAGTGCGCACACAAAAAGCTGCATTTGGCCGGCGCGGGAAAAACGTGTCAAATCCTGTAAAAAAATGTACACTTATGGGAATATCGTGTTATAATGGCTTTGGACAACGTATAAGTTGTTATCAGAAAGGAGAGAGAATATGATTCTGGAGATCTACAAAAAGGCGTTGAGCGTGCTCATGAAGAAGCCGCTGAAACTGTGGGGTATTTCCCTGCTCTGCATTCTGCTGACGGGCATCGGTTCAGCGTTGTTTGGCATCATCCCCGGTGTAGCGCTGTGTATCAGCATCCTGCTGGAGACATCGATGACGCTGATCTATCTGCACGGATACCGGGGCGAAGAGGTGGAGACGCTCAGACTGTTCGACTGCTTCCGCGATTGGAAGACTATCAAGCGTGTGCTGTGCGGCATGGGGTGGATGATGCTGTGGATCTTCATCTGGGGCCTGATCCCGGTGGTTGGCTGGATCATTGCCATCGTCCGCACCTATGAGTATCGCCTGACCCCGTACATCCTGATGATGGAGCCGGACGTGAAGCCCACAGAGGCCATCAAGCTGTCCAGTGCGCGCACGGAGGGCTGGAAGGGCAAGATGTTCGGTGCGGATATCCTGATTTATGTTCTGTTCGCTGCGGCGGCTCTGATTCTGTCGCTGTTTGCCAGAATCCGCTTCATCGGCGTGTTGTTTGCCTTGGTGCTGTTCGTGCTGACGATTTGTTTCTTCGTGCTGGTGCCCCTCTTCCGCGGCCTGGTGCAGTCCGCCTTCTATGAGGAGATCTGCGGCAACGCGGCGGCGCCCATTTCCGAGGAGGAGTATGCCGATCTGGTGGGCAAATTCCAGTTGGATGCCGAGGAGCCTGCTGCTCCGGAGGAACCCGAGACACCGAAAGAGCCCGAAAACAAGGACGAGTAACTGAACGTCGCTGTCCGTCCAAAAACCTGCCCCGGTCCGTAAACGGACCGGGGCAGGTTTTTTCTAATCAATTACAGGTTGTTCAGCACACCGGGATCGCACTGCACGGTGAATTCCCGCACGGCGTTGGGGTCTGTCGCCTTGGACGGCGCGGCAGGTGCGGAGGCGGCCGGCACCTCTGCATACTTCTCCGGGTGATCCCTATGGTCCAGGAACTTGGGGGCAACCTGTGGGAAGAGAGCCAGAGACAGAACGTCTTCTTCGCTTTTGGCGATGTCCGCAAATTCCGTCTTGTACTTTTCCAGTTCCGGTTCCAGCAGGTCGGCAGGTCGGCAGGTGATCACATCCTCGGGGGCAATGCCGGCCTTGGCGCGTACCTCATTGCTGACCTCGCCAGGCAGACGGCCGTATTCGCCCTTCAGCATGGCCTTGGACTCCTTGGGGAAGACCTTGTAGCGCTCACCCATGATGATGTTCATGACGGCCTGGGTGCCCACGATCTGGGAGGAGGGGGTGACCAGCGGGGGATAGCCGAAGTCCTTGCGGACCCGGGGAATCTCCGCCAGCACATCGTAGTACTTGTCCTCCTTTTTGGCCTCCTTCAGTTGGGAGATCAGGTTGGACAGCATGCCGCCGGGCACCTGGTAGCGCAGCGTATTGGTGTCGACCCGCAAGACCTTGGGGTTGAGACTGCCGGCATCCTGCAGACGCTGGGCCACACCGCGGAAGTGGGCGGCAGCATCGGACATCTTATCCAGATCCAGTCCTGTATCGCGCACGGTGCCCTGCAGCGTAGCGACCAGGGATTCGGTGGCGGGTTGAGCCGTGCCGTTGGCCAGCGGGCTCAGAGCCGTGTCCACGATGTCCACACCGGCATAGGCGGCCATCAACAGCACCATGTCGCCGGTGCCGGAGGTATTGTGCGTGTGCAGGTGGATGGGAACGCTGACAGCTTCCTTCAGCGCTTTGACCAAAGAATAGGCATCCATGGGCAGGAGGAGATTGGCCATGTCCTTGATGCAGATGGTGTCGGCGCCCATCTGCTCCAGCTCCCTGGCCAGCTTGACAAAATATGCTTCGTTGTGGATGGGGGAGATGGTGTAGCTGAGAGCTGCCTCCACCTGTCCGCCATACCGCTTGGTAGAGCGGATGGCCTGCTCCAGGTTGCGGATGTCGTTCAGCGCGTCAAAAATGCGGATGATATCGATGCCGTTTTCCACGGATTTGCGGCAGAAGGCGTCCACCACATCGTCTGCGTAGTGCTTGTAGCCCAAGATGTTCTGGCCGCGGAAGAGCATCTGCAGCTTTGTGTTTTTCACGTGGGCCCGGATGGTGCGCAGCCGCTCCCAAGGATCTTCATTCAAAAAGCGCATGCAGGCGTCAAAGGTAGCACCGCCCCAGCACTCCAGAGAGTAGTAGCCGATGCTGTCCAGCACCTCCAGCCCGGGCAGCATATCCGCAATGGTCATGCGGGTGGCTGCCTGGGACTGATGGGCGTCGCGCAGGATGGTGTCGGTGATCAACAGGGGCTTGTTGGACGGAAATTCCATAGTTGTACCTCCATTAACCGAACAGGGAGATCAAAACGCCCGCAGCGATGGCGGAGCCGATGACGCCGGCCACATTGGGACCCATGGCGTGCATCAAAAGGAAGTTGCCGGGGTTGTACTGCTGGCCCACTTTCTGGCTGACGCGGGCCGCCATGGGCACGGCGGAGACACCGGCCGAGCCGATCAGCGGATTGATCTTCTCCTTCAGGAACAGGTTCATGAACTTGGCCAGCAGTACGCCGCCCGCGGTACCGCAGGCGAAGGCCACAACGCCCATGAGCATGATGCCCAGGGTCTTGACGGAGAGGAAGGTGGCGCCGGTGGCAGTGGCGCCCACAGAGACGCCCAGGAAGATAGTAACGATGTTCATCAGCTCGTTCTGCACCGTCTTGCTGAGCCGTTCGGTGACGCCGCACTCCTTGAACAGGTTGCCCAGCATCAGGCAGGCGATCAGCGGCGCGGCGGAGGGGACCAGCAGGGCCACAAAGATGGTGACCACGATGGGGAAAATGATCTTTTCCCGCTTGCTGACCTCGCGCAGAGGCCGCATGACGATCTGACGCTCCTTTTCCGTGGTCAGCAGCTTCATGATGGGCGGCTGAATTACGGGGACCAAGGCCATATAGGAATAGGCGGACACGGCGATGGGGCCCAGCAGCGCCGGCGCCAGCATAGCAGTGACGAACAGGGCCGTGGGGCCGTCAGCGCCGCCAATGATGCCCACGGAGGCGGCCTCGGCGCCGGTGAAGAGACCGCTGAGCCGGCAGCCCACATAGGTCAGGAAAATGCCCACCTGCGCGGCGGCGCCCAGCAGCAGGCTCTTAGGGTTGGCGATCAGCGGGCCGAAGTCCGTCATGGCGCCCACGCCCATGAAGATCAGACAGGGATAGATACCCAGCTTGATGCCCAGATACAGGATATCCACCAGACCGACGGAGATGCTCTGCCCCGCGGTTACCGTGGCCAGCACCGTATCCGCCACACCGGCGGCGGACAGCTCCTTGAGAAACTCCGCCGTGATGGGTGCCCCGCCGAACAGATCCCAGTGGATATGACCGCCGGCAAACAGGATCTCATGGAACATCCCGGCCCCCGGCAGATTGGTGATCAGCATACCAAAGGCGATGGGGACCAGCAGCAACGGCTCAAACTTCTTCACGATGCCCAAGAAGAGCAGGAAGCACGCAATACCGATCATCAGGATGCATTTCCAGTTTCCACCCGTGAAGAACTGTGCAAAGCCGGTGCTGTTTATAAAATTCAAAATCGCTTCCATATATCAGCCCTCCGCGGCCGTTACTGAATGGAGCACAGCACCGTGCCGGATTCTACAGCAGCACCCTTGCTGACAGCTACTGAGACCACCTTCCCGTCCCGGGGGCACATAATCTCGTTCTCCATCTTCATCGCCTCCAGAATCATCAGTACCTGGCCTTTTTTCACCGTGTCACCGACGGCTACATTGACCGCCAGGATGTTGCCGGGCATGGGGGAGGTGATGGGTTCGCCGCCGGCAGGAGCGGCTGCGGGTGCCGGAGCGGGAGCCGGGGCGGCAGCAGGGGAGGGAATGGCCGCCGCAGGCGCAGCACCGGTGATATCCTCAATCTCGATCTCATAGGCAGTTCCGTTGACGTTGACGCGATACTTTTTCATATCATATTCCTCCTGTGGTTTACAATCTTTTGATTGAAGTGATGCGGATGGCAGACACGTCCGTGCTCAACTCCTCGGCAATGGCGGTGGAGATGGCGGCGATTAGTTCCTGACTGTTGGCAGCAGCGCGCTGGGGAACCGGCGCGGCTACGACAGGTGCGGCCTTCTCGGTTTTGCGGCAGAGCCAGCTCATCAGACTGACCAGCAGGATGATGCAGATTAAGCCGACGAACACGGTGCCCACGCCCATCAGTACGACAAACAGATTGCTGTAATCCATGAAAAACAATCCCTCCATACCAAAATGATTGCTCACATTATAGCAAATCTGAGGAACAAAGGCAACAGGAAAAAAGGGTCGCCGAAGAAAAGGATACATAGTGCAGGTGGGTGAAAAAATGCATAAAAATGCCACAGGTGCGGTGCCATGTGCTATAATCAGGAGCAGAGGACCAAATTCAAATGCTCCGGAGGAAAACGTCATGCACTATCAGGCAGTGATACGGGGAAAATTTCTGGCGCGGCCCAACCGGTTCATCGCCCATGTGGAGGTGGAAGGCGAGCAGGTGGTCTGCCATGTGAAGAACACCGGCCGCTGTCGGGAATTGCTGGTACCGGGCTGTGTCGTATATCTAGAGGCAGCGCACAGCCCGAGCCGCAAGACTGCCTATGATCTGATCGCGGTGGAAAAGGGCGGAAAGCTCATCAACATGGACGCCCAGGCACCGAACCGGGTCTTTGCCGAATGGGCGCAGCAATACGAGCCGGAGGCGGTTGCCATACGACCTGAGTATCAGATCGGACAGTCGCGTCTGGATTTTTGCCTGGAGCTGCCGGCGGGCAGGCACTTTGTGGAGGTGAAGGGCGTCACGCTGGAGGAAGGCGGACATACCCGTTTTCCCGACGCACCCACGGAACGGGGCGTCAAGCACCTGCATGAGTTGACACATCTGGCAGGAGAGGGGTACCGGACTACGGCGTTTTTTGTGATCCAGATGGCCGATGTGCTGGATCTTTCACCCAATGACGCGACACATCCCGCCTTCGGGGCAGCGCTGCGCCGGGCGGCGGAGGCCGGCGTGCACATAGCGGCCTACAGCTGCCGGGTCACCCCGGATTCCATTCAAATAGACCGGCCCGTTACCGTGTTGTTATAGTTATTGTAAAGCGATAATACTTAACATGATATAAGAGGCAGGGTACAGATAAGAGATCCCTTCTACGCAAACAAAGAACCTCTCCGCTGTTGCGAAGAGGCTCTTTGTGGTACGCCCGACAAGATTCGAACTTGCGACCTTCAGAGTCGGAGTCTGACACTCTATCCAACTGAGCTACGGGCGCATGCTATATGGCGGCAGGATGCCGCATCACGTGCCTCAATATTATAACAACTTCGTCAGGCGATGTAAAGACCATTCTGCGCAAATTCCCCGGGAAAATTTCAAAAAAGATTGTTAATAAAGTTGACAACTTGCGGGGGAAGCTGTACAATACAGTCATCGTAGGGGCTCTTTGGAGCTCTGTCGTGTATCCCGCGTGCGAGAAGAAGGTGTCCCCCATGAAGAAGCAAAAAATATCAGATGCTGTGATCCACAGGCTCCCCAGGTACTACCGGCACCTGGACGACCTCTATAACAAGGGCGCTGTCCGCATTTCCTCCAATTCTTTGGGCAACAAGATGGACATTACCGCCTCCCAGATCCGGCAGGACCTGAGCTGCTTCGGTGAGTTCGGGCAGCAGGGGTACGGCTATAATGTGGCAGAGCTGCGCGCAGAGATCGGACACATCCTGGGCATCGACAGCGGGCACCGGCTGATCATTATCGGCGCGGGCCACTTGGGCCATGCGCTGCTGCAGAATTTCGACTTTGGCAAGGTGGGCTTTGAGATCGATTCCGCCTTTGATATCTCTCCAGACCTGATCGGTACTGCCATTCGCGGTGTGACCATTCGCTCCATGGATGAGTTGGAGGACTATATCGCGGCGTATCGTCCCGACGTGGCGGTACTGACCGTGCCGCAGAACGAGGCGCAGCCGCTGGCCAGCCGTCTGATCGACTTGGGCGTCCGCGGGTTCTGGAACTTCACGAATGTGGAACTCTCCACCACGGAGCCGGATGTCTTTTTCGAGGACGTCCACTTTGTGGATACGTTGCTCACGCTGAGCTACCGGATCTCCCAACACTGAGCCGCACATTTGCCGGGCGTTGACATACTATGGAATGAGACCTGCGGAAAGGTCTGAAATTTCATAGGAGGTTACGCTATGTGTAATCAGAGCTCCTGTTTTGGCGGCAACAACTGCTACTGGATCATCATCGTCATCCTCGTCCTGGTCCTGCTGTTCAACAACGGTGGCTGTGGCTGCGGCTGCGGTTGCGGTTCGCAGAACGGCTGCGGCTGCGGCTGCTGACGTTACCCCGGTCCCCCCATCGAAGGATGGGGGGATTTTTCTGTTTGCTTTTTCCAGCCGGCGTAGTATACTGGCTGCAGGAGGGATTCCGTATGGATTTGCAGCAGCTTCGCAATCAGTTTGGTTCATATCAACCCACCCTGCAGTCGGCCCGCCGCCGGTATGCCGTGCTGGCACCGCTGGTGGAGAGGGAGGACGGCTTGCATCTTCTCTATGAGGTGCGGGCCAGCACATTGCACCACCAGCCCGGCGAGGTCTGCTTCCCCGGCGGCCATATTGAGGCGGGGGAGACCCCGTTGGACTGCGCTCTGCGGGAAACGCAGGAGGAGTTGGGCATCGACCCGACGGACATTGAGGTGCTGGGGCCGCTGGACCTGCTTCTGCGCGGCAGTGATCTGATCTATCCGTTTTTGTCCTGCCTGCACACCCGTGGGACGGATACCCTGTCGGTCAATCCCAATGAGGTGGCGGAGCTGTTCACCGTGCCCCTGACCTGGCTGCGGGACAATCCACCGGAGCGCTACCCCTATACACTGCAGCCGCAGGTAGAACACTTTCCCTATGAGGAGGTGCACGTCCGCCCCGACTATCGCTGGTTCGTGCCGCAGATGGATGTGCCGGTCTATCACGGGCTGCCCCATCCGCTGTGGGGGATGACGGCACGCATCACCGCCCGGCTGGTGACACAGATATATGGGGAGAAATAGAGACACAACAAGAGCCCTGCGCACCGGTTCGCGCAGGGCTCTTCTGTTTCTTTTGATGAGATCACATGAACTCCGGCAGCTGTGCATGGACGAATTCCAGTAGCTCACCGGAGCGGATCATGGCCTCGCAGAGGCGAAGATCCGGCCAGATCTCCCGGTCAATCTCCATGAAAGAGACCTTTTCACGCACGTGGTCATAGAGTGCCTGGTGCAGCGGCGTGATGCCCTGGCCATGGGTGTCTGCGCGGCGCCGGATGTCGATCGCCTGGCAGGCGGTCATCAACTCATAGGCCAGCACGTCCTGGGTGTTGCGCAGGATCATGCGGGCCTTGCGGGCAGCAGTGGTGCCCATGGAAACAATGTCCTCCTGGTTCATGGAGGAGGGGATGGAATCCACCGAGGCAGGGTGAGCGTACACCTTGTTCTCCGACACCATGGAGGCGGCGGCGTACTGCACGATCATGAAGCCAGAGTTGATGCCTGGCTGAGTGGTGAGAAACGGGGTGAGTCCGTTGCTGAGCTGACCGTTGACCATGCGCTCAATGCGCCGCTCAGAGGCGTTGGCCAGCTCCGCGGCGGCGATACCGAGAAAATCAAAGGGCAGAGCCAGCGGCTCGCCGTGGAAGTTGCCGCCGGAGATGACGGCCTCATCCTCCGGAAACATCAGCGGGTTGTCGGTGACGGCATTCAGTTCGATCTCCACCTTTTCCCGTACGTAGGCCAGCGCATCGCGGCAGGCACCGTGGAGCTGCGGCACGCAGCGCACAGCGTAGGCATCCTGCACCTGGTCATTCTGGCTGCGGTCGATAATCTCAGAGCCCTGCAGCAGCGCGCGCAGATTGGCCGCCACAGTGATCTGACCCTTCTGCCCGCGTACCGCGTGGATACGCCGGTCGAAGGCCCCGGTCTGGACGGTCAGCCCCTCGAAGCTCAGCGAGGCGATCACATCCGCCAGCTGGGCTGCGCATATGGCGTCATAGAGGGCCAGTGCGCCCACGGAGGTCATGGCACAGGTGCCGTTGGTCATGCCCAGCCCCTCCTTGCTGACCAGTGTGTCCAGCGTGGAGATGCCGGCCCGGGACATGGCCTCAGCGCCGCTCAGGCGCTCACCGCCGTAAAAGGCCTCGCCGCGGCCCAGCATGGGCAGCGTCAGATGGGCCAACGGCGCCAGATCGCCGGAGGAACCCAGAGAGCCCTTCTCCGGAACCACAGGGATGACGCCGCGGTTGAGCATATCGAGCAGCATTTCCACCAGGATGGGGCGGACACCGGACACGCCGCCGCACAGGGCATTGGCCCGCAGCAGCATCATTCCGCGTACGATCTCCGGGGCATAGGGCTCGCCGGTAGCCGTACAGTGGCTCAGAATCAGATTGGTGGAGAGTCGATTGGACATTTCCTTAGGTACAGCCACCTTTTGGAACTCGCCGAAGCCTGTGGTGATGCCGTAAGCAATGCGGCCCTCCGCAGCAATCTTGTCCGCCAGCGCCCGGGAACGCTCCATGGACGCCCGTGCTGCGGGAGACAGTTCTACCGTGGCCCTAAACCGCGCCACAGCTACGAAAGACTCCAGATCCAGGCTGTGTCCGTCAACGACCACATGGTGAATGGAAGAGGGCTCCATGATCATACCTGTATTACCTCACTTCTCGTTAAATGGCGCTGCTGTCAGCGCCCGATCCGCTCCAGAACCTGCTGATACCCGCGGTCTGCCGGCTCCAGCGAGCGCGCCAAAAGCGCCTCGCCCCTGGCACGGTACTGCTCTGCCAGCGTCCGATCCTGTAGGGAAGAGATGTTGATGCACACGTTGAGCCACGCTCCCAGGGCTGCGGCCCTGAAGGCGAGAAATGCCGTGCCCAAATCGCTGGCGGCACTCTCGTTGAAGCCCTCTGCCAGCTCGCCTGCCAGCGCGATTGCCTCTGCTGTCAGAGCCATGGTCTCCAGCGGCGCCTCGGTGCACCGCTGCAGTCCCTCCTGAATGGCAGACGAGCGGGCGGTACGCTGGGACTCTGTCTCCCGCGGCAGGGAGAAGGCGGCACTGACGGTTTGGAAAGCCGCCGTGTCCTGCTCCATGATGTCCAGCAGGCGGCGGCGCAGCGCATTGAGCTGCCGCTCTGCGTCAGCGGCCCGGTCAGCATAGTCAGCATATTTTTTTCGCCCCTGCGTCAGGCCGGCTACCATGGCGGTCAAAGCAGCTCCCATGGCGCCGACCAAGGCGGCTGCGGAGCCGCCGCCGGGCGCCGGAGCGTCGGAGGCAAGTAGCGCGGTGAAATCCGAAATACCCATATCAGACAATGCCACGGGAAGGCCTCCTCTCAACAATCAGATATTTCTCTCCAGCAGATGGTACTCCATCACCTGGCTGCGGCAGTCAAAGTCCTCCAGCTGCAGGTAGTGCTCGGCGCAGTCGATCAGTGCCTTGGCGGGCGTCAGCCCCACCAGCTCGGTGCCCACGATGGGCACGCCATAGCGATTGGCCAGCATCCGCACCATCTCATAGGCATAGTAGAGGGGCGTATCCTCGTAGTTGACCATGTTCATGGACACCTGGGCAATGCTGCGCTCGCCCAGCATAATGCCGATGGCCTTGCAGCTGCGGAAACCACCGGAGGAGCCCCGGATAGCCCTGGCGATCCGTTTGGCAATCTCCACATCGGAGGTGCCCAGATTGATGTTGAAGGCGATCAGCGGCATACGGGCGCCGATGGCCACGATGCCGGCGGTAGGATGGATCCGCCGCTCTCCGTAGTCAGGGGCCCAGTCCGGCTGCAGCAGCTTTTCCGGCATGCCCTCAAACTGGCCTTTGCGGCATGCGGCCAGATTGCGGCGCTCGGGCCGGGTGGCCGAATCCTCATAGAGAAAGGAGGGGACGCCCAGCTCCATCCAGATCCGCCGGGCCACCCTGTGAGACATTTCCACGCACTCGGCCACGGTCATATCTGTCTGTGGCACGAAGGGGATCACATCAGTGGCACCCATGCGCGGGTGCTGCCCCTCGTGCTTTGTCATGTCGATGGTTTCCGTGGCCTTTTTGGTCAGCCGGAAGGCAACCTCTTCAATGGCCTCCGGAGAGCCGATCAGCGTAAAGACACAGCGGTTGTGGCTTCCGTCGGATTGAACGTCGAACACGGTACAGCCGCCGACGCTGTTGGCCGCCTCCACCAGTCCCTGAAAAACGGCCGGGTCACGCTCCCGGCTGACGCTGAAATTGGGAATGCACTCCACCAGCTTTGCCACGATATTTCCTCCTTATCGGCTGCCGTTTGTCGAGCAGCCTCCAGCAACTCTTTACACGATATTATAGCGCAAAATGGTATAGCGCGTAAACCCTTTTCTTTTTCCAACCTGTCAAAAAAACGCCCCTTGCTTCGAGGATCCTTTAGCACGTTAGCGGGACGCATGGCGTTTTCTACAAGGAAATCGTCTGTACATTGTGCAATTGGCTGACGACGGCTCTCAGTCAACAAAAAAGAGTGGTGGAACCGGGCGAAAGGGACTTTTTATTGTGGCGTTTTTCCGCTATAATAAAAAGCAAAGTACAAGGTGCAGATGAGTTGGAGGGAGGACGAGAACATGTGGGATATGATCCATGAGGCGATGATCATCAAGCTGGACGATGCGCTGCCGGACTATCCGGCGCTGGACGGCCGCTATCGCCGGGCACCCCGCCGGGAGGCGCATCTGAGCCGGGCAGACCGGGAACTGGCCATCAAAAACGCCCTGCGCTACATCCATCCGGATCACCACGAGCAGATGGCCCGGGAGTTTGCACAGGAGCTGGACGAGCGGGGACGTATCTACGGTTACCGTTTCCGCCCGGAGGGCAAGCTGTATGGCCGGCCCATTGATGAGTACAAGGGAAAATGCATCGAGGGAAAGGCCATCCAGGTGATGATCGACAACAACCTGGACTTCGACGTGGCGCTGTACCCCTATGAACTGGTGACATACGGAGAAACCGGGCAAGTCTGCCAGAACTGGATGCAGTACAGGCTGATCAAAAAATATCTGGAGGAGCTGACGGAGGAGCAGACACTGGTGGTCATGTCCGGCCACCCGCTGGGGCTGTTCCGTTCCCACCGCCTGGCACCCCGTGTCATCCTGACCAACGGGCTGATGGTGGGCACTTTTGACGATCAGGAGAACTTCAACCGGGCTGCGGCCCTGGGTGTGGCCAACTATGGCCAGATGACGGCCGGCGGTTGGATGTACATTGGCCCTCAGGGCATCGTACATGGCACCTTCAACACGCTGCTCAACGCCGGGCGGCTGAAGCTGGGCATCCCCAACGACGGCAATCTGGCCGGGCGGCTGTTCGTCTCCGCCGGGTTGGGCGGCATGAGCGGCGCCCAGGGAAAAGCCGCCGAGATCGCCGGTGCCGCCGCCATCATCGCGGAGGTGGACAACTCCCGCATCGACACCCGCTTCACCCAGGGCTGGGTGAGCCACCGTACCGACAGTTTGGACGAGGCGGCCTCCATCGCTCTGACCCACCAACGGGAGGGAACGCCCTGCGCCGTGGCCTATCACGGCAACATCGTAGATTTGCTGGCGTATCTCTATGAGCGGAACATCCATGTGGATCTGATGAGTGACCAGACCTCCTGCCACGCGCCCTATGACGGCGGCTACTGCCCCCAGGGCTTGACCTTCGAGCAGCGGACGGAGATGCTGCGCAGTGACCCGGAGACTTTCCGCGCGCTGGTGGATCAGTCCCTGCGGCGTCACTATGAGCTGATCTGCGCCTTCCACGACAGGGGTACGTATTTCTTCGACTACGGCAACAGCTTCCTCAAGGCGGTCTACGACGCCGGCGTCAAGAGCGTCTGCCGCAACGGAGAGAACGATTTGGACGGCTTTGTCTTTCCCTCCTATGTGGAGGACATTCTGGGCCCCTGCCTGTTTGACTACGGCTACGGTCCCTTCCGGTGGTGCTGCTTGAGCCGCGATCCGGCCGATCTGGACAAGACCGACGCGGCGGCCGCCGAGTATATCCGCACCCATGACCGGCGGTATCAGGACCACGACAACTACGTTTGGGTCCGGGATGCCAAAAAGAACAGACTGGTGGTGGGTACCCAGTGCCGCATCCTCTATCAGGACGCCATGGGGCGCATGAACATCGCCCTGAAGTTCAATGAGATGGTACGCCGCGGCGAGATCGGCCCGGTGATTCTGGGCCGGGACCACCACGATACCGGCGGCACCGACGCACCCTTCCGGGAGACCTCCAACATCAAGGATGGATCCAACATCATGGCTGATATGGCAACCCAATGCTACGCCGGCAACGCCGCCCGGGGCATGAGCTACATTGCCCTCCACAACGGTGGCGGCACCGGTATCGGCCGGGCCATCAACGGAGGATTCGGTATGGTGTTGGACGGTTCTGAGCGGGTGGACACCATCCTGCGCATGGCCATGCCCTGGGACACCATGGTGGGGGTGGCCCGCCGCTCTTGGGCGCGGAACGAGCACGCCATGACCACCGCCGCCGAGTACAACCGACTGTATGCCGGGCAGGATCACATCACGCTGCCCTATGTGGCCGACGACGCCGTGGTAAAGGCGGCGCTCGACCGGCAGGAAGGATGAGGAGCGCGCCATGAAAAAGCTGTTGATCCGCAACATCGGAATGCTGGCCACCCCGCTGGGGCGGGCGGCTCACCGGGGCGCGGAGCAGGGAAACATCGAGCTGCTGCGAAATGCCTGGGTCCTGGTGGAGGAGGGTATCGTCACGGCGGTGGGCGCCGGTGTGCCGGACGGCATGATCTGCGCCGGTGCCAGTGAGCTGGACGCCGGGGGACGTTTGGTGACGCCCGGCCTGGTGGATGCACACACCCATCTGGTATTTGGCGGCTGGCGGCAGAACGAGCTGGCGCTGAAGCTGCGCGGTGTCAGTTATCTGGAAATCTTGGAACGTGGCGGCGGTATCCTGTCTACGGTACGCGCCACCCGGCAGGCCGGCGAACAGGCACTGTATGAAAGGGCCCGCGCTGCCCTGGACGAGATGCTATCCATGGGCGTGACTACCGTGGAGGCCAAGAGCGGCTACGGACTGGACTGGCCCAATGAGCGCAAGCAGCTGCAGGTGATCCGCTCGCTGGGGGCAAACCACGCCATGGACGTTGCCGCCACCTTTTTGGGGGCCCATGCGCTGCCGGCGGAATACAAAAATGACCGGGAGGGCTATCTCCGGTTGCTGTGTGAAGAGATGATCCCTGCGGTAGCCCGGGAGGGACTGGCGCAGTTCTGTGACGTGTTCTGTGAGAAGGGCGTATTTTCCAAAGAGGAGTCCCGCCGCGTCCTGGAGACCGGGAAGAGGTGCGGGCTGATCCCCAAGATCCACGCCGATGAGATCGAGTCCATCGGCGGCTCACAGCTGGCGGGGGAGGTAGGGGCTATCTCTGCCGAGCACCTGATCGTCTGTCCGCAGGAGGGCATCGCCGCCATGGCGAAGGCGGGCACAGTGGCCTGCTGTCTGCCAGCCACCAGCTTCTATCTGGGCGCGGCCTATGCACCGGCCCGGGCCATGGTGGACGCCGGCGTACCGGTGGCCATGGCATCCGATTTCAACCCGGGATCCTGTCCCAGCCTGAACCTGCAGCTGGTGATGAATCTGGGGTGCCTCAAGTACCGCCTCACGCCGGAGGAGGTGCTCACCGCCGTGACGCTGAACGGTGCCGCCGCCATCGACATGGCGGGACAGATTGGATCCGTGGAGGTGGGGAAGCAGGGCGACCTGGTGATCTGGGACGCCCCGGATCTCAACTATATCTGCTACCGCATGGGCAGCAATCTCGCCGCCGCGGTCATCAAGCGCGGCGCGGTGGTATATGCCCGGCGCAGCGCCATCTGAGAGGATTTCAACATATACACGGAGAGGGGCGGCAAAATGGACTTTTTAGAGCTGGCAAAGCGGCGTTTTTCGGTGCTTGCATATCAAGAGCAGCCTGTCGAGGATGAGAAGATCGAAAAGATCCTGCAGGCTGCACTGGCTGCGCCGACCGCCTGTAACCTTCAGCCGCAGCGGCTCCGCCTGATCCGGTCGGAGGAAGACCGGGAACGGCTGCGTCGGGTGATACCCGGCGGGTACTATGTGCCGGCCGCATTCCTGGTCTGCTACGACAAAACTGCCTGCTGGCAGCGGCAGTATGACGGAAAGAGCAGCGGTGATATCGATGCCAGCATCGTGACCACCCACATGATGCTGGAGGCGGCCGACCTGGGCCTGGGCTCCATCTGGGTCATGTACTGGGACCCGCAGGAAATGAAGAAGGCATTTTCCCTGCCGGAGGATTGCGAACCGACAGCCTTGCTGATTTTTGGCTATGCGGCGGAGGGCGCCCGGCCGAAAAGAGGGCACCTGGAGTCGAAGCGGTCGGAGGAGATCCTGCTGTGAACAGCTGCGGCACGCACGTGAAAAAAAGACATCCCGGACAGATGTGACATCTGTCCGGGATGTCTTTTGATTGTTTCAGCAGGGGTTTATTCGTCCGCTTGCATGGCGGGATTCTGCCGGCGGATGCGGCGGTCGCTGCTGCCAACGCCAGTGATCAGCGGTACGTTTTCGATGATGAGATTGGAGGTGTCCAGACCGTACCACTCCACCTTGGAGCCCGCGGCCTTGCGGATGGCGTATTTGGTGTGTAGGATGGCCTCGTCCAGCGCGGACAACTCCGTCTTGGTGGATACGGATTTGTGCATGATGCAGAACTTGAAGGTGCCCACCGTGGATTGGCCGTAGATGGAGTACTTCTTATCCTGGGGAGGGAACTGCCCGGCGGCCTGCAGATCCTGGACGATCTGCCGTAGATACAAATTGACACGCGGACTGCACTTGAAGCCAAGGTTCAGCTTTATGCGGAAGATGAAGTCGGTGCCGTAGGTCTCCACCTGATAGGCCAGCGTGTCCGGCTCGTTGAGCACGTTGACGCTGACAAACCAGTAGGCCTCAGCCCGTTTGGGGTCCTTGTCCAGAATGGAGTAGAGGATATCGCGGTCGATATATTCGTTGTTGCTCTTCCCCTCCAGATAGACCAAGTTGTGAGCCTGCAGGGGCAGAGTGGTGTCCTCATGCAGCCGCTGCAGGTTGGGAATGTAATCCTGCAGGTTCAGGCGAATGCTGTACTTCCGCTCCAACTGCGTGGCACGGTACCACACCACCATAATGGCCAGCAACAGCAGCGTCAGGATCACAGTCACATAGCCGCCGTGGGCGAATTTGCCCAGACTGGAGATGAAGAATACTCCCTCGATGACGCCGAAGAGCAGCAGCAAAAGGGCGGAGAGGATGCGCTTGCGGCGCAGTTTGTTGAGATAGACGGCCAGCAGCAGCGTGGTCATCAGCATGGTCACGGTGATGGCAAGGCCGTAGGCGGCCTCGATCCGGGCGCCGGAGCGGAAATAGAGCACCACCAGACTACAGCCGATCCACAGAATCTTGTTGACGGTGGGGATATAGAGTTGGCCCTTGGTGTCGGCGGGATAGCGGATCTCCAGATGGGGCAGGAGATCCAGCAGAATGGCCTCGGATACCAGTGTGTAGGAGCCGGTGATCAGTGCCTGGGAGGCAATGATGGCGGCTGCGGCGCCCAGAATCACGGCAAAGGGGCGCAGGACCTCCGGCAGCATCAAGAAGAAGGGATTCAGATCTTCAATATGGAACAATGCGCTGTTGGACTGGTTTTGGATGATCCAGGCTCCTTGGCCCAGATAGTTGAGGATCAGGCAGATTTTCACCAGCGGCCAGCTGAAATAGATGTTCTCCCGGCCTACATGGCCCATGTCGGAGTAGAGCGCCTCGGCGCCGGTGGTGGCCAGAAACACGCTGCCCAGGATCATGAAGCCGGCCTTATTGTGGGGACTCAGCAGCACCTGCACGGCATAGAGAGGGTTAAAGGCCCGCAGCACCGCCGGCAGCGAGAAGATGTGCAGCAGACCGGAGATGCCGAGAAAGCCGAACCAGGTCAGCATCACCGGGCCGAAGGCCCTGCCGATCCGGCTGGTGCCCGAGTGCTGCACGGAGAAGAGGAAGGCGATGATGACCAGGATGATGAGGACGACCCGGCCTTGGCCGGCGCCCAGGAAGCGGTCCATCACCTCGATGCTCCGCAAGCCCTCCACCGCCGTAGTCACCGTGACGGCAGGCGTCAGCACGCCGTCAGCCAGCAGGGCGGCGCCGCCCAGCATAGCGGGGAAGATCAGCCATTTGCCGCATTTCTTCACCAGTGAGTACAGGGAGAAGATGCCGCCCTCGCCGTGGTTGTCGGCCCGCAGGGCGATGAGGACGTATTTTACCGTGGTCAGCAGCGTGATGGTCCAGATCACCAATGACAGCGAGCCGACGATGAAGGACTCGTCCACTTGATCGATGCCGCCGTTTCCCTCCAGAATGGACTTCATCACATACATGGGGGAGGTACCGATGTCGCCGTAGACGATGCCGATAGTTACTAAAAACAAACCGAAACGAAACCCCTGCTTCTCTCTCTTCATAAATGTCCGATAACTCCTTTTTTGGCCGCACTTTGCAATCGGTAGGTCGGGGCACGGCCGGAACTGCACAAGCAAATTCCATAAATTGGTTGATGCAACGTTAATTATCATCTTAACACTTGAATATCGCAAATGGAAATGCTATTATCATATCATTATCATGCCTAAACAGGCATGAATAACAGGGGAGGATACTATGACAATCCGGCATCTGCGCATCTTTATCGCGGTCTATCAGCAGCAGAACATGACCCGCGCAGCCCGGGAGCTCCACATGACGCAGCCCACGGTGACCCGTGCCATTCAGGAACTGGAGGACTACTACGGCGTGCGGCTGTTCGAGCGCATCAACCGGCGGTTGTCGATCACAGAGGGCGGGCGGCGGCTTTATGCCCAGGCTGTGCATATCGTGGATTCGCTGGAGCTGTTGGAAAAAGAACTGAAGAACTGGGATGAGGTGGGCGTGCTGCGCATCGGGGCCACGCCCACGCTGGCCAGCACGTTGCTGCCGCAGGTGCTGTCGGACTTTGAGGCGCGGCACCCTAACCTGCGTGTACGCAGCACGGTGTACAGCGGCACCTATCTGGAGCAGGCGCTGCTGGACAACGAGCTGGACCTGGCACTGATCGAGGGCGGCATCCGGGCGGAGCATCTGCTGGCCGAGTCCTTCCTGGAGGATCGGCTCATCCTGTTGCTGCCGCCGGACGATCCTCGGCGAAATGCCGCTGCGCTGTCCCTGCGGGATCTGGCCGGCTCCCGCTTTTTGATGTATGAGAGTGGCAGCATGGACCGCTCCTATCTGGAGCACGCATTTGTTCGCCAGGGAATCCCGCTGGAGATCGCCATGGAGAGCGTCAGTACACACGCCATCGTGCAGGCGGTACACATGGGGCTGGGCGTCTCTTTCCTGCCGGAGAGTCTGGTGCGCTACAGTGTGGAGTCCGGCTTTGTGACGACCCGCGCGGTATATGACCAACAGTTTGAGCGGAAATGCTATCTGGTGCGGCACGAGAACAAATATCTCACCGGGTCCGCTGCGGAGGTGATGGACCTATGCCGCCGGGCCGCTGCGAACATCCAGCCCCTGACGCTGCCATAAAGAAATCTGCGGCGCCTGCCCATAATTGTCGCAATTCGACGATTGAAGCGGCAGCGGATCTGTGTTATACTGTTACCGTTGCGCGCGCTGTGCCTCGGGCAGAACTATGAGGAACGGCGGAGCACATGCGCCGCCGCAGGGGGGATTTTCTGTATGTTGGTACCGGTTTTGCTCTTTCTGGTTGGCCTGGTGTGCCTCATTAAAGGCGGCGACTGGTTCGTAGATGGCGCCACGGGCATTGCCCGCCGCTTCCACCTGCCGGAGCTCCTCATCGGTGCGACCATTGTGTCCATCGGTACCACGCTGCCGGAGGTAATGGTATCCACCACCTCGGCGTTGAGCGGCCACGGTGAGATCGCCTACGGCAACGCCATCGGCTCTGTGATCTGCAACACGGCGCTGATCGCCGCCATCACTGTCACGGTACGGCCGGGCAGAGTAGACCGAGCGGCGTTGCGCATACCGGTGATTTTTTTCTTTGCCACGGCGCTGTTTTACGCCGGCGTGGCCTATGCTACCGGCTACTTCAGCCGCCCTGTGGGCCTGCTGCTGCTGACGATGTTCGTGACCTACATGGTGTGCACCGTGCTGCAGATGAAGCGCAGGCCCGACGCCGCCGTCGAAGCGGCAGAAGAGGGGGGAAAAGCCCGCAGCCTGCCTATGGAGCTGCTGCTCCTGATAGTGGGTGCCGCTCTGATCGCCGTGGGCGCCGATTTGCTGGTAGACAACGGGACGCTGATCGCTCAGGCGCTGGGCGTACCGGAGTCGGTCATTGCGCTGACCTTTGTGGCGCTGGGCACCAGTCTGCCGGAACTGGTCACCGCCATCACATCCCTGGTCAAGGGTCACGGAGCCCTGTCGCTGGGCAATGTGATCGGCGCCAATCTCTTCAACATCGTGTTGGTCAGCGGCGTGTCGGTGTCACTGGCGCCCTTCAGCATTCCCCAGAGCGCCACTATCGCGGGCCGAAACGCCTCGTTGGTGATGGATATACCGGTGATGTTCGCGGTGATGCTGCTGCTGACAGTGCCGGCGCTGCTTCACGGGAAGCTGCGCCGCTGGCAGGGCGTGGCGCTGTTGGCCATTTACGCGGCCTTTTGCGTGGTGCAGTTCACCATGTAACGGGAAGCTGCGAGAGGTGACCCGCGCGGACTTTATGATGTATGAAAACGGAAGGATGGATATCCATGCGGAAAGGAAAGATCCGGATCAATGAGAGGGAGTTCCCGTTTTTGTGGGAGGAGAATTACACGGTCGAGAAGCTGCTGATGCGGCCCACTCTGTCGTTCACCCTGCAGGAACTGAACGGGTGTCTCAAATACATCATGCTGCAGCCGCCGCTGCCTTATCAGCCCCAGATAGCGGACGACATACGCTCCGGCGATCTGGTGCTCTATGGCAACAGCTGGCTGGTGCTGTTCTACAATCCTCTGGTGGCGCCCATGAATGTGACACGGCTGGGGCGCCTGGAGGATACTGCCGGGCTGGAGGAGATGGTGGGACCGGGCTCTGTTTCTCTGGAACTCATCGCGCCGCAGGAGGAACAAGCATGACGACGATCTACCTGATGCGCCACGGGCAGACGGCCATGAACCGTGACCGGCTGACCCAGGGCCGCAGTGACTGTTCACTGAACGAGGAGGGGCGCTGCCAGGCCGTGGAGACAGGAGAGCGATTGAGGGAGTTGGGGATCCGGTTCGACCGGGTGTGCAGCAGTCCGCTGCGCCGCGCCCGCGAGACGGCGGTGCTGGTGTCCGGAGTGGACGAAGGGGACATTCTGCTGGAGCCAGATATCGTGGAGATGGATTTCGGCCCCTATGAGGGGCATCCGATCGACGGCATGCCGCCGGAGGTCTTTGCCTTTTTCCTCGACCCGGAGCATGTCCCGGCGCCGGAGGGGTTGGAGACATTGGACCAGTTGCGGTTGCGTACCGGGTGCTTTCTGAAGCGGCTGCGTAGTTGGGATCCCGGCGGCACGCTGCTGGTGGTGGCCCACGGGGTGGTGATCCCGGTGATCATGAACCAGCTGCCCGGTGGCGAGAGCGGCAGTGCTTGGAAGCGGCCACTGAAAAATTGCGATGTATACCGTATTATTCTGCACAGCGGCAGGTTCAGCGAACCGGAGAAGGTGTAAAAGAAAATGTACAGTAAAAACACTTTACATAAAAAGATCTCCCAAAGCTGTGTTTGGGAGATCTTTTCGTTTATCCCAGGAGATGGTGGAGGATTATCTCTGCACCGATTGCGATCAGGATCAGACCACCCAACACAGTAGCCCTGCCGGCTAGGATGGTGCCGAAGCGCTTGCCGATCCGCAGACCGACCATGCAGAGGACAAAGGTGACCACGCCAATGATGAGTGCCTCCACAAGGGCGGAGATCCAGTCATAGCCGGCTATGGTAAAACCAACGGACAGCGCGTCAATGGAGGTGGCCACGCCTTGTCCCAACAGTGCGCGCAGTCCCACCGGGGGGACTGCCGAATTGTCCTTTCGGCGCATACCGTCCAGCACCATTTTTCCGCCGATATACAGCAGTAAAAGGAGCGCTGTCCAAGGAATGAACCGTTGTACCGCGGTGAAGACGGTCGCCACGGTGTGGACACAGAACCAACCGATCAGCGGCATGAGGACCTGGAAGACAGCAAATACGCCGGCGATCCGGCACATGCTCCGCCGCGGCATATCCGGCGAGCGCAGACCGTTGGCCATGGAGACGGAAAAGGCGTCCATAGCCAGACCGACGCCAAAGAGGATACTGTTGAAAAAGAACCCGGTGGACCAGTTCACATCGGACCCCCCAAAAAAAGGATAGAGAACAGACGAGAAGAACACGCAGTGCACCACCCTGCAAAAGAGTGCATGGCACAGCGCGGAAAAAGACGGCGGAGCAACGCAGCTCCGCCGTCCTGCGTTTGTGAGGTCACAGGATCTGCACCGTGTCGCCGTCGGCGCGCAGGGCGCTCTCATAGCAGGCGGTGACAGCTTTCAGGAAATATGTCACGTCTGCGGTGGCCAGCGTCTCAAAGCAGGAGTGCATTGCCAGCTGTGCCATGCCGATGTCCACTGTGCTGATCGGCGTCCTGGTGCTGGCGATGTTGCCGAGGGTGGCACCGCCTGCTTGGTCGGGGCGGTTGGCGTAGTGCTGCACCGGCACACCGGCCCGCCGGCAGATCTCAGAGAACAGCGCAGCGGACATGGCGTCGGTGGCGTAGCGGGGCGAATGCTTGATGACGACGCCGCCGCCCAGCACCGGCGCCTCGCTGGCATCGGCCAGCTCCGGGTGGTTGGGGTGGCGTCCGTGGCCGTTGTCGCAGGAGAGCAGCAGAGAGTTCTCCAGCAGGCGGCCCAAGTCTTCACCCAGCGCAGCGGCGATAACAGCCAGCGTCTCCGGCAGCGTCACAGCAGCGGCACCCTGCTTGGTCTCCGAGCCGATCTCCTCGTTGTCAAAAACGCACAGGACCGGCACCGAGAGACTGTCAGCCGCCTGCAGAAAGGCCTCCGTACAGGTGAATACACAGGCCAGATCGTCCAGCCGCGGGGCGGAGAGAAACTCGTCAGCGGGGCCCCACACGGTGCCATCCTGGTTGTTGTAGATGATCAGATCGGTGGAGAGAATGTCTTCCCCGGCACAGCCCAGGCGGGCGGCCAGTTCGCGGCGGAGGCTGCCGGCAGAGGAGGCCGCACCGTAAAGGGGGATCAGGTCCTTTGCAGGGTCGTACTTGTACCCCTCGTTGACCGACCTGTTCAGATGGATGGCGAGCCGGGGAATCAGCACCGCGTCGCGCTGGAGATCCACCAGCTGCTGCCGCACCCCGTCCGCCGTGCGCACCATGACACGGCCGGCGATGCTCAGAGGCCGGTCCAGCCAGCTGTCGTGGATCATGCCGCCGTAGCGCTCCGCCGACAGGCGCACAAAGTCGCCGCCGGTCAGCTCTGCATGGTCCCGCAGGTGGAAGCAGGGGGAGTCGGCGTGGCTGGCACTGATTATAAAACCGATGGGCCGTTGTGTAGGAAGGCGGAAGGCAATCAGAGAACTGCTATGGGGCGTGATGAAGTATTTGCCGCCGGTCGCCAGCGCGTCATCCCGACCCAGCGGCGCATAGCCGACCTCCAGCAGCCTGCGGCGCACGGTGTCCACCGCATGGAAGGCGGTGGGGCTGTTTTTCAGGTCGCGCAGCAGTGTTGTGATCATCTCATCATCTCTCCCCTCGTATCGTTTTCGGCTATTCTATCACAGTTTTTCAAAAAGGTACAGCATTTTCTGGCGGCACCGGCTGAATCAGCACGGCATAGAATGGCAAAACGGGTATAAGGGGCGAGCGATCATGACAGCAACACCGAATCAAGCACCGACAGACGAGCAGGGGCAGCCCGGCACCGGGAGCGCCTATGAACTGTTTCAGCGGGCCCATCCGGGGAGGGGGAAGCTGCGCGTACAGGTATCCACGGCCCGGGGCACCTTTCCTGTGCCGGGTGCGCTGGTGGAGGTGACACGGGATTTCGGCGGTGTGCGGCGTATGCTATACAAAAACACGACCAACACCTCCGGCATCGTGGAGCGCCTTGTTCTGCCGGCGCTTCCGGCGGACTACTCCCAATATGAGCCCACGGCGGGGAACAGCGGTACCGAATACCAGGTATCGGTCTATCACCCGGCCTTTGTGCCGTTAGTGGACTCCACCGTGGAGATCTACGACCGGATCGAGACGATCCTGCCGGTGGCTCTGCAGCCGCTGGCGCGGTAGAGGAGGGGCAGCATGGATTACCCCATCGTGCCGGTGAGCATCACCGTCCATCTGGGCGAGCCGGATCAGCCGGCGGAAAACGTGGCCGTCCCCTTTGCCGATTACATCAAGAACGTGGCCTCCAGCGAGATCTATCCCACCTGGCCGGAGAATGCCATCCGCGCCAATGTGCTGGCTCAGATCTCCTACGCGCTCAACCGGGTATATACCGAGTATTACCGCAGCCGCGGCTATGAGTTCGACATTACCAGTACCACCCGCTACGACCAGGCCTATACACCGGGCGGCGAGGTGTTTGAGAACATCGGCATCATCGTGGATGAGATCTTCAACAATTATGTTGTGCGACAGGGACGGATCGAGCCGCTTTTTGCCCAGTTCTGCGACGGGGTGCGCACCCAGTGCCGCGGCCTGTCGCAGTGGGGCAGCCTGGAGCTGGCGCAGCAGGGAATGACGCCCTATGAGATACTGCAGCACTATTACGGGCAGGATATCGGCATCGTGACCAACGCGCAGGTGGGCATCAATGTGCCATCCTATCCCGGCATCGCCCTGCAGCGTGGCTCCTTCGGCGAAGAGGTGCGCCAGATCCAGCTGGAACTGAACCGTATCGGCAGGAACTTCCCGGCCATACCGGCTATTCCGGCCGTAACGGGTGTGTTCGACGTGCCCACCGAGCAGGCGGTGATCCGCTTCCAGGATATCTTCAACCTGTATGTGGACGGTATCGTGGGCAAGGCCACCTGGTATAAGCTGAAGGAGATCTACAACGGCGTCAAACGCCTCTCGGAGATCAGCAGCGAGGGCATCACCTTCAGCGAGGCCCAGCGCGTCTATCCAAGCATCCTGCACTATGGCGACAGCGGTATCGCCGTGCGTATCGTGCAGTATTATCTGGCTTTTTTGGGGTACTTTCTGCCGGATCTGCCGCCCATCCGGATCACCGGCGAGTTCGGACAAGAGACATACGACGCGGTGCTGACCTTTCAAAACAAGTATGGTCTGGCTGTGGATGGCATCGTGGGGCGCAACACCTGGAACGAACTGCAGCGGGTCTACCGTGACGCGGTTTCCCAGCTGCCGTCAGACTATCAGACATATCTCGGGGAGATATATCCCGGCCGTTTTCTGGTGCCGGGCGATACCGGTGCCGCGGTGAGTCAGATGCAGGCCAATCTGCGCCGCATCGCACAGGCCGATCCTGCGATCCCGGCGGTGGAGGTGACGGGCACCTTCGACGCGGCTACCGAGGCGGCGGTCAGGGCGCTGCAGCGCCAGATGGGCTTTGACGAGACCGGAGCGGTGGGGCCCATCCTGTGGAGCGAGATCAGCACGCGGGGCCGGGGGTATTGACCTCTGCCCCGACCGCGCCGGCCCGGAGGGCTCCGGGGGATCACCTTCATGATTTCTTCATGGACAAACTGGGAAATATATGCTAAAATGCGTAAGACGAGATGAGATCTACGCTGGGAGGAAGTGCGATGAAGGGCAAACTGATCGTGTTCGAGGGGACAGACGGCTCCGGCAAGGCCACCCAGACGGAGCTGCTGTGCCGCACGCTGGAGCAGCGGCAGATTCCCTATAAAAAGCTGTCTTTTCCACGGTACGACCAGGAGTCCTCTGCGCTGATCCGCCTCTATCTGGGCGGCGCCTTCGGCAGCCGGCCGGGGGATGTGAATGCCTACGCCGCCGCCACCTTTTACGCGGTGGACCGCTATGCCGCCTATCGGCAGGATTGGGGCGCCTTTTACGAGGCTGGCGGCCTTTTGATCGCTGACCGCTACACCACTTCCAACGCCGTGCATCAGACAGTGAAGCTGCCGGAAGAGGAACGCCGGGCTTTCCTGGACTGGCTTTTTGACTTTGAGTACCGGCTGCTGGGCCTGCCGGCCCCTACCCGTGTGCTCTATCTGGATATCCCCACCGATCTGACAGAGCGGATGATGCGTCGCCGGGAGGCGGCGACGCACACCGCGGCGGATATCCACGAGCGGGACGAGGCGTATCTGCGCCGCTGCCGCGAGAATGCGGCCTTTGTAGTGGATTATTGTGGATGGACAAGGATCGACTGTACCGCAGACGGCTGCCTGCGCAGTGCGGAGGATATCCACACCGAGGTGCTGGAGAAGGTGTCCGACCTGCTTGTCCCCTGAAGAGAGAGGGGATGCAGCGCATCCTGCTTCCGCTGATCAGCAGCCGCAGGTGTTGCTGCAGCTCCACAGCAGCGCCAGCAGAACAATGACGATCAGCCAGGTATAGGAGCTGTTGCCGGAGCATATGCTGCTCACCTCCTTCGCACCTACAGGACCTTTGTATGACGCCACAGCGGCGACAGTATCTTGTCCGGCCGCTTACAGGCAGGACGAAAGAGAAAGGAAAGACAAAGATGGCACGGGAAAAGAAATCCGATACCACATACTGGGACACCTCCCGGGTGCGCGAGGCGCAGCAGGAGACGGAACAGAAGCCGAAAAAAAAGAAAAAGAAGAAGAGAAACTTCCTCCGCGTTCCCGTCTATCTTCTCTGCGTGATCCTTGTATCCGCTCTGCTGGCTGGCATCGGCTGGCTGTTGGCCAACGACCTGTGTTCGCTGAACAAGCCGCCGGTATCCACCACCATCGTGGTGGAGGAGGGCGATAGCGTGAGCGATGTGGCTCAAAAGCTGAAGGATGCTGGCCTGATCAACTACAAGCCGTTCTTTCTGCTGGTGAGCAAGTTCCTCCACGCCGAGGAGATCATCGAGCCGGGCACCTATGAGAATATCAACTCTGACATGGACTATCGTGCGCTGGTCCAGTCGCTGCATAACTACCAGACCTTTGAGAGCGTCAAGGTCACGATCCCAGAAGGCAAGACGGTCAGAGAGATTTTTGACATCCTGGAGGAGAACGGCGTGGCCAAACGGACCGATCTGGAGGAGGCTGCCGCCAACGCCGATTATCCGGAGCACAGCTATCTGGATCCGGCGAAGCTGGGTAGCTTCACCCGGGTGGAGGGCTACCTGTTCCCGGACACCTATGAGTTCTATCTGAACAGTGATGCCGAGAAGGTGCTGGACACCATGATGAATAACTTTGAAAACCGCATCACCGGACAGATCCGCACGGATATCGATGCCAGCGGTTATTCCCTGCAGGAGATTATCATCGCCGCCTCCATCATTGAGAAGGAGAGCAATGACAACGACGAGGAACGGGCCAACATCTCCTCCGTGCTCTACAACCGGCTGAAAACCACCGGCAGCGAGACATACGGCATGCTGCAGATGGACAGCACCATCGATTATGCCCTGGCGTTGGACGGCAAGGATCGCTCCGAGTTCAGCACCGACTATGTGAGCCCCTACAACACCTATACCTTTGCCGGATTCCCTGCCGGACCCATCTGCAACCCCGGCCTGAAGGCTATCGCCGCGGCGATCCACCCCAATGAGACGGGCTATTATTACTTCGCCGCCGGCAAAGACGGCGTCAGCCATTTCTTCACCAACCTGGCTGACCACAACGTGTTTATCAACAGCGACATGTATAAGCCCAGTTGATGGAGCGGAGGAAGCCGGAACTGCTCGCCCCTGCAGGCGACATGGAAAAACTGAAAATGGCCGTGCTTTACGGCGCCAATGCGGTGTACCTTGGGGGCACCGCATTTGGCATGCGCTCCTTTGCAGGCAACTTCACCGATGAGGAGCTGCCGGCGGCGGTGCGTTTTGCCCACGACCGCGGCGTGCGTGTCCATGCGACGGTCAACACCATGCCCCGCAGCGGCGAGGTGGACGCGCTGCCGGCCCATTTGGAGCGGCTGGACGACGCCGGCGTGGATGCGCTGATCCTGGCGGATCTGGGCGCTTTCACCCTGGCGGGGAGATATGCGCCCAGGTGCCAGCGGCACATCTCCACCCAGCAGTCGGTGGCCAACTACGCCTGTGCCGCCGCCTGGTACGACTTGGGTGCCAGCCGGGTGGTGCTGGCCCGGGAACTGAGTCTGGAGGAGATCCGAGAGATCCGCAGCCGCGTGCCCCGGGAGTTAGAGCTGGAGGTATTTGCCCACGGCGCCATGTGCGTGTCCTATTCCGGTCGGTGCCTGCTGTCCAACTACATGACGGGCCGCGACAGCAACCGGGGCGAGTGTGCACAGCCCTGCCGCTACCAGTATGCGCTGATGGAGGAAAAGCGCCCCGGAGAGTATTTCCCCGTGTTTGAGGATGAGAAGGGCACCTACATCATGAACTCCCGGGACATGTGTATGATCGACCATATCGGCGACCTCATGGACGCCGGCGTGGACTGCCTGAAGCTGGAGGGCCGGGCCAAATCCGCCTACTACGCCGCCATCGTCACCGGCGCTTATCGCCATGTGATCGACGATACGGCCGCGGGGCGGGAGGTCGACCCCGTCTGGCGGAACGAGGTGGAGCACGTCAGCCACCGGCACTATTCCACCGGCTTTTACTACGGCCAGCCGGGGCAGTATGTGCAGAACGCCCGCTATATCCGGCAGTGGCAGGTCTGCGCCGTGGTGACCGGCTGCGACGGCGACGGCAACGCCATGCTGTCACTGCGCAACAAATTCACCGCCGGCGACACGGTGGAGGTGGTGGGGCCGGACACCAAACCTTTTTCCATGACGGTGCCCGTGATGACTGGCGAGGATGGCATGCCGCTCTATGAGCCCAAAACGCCCCAGACGGTGTTTCGCATGAAGCTGCCTCATCCGGTGCCGCCCATGAGCTTGATCCGCCACGCGGTGGACCTGAGCGGGCGGAAGTGAGAGAGCTTTGAGACTGAGAAAAAGAACAGCGCCTTGCTGTGGCAGCAAGACGCTGTTCTTTTTGTCTGCCTTGGCGTGTGCAAAGGCCGCTTACGGGGCGGACGCGCAGGCGCTGGTGCAGGAGGCGCTGGAGCTGGACCCGGACAACAAGGTGGCACAGCGGGCGCAGGAGCGGCTGGAGCAGGGCAAGAGCGTGTCCGCCAACACTATGCGGCAGCTGGTGGAGATGAACGAGGCGCGGATCAAGGAGAGCGACAGAGCAAAAAATGAAAACACCGCTCCGGCAAGCGAAGCGGTGAATAAAACAGACGCCCGTGAGGTAGTGGCGAAGCTGCAAAGCAGTATAGCTGATTTGGAAGGGATGCAGCCTGTTGCAGAACTGAAGGGGACGGAGTTCCCGAAGGGACCGAAGAAGCTGACAGAACAGGTGGGAGATTTTTTCCGCAGCATCGGGAACGCAGTATTCCGGCGCGGATTGGGAAATGTTGTGCTGGATGAACGTGGGGTCAAAAGCGACATTGCCCATGGAATCGGGAGAGCAAAGGCGATTACATTCGCCGCCGTACCGGACGTGATCGCCAGCGGACAGGAGATCGACGCACAGAAAAACTGGAAGGGACGCGGCTATGACACCTACGTGTATGCTGCGCCGGTGACTCTGGCAGGAAAAACGACGTATGTGGCCGCCGTGGTACGCAGCGGGGAGAACAATCGCTTTTACCTGCATGAGGTCGTAGACGGTGAAGGAAACCTGATCTACAAAATAGAAGAAGACCCGGCGGCAATCAAGACCGGGGTCACCACCGACGAGGGTGGAATTACCGGGACCGCAGGATCCTCTGCTCCTACTATAGCACAAGGCGGCGGGCGTGTCAACAGCGGGGAGCAGATGGGCAACGCGGGGCGGGCCATCTACGACACAGTGCGGAGCATGGCGCCGGAGATGGATGAGGTCAGCTACCGGACGCAGTTCCGGCTGGCGTATGAGATCGGACGGCAGACGGCCGGTGCCGACGAGACGCGGGGCCTGGCGCTGGCGCAGGAGCGGCTGGCAGACATGGAGCTGCCGGCGAACGTGGCGGAGGCGGCGTTCTACGCCGGACGGGAGGACATGCACTATGAGAACCAGCAGAGAGGAGCGGAACACCATGAGCAGGAAACAGGAATACCTGTACGTGACGGGGAACAACGGGCTGACGGTGCGGATCAGAGCGGACAGGGCAGCCGCGTGGCGGAAAACGCAGGACGCGCTGAAGCGCGGAGAGGGCGCCGGGGAGGCGCGGCAGACAGCGGAGCAGCTGACGTCCGCCTTGCGGGCGAAGTACGGAGCAGCGCGGACCTGATCGGCAGGCGGGGCAGCCGGCGGGACAAGCTGCGCCTGGTGACGGGCGGCTATAGCCCGGCCATGGAGAAGGCGCGGCAGCAGGCACGGGCCAGGGGCCTGACGGTCTACTTCTACACCGGGGACTACATGACGGTGGACGGGGAGAAGTGCCGGGGCTTTATCACCGGCAACACGGTATACCTGCGGGCGGACGACCCCCACTACACGGCGGACCAGATCATGCGGCACGAGGCAGGGCACGACGCCATCCGGCGGGGCGAGATCGACCTGCAGGAGGTGTGGGACAGCCTGGAGGCGAAGTACGGCACGGAGGGGCTGCACAACATCCTGCGGGCCTACGCCGAGGACTACGCCGGCAGCGGCATGAGTGCGGACGAGCTGTGGGAGGAGATCGTGTGCGACAGCCTGGGCGAGATGAACGTGTTCAGCACGGACCTGCGGGCGGTGGCGCCGGAGCTGGCGGAGCTGCTGGAGGACGTGCAGGGTGAGACGCTGCGCAACGCCTACAGCCGGCAGGGGCAAAACAATACCGCCGCACAGGAGGGCGGCGGGAAGATGAGCCGGGTGGGCAGAGATGGCAGCTTGCGGACACTGGAAGAACGAGTGCAAGGAGACGCACTGCTGGACGCACAGGACTTGATCGAGACGGTGCGGAGCGTAGGCGGTGAGGTGGACGAGAACGGCTATATCACACTCTACCACCGCACCAGTGCAGAGAACGCCGCCAGGATCAAAGAGACCGGCTATATGCAGGGAAAGGAAGACGGCCTGTTCTTTTCTACGGAAGAGAACGGACAGAATGAAGGGTACGGAAATACGGCCGTCAAGTTTTCCATCCCTGCGGAGATGGTGACGCTGGATGACATCTTCAGCAGCGAGGCACACCTGCGGTTGCCGATGGACAAGCCCGGGAAGATGTATATCGGAAAGTATCTGGTAAAAGAGACAAACAACAGGTATTCTTACGCGAACCTTACCGCAAAGCCGGACATGGTGTTGACCGTTATAGACGACACGCAGAGCCATGAAGCTACGCCAGCGGGAAGAAAAGCTGTAGTGAATACAGCCATTGAAAACGCAAAAAAAGTAGGCCACACGAACGAGCAGGGGGATGTTGTCGTACACGTCAAGGACACGGGAACAGACGTGATCCTCAGCAAGGCAGCGCTGCGGCATGGGCTGGACAGGAGATTTCAAATCAACGCACCTGCTACACTGCAGGCCGGGAAGATTCTCGCAAATTCCATCCGCATCAACGAATTGACACCGGTGAAACCGACAGCAGAAACCAGTTATGTGTTGATTGGAGCCGCAAAAAACAAAAACAACGAATCGTACATCGTTCGTTTTGTTGTGAACAGATATTCCAATGAAGTAACGTCAGTCGATGTACTATACGCGACAAATGCAAAAACAGAACCGGCTGGGAGCTTGTCCCCAGAGCTCACAGGCAGGCCTGCTGCTCTAACCGGTTCTACTATCAGTATATCGTCTCTGCTGGACTATGTCAACAAGTATTTTCCTGATGTGCTGCCTATGGATGTGCTGCAGCACTATGGATATGAGAGCAGGCCGGCGGGAAAGCTGGGGGAATCGGCCAAATTCTCCCGTGTCACCGAGAGCATGGAGACGCTGCAGGCGGAAAACACGGCGCTGCGGGGACAGGTAAAGGAGTTCCAGAGGGCTTTGCGCGCGACGGAACGGAAGCTGGCGGACGCCCGGGAGAGCCGGGACAACTGGCGCAACAAGGCCACCTTCCGGCCGGAGCGGGTGGGCCGGGACATCATCCGGGCCTACGAGGGCACGGTGGGCGAGAGCGAGATCCACGCGGACGTGAAGAAGCTGATCGACTATGCGGCCCGGAAGGACGGCATCACCTACGAGCAGATGAAGGAGCTGGCGGCGCCGGTGGCGGCCAGGGTGGTGCAGAGCGCGGCGACGCTGCAGAACGGGGAGGCCGCCCAGACGTGGGCCAACCTGAAGACACACCTGCGGGGCGGCCGGATGAAGGTGAGCCAGGCGGCGATCAACGACATAGACGGGTGGGGCGACTTCTGGCGGCGGAACGGCCGGCGGCTGAACCTGGTGACGGGGAAGGACGGGACGCCGGTGGACGTGGCCTACGCGGAGCTGCGGGAGAAGTTCGGGAACGCCTACTTCCCGGAGGAGATCACGCACCCGGCGGATCAGCTGCGGCGGCTGGCGGAGGTATACGACAACCTGCAGCCGGTGTTCGAGAACCCCTACAGCCTGCACATGGCCCTGGCGGCAGAGCACTGCGCCAACGACCTGGTGGACATGGTGATGGGCGAGGTGGCGCGAGGAAGGACTTGACAACCTGCTGATATGTGGTACAATAAACTGTGTTAAATTAGCGATGACGAGGACGAGAACGCGCACAGGCGGCCTTCAGCGAGATGGGGAGGGTGCAAGCCCATCGGCAAACGGTGCGTTCAGCCACCTCCGAGCCGGCGGCGACGAGCCGCACGCTTCATCCCCGTTACCGGATGGTCCGAGATGACAGCGTCTGCTGTCAAGTAGGGTGGTACCGTGAAGTTGACCTTCGCCCCTATGCGGTGCGGAGGTCTTTTTTATATGCGCATCACAAAATTCAGATAAAAGGAGCCAACCATTATGTCCCATCCCTATCATGGCCTAAATGAGCTGCGGGAGATGTTCCTGCGCTTTTTCGAGACCAAAGGCCACCTGCGTCTGCCCAGCTTTTCGCTGGTGCCGCAGAACGACAGATCCATCCTGCTGATCAACGCCGGCATGACCCCCATGAAGCCCTGGTTCAAGGGGGAGGAGGAACCGCCCCGCCGCCGGGTCTGTACCTGTCAGAAGTGCATCCGCACCGGCGACATCGAGAACGTGGGCCACACGGCCCGCCATGGCACCTATTTCGAGATGCTGGGCAACTTCTCCTTCGGGGATTACTTCAAGCACGAGTCCATCGCCTGGTCCTGGGAGTTTCTGACCAGCCCGGAGTGGGTGGGCTTGGAGCCGGACCGACTCTATCCCAGCGTGTACGTGGATGACGATGAGGCGTGGGACATCTGGCACGACGAGGTGGGCATTGCCCCGGAGCGCATCTTTCGCTTCGGCAAGGAGGACAACTTCTGGGAGCATGGCTCCGGCCCCTGCGGCCCCTGCAGCGAGATCTACTACGACCGCGGGCCCGCGTACGGCTGCGGCAAACCCACCTGCACCGTGGGCTGCGACTGCGACCGCTACATCGAGGTGTGGAACAACGTGTTCTCCCAGTTCGACAACGACGGCCACGGCAACTATACGGAGCTGAAGCAGAAGAATATCGACACCGGCATGGGTCTGGAACGCCTGGCCTGCGTGTGCCAGAACGTGGACAGCCTCTTCGATGTGGACACGGTGATGAACATCACCAACCGGGTCAGTCAGCTGACTGGTGCCCACTACGGCGAGAGTCACAAGCGGGATGTCAGCCTCCGTGTCATCACCGACCATATCCGCTCCGCCACCTTCATGATCTGCGACGGTATCCTGCCCTCCAACGAGGGCCGCGGCTATGTGCTGCGCCGCCTGCTGCGCCGTGCCGCCCGTCACGGCAAGCTGCTGGGCGTCAACGAGCCTTTCCTCTACGAAGTGGTGGACACCGTTATCCATGAGAACGAGTGTCAGTACCCCGATCTGCGGGAGAAACAGACCTATATCACCAAGGTCATCCGCACCGAGGAGGAGAACTTCGCCCGCACCATCGACGGCGGCATGAAGATCTTCGACGAGATGCTGGCCGGCCACAAGGCGAAGGGCGAGACTGTGTTTTCCGGCACCGATGCTTTCAAGCTCTACGACACCTTTGGGTTCCCCATTGACCTGACCACGGAGATGGCCGCCGACGAGGGACTGACGGTAGATGAGGACGCTTTTCAGAAGCTGATGCAGGAGCAGAAGGAGCGGGCCCGCGAGGCCCGCAAGGCCCTGGGCGATCTGGGCTGGGCCGGTGTGGATCTGGGGAAGGAAATCCCTGCCACGGAGTTCGTAGGCTATGACAGAGACGCGGCGGAAGCCAGTGTGTTGGCCATCGTGGCCGATGGCGAGCTGTGTGGCGAGATCATGGCTGGCACCGAAGCCATCGTGGTGCTGGACAAGACCCCGCTGTACGCCGAGATGGGTGGCCAGGTGGCCGACCACGGCACTATTACCGCCGGCGAGGCCATGTTCACCGTGCACGACGTGCAGAAGAACAAGGGCGGCAAGTATCTCCACTACGGCAAGCTGCTTACCGGCAGACTGCTGGTGGGAGATGGCTGCACTGCGGCGATCGATACCGAGCGCCGGGCCGCCATCCGCCGTGCCCACAGCGCCACCCATCTGCTGGATGCGGCGCTGAAGCGGGTGCTGGGCGACCACGTCCATCAGGCAGGCTCCTTGGTAGAGCCGGACCGCCTCCGCTTTGACTTTACTCATTTCGAGTCTGTAACGCCGGAGCAGGTGCGGCAGATCGAGGAAATGGTCAACGGCGTGATCCTGGACGGAACGCCAGTGATCACTGAAGAGCTGCCCATCGAGGAGGCGAAGAAAAAAGGTGCCGTGGCCATGTTCGGCGAGAAGTACGGCGACATCGTCCGCGTGGTGGAGATGGGAGACTTCTCCATCGAGTTCTGCGGCGGTACTCATCTGGACAATACGGCCAAGGCCGGCTTCTTCCACATCCGCTCCGAGAGCAGCGTGGCCTCCGGTGTGCGCCGGATCGAGGCCACCACCGGCAAACTGACCATGGAGACTATGGAGCGCGCCAGCCGGATGCTGCAGCAGGCGGCCCAGTTCTTCAAGACCAATCCCGACGAGCTGCTGGAGCGCATGGAGCAGCAGGCTGAGGAGACCAGGGAACTGCGCCGCGCGCTGGAGAAGATGCGTACCGAGGCGTCCCTGGGTGAGGCCCGCCAGTTCCTGACAGCCGCCAAAACGGTGGGCGAACTGCATGTGCTGACCGCTCAGCGCAGTGGCCTGGATGCCAATGCCCTGCGGCAGATGGGCGACTTCCTGCGGGACAAGGATCCCCATGTGGTGGGCGTGCTGGCCTCCGTCAACGGTGAAAAGGTGACCTTCCTGGCCGTGTGCGGCAGGGAGGCGGTGGCCCGGGGCGTCAGGGCCGGCGACCTGGTGCGCGCCGTGTCCGCCGTCTGCGGCGGCAAGGGCGGTGGCAAGCCGGACAGCGCTATGGGCGGCGGCAGCGATGTGCTGAAGGTGGACGACGCGTTGGCAGCAGTGGACGACTTCGTGGCGCAGAGGCTGGGCTGATATGCTGCCCAGAGATCCCGCGATACTACTGAGCGTGATCAACACCTATCTGCGCGACACATACGGGGACCTCGATGAGCTCTGCGCAGCGCTGGATGCGGACAGCGCGGAGATCACCCGGATGCTGGCCGCGATGGATCGGTATTACGATCCCGCACAAAATCAATTCATACCCCGTTTTGAAAGGAGCGAAACCATGAAAAACGACTGCCTGTTCTGTGCTATAGCCGCCGGAGAGATTCCCGGCAGCAAGGTGTATGAGGACGATCTCTGCCTGGCCTTTTACGACATCGCACCCCAAGCGCCTGTGCATTTTCTGGTGATCCCCAAGGAGCACATCGGCTCCGTGGCAGAGGTGGACGGGTCCAACAGTGCGCTGGTGGCTCACATCTTTGAGGTGATCGCCTCCGTGTGCAGGGAGCTGGGACTGGAAAGCTACCGCGTGGTCTCCAACATCGGGGAGCAGGCGGGACAGAGTGTGCGCCACCTGCACTTCCATGTGCTGTCCGGCCGTGACATGACCTGGCCCCCAGGCTAAGCCGATGGGATATACCATCCGGGAGATCGAGCCCGCAGACAACGCTGCGGTGGAGCAGGTGATCCGTTCGTGCTTGATCGAATTCGGCGCTGATCACGAGGGGACCGCCTGGGCCGACCCCGACCTGGGACGTTTTTCAGAGATCTACGGCGGAGATGGCCGCCGCTACTGGGTGGCGGTGGAGAACGGTGCGGTCGTCGGCGGCGTGGGTATCGGCCCTCTGCTTGGCGTGCCCGGCACCTGCGAGCTGCAGAAAATGTACTGTCTGCCGGCGGCCCGCGGTACGGGTGTCGCCCACCGTCTGATGGATACGGCACTGGACTATGCGCGGCGCTGGTATGGCGCCTGTTACTTGGAGACCTTTCCCAACATGACCGCCGCCCGGCGCTTTTATGAGAAATACGGATTTCGCCGCATCCGGGAGCCGCTGGGCTCTACCGGACACTTCTCCTGCGACGTGCGGTATCTGCGGGAGCTGGTATGAAACGGCGGCGAGTCGGGGAAACCTGAAAGGGGCATATCGCAGGATATGCCCCTTTTGTCGCTGTACACCTGTGGAGGAGGGATCGCTATGAGTGAAAAAAATACGGCCGCCAATCTGGAGGATTACCTGCGCTGGCGGGGAGACCTGACTTTTGAGCAGGATGGATTCAACGAGGTAGACAACCTGCTGCTGTGCCTGTTGTCCTACATTGACCTGGGCCGCATTGAGCTGGTCAGAAGCAAGGACCCGGCGGACGCTTTGTCGCTGTTCGCCGCGTGCGACCGCCTCACGGAGGAGGACGAACAGCGCGGGCTCTCCACGCGGGAATACATCCCCATCATGCGTCAGGCAGCCCAAACGGAACGCTTCAAGGATGTGGCGCTGTTCGGTTACGAGAGCCTTCACGACGAGTCGCGGGAGATGCAGTTCGACGCGGTGTCCTACCTGTTGCCGGATGGCAGCGTGTTCGCCGCTTACATGGGCACGGATCGCTCCCTGGTGGGGTGGAAGGAGGACTTCAACATGAGCTTCCTCTCCGCCGTACCGGCCCAGGAGAGAGCGGCCGCTTATGCCGCAGAGATCGGGGCGGCTTGCCCGGAGCGGCCGTTGCGGCTGGGCGGGCACTCAAAGGGCGGTAATTTGGCGGTGTGGGCGGCGGCCCACTTGCCGGAGCTGTTGCAGGACCGTCTGCTGGCCGCCTACAACAATGACGGGCCGGGATTCAGCGGTAATCTGCTGGACAGTGAAGGGTACCGGCGGGTAGAGTCTAGGATCCACACCTTTATTCCCGAGTCCTCCATCATCGGGATGCTGATGAGTCACGCAGAGGACTATGAGGTCATCGACAGCACCAACCACGCCATTATGCAGCATGAGCCTCTCTCCTGGGTGGTGATGGGCAATCGCTTCGTCCATTTGGGGCAGCGCTCCCAAATCGGCCGGTTCTCCGACAATGTGTTGCGGGAATGGGTGGACTCCATGGATGCCAAAGAGAGGGAGACCTTCATCGAGGCTCTGTTTGACGTGGTCAGCCAGGGCGGGCGCATCCGCAGCCTGGAGGAGCTGCGGGGCGGCGGCTTGATCGGTCGGGCGGCGCTGCTGCGAAAGCTGGCCGATGTGGACGAAGAGAAGAAGACTGTCCTGCTGGAGGGCCTGCGAAACCTGGCCTCCGATGTCCGTGAGGGCTTGAAAGCAGGCGCCGGAGAAGGCCTGGAGGCGGCAAAGCGCGGACTGCAGAAGCTGTTGCCAGACTGGATCAGATAAACAAAAAAGCTCTCCCGCCGATGGGCGGGAGAGCTTTTTGCAGTCAGTTTTCAGGACTGAAAAGGGCAGCGTCAAACCATGTCCAAGGCTCAGTTCGGGGGGGCTGCAATGTGAAATCCAGCGGTGCACCGGTCTCTGGATGGGTGAAGGCAAGGCCCCGGGACCAAAGGGCGATGGGGATATCCTCGCCGCCGAGACCGTACTTTCTGTCACCCACCAGGTGCCAGCCACGGCTGGCAAATTGCACGCGGATCTGATGGGTACGTCCTGTTTCCAGACAAATGCTGACAAGTGAATACCCTTCACGGCGATCAAGGACCCGGTAAGAGAGACGGGCCTCCCGGATCCCCTTGCCGGGCGTCTGTGCCACAAAGGTGTAGCGGCGGGGACGGTTGCGCCCCAACAGGTCGCAGAGCGTGCCTGTTTCAGGCGGCGCGCCGTGGACTACCGCCAGATACGCCTTGTGGAAGATTCCCTCCCGGATCTGGCGGCTCAGCAGGGAGGCGGCCACGGCACTGCGGGCAAACACCATCAGGCCGGAAACCTGGGCGTCCAGTCGGTGGACGGTGCGGATGCAGTCAGTGCCCAGTTGGGCTCTCAGCAGCTCCGGCGCGCCGCCAGGCACCTCAGTGCTGATGATGCCGGCCGGCTTGACGGCGACTACGATGCGGTTGTCGGCGTATACAATGTCCATCTCAATCTCCGGTGACGGGACTGTAATGCTTGACACAGTCCTCCCAGCGCACTGCTACCTGTCCCGTGTCCTCCAGATAGGAGACCATACCGTAGAAGTTGCGGCGGATGATGCCCAGCTTAAAGCTGCTTTTGGTGCGAAATCCCGCCTTTCGGGAGAAAGCAGCCAGCCACTGGGAGAGAGTCATCTCAGCGGCGAGACAGGAGAGCACATTCTGTGCCTTTTCCTGATAGAATGCGATGTTCCGGTCGATCAGCTCGCCGATGTCGGTGCAGACGTCCTTGTGGGCCAGAATGTAGGCGTCACAATGCAGGGAGCGCAACGACTCCTTGGTAGCCAGGTCCGTGCGGACGGACATGGAGGTGGGTAGCTTGGCCGAGGCCAGCAGCGCCGGGCCGATCAGACCGTCTGCGAGGTAGGCTACGTTATCCGGTGTGATGATGCCGATCTGTCCCGCGGAGTGGCCGGGCAGCTGCAGTACGCCAAAATCAGCGCCGCAGAAGGTGAGACGGTCATCAGTGACACCGATGATCACATCGGTGGAGAAGGAATCCTCCTCAAAACGCACCTGGGCTTGGGCATAGGTCATAGCCACATAGTTGGCTCGGTAGGACTCCGGACGTGCACCGATGCCGGCTTCAATCAGTTGGGCAGCAATGGGGGAGCTATAGCGCCGGCGCAGATAGGCGGCGTTGCCCGTGTGGTCCCAGTGGCAGTGGGTGCAGATGATCCCTCTGGGCACAAAACCGTTTTGTTCGATCAGCTCTGTCAGCCCCTGGCGGTCCTCGCGGCCCAGCCCGGTGTCCAGCAGGACGATGTCCCGCTTGTTGATACGGTAGATGCCGATGAGCGCGTTGAAGCCGACCGCTGCATATGTATTGCCAAGCACCTGCCGCAGTTCCATAGAAACACCTCCGGATGGGATATGAGACCATTATACACGTTTTCCCGGGAAATACAAGATTTGGTGGAGGGGCGGAGAGCGGGCGACAAAATAAAGTGAAAAAAGTTGGTTTACCCCCTATGCAAAAGGAGAAAAATAAGGTAGAATACAGGGGAATAAAAATGGGGAGGCAGAATATGCAGGAGCCAAAATATAAACGGGTACTACTGAAAATCAGCGGTGAGGCGCTGGCCGGCGAGAAGCACTTTGGCCTGGACTTTGAGGTCATAGGCCAGGTGGCGGAGGTGATTCGCCAGTGTGTGGAAATGGGCGTACAGGTAGGCGTGGTCATCGGCGGCGGCAACTTCTGGCGCGGCGTGAAGGACGGCGAAGGCTACATCGAGCGCACCCGTGCTGACCACATGGGCATGCTGGCTACTGCCATGAACTGCATGGCCATGGCTGATGTGCTGGAGCAGAAGGGTGTGGATGTCCGTGTGCAGACGGCGCTGGAGATCCGGGCTGTGGCGGAGCCGTATATCCGGGCCCGTGCCATCCGCCACCTGGAGAAGGGGCGCGTGGTCATCTTCGGCTGCGGCATCGGCAGTCCGTTCTTCTCCACAGACACGGCAGCGGTGCTGCGTGCGGCGGAGATCAACGCCGACGTGATCCTGTTGGCCAAGAACATCGACGGTGTCTACGACTGCGATCCCGCCAAGAACGAGAACGCTGTCAAGTTCGACTCCATCACCTATGACGATGTGCTGGCCAAGCACCTGGCTGTGATGGACTCCACTGCCACCAGCCTTTCCATGGACAACCATATCCCGGTGTTGGTGTTCGCGTTGAAGGATCCCTACAACATTGTCCGGGTCATCAACGGTGAGAAGATCGGCACCATCGTAAAGGAATAAACCGTCGCCGCACGACGTGTGCGTGAGAAACAGGCAGAGAAAGGAATGGGACACAGCTATGTTGAAGGATGAATACAAGGTTTACGAGGAGAAGATGAAGAAGAGCATTGAGTCCGTGGCCAATGACTTTGCCGCTGTGCGCGCGGGGCGGGCCAATGCCGCCGTGCTCAACCGCATCAGTGTGGACTATTATGGTACGCCGACCCCCATCCAGCAGATCGCCTCGGTGGGTTCACCTGATCCCCGTATGCTGGTCATCACCCCGTGGGATGCCTCGGTGCTGCGGGCCATTGAGAAGGCGATCCTGGAATCCGATCTGGGCATCAATCCTCAGAACGACGGCAAATGCATCCGTCTGGCATTCCCCCAGCTGACGGAGGAGCGCCGCAAGGACCTGGTCAAGCAGATCCGCAAGTACGCCGAAAACGGCAAGGTGGCTGTCCGCAACATCCGCCGCGACGCCATTGAGAATTTCAAGAAGCAGCAGAAGGCCTCCGAGATCACCGAGGATGAGTTGAAGCTGGCAGAAAAGGACCTGCAGAAGCTGACCGACGACAGCTGCAAGGAGCTGGATAAGCTGCTGGAAATCAAGGAAAAGGAACTGATGTCCGTCTGATGGGGCTGCTGGGTAAACGGAAAGACAATACGGCGGGGCAGGTGGACAGGAGCCGCCTTCCCCGCCATATCGCTATCATTATGGACGGCAACGGTCGTTGGGCAAAGCAGCGTGGGCTGCCGCGTACTGCCGGCCATAAGGTGGGGGCGGAGACATTCCGCAGAATCGCTACCTGCTGCAAGAATCTGGGCGTGGAATACCTGACGGTGTACGCGTTTTCCACAGAGAACTGGAAGCGTCCGGCGGAGGAGGTATCCGCCATCATGGGCCTTTTGAAGCAGTATATGCTGGAGGCTATCGATACCATGGAGCGCGACCAGATCCGCCTGCGTTTTCTGGGAAACCTGAATGCCATCGCGCCGGAGCTGCAGGAGCTGGTGGAGCGTACCAATGAGATCTCCGACCATATCCGGGGCTTTCAGGCCAACGTGTGCCTGAATTACGGCGGACGGGATGAGATCCTGCGCGCGGCCCGTGCCTGCGCCGCGGCAGGGGAGGAGCTGACGGAGGAACACTTTTCCGCGCATCTCTATTCCGCCGGTATCCCCGACCCGGAGCTGATCATCCGCCCCGGCGGAGAGCAGCGGATCAGCAACTTTTTGTTGTGGCAGTGCGCATACAGTGAGTTTTATTTCTGCGACACGCTGTGGCCGGATTTCGACGAGCGCGCGTTGGAGAAGGCGATCATCGCCTATCAGGGCCGCGACCGGCGCTATGGCGGCGTGAAGTGAGGGGAGTATCCATGTTACAGAGGATCTTGGTAGCGGTAGTGGGTATCCCGCTGCTGCTGGCGATACTGGTGGCTGCACCGGCATGGGCCACGGCGGTGCTGCTGTTTGTCCTGAGCATCATCGGCGCTCATGAGCTGCTGAGCACTGTCTGCGGCGGGAAAAAGTCCGCTCTCTGGACGGGCCTGTCCGGCACGATGGCCGTGTTCGTGATCACCACTGTGCTGTTGAGCGACAGCCACTTTGCGGGCACGCCCCTGCAGGCGGTGATGCCTTTTCTGGTGGCGGCGCTGGTGATCCTGGCCTTTGTCGCCATGGTGACAGAGCACGGCCGCGACGGCGAGCTGAAGCTGCTGGATATTTGCGTGATCCTGCTGGCGGGCATTGTGATCCCGCTGGCACTGTCGTGTCTGCTGCGGCTGCGGCTGATGGAGCACGGTACCGGCCTGGTGCTGATCCCGTTGGTGGCGGCGTTCTGCAGCGATTCGCTGGCGCTGTTTGTCGGCATGGCCTTCGGAAAGCACAAACTGGCGCCGCTGGTCAGCCCCAAGAAAACGGTAGAGGGCGCTGTCGGCGGCCTGATCGGCGGAATGGTGGGAATGGTGCTCTTCCGCATCATCTACTATCTCTGCACCGTGGTGACGCTGAATGTGGCATGGTGCGTCCTGCTGGGGCTTGTGGGGGCCGCCATGGGGCAGCTGGGCGACCTGGTGTTTTCCGCTGTCAAACGGGAGTACGGCATCAAGGACTACGGCAGACTGCTGCCGGGGCACGGCGGCGTGCTGGATCGCTTTGATAGTGTGATCTTCGCCGCCCCTGTCCTGTGGCTGATCATCAGGCAGATCAGTCTGTGAGGGACGATACATGACGAAAGTGATATCCCTCCTGGGCTCCACCGGATCTATCGGTCGGCAGACGCTGCAGGTGGCGCGTGAGTTGGGCCTGACAGTAGCAGCGCTGACGGCCAATACCCAGGTGGAGCTTTTGGAGCAACAGGTGCGGGAGTTCCGGCCCCGGCTGGCCGTCATGATGGACCTCGACGCGGCGGACGAGCTGCGCGGGCGTATCTCCGACATCCCCACTCGGGTGATGTCCGGTCCCGGCGGTTTGTTGACGGCTGCCACGCTGGAGGAGGCCGACACAGTGGTCACCGCTGTAGTAGGCAGCGTGGGGCTGCGGCCTACGCTGGCGGCCATTGAACAGAAAAAGCGCATCGCGCTGGCCAACAAGGAAACGCTGGTGTGCGCCGGCGAGTTGGTAATGGCGACGGCGGAGCGCACCGGCGCGGAGATCCTGCCGGTGGACAGCGAGCACTCTGCCATCTTTCAAAGCCTGCAGGGCTGCCGGGACCGCGGTGAGATTCGCCGGCTGATCCTAACCTGCTCCGGAGGACCGTTTTTCGGAAAGCGCTTTGAGGAACTGGAGCAGGTGCGTCCAATGGACGCGCTGCGCCACCCCAACTGGAGCATGGGTGCCAAGATCACCATTGACTCTGCTACGCTGATGAACAAGGGGCTGGAGGTCATCGAAGCCATGCGGCTCTATCGCCTGCCGGCAGAGCAGGTGGACGCAGTGATCCACCGCCAGAGCATTGTCCACTCCTTGGTGGAGTATCGGGACGGGGCTATGATCGCCCAGTTGGGCACACCGGATATGAAGCTGCCCATCCGATACGCCTTCACCTGGCCCAACCGGGCTTTTTCGCCGGATACGCCGCTGGATCTGACCCGCTGCGGGGCACTGACTTTCCAGGAGCCGGATGTAGAAGCGTTTCCCTGCCTGCGCATCGCGCGGCAGTGTGCTGCCACGGGGGGGACCGCCTGCACCATTATGAATGCCGCCAATGAGGAGGCTGTCCTGGCGTTTTTGCGGGAGGAGATCGGCTTCAACGACATCCCGCGGCAGGTGGAGCGGGCTCTTTCCAGGGTTGAGGTGAAATATAAACCGGAACTGGAGGATATACTGGAAGCAGACCGCCTGGCCAGACGGGCTGTGCGGAATCAATAAAGAGGAACGGTTTTCTATGATCTATGTGATAGCGGCGATCCTTATATTCGGCATACTGATCGGGCTCCACGAGTCCGGCCACTTTATGGCGGCCAAAGCCTGCGGCGTCCGGGTCAACGAGTTCTCCATCGGCATGGGGCCGGCCATCTGGTCCAAAAAGAAGGGCGACACGCTGTACGCCCTGCGGGCCTTTCCCGTCGGCGGTTACTGTGCCATGGAGGGCGAGGAGGAGGACTCTGAGGACCCCGCCGCGCTGAACAACCAGAGTTTTTGGAAAAAGCTGTTGATCTTCGTGGCCGGATCGGCCATGAACTTCCTGACGGGACTGGTAATCATCCTGCTGCTCTACGCCGGAGCACAGGGCTTCTATACGCCCACCATCACCGGCTTTGCCGAAGGCTGTCCTCTGGAGAGCGAGAGCGGTCTGCAAAGCGGCGACACGCTCATCTCCATCGACGGGGAGCATGTCTATATCTACAGCGATGTGTCGATGCTGCTGGGCCGGAACACCGACGGCACCTTTGACCTGGTGGTCCGACGTGACGGGCAGAAAGTGAAACTGCAGGATTTTCCCATGGAGCGGCGCGAGTACGCCTCCGTGGATGGTGGCACCTATACCGGCTTCGGCATCTATTTCGAAGCGGAGGAGGCCACCTTCGGCAGCCGCATCGCCTACAGCTGGAACAACGCTGTTGATTTTATCCGTGTGGTGCGGCTGAGTCTGCAGATGCTGCTGACCGGCGAGGCGGGGCTCCGCGATCTCAGCGGCCCGGTGGGCATCGTGTCCACTATGACGGAGGTGGGGGAGCAATCCACTTCTGTCCGGGACGCGGTGGAAAACATCGCTTATTTCGCCGCGCTGATCGCCGTGAACCTGGCGGTGATGAACCTGCTGCCTCTGCCGGCCCTGGACGGCGGCAAGATATTCTTCCTGGTCATCAACACGGTGGCCATGCTGATCTTCCGGCGGCAGATCCCCGCCAAGTATGAGAACTATATCCACTTTGCGGGACTGATCCTGCTGCTGGGACTGATGCTGGTGGTTACCTTCCAGGACGTCTGGAAACTATTTACCTGAGGGATGTGAGCGCATGAGCAGGCAGATCATGGTGGGGGCCGTGCCGGTAGGGGGCGGTGCCCCCATTACCATACAATCCATGTGCAACACACGCACCAGCGATGTGGCGGCCACGGTGTCCCAGATCCGTCGGTTGGAGCAAGCCGGCTGTGAGATCATCCGCGTGGCGGTGCCGGATATGGCGGCGGCCCGGGCTGTGGGAGAGATCCGCCGGCAAATCGACATCCCGCTGGTAGCGGATATCCACTTCGACTACAAACTGGCGCTGCAGTGTGTGGAGAGCGGTGTCGACAAGATCCGCATCAACCCCGGCAACATCGGCAGCCGGGAGAGGGTGCGCGCCGTGGCGGACGCCTGCGCCGAGAGAGGGATCCCCATCCGCATCGGCGTGAACGGCGGCTCGCTGGAGAAGGAGCTGCTGGCCAAATACAGCGGTGTTACGGCGGAGGCTCTGGTGGAGAGTGCCATGGGCCATGTGCATCTGCTGAACGACTGCGGCTTTGACGATATCTGCATCAGCGTCAAGTGTTCCCGGGTGCCGGTGAACATGCGGGCCTACCAACTGCTGCATGAGCAGACAGAGTATCCGCTGCATCTGGGCGTCACCGAGGCGGGTACGCCCACCATGGGCGTCTTGAAATCGGCTATCGGTATCGGCGGCCTGCTGTGTCAGGGTATCGGGGACACGCTCCGGGTCAGTCTGACGGCGGACCCGGAAGAGGAGATCCGGGCGGCAAAGGACATCCTGACGGCGGCCGGACTGCGGCAGACGGGCCCCAACCTGATTGCCTGCCCCACCTGCGGCCGCACTGCCTATGACATGATCCCCATCGCTCGCGAGGTGGAGCGGCGGCTGAAGGATTGCAACAAGCCCATCACAGTAGCTGTCATGGGCTGTGCAGTCAACGGCCCCGGTGAAGCCGCCGCTGCCGACGTTGGCATCGCCGGCGGACAGAATGAGGGGCTGATTTTTTGTAAGGGAAAAATACTTTACAAGGTGCCGCAGGACAAGCTTGTAGACGCCTTAATGCATGAAATTGATCTATTGTGAATGACAGTTGAGTGAGAAGATATGGCTGCTGGAAGGGTACCGTTTTTTACATTCTTTGATAACTTCGTTCCACCCCGTGAGGTGCGGCTGATGCTGCACGACGTCTGTGTGACAGGCGGTGCACTGGATCGCGCTACGCGGAGCATGGAACTGGAACTGCTGCTGCCCGCTCCTATACCGGAGTCGGGCCTTGCTGCGCTGCGCAATATGCTGGTGGAACAATATGATCTGCATCAGCTCCATATGGTGACCCGTGTGGCCGCTGGCGGCGCGCCGGAGGATGGCGGCGGCGAAGCGGTGATCATGGGTAAGGAGATCCGCGGCAAGGTGACGCCCATGGAGTCCGTGAATCTGAAGCAGGACAACGTCGTGGTGGAGGGGCGGGTTTTCAAACTGGAGATCCGCGAGACCAAACGCCCCGGCCAGTGGCGCATGAACCTGGAGATGACCGACTATACCGGCTCCGTGCTGGTGCGCCGCCAGATGGAGGAACAGGAGGCCAGACGCCTGGAGAAACTCCTCAAGCCGGATATGTGGTTGCGGGTCAAAGGCAAAGTGGAGCTGACCTGGGACGGCAACGACATCCAGATCAATCCAAGGGACATCACCCGTATTCCCCACGAGTCCCGACAGGACAACGCGGCGGTGAAGCGGGTGGAGCTGCACCTGCACACGCAGATGTCCAGCATGGATGCGCTGACCAACACCGAGGCCGCCATCAAACGGGCTATCCGGTGGGGGCATCCCGCCATCGCTATCACTGACCATGGCGTGGCGCAATCCTTCCCGGATGCCTGGCATGTGGCCAAGGATAAAATAAAAATACTTTACGGGATGGAGGGCTATTTCGTCAACGATCTGGACGATCGCGTGGTAGTGCACGGCGCACAGGATCAACCGCTGGAAGACGAGATCGTATGCTTCGACATCGAGACCACCGGCCTGAATGTGCAGACGGAGGCCATTACGGAGATCGGTGCGGTGGTGCTGAAGAACGGAGAGATCACCGAGCGGTTCCAGACCTTCGTCAACCCCAACCGTCGACTCTCTGCGGAGATTGTGGGTCTGACCGGCATCACCGACCGTATGTTGGAGGGGGCACCACAACCGGCGGAGGCGTTGACTGCCTTTCTGGCGTTTGTGGGAGGGCGGCCGCTGGCGGCCCACAATGCGGAGTTCGATATCAGCTTCATCCGCAAAGCCTGCCGGGATGCGGGGCTGCCTTTCGACCCGACCTATGTGGACACGCTGATCCTGTCGCAGAACCTGCTGCCGGAGCTGCACAAATATAAGCTGGACATCGTGGCTGAGCACCTGGATCTGCCGGCCTTTCAACACCACCGGGCCAGCGATGACGGTGCCATGGTGGGGTACATGCTGATCCCGTTCTTTGAGCGGCTGCAGCGGGAACTGGGCGTCGGGAGCTTGCAGCAGATCAACGAAAAGATGCTGCAGCTGCGTCCTCGGGGCGGCAACACCAACCGCAGGCCCAAGCACATCATCCTGCTGGCCAAGAACAAGTTGGGGCTCAAGCACCTCTATCAGCTGATCTCAAAGTCCAACCTGGAGCATTTCCGCAAGGTGCCCATCATTCCCAAGACGGATCTGGTATCTCACCGGGAAGGATTGATCATCGGCTCGGCCTGCGAGGCGGGCGAGCTGTTCCGGGCAGTGACCGACGGGCACAAGGATTGGGCGGAGCTGAAGCGCATCGCCTCCTTCTATGATTATCTGGAGATCCAGCCGGTGTGCAACAACCTGTTCATGGTGCGCAGCGGCGCCGCTGCATCGGTGGAAACGCTGCGGGACTACAACCGCACCATCGTGCGCCTTGGCGAAGAACTGGGCAAGCCGGTGTGTGCCACCGGCGACGTGCATTTCATGGATCCGGAGGACGAGATCTACCGCCACATCCTGCTGGCCAGCAAAAAATTCCCCGATGCCAACGAGTCGCTGCCCCTCTACTTCAAGACCACCGACGAGATGCTGTCGGAGTTTGCCTACTTGGGCGAGGACAAGGCCTACGAGGTGGTGGTGGAAAATCCCCGCCGCATCGCCGATCAGGTGGAGACCATTGAACTGCTGCCGCCGGGCCAGTTGTTCCCCCCGCGGCTGGAGAACTCGGAGCAGGAACTGAACCAGCGGGTGTGGGACCGCTGCCACGCGCTGTACAGTGAGGAGCCGCCTCAGCCGATCGTGGATCGGTTGAAAGAAGAACTGGGCGGCATCCTTGGCAAGTATGACGTTGTGTACATGTCCGCCCAGAAGCTGGTGCAGCGCAGCCTGGAAAACGGCTATCTGGTGGGCTCCCGGGGCTCCGTGGGCTCGTCATTGGTAGCCTACATGTCCGGCATCACAGAGGTGAACTCCCTGCCGCCCCACTACCGATGCCCACGGTGCAAATACACGGAATTCGCCGATAGCGGCGAGTACGGCTGCGGTGCCGACATGCCGGACAAGGTGTGCCCTCACTGCGGAGAACCCATGCGGAAGGACGGCTTTGACATCCCCTTTGAGACGTTCCTGGGCTATGGCGGTGGCAAGGTGCCGGATATCGACCTGAATTTCTCCGGCGAATATCAAGCGCGGGCGCATCACCACGCCATCGAGATGTTCGGCGAGAGCCAGGTGTTCCGCGCCGGCACCATCGGTACGCTGGCGGAAAAGACAGCCAAGGGCTTTGTGCTGAAATACAAGGAGGAAAACGGCCTGGAATTCGGCGCGGCAGAGCTGGACCGGCTGGCCAAGGGCTGTGAGGGCGTGCGCCGCACCACCGGGCAGCATCCCGGCGGACTGGTGGTGGTGCCGGAGGACATGGAGGTGGAGGACTTCACCGCCGTGCAGCACCCGGCGGACGATCCCGGTTCCGACCAGCGGACGACGCACTTTGACTACCACTGCATGGAGGACAATCTGTTGAAGCTGGATATGCTGGGACACGATGATCCCACCATGATCCGCATGCTAGAGAACCTGACGGGCGTGAATGCCCGCCAGATCCCGCTGGACGATCCGGAGACCATGAGTATCTTCACCAGCTCCAAGGTGCTGGGCTATGAGAATGACGAGGTGCTGGGGCCTACCGGTGCCGTGGCGATACCGGAATTCAACACACAGTTTACCCGCGGCATGCTGGAGGAGACGCAGCCGAAAAACTTCAATACCCTGGTGCGGCTGTCGGGATTCTCCCACGGCGAGGACGTGTGGGTGGGCAACGCTCGCGACCTGATCCTGAACGGTACCGCGTCCGTTTTGGAGACGGTGGGCTGCCGCGACGACATCATGCTGTATCTGATCCGTATGGGGCTGGATCCCAAAACCTCCTTCAAGATTATGGAGGCTGTGCGGAAGGGCAAGGTGAAAAAGGGAGAGGCCGGGGATTGGCCCGCCTGGGTGGAGCAGATGCAGGAGCATGAGGTGCCCCAGTGGTACATCGACTCCCTGGCCAAGATCGGCTATCTCTTTCCTAAGGCCCACGCAGTGGCCTATGTGATGATGGCCTTTCGCATCGCCTGGTTTAAGGTACACCATCCGCTGGCTTTTTACGCCGCCTTCTTTACCGTGCGTGCCAAGGCCTTTGACGTCCAGTACTGCTGTGAGGACATGAAAACTATCAAGCAGAAGATGCGGGAGATCGCAGGAAACAAGGACGCCACCGATGTGGAACAGAACCTGTTGGTGACGCTGGAGGTCTGCTATGAATTCCTTCTGCGGGGATATCACTTTGAAAAGATCGACTATATGAAGTCCGAGGCCACTGATTTCATCATTACGGAGAACGGCCTGCTGCCGCCCCTGGTGGCAGTCCACGGATTGGGGGAGACGGCTGCCCTGGACACGGTGGAGAAGCGGAAGGGGAAGACCTTCATCTCCATTGACGATTTTGAGCAGTGCTGCAGCAAGTTGTCCCAGACGCACATCGCCCAGCTGAAAGAACTGAGGGCTTTCGGCGACCTGCCGGAGCACAGTCAGATCAGCCTTTTCCAATGACAAAGAGAAGCAACAGAGCTGTGGAAACATCGGTTTCCGCAGCTCTGTTGCTGTGGGGGATTCGTTATGCCTGCTCAATAGCGCCCACGGGACAGGCATCCATGGCGGCCAGCGCCGCGTCTTCCAGCGGATTGGACACCTCCTCGGCGACGGCCTCTGCCGCACCGGCGCTGTTCAGTTGAAAAATCTCAGGGCAGGTACCCGCGCAGAGTCCGCAGCCCACGCATCGGGAGTTGACGATGAATTTCATGGTGATCCCTCCTGTTGTGATTCAATCCAGGATTTTGCCGTCGATGGAGATGGTGACCACCTGACAGGGGATGAATTTGCCGCTTTGCTGCAGGGCCTTTTTGGAGGCCACCTCCAGCCCACCGCAGCAGGGCACCTCCATGCGGACGATGGCGACACTCTGGATGTCATTGCCGCGCAGGATCTCGGTGAGCTTTTTGCTGTAGTCCACGCTGTCCAGCTTGGGGCAGCCCACCAGCGTGACCTTGCCGCGAATGAAATCCTGATGGAAGCCGGCATAGGCGTAAGCGGTGCAGTCCGCTGCGATCAACAGCTTTGCACCATCAAAATAAAGGGCGGTGGTGGGCACCAGCTTGATCTGGCAGGGCCACTGCCGCAGTTGGGAAACCGGTGCGGCCGCCGTGGCGGTCAGGACGGCTTCAGGCCCCATCTGGCGCATACGGGATCCGGAACAGCCACCGACCGGGGGGATGACGGTGCCCTGGGCGCGCATTTTAGCCTGTTTGGCTGCCAGTACGGCGGTCTCGTCATAGGCAGGAGCTTCCCGCTCCTCAAATGTGATGGCGCCGGTGGGGCAAGCCGGCAGACAGTCACCCAGACCGTCGCAGTAGTTCTCGCGGGTCAACTGTGCCTTACCGTCCACCATCTCGATGGCTCCCTCATGACAGGCGTTGGCGCAGGCACCGCAGCCGTTGCACCTGTCCCGGCCGATATGGATGATTTTGCGTTTCATAGGTGGTTTCTCCTTTCACTTGCATCGTGGCTTTGTCTGTATTATACTGGCTGTACAGGCGCAAGTACGTTGTTTTAACCACGAAAAGGAGAAAAAATGATCGATTTTCAGGAGATGATCAAGACCCCGCTGCTCCGCGGCTGCAGCGAAGAGAATGTGCGGGAGATGCTGCACCAGGGCGCTGCGAGGATCGGCCTCTTCGAAAAACGGGAGGTGATCTGCCGAGCCGGCGACACGGTAAGCGAGGTAGGGATTGTCCTCGACGGCAGCGTACAGGTCGAGAACAACGACGCGTGGGGAGGCCGTAGCATCCTAAACATTGTAGAGGCCGGCGGCGTGTTTGCCGAGGCATACGCCTGCCTGCCGGACGAACCGCTGCTGGTCAGCGTGGTGGCCAACACGGACTGTGAGATCCTCTTTCTCCGCGTGTCGCAGATTTTTGCCGGCGGCGGGTCATGTCATACTGTGCTGTGCCGGAATCTGCTGACTATCGCCGCCCGAAAGAACGTGATGCTTTCTCAGCAGATGTTCCTTACCTCTACCAAAACGATCCGGGAACGGGTGACGGCCTATCTGGCCGGGCAGATGGCTGTGCAGGGCTCGGCCCGGCTTGAGATCCCCTTTGACCGCCAGCAGCTGGCGGACTACCTGCATGTGGAGCGCAGCGCCCTGTCCAAGGAGCTTGGAAAGATGAGGCGGGAGGGACTGCTAGATTTCCGTAAGAATCGCTTTACGCTCTATACCAGGCTGTGAGGTAACGTAAGAAGACCGCCTGCCATCCGCAGGCGGTCTTTTCATCTAAACGGTTAAACGGTCTTTTTTGACAGGGGGAAGGGGATCTGCGCCAGCAGTACGGCAATCAGCATCAGTGCACAGCCCAGGTATTCCCGTCCGGTCATGTGCTGGTGGAGGATTATGGCGCCGGAAATGACGGCAAACACGGATTCCATGCTCAACAGGATGGTGACCACCGTGGGGTTGGAGCCCTTCTGGGACAGAATCTGCAGCGTGTAGGCTACACCGCAGGAGAAGATGCCCACATACAAAAGAGGAAGAGAACAAGAGAGGATGGCGGCACCATCGATGTGGTCGAAGAACAGCGCTCCGGCGGTAGACCACAGGGCTGCCACCAGAAACTGGGCGCAGGAGAGCTGCAGACCGGGCACCGTGGCGGTGAAGTGGTCAATGACCAGAATATGGACGGAAAAGAAGAAGGCGCACAGCAGGATCAACAGGTCGCCGGCAGCCAGCTTCAGCTCTCCGGTGATGCACAGAAGATAGAGCCCTGCCACCGCCAATACCACGCTGATCCAGACGGGCAGAGAGACTTTTTTCTTCAGAAACAGACCTAGTACGGGCACCAGCACGATATAGAGCGCCGTGATAAAGCCGGCCTTGCCGGCGTCAGTTCCGGCGCCGATACCGGCCTGCTGAAAGTTGGAGGCTACCGCCAGCGCCGTGCCGCAGCAAAAGCCACCGATCAGTAGCTGCCGCCGGTCCGTCTGCCGTTCAGCTGTGCTGCGCGGCGGCTTTTCCGGACCAAGACGGCCGAAAAGCCAGATGATGACCAGCAGCACCAACACAGCAATGTAGAAGCGGACTGCATTGAAGGTAAAGGCGTCGATCACGTCGGCGCACATGTCCTGTGCCACAAAGGCGGTGCCCCAGATCAGGGCTGCCAGCAGGGGAAAAACCACCTGCCGCACCGGGTTCGTTTTGTTCATGGAGTATCCTCGCTTTTTTCTTGTTGATTTACAGAAGGGAGGGGCTCTTCACAAATGGGGTTGACGTGCCACTTGAATTTGCTTTCTGTGCCTCGCAGGAGACGGCGGATGTTGTCCCGGTGGCAGTAGATCACCAGCGCTGCCAGAATGATGCAGGGGATCAGATAGCGCCAGAGAAAGCCGAATACCAGGCAGGCGGTGACAGGTATGCTGCCTGCGCCGGAGATGGAGCCCAGGGAGACGTAACGGCTCAGCAACCACAGGAGAATGAACAGCCCCCAGGCCACCATCGCGATGCGCCAGTCCATGAACAGCACCAGCACGCCACCGGACAGAATCCCCTTGCCGCCCTTGAAGCCGAAGAACACAGGAAAAATGTGCCCCAGTTCACAGCCGATCCCGGCGATGAGGATGCCCAGCAGCCAGTCACCGAAGAGGTGATCGAACATAAATCCACCAATCAGCGCGGCGACGACAGTTTTACCCATATCGCAGGCAATCACCAGCAGGGCATACTTGGCGCCGTAAGTGCGGTAGAAGTTGGTCAGCCCGGCGTTGCCGCTGCCGTGTTTGCGCACATCGTCTTTGATGACGAAGTGGGATGTCATCACCGAGCCGTTGATACAGCCCAGAAAATAGGAGACCAGCAGCACCACAGCTGCTACAAAGAAGAAAAACATCAGCCGTCCTCCTCGCCTTTTTGCCGAATCGTCAGCGTGACGGGGGTACCCTCCAGCCCGAAGACACCGCGGATCTGGTTTTCCAGATAGCGTTGATAGGAGAAGTGGAAGAGCTTCTTGTCGTTGCAGAACACCACAAAGTGGGGCGGTTTGACGCCCACCTGGGTCATGTAGTAGATCTTGAGCCGGCGGCCCTTGTCTGTAGGCGGTTGCACCCGGGTCTGGGCGTCGGCCAGCACGGAGTTGAGCATGCCTGTGGTGATGCGCATGGAGGCCTGGTCGTTGACGTAGTTGATGAGTTCAAAGAGCCGGGAGACCCGCTGGCCCGTGGCGGCGGAGATGAACAGGATGGGGGCATAGGTCATGTAGCTGAGATCCCGGCGGATATCCTGGCGCATGCGATCCATGGTCTTGTCGTCCTTTTCGACCAGGTCCCATTTGTTGACCACGATGATGCAGGCTTTGCCGGCCTCATGGGCCAGACCCGCCACCTTGGTGTCCTGCTCGGTGACGCCATCCTGGGCGTCGATCATGATCAGGCACACGTCACTGCGCTCGATGGCCATGGTGGCCCGAAGAACACTGTACTTCTCAATGTTGTCGTCCACCTTGGACTTTTTTCGCATCCCGGCCGTGTCAATGAAGTTGTACTTGCCCTGAGCGTTTTCAAAGTAGCTGTCGATGGCGTCGCGGGTGGTGCCCGCCACGTCGCTTACGATGACGCGCTGCTGGCCCAGGATCTTGTTGGTCAGGCTGGACTTGCCCACATTGGGCCGGCCGATGATGGCCACTTGGATCACGTCGGAGTCGTCCTCCTCAGCATCCTGCGGCGGGAAGTATTTGATGCACTCATCCAGCAGATCGCCGGTGCCGTGCCCGTGGACCGCAGAGACGGCCACAGGGTCCCCCAACCCCAAATTGTAGAACTCATAGAAATCGGGGTCCAGCGCGCCGGTGGAGTCCATTTTGTTCACCGCCAGCACGATGGGCTTGCCGGAACGCTGCAGCATGCCGGCCACCTCCTGGTCAGAGGCGGTCATGCCGCTGCGGATATCCACCACGAAGATTATGACTGTGGCGTTGTCGATGGCGATCTGTGCCTGCTCGCGCATGAAGGCCAGGATCTGACTGTCGGTGCCGGGCTCGATGCCGCCGGTATCCACCAGTGTGAACTTGCGGCCTACCCATTCACATTCGCCGTAGATGCGGTCCCGGGTGACGCCGGGGGTGTCCTCCACGATAGAGAGGCGCTGGCCGATCAGCTTATTGAACAGCATGGACTTGCCCACATTGGGCCGGCCCACGATGGCGACAACAGGTCTGGGCATCGGAAACTCACTTCCTTTCGATCAATGAGAGGGATTGTAGCGGTAGTATTCTTCGGTGTTCTCCGTCGGAGCGGAACGGAGCTGCTGCCCGTCCAGACCGAAGATGGCATCGCAGAGGGCAAAGCCATCCTGCGGCACGAATGTGACGGGCACGCCAAGGGCCTGCTCCAACTCCCGGATGGTCACATCGTCCAAAAAGACGTTTTCGTGATAGCGGAGCATATTGTCCGGCAGCAGCAGCCGCTGGCCCAGCTTGTGCCCCTGCAGCGCGGCAATGAGATCTTGGCCGGTGACCAGTCCGGATACCACGATCTGCTCCCCGAAGAAATGGTTCACCACGGGGATGACCTGTCCCTGCAGTGCGGGGCATTTCTCCGCGGCATCCCGCACCAGCGATTCGATCATGGGTGCAGCGTCCAGGCCGGTGGCGATGGTAAAAGGAGTGGGAGGACGCTCCGGCTCCGCCATGCGGAGTGCCGCATGGAACTCGCTCTCCAGCAGCCGCAGCATGCCCACACCGTTTTCCAATTGGCTGTAGCTCTCGTAGTAATCCTCGTCGGGCAACTGACGGCCGGCCAGGAGATAGAACTCGTCGGAACACCAGAACAGAGAGGAGCCCAGCCGCTCTCGGCACCGCGCTCCAAAGACCTCCACCATATCGATGACCGCGGCGGCGGAGGAGGCGTTGTACGCTTTCAGCGGGTAGAGACCGTCCCGGTATTTGGTCAACCCCACGGGGACGATGGCCACGCTGCCCACGCCCGGGTACATGGCCGCCAGATCCTCCATGGTCCGCTGCAGCTGTGGCCCGTCGTTTATGCCGGGACAGGCCACGATCTGGCAGTTCATTCGGATGCCGCTGTCCGCCAGACGGCGCATGACGGCGACGGAATCCCCGGCCCGCGGGTTGCCCAGCATCATCGCCCGCAGCGTCGGGTCTGTGGTGTGGACCGACACATTGATGGGGGAGATGCGCAGGTCGATGATCCGCTGAATCTCCCGGGGAGGGAGATTGGTCAGGGTGATGTAGTTGCCCATCAGGAAGGACAAGCGCGCGTCGTCATCCTTGAAGTACAGGCTCTTCCGCAGCCCCTTCGGCATCTGGTCCACAAAGCAGAAGATGCAGTTGTTGGCGCAGGAGTGGGCCCGGTCCATCAGATATGTTTCAAAGTTCAGCCCCAGATCCCTGCCCTCTGCCTTTCGGATCTGAACGGCGTGTGTCGTCCCGTCAGGGCGCTGCAGCTCCAGCCGGGTGACAGGGTCGTAGCCGTAGAAGCGGTAGTCCAGCACGTCGAGGATCCGGTGGCCGTTGATGGACAGCAGCTTCTCACCGGGCACGATATGGGCTTTTTCGGCGGGACTGCGGGGGTCCACGGATGTGATGACGGTGCTCATAACGGCTCTAACCTCACGCGACAAAATGACGACACAAAATCACTTTATTATAGCCGAAACAGAAACGATTTGCAAGGGCCTGGACAGTCTGAGTCGTCTGTGCAAAAAACAGGACCAGGTACAATACCTGGCCCTGTTGCGGCACTCATCCGTTTTGACAGAAGGTGGGGGCATCGTAGATATGGCAGTCAGTCAGTGAAGTCCACAACTCCTTTTTTGCAGAGATCGCAGATGTAAAGTGATAATTGGGCACATTGAACTCCGGGCTGTTCACCAAAGGTCCGTCCCCTGCGTTTCTTCAGCCCTCGCTCAGAGATAGCGAGAAGAGGGGGCTTTGCATCTTTGGGCAACCACAGGAATCCGTAATCCCGCCGCCCATAGAGAAGACCGGGCAGCATTTTCTGGCCACAATAAGGGCAATCCATCCGCACCTCCTTATAATAGGCGGTAATGTTGATCGAATTCAGCTCATACGGGTGTTTCGTATAGCGATGAAATAACGAGCTTCTGTGCAAAAAGAATCCTTCCGGAGTATATGCACTGCAAAACCATTCAACGCCACGTCTACAGATCGCGAGCTATGTCGTAACAGCCATATCGGAAGTTGCGGTATAGAATCTGTGAGCTGCCTGTAATTTCAATGGCAGTGTCCGTATCAGATTCGTATATACAGATGTCATGCAGGCCGAGAGAGCTGTGTGAAGATATGACCTCATACCCGTCCGCGATCACATAGTAAATATATATAATATCGTTCAGCGAAGAAACACTCTTCAGCTTGCTGTGCGCGGGAAGAAATGCCTCTGGAAAAGAGGCTTGATAATCGGCGCATTGAAATTGAGCGATCGTTCTTGAACTGGTCAGTGTACAATAGGAGAGGATGTCGGCGGCGGTCACACCGCGTACAAAGACGCTTTCAAAGGTGTTCCCCTCGACCCCCGGAACATACTTTGCATACTGTAACGCTTCCTCTTTACTGATCGTTTCTTTGGAGGAAGTGTCCACTGTCATAATATCCGGCTCTGCAGCAGTCTGTAGATCCAAGGCGGCGGCACTTACGTTTGTTGACAGCAGTACAACGATCAGCAGCATGAAATAGCAAGCTTTTTTTCATGCAAAACACCCCTTTCCCTCAAGATCGCACAAATCAGGTTCAGATATAGCCGTATTTACAATGATATTCTACAATATAACATCAATAATGTCAATAGTTATCGCAATATCAATACTCTTAGGTTCGAAAATTCGCGAAAAAAGTAAAGGAGGGAAGAAGAATCTTCCCTCCTAACAAGGACACACGGATCGTTTACTTGCCTGCGGCCACGGACTTGATGGTCTTGACCTCACGGCCGTTATAGGTACCGCACTCCGGGCACATTCTGTGGGGCAGATGCAGCGCACCGCACTTGGGGCATGCCACCAGACCGGGAGTCGCCAGCTTCCACACGGAGCTGCGCCTCTTGTTGCGTCTTTGTTTGGATACTTTTCCCTTAGGGACTGCCATGTTGACACCTCCTTGGTCTTAACTGCCGGAGCAGTAATTTATGGGGTTCCGGATCGTTTACTCGTCGCGCTCCAACAGCTGGGCCAGCGCGGCCAACCGGGGGTCGACCTGCTTTTTGCACCGGCAGGGCTCGCGGTTGAGATTGGCACCGCAGCCGCTGCACAGGCCCTTGCAGTTAGGCGAGCAGAGGATTTTCGTGTCCATGCTGAGGATGAACGCCGTGCGGGCCAGATCAGCCAGATCCACCTCGTCGTGCTCCAGCAGGATGATGTCGTCGCTGTCCTCCAACTGCTTCTCCTCGGCCAGAACGCACGAGTAGGGAGCGGATTTTGGGGCGTCGAACTCCTCCAGACACCGGTCACACACGGCGTGTAGCGTGGTGTTCGCCTGCAGCTCACACAGCAGTACGCCCGCCTCGTTTTTCACCTGACCGCTCACGCGGACCGGGCGGGAAACAGGGCGGCTCCCGCCGAACTCCAAGTCGGACAGATCCATGTCAAACTGGAAATCCCGCCGGGCGCCGGGCGTATGAAGCAGCTTGTTCACGTTCAGACGCATAGCACACCTCGCAATGACACGACTGATATTATAGTGGATGGAAAAACGCTTGTCAAACATTTTCTCACAAATATTTTGACTTTTTTCAAAAAGCAGGTAGAATATGGACAAGGATGCGAGGGGGAATGAGCGTGCGGGAACTGACAGTGGGGAAGAACGACGCGGGACAGCGGCTGGACCGGTTTGTGGCCAAATCGCTGCCGCTGCTGCCCGCAGCGCTGCTGCAGAAGTATATACGGCTCAAGCGCATCAAGTGCAATGGTGCCCGCGCGGCCCGGGACCGGCGGCTGCAGGAGGGAGATGTGCTGCAGCTCTATATCAACGACGAGTTCTTTGATCAGCCCCGGGAGGACAATCTGTTTCTGACGTTGTTCAGACCAAACCTTACCATTGTCTACGAGGACGAGAATCTCCTGCTGCTGGACAAGCGGGCGGGATTGGTGGTGCATGCTGACGAGACAGAGAAGGTCAACACCCTCATCAACCATGTTCAGGCTTACCTCTATCAGAAGCGGGAGTGGAATCCCAAATGGGAGAACGCCTTTACGCCGGCTCTGTGCAACCGCATCGACCGCAACACCGGCGGACTGGTGATCGCCGCCAAAAACGCCGAGACACTGAGGATCATCAACGAAAAGATCCGGGACCGGGAGATCGAGAAGCGCTATCTCTGCATCACCGTGGGCCGTCCAAAGCCGCCGGCGGGCCGGATCGAGTGCATTTTGCTGAAAGACGAAACAAAAAAGACGGTACAGGTCTATCACAAACCCGTACCGGGCGGCAGGACAGCGGTGACGCACTATGAAACGCTGGAGAGCCGTGGCGAGTTGAGTTTGGTGGAGGTGACGCTGGAGACGGGGCGGACACACCAGATCCGAGCCTCCTTTGCCGACATAGGCTGCCCGCTGCTGGGTGACGGCAAATACGGCCGGGGCGACGTGAACAGGCGCTGCGGCGAGACGAGGCAGGCGCTGTATGCCTACCGGCTGACGTTTGACTTTTCCACGGATGCGGGGCTTTTGAACTATCTGAAGGGGCGGAGCTTCGCGGTGGAAGACGTCCCGTTCCGGGATAAATATTTCGGAAAATAATTTCTTTGGGGCCCTCAGCGGTGAGATGCGCTTTTCCGGCGCGGATCACCGCTGCTTTTTTCGCGGATCTGCGCTTTTTTTTCGCCGCAGCCATTGACATTTCACCGCATTTTATATATATTGATTCTGCCAAATTTCAGCGGAAAATGGCGGCCTTGCTCCGGGCCGCCGTTTTGCGAAGAGAGACGGCACATTTCACTATGAACGGGGGAGGATACATGTCCAAAGAGTTGATTCGCCTGCATGACCTGTGCATGGCGTTTGACGACGAGCTGGTTCTCGATAACATCAATCTCTATATCAACGATTCTGAATTCCTCACACTACTGGGCCCCAGCGGATGTGGAAAGACCACAACGCTGAGGATCATTGGCGGTTTCACGACGCCCACGTCGGGAGACGTCACCTTTGACGGTGTGAGGATTAATGATGTCCCGCCTCATAAGCGGCAGATCAACACGGTGTTCCAGAAATACGCGCTGTTTCCCCATTTGGATGTGTTTGAAAACGTCGCTTTCGGCCTTCGCATTGCCAAGGTGCCCGCCCAGGAGCTGGAGGAGCGGGTTATGGAGATGCTGGAGGTGGTCAGCCTGAAGGGCTTTGAGCGCCGTCGCGTAGATCAGCTCTCCGGCGGTCAGCAGCAGCGCGTGGCCATCGCCCGTGCGCTGGTGAACCGGCCCAAGGTGCTGTTGCTGGACGAGCCGCTGGGCGCACTGGATCTGCGGCTGCGCAAGGATATGCAGATCGAACTGAAGCGTATCCAGCAGCAGATGGGCATCACGTTTATATATGTCACTCACGATCAGGAGGAGGCCCTGACCATGTCCGACACCGTGGTGGTGATGGACAAGGGCCGCATCCAGCAGATCGGCACGCCGGAGGATATCTACAATGAGCCCAAGAACGCCTTCGTGGCGGACTTTATCGGTGAATCCAACATCCTCAACGGCACCATGGTTCGGGACGGCGTGGTACGCATGTATCGCCGGGAATTCGCCTGTGTGGACGGTGGATTCGCCCCCAATGAGCCGGTGGATGTGGTTATCCGCCCGGAGGACATTGATATTGTACCGGTGGATCAGGGACAGCTGGTGGGCACCGTGACCAACGTGACCTTCAAGGGTATGCAGTATGATATTATCGTGGATCTGGGCGGCTTCAAGTGGCTGGTCCAGACCACCGACCACTCCCCGGAGGGGGCGCAGGTGGGGGTGAAGATCGACCCAGACGGCTTCCACATCATGAAGAAGAGCGAATACTCCGGTATGTTCGGCGACTACTCCTCCTATTCCGAGGAGTATGAGGAGTTGGCAGATGCCAGCGCGCTGGAAGAGGAGGAGAGCGGGGATGAAGAATAAGCTCTCCCGGTTCGCCGTGCCCTACGTGGTGTGGATGGCGATCTTCGTGGTGGCGCCCATCGTCATCATGGTGATCTACGCCTTCACCTCCCAGAACGGCGGCTTTACGCTGGACAATTTCGTCAAAATGGGCGGCTATACCGAGGTCTTTCTCCGCTCGTTTGAGCTGGCGCTGCTGGCCACGGCCATTTGCCTGCTGATCGGCTATCCCGTCTCCTATTTCATGAGCAAGGAGGGGAAGAGCTTCCAGCGGACTGCCATGGTATTGATCATGCTGCCCATGTGGATGAACTTCCTGCTGCGCACCTACAGCTGGATGACGATTCTGGAGAACAACGGCCTTTTGAACCAGCTGTTTCAGAAGATCGGGCTCATCTCGCTTTACAACAGTATCACCGGCAGCGACCTGACATTCTTTCCCATGATGAATACCCAAGGCGCCGTGGTGCTGGGCATGGTGTACAACTACCTGCCCTTTATGATCCTTCCCATCTATTCCGTCATCATCAAGCTGGATGGCTCACTGCTGGAGGCTGCCAGGGATCTGGGTGCCAACTCCGCCACCGTGTTCCGTAAGGTGATCCTGCCGCTGAGCCTGCCGGGCGTGCTGTCCGGTATCACCATGGTGTTCGTGCCGTCGGTGTCCACATTCGCCATCTCTCAGATGCTGGGCGGCGGCACCGAACTGCTGCTGGGCGACCTGATCGAGCGGCAGTTCCTGGGCGGGGCCTATAACCCGCAGCTGGGCGCGGCCATCTCGCTGGTGATGATGGTCATCGTGGTGGTGTGCATGCTCCTCATGAACCGCTTCGGCGAAGGGGAAGAACAGGCGGTGATGCTATGAAGCGGCAGAATAGCAACAGCTTCGGCAATCGCCTGCTGATGGGGCTGGTATTCCTGTTCCTGTACGCCCCGATCTTTATCCTGATTATTTTCTCCTTCAACTCCGGCGTGTCCAGCTCCGTGTGGAAAGGTTTCTCCCTCCACTGGTACGAGGAGCTGCTCCACAACCGGCTCATTATGAGCAGTGTCTACACCACGCTGCTGGTGTCCCTGTTGGCCACGGTGATCGCCACCATCGCCGGCACCTTTGCCGCCATCGGCTTTTACAGCATGCGCCGCAAGCGCCGCGATGCCCTGATGGCCGTCAACAACATCCCCATGATGAACGCCGATATCGTCACCGGCGTCAGCCTGTGCCTGCTGTTCGTGGTGTTCTTCAATGGTTGGGGCGCCTTTGCAGGCTGGATCAACTCCATCCAGAGCGCGGTGACGCTGCCCACCAAACTGAGCCTGGGCTTCGGCACGATGCTGATCGCCCATGTCTGCTTCAACATCCCCTATGTGATTCTGGCGGTGGGACCCAAGCTGCGGCAGATGGACCGCAACCTGATCGATGCCGCTCAGGATCTGGGCTGCACTTGGATGCAGGCCTTCTGGAGGGTGGTCATTCCGGAGATCAAACCCGGCGTCGTGTCCGGCGCATTGACGGCGTTCACCATGTCCGTGGATGACTTCATCATCAGCTATTTCACCGCCGGCTCCAGCACCTCCACACTGGCAATGACCATTTACGGCATGACTAAGAAGCGCGTCAGCCCCCAGATCAACGCGGTGTCTACGCTGCTGTTCGTCACGGTGCTGATCCTGCTGGCCATTATCAACATCCGCGAGGCCAGCATGGAGCGCCGTGTGGAGAAAGGCGACAGGCGTCAGCGCTCTCTGCCGAAGGAACCAAGCCGTACCACCGTTATGCTGCGCCGCGTCGCAGCCGGCATGCTGGCCTGCGCGCTGATCGCCACGCTGATCGTTACCGGCCGGGCGGCCAACGCCCGTCCCGTAGTGAATGTCTGCTCTTGGGGCGAGTATATCGACGAGGAGCTGATCACTGAGTTCGAGGAGACTACCGGCATCGCCGTCAACTATCAGACGGTGGAGAGCAACGAGGCGCTTTATTCCCTCATAGAGATGGGCGGTGCCGACTTCGATGTGATCGTTCCGTCGGATTATATGGTTGCCCGCCTCATTGAAGAGGATATGCTGGCAGAACTGGACTACGAGAACATCCCTAACTTTGATCTGATCGACGACACCTATAAGAACCTCAACTACGACCCGGAGAACAAGTACACCGTGCCCTACACCTGGGGCACGCTGGGGATCATCTACAACACCGCCATGGTGGACGAGGAAATCACCAGTTGGGACGCCATGTTCGATCCCAAATATGCCGGCCAGGTGCTGATGATCAACAATTCCCGCGACGCGCTGGCTGCGGCGCTGCTGGATCTGGGTTACAGCATCAATACCACTGACGAGGCAGAGCTACGCGCCGCCTTCCAGCGGCTGAAGGACGCCAAGGACGCCGGTGTATATCAGGCCTTTGTCATGGACCAGGTGTTCCAGAAGATGGAAGGCGGCAACGCTGCCATCGCCATGTACTACGCCGGCGACTACCTGACCATGCTGGACAACAACGAGGATCTGGCCTTTGTCGTCCCCGACGAGGGCAGCAACTGGTTCGTGGACGCCATGTGCGTGCTGAAGAACGCGCAGCACAAGCGTGAGGCTGAGGAGTGGATCAACTTCATCGCCTCCACGGAGGCCAACCTGGCCAACATGGACTTCATCTGGTACGCTTCGCCCAACGCCGAGGCGCTGGAGCAGTATCCCGACTACTACCAGGAGCTGTATGAGGAGGAACTGGATCCGGAGTTGTATGAGATCATGGCTGCGCCCCCGGAGGTTCTGGAGCGTTGTGAGATCTATAAAAACCTGCCCCAGGAGACGCTGATGCTCTACAATGACCTCTGGAACCAGCTGGGTATCTGAGGAGGCGCGCATGATCGAGATTGGAATGAGCTATGCGGTGGAGAATACCGTCACGCAGGACATGACGGCGGAGTCCCTCGGCTCCGGCGCGCTGCCGGTGTTCGGCACGCCCTATATGCTGGCGCTGATGGAGAATGCCGCACTGCTGTGCATCCAGCCGGAACTGCCGGAGGGAAAAGGCAGCGTAGGCGTGGAAATCTCCTCCAGCCACACGGCACCCACACCGGTGGGCATGCGCGTCCGGGCCACGGCGGAGGTGACGGAGATCTCCGCCAGCGGTAAACTGGTGACTTTCCGCGTCACCGCCTGCGACGAGTGCGGCCCCATCGGAGAGGGGACCCATGTCCGGGCCATCATCTCCAACGAGCGCTTTCTGCAAAAGTGCAACGACAAGCTGAAATGAGAGAACACCCTCCGCCAATCACGGCGGAGGGTGTTCTCAATATTATTGAAAATCGATAAGTATTATTTGACATACAAGAATTATCGCAGTATACTTTTCTTGTCAAGATTTGACCGCAAATGATTTGTGCGATAGAGACACGGTCAAGAACCTGGAAAGCCGAGGCAACGATATGTTCATCCGGAACGGTGTACAATCGAATCTGCGGGCGAGGGGGAGGACGGCGCTCTTTGCGGGACTCATTCTCTTTCTGGCGCTGGTGATGATCCTCTCGCTGGGGGTGTATCTCTACTGTGGCAGCACGCTGACTGCCTGCGAGGGGGCCTATCGCTCCATCGCGCTGGTGGAATATCTGGGTGCGGAGTACCCGAACGGCGACGAGCCCGACAACTACGCCCGGGCGGCGGCCTCAGCGATCGATGACGACGCAGTCAAGGCTGTGGGGGGTGTCAAGGCCTGGTACAGGGACAGCCACACGCTGTCCGCCGTGGAGGGCTACCGCAGGATCGGCATTGATATGCCATACCGGGACTATGCCATTGTCCAGGTATCCCACATCTCTCCCATACCGGAAAAGGAACTGCGGCTGCGGCCGGGTGCAGATACGGACGACCCGTTCTTTGATCCCTATGACATGCGCAACTATGAGGAGGTCGAAACAGGCCGGGTGCTCTACTACACAGGTATCACGGACCAGACCATCTACGCCTATGAGGAGAAGAACGGTGTGGTTATCAATATCCTGCCGGGGGACCTGCCGCTTGAACTGGAGAAGAACGGCAGATATGTGATTCACGGCTGCTTCGTCAATGGCGATGAGCAAGGTATCGGAAACGGCATGCGTACGCTGGAGGTGAGCGCTTTTTCCGGTTCGGGTGAGCAGCCCTGGGCCGTATACAGCGCAGAAAAGGAGATCCCCCGGGTCTTCTGCGACTATGCCGAACGATATCGCATCATCAACAACTACGTGCATACCGTGACCTGCGGCGATGTGGGCGATGTGTGGGAGTTCCACCAGGGATTGGTCTATCTCCAGTCCGGCCGGCTGCCGAAGGGGAGCGGAGAGTGTGTGGTCAGCGGCGACATAGCTGAGAGCATGGGCCTTGCAGTAGGAGACACCATCCGCGTCACGTCCTTTGCCTCCTCGGAGTCCAGCCGCTATGACATTGCACTGACAGATCGTGAAGAGGTGTTGACGGTGGCAGGCCGCACCAACACCTATGAGGGGTGTTTGGGGTACATCTGGCGCCAGGGTCCGGCGGAGGACGCGCCGTTGTTCGGCTATCAACTGGGAGTGATCTCCCTAGAAAATGCAGCAGCTGGCGATGCCATAGTGGCGCTGGAGCAGCACATGCCGGAAAATGTGCGCCTGACGCTGTTGGATCAGGGCTATGCTGACGCGGTGGAGCCGTTCCAGACCATGCAGAGCACTGCCTCTCACGTGCTGCTGATCAGTGCTGTGGGTACAATGGCCGTGCTGGTATTGTTTGCGTTCCTGTTCGTGGGGCGCCAGAACGAGACGGTACGGATCCTGGTCTCCCTGGGCACGCCGCAGAGGAAGATCGCCCTGTGGCTGCTCTCCGGGGCGCTGGTGATTTCCGGCGGCGCTGCCGTGCTGGGTGGTGTACTGGGGTCCTTGGGCCTGCCGACCGTTTTCAGGACTATACAGGCCCGGGCGGAGAGCAGCAGCGGCCAGCGGCTGCGCTACAGCGAGATGCTGTTGAGCGCTGTGAAGCAGGTTGACTTGACGGTAAAGCCGCCGCTATGGCCAATCCTGCTGACAGTGGTTGCCATTATTCTGCTGGCAATGGTACTGTGTGCCGTCTTTTTGGCGATGGCATATCGAGGCGGAACGCTGCGGCGCGGCAAGAGCCGCGTGCGGGTACCCCATGGCCGTACCAGTCTGGTGGGCCGTGGAAGCCTGCGCTTTGCGCTGCTCTCCATTCGACGGGGCGGTCCCCGTTCGGTGGTGGTGCCGGCTGTATCCTGTGTGCTGACGGCAATGATTCTCCTCCTGAGCGGTGTGTATCAGACATGGGAGACAGAGCGGGATCATGTTCTGCGGGACACGACGCTGGAAGGTCAGGTCACCAGCACCAATGGCCGATATTTCTCCGGGCTGGTCGTCTCTGTCTCCACGGCCCGACAGCTTCTGGCGCTGGAGGATGTGTCCGAGATGCATGTCTCCGTCCGTCAACCTTACTGGCTGGACGAGGAGATGCCCGCCTTCGGAGACGGATCCTTTGCCCAGGAACGGCGGGAGGATTGGATCCTCCACCAACCGGATATCGTATCGGTGAATGGATTGAAAGGCGCAAAGGAGTTTTACTTTACAGATCCATTCATTACTTGGTTGGATGGGTGGAATGAATCTTGCCTGTCCGACGAGAACTACCCCTCGATGCTGGCTGTCTTCAGCGGTGTGCAGCAGCAGCCGGAATTCTATCCCGCTGTGATGGGGGACACTTTCCTTGCAGAGCACGATCTTGCTTTAGGCGGTGCGCTCCATTGCACGACCATCTGCAAGCTGCCGCAGGGCAGCGCAGTGCTGCCTGTTACACTGCGGATCGTGGGCAGTTACCGCCAGATGGGCAGCCGCGCCCATATCTATGTGCCGCTGGCCGCATCGTTCCCAACGGATCTCCTCTATACAAAGGAGGCGATCCCCGGTGATGCACGTGCCTTCCTGTGGAGCATGGGCCCCAGTGAGGAGAATTACCGGGCCTATCAGGCTGATTCGGCGACTTTTTCCACCTGCCGCTTCACCTTGTCCTCGGCGGTACATCTGGAGGCCACCCGCGATGCGCTTTCCCGGGCTGGCTTCGGCTGGCCGGGACATATAGGGGCAAGCCGCACAGCGCTGGTGCTGCGGGATGCCTCCTTCATCAAGACGACAGAAAACCTGAACCGTTCTATCTCCATGGGCCGCGTGATGCTGAGCATGATCTTCCTGGTGGTGACACTGCTGGGCTTTATCATCTCGTGGCTGATGGTCAACGGCCGTAAGCGGGAATTCGCCCTGATGCGTGGCCTGGGCGTGGGCCGGGGCAGGCTGTTTTTCTCCTTCTTTTGGGAGCAGGCGCTGCTGTGTCTGGCGGGCTGTTTGCTGGGATGCGTGGCGCTGGTGTGGTGCTTTGCCGGCGGTACGCTGCAGTGGGTGGCTCCGGCGGCATATCTGCTGTGCTACCTGATTGGCTGCGCCGTATCGGTCCGGCTGATCAGCCATGTGAACCTGATTGCGCTATTGACAGATAAGGAGTAGTGTCATGAGTGTGTTTGAACTGCGTGATGTGAAATATGTCTATCGGTCCCCGTACCAGCAGGTGGAGGCGATCCGCGGTATCTCCTGCAGCTTTGAGTCGGGGGCTGTCACAGCGGTGATGGGCACCTCTGGCAGCGGCAAAACCACGCTGCTGTCACTGATGGCGGGCATGGACGTGCCCACGGCGGGACAGGTGCTGTGTGAGGGCGTCTCCACCGACGAGATGGATCTGGAGCGCTACCGCCGGGAAAAGGTGGCGGTGATCTACCAGGATTTCCGCCTGTTCCCGCTTTTGACGGTGGCGGAGAACGTCATGTACCCCATGGAACTGCAGGGCATGCGCCCGGCGGCGGCCCGGGACCGTGCGGCGGCACTGATCGGCCGAGTGGGGCTGCCGGAGACGGCGCTGGATCGCTTTCCGGCTATGCTCTCCGGCGGAGAGCAGCAGCGTGTGTCAATCGCCCGAGCGCTGGGCATGGGCACGAAGGTGCTGCTGGCAGACGAGCCCACCGGCAACCTGGACACCGCCAACAGCGACAAGATCTTTCAGATCCTCTCGGCCCTGGCCCACGAAGATGGTTACTGCGTGGTCATCGTGACCCATGACCCGTCGCTGGGGGGGCGGGCTGACCGCCTTCTGTATCTGCAGGACGGCCTGCTGACGGAATAAAGCTGCGCATAAAGGATGGCCTGCTCTGAGCGAGCAGGCCATCCCGTTTTATTCGGGTTCGTTTTCTACTGTCGCAGCTTGAAGGTTTTCGGCGCCAGCTTGTAGGCCAGCAGCAGCGCCACAGCGATATAGACCATACAGAAAGCGATGAGAATGGCGCCAAAGAGTACCATGGAACTCTCCAGCGGAATCCTCATCCCCGCGTAGCACACCAGATAGGTGGCGGCGGAGAGCAGAGAGTAGAGGGGACTTTTCCGCTCCAGGCCTGCCGTATAGGGCTGGAGCAGATAGTATAGTACCAGATAGTGCACGGAGAAGAACACCGACATGGCCAGGATGGACACCGGAAGCACCGCATAATCCAGCGGCTGCGCCGTGCCGCCGCTGACAAGCAGGAGCAGTGGCAGCGCCGCGGCAATGACGGAGGACGGCAGCAGATTGATCCGCACCACTGTTTTCAGCCGCTCACGGAACAGATCCAGAATGACCTTCGGCTGGCGATAAAAGCGATAGGCCAGCAGACTGTGGTCACAGTTGTAAAACATGAGCTCCGTCACTGTGGCGCCCCGGTTGACCATGTACATTGCGAAAAGACAGGTCGGCAGCGCACGCATCATATGGGAGTTTACGCTTTCTGCAAACGATGGCAAAAAGGCACAGGCACCCATCGCAGCGACGGCCGCAGCGGTCAGGACCATAGCAAGGCGCTTTGCCGAGCGCGTCAGCATCTTGCGGTGGCGCTTAACGAACAGCTCATTGAGGTAGGCACAGCCGCTTTTACGGCTGACCTCTCCGGTATCCAGCACCAGCTTCTTCTGGTACCCCTCCTGCACAGACTGCTGGATCGTGTCGTGGGTGAGTTCTGTGTAGGGGTTGGCCTGATAAATACGGCGGTAGTCGCGGCTGTGGCGGAGAGAACACACTGCCGGAAGAGCGGCGCACATCGCGGCGGCGCACAGAATGGCCAGCGCGGCCGGCGAGATCGTCAGCCGGAGAAAGGGGAAGGCGTAGGCCACCAGCAGCAGAACCAAGGTGAGGGACAGCGTCAGCCATGGAAATCGCCCCTGTAGAATGTGGCCGCTCCTGCGGAAAACCGACAGATTGAGGGCGGAGACGATGATCTTAAAGGTGACTGTCATCAGGGGCAGCAGCAGGATCCACCATAGGGAAACAGACGCCTCCGGCACGAGGTGTCTGCCCACCAGCCGGGCCAACGCCAGGGAAACGATAAAGCCCGTTGCCGTTTTGATGAGATAATAGACGTAGTTGGACAGGGCGTAGCGGCGGGCATCCATCCGCATGAGAAAGATGGCGTAATAGGCGTTGGCATCGTTTTCAAACAGAGGATTGTTAATCAAAGCGCCCAGCAGAGACAACACGGCGAAGATATGCAGAAATGCGCTGGCGGGTGCTGTGCCGCGGCCGGTGAACAGCAGCGCTGCAGGGGCAAAGATCAGCAGCGCCGTATAGAAGATCTTCCCCAGGAAGATACCGGCAACCTCCGAGAAAACCGCCAGAATAAGCGCAAAAGTTTTCAGCCAGCCGATGTCATATACATTGGCAGGCAGCAGCCTGCGGAGGAGCGGCAGGCGTTTGAGCCAGTACAGGATACCGTTGAGTCGGTAGGTGATCCGCAGGCGGGAGGAGGTGACGAAGGCGTCAAGCATGACGTTCCTCCTTCAGCGCGGCGATAATGCGGTCCTTGTACTGCTCATCGGCCAGCTGATCCCGCACCACGGGTGCCAACATGCCGCCGTGCAGGATCACGATCTCGTCGCACAGATCCAGCGCCAGCTCCATGATATGGGTGGAGAGGATGGTGATATGGCCCTCTTTCCGCCGGCGCAGCAGGTTCTTCATCTCGTCCGCCATGACCACATCCAGCGAGGTCAGCGGCTCATCCAGCAGCAGGACCGGCGGATCGGCAATAAAGTTCACCAGCAGCTGCATCTTGTTTTTCATGCCGTGGGAAAAGTCTTTCAGCAGCTTTCCCCGGTCGGACTCGTCGATCTGCATATAGTCCAGATATACGTCCGGCTCTTTGGGAAAAGCGATCCTGCCGCGGTTGATGTCCAGAAAGAATTTGATGAACTCCCGGGCTGTCAGGAATTCCGGCACCACCGGGGTGGAGAGCACATAGCCGATGTCGTCGCAGGTGAGGGGGCGTCGCTGTCCGGCGTCGTCTTCCAGCGAAAAGGAGCCCCCGTCGGTACGCAGATCCTCGTTGAGACAGTTGAACAGCGTGGTCTTGCCGGCGCCGTTACGGCCCAGCAGACCGTAGATGCGTCCCTGCTCAAAGGTGAAGGAGGCGCCCCGCAGCACCTCCGTTTTGTCAAAGGATTTCTTCAGATCCGAGATCACAAGCTTCATATCGATCCCTTTCAGTGCCATTGACGAGATGGCAACAGTGTTTTCTTCATTACACCACAGTACTGCAAAAATGTCAAGAAACGCCGCCGTTTACCTACGGAGAGCGGACGAGGCATGGAAGGCCAAATTCACAACGATGCATAAGCTATATGGGTCGTTTTGAGCAGAGAAAAAAGAGCCTGTCGGTTGGAGCAGCGACCGACAAGGGCAGCTTCTACGGTTCACGTATCATCCGAGTCGCTTCCAACAGCAGATCACCCTTGCCGCCGGGGGCGATATTTGCTATAATATGGGCGAAGTACAGGCGGGAGGTGAGAGACAGTGCGCACATTGGCAACACTGGCTCTTTCCTTTGCCGCCACTGTCTTTGTCTCGGTGCTGCTGCCTTGGGACGGATGGCAGTTCTGGACAGCACTGGTGCTGGTGGTACTGGCGGTCGCCGCGCTGCTGCTGCGAAAGAAGCTGCCATATGGAAAGCGTGTACTGCTGATCCTCTGCGCGGCGGCGGCGGGACTGCTCTATTTCCGCGTCTACGACACGTTGGTGTGCCGCCCGTTCGTCAATCGCTGCGGCGAGGAGGCGCAGGCCTTTTCCGGCGTGGTGGCGGATGATCCCATCGCCACGGATTACGGCGGCAAGGTCACGGTGTGGCTGCGGACAGGGGTCAAGGCCGTCTATTACGGCGAGGAAGAGGTCATGGACCTGCGGCCGGGCCAGCGAATCAGCGGAACAGCCCGCTGGCAGGACGCCGCCCGCATCCGGGAGACCAGTATCACCACCTTTACCGCCCGGGGCGTGTTTGTGCTGCTCTACGGACGGGGTGAACTGACGGCAGAGAGCGCGCTGGAAAACAGCGTATGGTTCCTGCCCCAGCGGGCTGCCCGGGCTGTGAAGGAGCGGATCAGCCAAATTTGGGACGACCCTGTTACGGCAGCCTTCGTGCTGGCGGAGCTGACGGGCGACCGCAGCCATATCGCGGAGGAGGACAGCGCCGCCATGTCCGAGGCAGGACTGGCCCACCTGTTCGCGGTATCCGGCCTGCACTGTGCCTTTCTGGTGACGCTGCTGGGGCTCCTGATACCGCCACACCGGCGGCGGACCTATTGTATTGTGACAAGCCTGGTGCTGCTCTTTTACATGGTTATGGTGGGCCTGTCGCCCTCTGTGGTGCGGGCCTGCATCATGCAGATCTTCCTGCTGGCTGCGCCTCTGCTCCGGCGGGAGAGCGATCCCCTTACGGCTTTGTCTGCGGCGCTGCTGATCCTGCTACTGGCTAACCCCTACGCCGCCGGCGGCATCAGCCTGCAATTGAGCTTTGCGGCCACACTTGGCCTGATCCTGCTGGCGAGGCGGCTGTATCAGTTTTTCACGGGCTTTTACCGCGGCAAGCGGCGCAAACTCCGCTATGCGGTGGCACTGGTATCCGCCAACGTCTCCGCTTCTCTGGCGGCGCTGGTGTTTACGGTGCCGCTGACGGCATTTTATTTCAACATCTTCACGCTGATCTCGCCGGTGAGCAATCTGCTGGCGGTACCGGTGGCCGGATGGAATTTTATGGCAGGCCTTCTGACGGTGCTGCTGGGTTTCGTGTGGCTGCCCGCGGCGCAATTCGTTGGCTGGCTCAGCTGGCTGATGGTCCACTACGTGCTGCTGATCGCCCGGTGGCTGATGCGGCTGCCGTACCATGCGTTGTATTTCTCCAATCGCTATCTGGCCTGGTGGCTGCTCTACGCCTATGTGCTTTTGGGCTTCTGCTGGCTTACCAAAGGCAGAAGGCGCCGCTATGTGCTGGCCGGGCTTCTGGTGGCGGCGATGCTGCTGGTGTGCATCGGTGTAAACAGACGCGAATTCCGCTATGGCACCATGGATGCCGTCGCCGTGGATGTGGGGCAGGGGGAATGCGTGCTGCTCTACTCCGGCAGCGAGGCCGTGATGGTGGACTGCGGCAGCAGCAACAGCTATATCCAAGCTGGCGGCCGGGCCGCCGATCTGCTGGGCAGCATCGGATACCACCGTCTGAAAGCCGTGGTGCTGACCCATTACCACGCCGACCACACCAACGGCATGTACGAGCTGCTGGCCCGGGTGCCGGTGGAGCAGCTGTGGCTGCCCGATATAGAAGATGAATTCGGTGTGCGTGACCGGTTGGTGGGGTTGGCTGAACGCTACGGCATCGAATTGGTATACATCTGCGATCCGTCGGCAATGGCTGTGGGCGAGGCGGAGTTGACAGTTTATCCGCCCATCGGGGAAGGCGACATGAACGAGCAGGGGTTGACGATCCTGTGCAGCGCCGGAGACTTCGACCTGTTGATCACCGGCGACATGGCGGGCTCTACGGAAAAACGGCTGATCGATGCATATGAGTTGCCGGATGTGGAGGTGCTGGTAGTGAGCCACCACGGCTCCAAATACAGTTCTGCCCGGGAATTTTTGGAAGAGGTACGGCCGGAGACTGCTATCATCAGCGTGGGTGACAACAGCTATGGCCACCCCGCAGAGGAGACTATCCGGCGCCTCTGGGCCGCCGGAGCGGAGGTCTGCCGCACAGATGAGCAGGGGGACATTCTGGTCACGGTGTATGGAGGGAAGAAGTGATGGCAGCAAGAACAAGCGCCGGCAGGGACGGCATAGACCGGCTGCGCGCTGCGCTGAAAAGCGGCGATGTAGACCGCATCTATCTGTTTTACGGCGAGGAAGCGTATCTGCGCCGCTACTACCTGGAGGAGCTGCAGAAGCTGCTGGTGCCAGCCGGTTTTGAGGAGTTCAACTACCACCGTCTCAACGGCAAGGGCTTGACCATCCAGGAGCTGACAGAGGCCGCAGAGGCGATGCCCATGATGGCGGAACATACGCTGGTCACCGTCACAGATCTGGATCTGTTTAAGCTGGACGAAGCGAGCCGAAACCAGTTGATCGATCTGTTGGCGGATTTTCCAGACTACTGCACGCTGGTGTTCGTCTACGATCTGATCCTCTATAAACGGGACGGGAAGATGAAAAAGCTTTGTGCGGCGCTGGACAGCTGCGCCGTGGAGGTGGAGTTCCGGCAGCAGGAACGGCAGCAGCTGCTGCGGTGGCTGCAGCGCCGCTTTGCTGCCCTGGGGCACGACATCGATGACGCCGCGGCGGATCACCTGCTCTTTACCTGCGGCACGCTGATGACGGAACTGGTGCCGGAAATCGAGAAGATCGGCGCCTATGCCAAGGGAAAGAGTGTCACCGTCGATGACATCAACGCCGTGGCGGACCCGGTGCTGGATGCGCGAATCTTCGATATGACGAACCGCATCACAGCCGGCAGATATGACGAGGCCGCACAGGTGCTCGGCGAACTGCTGCGGATGCAGACAGAGCCTATCGCCATCCTGGCGGCGGTGGGGAAGGAGCTGCGGCGGATCTATACCGCCCGCATGGCGCTGGACGGCGGGAAGGACCGCTTTTGGCTCAAGCAGCTCTGGGGCATGAGCTCCGATTATCCCGCCAAGCTGTTGCTGCAGGCTGCCCGCCAGGTGGATCACGACTGGTGCCGCGACGCAGTGCAGCGGTGCCAGACGCTGGACCGGCGGATGAAGAGCGAGCGGAATATGGACAGCGAGGCGGAGCTGAAGCTGTTTTTGATGGAGTTGACAGAGAACAGATGAAACCGAGTGTGCGAGAGGTCATCGTGGTGGAGGGCCGCTACGATAAAAATGCCCTGGCTCAGGTGGTGGACGCCTCTATCGTCACTACAGGGGGCTTCGGCGTCTTCAACAATGACGAGAGGCTGGATTTCTTTCGGCGTCTGGCATCCCAGCGGGGTCTGATCCTGCTGACGGACAGCGATGGGGCCGGTTTTGTGATCCGTAATTATCTCAAAGGGGTCTTGCCCGCCGAACAGATCAAGCAGGCCTATATCCCGGACATGGATGGGAAGGAGCGCCGTAAGCGGCGCCCTGGTAAAGAGGGAAAGCTGGGCGTGGAGGGCATGCCCCCGGAGGTGCTGCTGGAGTCCCTGCGCCGGGCCGGTGCCACCTTTTTCGGGGGAAACTCCCATCCGTCCGCCGCCATCACCAAGGCGGAACTGCTGGAAAAAGGGCTCATCGGACCGGGTAGCGTCCGGCGGCGAAAAGCTTTCCTGCAAAAACTGAATTTGCCGGCCCATCTGACATCTAATGCCATGCTGGAGGCCATGAACCTGCTGCTGACAAGAGAGGAGTGGGAGGCCATCTCCTGACGGCACCGGCGGAAAAAGTAGGGGAGATGCCCTTGCAATTTGCCGCGTCTGCGGCTATAATGAGCACATTGTGCAACATATGAAATCTCATTGATGAGGAGCGTGAGAGAATGGCCGAGGAAGTGAAGACCCCGTCCCTCGAGGAGGAGGGCAAAAACTTCATCCACAACTTTATCGACGAGGACATCGCAGAGGGCGGTCAGTTCCAGGGACTCACCGTTCACACCCGTTTTCCGCCGGAGCCCAACGGATATCTGCACATTGGCCACTGCAAGGCGCTGTGCATCGATTTCGGTACCGCCGAGAAGTATGACGGCCTGTGCAACCTGCGGATGGACGACACAAATCCCGCCAAGGAGGACACAGAATATGTGGATGCTATCCAGCAGGACATCCATTGGCTGGGCTTTGACTGGGGAGACCGCTTCTATTATGGTTCCGACTACTTCGAAAAAGATTACGAGTACGCTGTCGAGCTCATCAAAAAAGGTTTGGCCTACATCTGTGAGCTGACGCCGGAGGAGTTTCGCGCCAACCGCGGCGATATCGGTGTGCCTGCCACATCACCATACCGTGACCGGCCTGTGGAGGAGAATCTGCGGCTGTTCGAGATGATGAAGAACGGGAAAGTGGGAGAGGGGAAAATGACGCTCCGCGCCAAAATAGACCTGGCCAGCGGTAACTTCAATATGCGCGACCCCGTTATCTATCGCATTCGCTATATCAACCACCACCGCCAAGGTACCAAGTGGTGCATTTTCCCCATGTACGACTTTGCCCACCCCATCCAGGATGCGCTGGAGGGCATCACGCACTCCCTGTGTTCGCTGGAGTATGAGGACCACCGGCCTCTGTACGACTGGGTGGTCAGCAACGTTTCCATCCCATACCACAAGCCCCGTCAGATTGAGTTTGCCCGCTTGGGAATCGACCACACGGTGATGTCCAAGCGGAAGCTGCGCCAACTGGTGGAGGAGCACTATGTCTCCGGTTGGGACGATCCCCGTATGCCTACGCTGTGCGGCCTGCGCCGCCGCGGCTACACAGCCGCCTCTATCCGCAATTTCTGTGAGCGCATCGGCGTGGCCAAAGCACCCACCACCATCGAGTATGGTTTCTTGGAGTACTGCCTGCGGGAGGACCTGAATCTGACTGCCGAGCGCACGATGGCGGTGCTGCACCCGGTGAAGCTGACGGTCACCAACTACCCGGAGGGGCAGAACGAGGCCTTTTCCGTGGAGAACAATCCCACCGATCCGGCACAGGGCACACACGACATCACCTTCAGCCGCCACCTGTGGATCGAGGAGGAGGATTTTCTGGAGGAGCCCATCCCCAAGTACAAGCGATTGTATCCCGGCAACGAGGTCCGGCTGAAGGGTGCCTACCTGGTGCGCTGCACCGGCTGCGTCAAGGACGCAGCCGGCCGCGTGACGGAGGTGTTGTGCGAGTACGATCCCGAGTCCCGGGGCGGAAACCCGGCCGACGGACGCAAGGTGAAGGGCGCCACCATTCACTGGGTGGATGCAGCCAACTGTCTGGATGCTGAGGTGCGGCTCTATGAGAATCTGTTCAGCGATGCCAACCCCGATGCGGCACCCGGCGGGTTCCTGTCCGTGCTGAACCCGGACAGCCTGACTGTGCTCACCGGCTGCAAGGTGGAGCGGGCCATGGCAGCTGTGGCGGAGGCCTTCGACCGGGCGGAGAACCGCACCGGTGTCAATGCGCCTACATTCCAGTTCATGCGCAACGGCTACTTCTGCCTGGATAACCGCGACTGCACCGCCAATCACTTGGTATTCAATCGCAGCGTATTGCTGAAAGACAGCTTCAAGAAGTAAACAAGTCCCCCGAACCGTACCGTTCGGGGGACTTCTTGATGCAGAGATGTAAACAGCACGTTGACAAAACCGTCCGGCAGATGACCGTATGCAACCGGAGGTTGCTTGACACAGTTGGCGGAGCATGATAGGATGACAACGATCCATCGGCGGGAGGTGAGGAAATGTACGAGAAGGTGAAAACATCCCACACGCCCCGGCGTGATGTGCAGTTGGCGGGCTGTATCCTGCTGGGCGTCATGCTTCTGATCCTGATTGCATTTCCCCTGTACCTCGCGTGCAGAGGACAATATGAGTTTCACAACTTCGTACAGGAGATGGCCGACAGCGTTCTGTATTCCCGGCAGCGCGGCGGTGCGCTGCTGACCGTGGAGGGGGAGACCGTCCGGCTGGAGCCGGACAACATGTCGCACATCTATTCACTGCTGACCAGTAAGGGAAGTGGAAAGGAGCAAAAAGAGCTGCCGGATACGGAAGAGCTCTTCATAGACTTCGGAGACGGCTCGACGCTGCAGATCTGGAACAGGCAGGTCAGGGATGCCTACTCGAAGGAGATGGTAAACGGTCTGTTTATCTCCTATGTGGACCACACCGGGAAGAGATACTCCTATGATACAGATCTGCTGTCAGCCAGGAATATTGAGTCCTATTTGCCGCCGGAGGCTGCCGGCTGGGTTGAAAGGGGGAAGCTGTCATGAGCGATATGTACGAAAAGGTGCAGAAGGCTGGAGCGCATGAGCGCCGCCGCCCGGCACTGTGGATCATCATTGTTGCTGCTGTGGCAGGGCTGTCAGTGCTGGCGGCCATCATCATTCACCCACTCTATGCCCACCGGCGCTTTATGCGTTACATCGGTCAGCTATCGGAAGACACGGTGTATGCCACAGAGGCAGACTGCCTCCGCTGCGAACTGGCAGACGGAACGGCGTTGCGGCTCACGGTGGAGAACGCCTACGCTGTTTACAACAAGCTGATGGTATCCGGCCGCGGTACCCACAGCAACGATGTACCGGCGGAGAAGGGCGTCCTGCTGGATTACGGCAACGGTGCCACGCTGCAGCTCTGGCCACAGACATTCACAGGCAAAGGACGCAGTGAAGGGGTATTCGTGCAGTATACCGACGCAGCGGGGGAGTCCTACTCCTATCGCACCAACCATGTCAGTTACAGCAACATCTCCGCGGCCATCTCACCGCAGCAAAACCCTCCCTGGGAGGAGTAAGCCATACAGGAAACAGGCGGCCAAACGGCTGCCTGTTTCCTGTATGGACGGCAGAATGCCGGCGCTGATGAAGCGGTGTTCAGGTCAGAGGGCCTGCTTGATGCTGCAGATGGCGCTCTTTTCCAAACGGCTCACCTGGGCCTGGGAGATGCCGATGCGCGAGGAGACCTCCATCTGCGTCATGCCCTGGTGGAAACGCATGGCGAGGATGCGCCGCTCCCGCGGGCTCAACCGACGGATGGCATCTTTCAGAGCGATTTGTTCGATCCAGGTCTCGTCCGTGTTGATCCGGTCATCCAACTGATCCATCACGCACATTGCGTCGCTGCCGTCTGAATAGATAGGCTCGTAGAGCGAGACAGGATCCACCACCGCATCCATGGCCATGACTACATCCTCCCGGGGAATATTCAGGTAGCGGGCGATCTCTTCTGCGGTGGGCTCCCGCTGCTGTTGGGCTACCAGCTTTTCGCGCGCCTGCAGCACCCGGTAGGCGGTGTCCCGCATGCTGCGGCTGACTCGAATGGAGCTGTTGTCCCGCAGATAACGGCGGATTTCGCCTATGATCATGGGCACACCGTAGGTGGAAAAGCGCACCGGTTGATTCACATCAAAGTTGTCAATGGCCTTCATAAGGCCGATACAGCCTACCTGAAAGAGATCGTCGGCGTTGGCACCGCGGCCCAAAAACCGCTGGATCACCGAGAGGACCAGCCGCAGATTGCCGCAGATCAACTCCTCCCGTGCCGTCTCGTCGCCATCATGGCTGCGCCGCAGCAGTTCCGCCATCTCATCGTTCTTCAGCACCTGCAGCTTCGATGTGTCGATGCCGCAGATTTCCACCCTGCCCCGCATACGATCCCTCCTTATGTGACGAGATCAGTATTTCCGGAGAAAACACAGCTTATACGGCGGGGCGAAAAGAGCGCCGTTTCGACCTGGTACCGGAGTGGGAGACAGAACTTGACTTTTGCGGCATATCCCGTATAATGGGGACAGAAATATCGGTGAGCGCCGCAGAGTTATCCACAAGTTGGCGGACGCCATATCTACTGGGAACAATATACTGTAAAGTATGAATACTTGTCAGAGTGATATTACTGCGGTGAGATAAGAGGGTACGATGGAACGGGAACTGGAGTCGCTGTTGCGGGAGATACCGCAGCCGGACGAGACAGCTATGGAGGCGGCCCGCCGGCGGCAGGCGCAGTTGGCCAAACCGCCTGGCAGCCTGGGTCGGCTGGAGGAACTCTCCATTCAGCTGGCGGGCATTACCGGGCGGATCGACAACTACATAGAGCGCAAGCATCTGTTGGTCTTTGCTGCGGACAACGGCGTGGTGGCACAGGGCATATCCAGTGCACCTCAATCGGTGACGCTGCAGCAGACTGTCAACCTGACACGTGGCAAGACCGGTGCGGCGGTGCTGGCCAGGCAGTTCGGCTGCCGCATCACTGTGTGCGATGTGGGCGTCAACGCCGACATCGTCGACAACGCTGTGCTAAACAGAAAGATCGCCTATGGGACCGCGGATATGACCGCTGGGCCGGCCATGACCCGGTCGCAGGCCCTGCAGGCCCTGCGGACCGGATACGACCTGGCCCGGCAGACCGAGGCCGACGTGCTGGGCGTAGGAGAGATGGGCATCGGTAATACCACCACCTCCTCAGCGGTACTGGCAGTACTGCTGGGCGTGGATGCAGATACCGTCACCGGGCGCGGCGGTGGGCTTACCGACGAAAGCTTTCAGCGGAAAAAGGCGGCCATCCGGCAGGCCATTGCCATCAATCGGCCTGATGGGACGGATGTGATGGATGTGCTGAGTAAGGTGGGCGGCTTCGACATTGCCGCCATGTGCGGTGCATTTCTGGGGGCGGCTGCCAGTCGACGCCCGGCGGTGATCGACGGTTTTATCTCCGCCGTAGCCGCCCTGTGCGCCGTGCGGCTGTATCCGCGCGTTCGTGCGTTTCTGGTACCTAGCCACGCCTCCTTTGAGATCGGATACCGCATGGCCATGGATGCCATGGGCTTGCAGCCCATCCTGCTGCTGGGCATGCGGCTGGGGGAGGGCAGCGGTTGCCCGCTGGCCTTTGCCGTGCTGGAGGCGGCCTGCGTCGTCATCAATGACATGGCGACCTTTGACCAAGCGGGTATCGATGACGGCTATCTGGAGGAGATCCGTCAGGGCGACCGGTTCACAGTGGAGGGCAGAACATGACGATTCTGCTCTCCGGCGGCGCCAAAAACGGGAAATCCGCTCTGGCCCAGGATCTGGTCGTGCGCCTTGCCTCAGGCGGCCGCCGTTACTATGTGGCTACAATGATCCCCGTGGACGGGGAGGACCGGGAGCGGATCCGGCGGCATGTGGAGGACCGCGAGGGACTCGGCTTTGAAAGCATCGAGTGCGGAAAAAACATCCTTTCCTGTCTGGAGGGAGCAGAGCCGGAGGCGACGTTCCTGCTGGACAGCACAACGGCGCTGCTGATGAACGAGATGTTCACCGACAACGGAGCCGTGGATGGGACGGCGGGGGAGCGATGTGCCGCAGAGTTGGTCCGGTTTGCCGCCGCGGTGAAGCACGCGGTCATCGTCAGCGACGGTATCTACTCCGACGCTGCCCGTTATGACGAGGTGACGGAGCTGTACAGACGGGGTCTGGCCTATATAGACCGGGAACTGGCTCAGGTCTGCGACACAGTGGTGGAGCTAGCAGCCGGCTGTCAGATTATACACAAGGGGGAGTTGCCGACATGAAGCGGTATGCGCAGGCCTTTGCTATGTGTCAGACCATGTTTTGCACCATCCCCTGTCCCGGGCATGTGTGGGAGGAAAAAGCCCGTCCGCTGATGCTGCTGTTCCTGCCCGTGGTGGGGCTGGAAATCGGCGCCATCTGGTATGCGGCGGCCTGGCTAGTCGCGCAGTTGTCCCTGCCGGTTCCGATTGCAGCGCTGTTGTTGTGTGCCTGTCCCTATGGGCTTACCGGTGCGATCCATCTGGATGGTTTCATGGACGTGGTGGATGCGGTGCGCTCCTGTGCCGCGCCGGAGCGGCGGCGGGAGATCCTGAAGGATCCACATGTGGGTTCCTTTGCGGCCATCGGCTGCGCGCTGCTGCTGCTGTCAGGTTACAGCGTTTTTTCGGTGTCCGGCGGCGACATCCGCCTGCTGCTTTTTATCCCTGTTGTCAGCCGTTGCTGCAGCGCCCTGTCAGTAACGCTACTGCCGCCCATGTCTACCAGCCAGTACGCCGCCCAAAAGATCGACCGCCGTCATGCTGCGGTGCTGTTGGTGATGCTGGCCGCGGCGATCGCGCTGGGGTTTGTGTACTGCGGCAAAGGCGCCTTCGCCCTGCTGATCGAGTCGGCGGGTTACGGCCTGGCGCTGCTGCGGGCCCATCGGAATCTGGGGGGCATGAACGGCGATATCGCCGGCTACGCACTGACTGTTGCAGAGCTGTGCGGTGCGGCAGCCTTTGCGCTGCTGTAAGGAGTGTGGGATATGGTATTGATCATCGGCGGCGCCTGGCAGGGCAAGCGGGACTATGCGAAAACCGCATATGATCTGTCGGAGGCAGATATCTGTACCTGCGCTGGTAGTGAGATAGACTTTTCCTGCCGGTGCATCGATCGACTGGAGGAATTCACACTGGCCTGCGTGCAGGAGGGAATCGACCCCGTGGCGTACTTTGAAAGAAATATGAGCGATTGGCGCGACAGCATCCTGATCTGTCAGGATATCTCCTGCGGCGTGGTGCCCATGGAAGCACGGCTGCGGCTCTGGCGGAACGAGACAGGGCGGCTTTGTCAATATCTGTCTGCCCGGGCAGAGCGCGTAAGCCGTGTGTTCTGCGGATTGGAGCAGCGGCTGAAATGAGGATCTATCTGGTGCGCCACGGCATGACCGAGGCCAACGAAAAACACCTGTACTGCGGCAGCACAGATCTGCCCTTGTCGGAACGGGGAGCGGCCCGCCTGCGGCAGATATCCTGTGCCAGGCCGCAGGTGGAACGATTCATTACCAGCGGCCTGCGCCGCTGTGACGAGACGATGACGATTCTGTGGGGCGATGTACCGCGGGAAACGGTGCCGGCGTTTCGGGAAATCGATTTTGGCATATTTGAGATGCGCGGCTACGTGGAGCTGCGGGATGATCCCGCCTATCAGGCCTGGCTTTCCGGCGACAATGAAGAGAACGTGCCGCCAGGCGGCGAGAGCGGCCGGCAGATGCAGTGTCGGGTACTGGATGCCTTTGACAAGATGATATCCGACGGCCGGGATGCGGCGATCGTGACCCATGGCGGCACCATTGCAATCATTATGGCGGAGCTGTTTCCGTCGGAGGGGCGGAGCCGCTATGACTGGCAGCCGGAGCCGGGATGCGGCTATGTCCTGGACATTGACGGGAGACAGGTGATATACAGGAACTGGAACGAGCGAGAAGGAGGGGCCCATATGAAAAAAGATGTGAGAAACAAGAAGCCGGAGGAGTGCGCCTACTCCTTTGTACAGCATACAGCCTGTGAGTTCTTCCCCTGCCACAAGACGGACCACCCGGAGGATTTTAACTGCCTGTTCTGCTATTGCCCGCTCTATACATTGGGCAGCAAATGCGGCGGCAACTTCGTCTACCTGGACAGCGGCATCAAGGACTGCAGCAACTGCCTGGTACCCCACGGGCGCGGCAGCTATTCCTACATCATCAGCCGCTACCCGGAGTTGGCAGAGTTGGCGAAGAAGAACCGTTGAGAGGAGGACACCATGAACATCAACTGGTTCACAGATGAGGATAATCTTATCTATATCAACGCTGAAAAGGACCTGCACCGGCTGGAGAGCCAACTGCGGCTGCCCGGTCTGGAAGAGGCCGCCACAGAGCTCCATGAGCATCCTACTGCAGAGGGCTTGACGCTGAAAGGGGAACGCCGTACCACGGCGCGGCTCTTTATCCCGGATCTGCTCTTTGGCCGGCACATCGAGATGGGGGAGAATATCTTCCTCTACCGAGGTGATATGGCGGAATGCTACGTGATCTACTGGATCCGCCGGGATTGATATGCAGAAGCGCTGCTGCAGAACTTTGCGGCAGCGCTTTTATCTCCTGTCGTCATAGGACATTCCGTGCTGTGCATAGTGTTTTCCCGAGGTGGAGCATATGGTGAATCGGTTTTCTATCCTGCGGCGCAAGGAGGTCATCAACGTCTGTGACGGCTGCCGGCTGGGCTATGTGGGGGATTTGGAGATCAGGATCCCGGAAGGAGAGGTAAAGGCCCTGATCGTCTACGGACCCTGCCGCTTCTTCGGACTCTTTGGGCGGGGCGAAGATTTTTACGTTCCATGGGAGTGCGTCCAGCGGTTCGGCGACGATATCATCCTGATTGACAAGCCATTCCAGCGGCGGGACGGCACTCAGGGCCCAAAGCGGGGCAGAAGATACGGATAAAGTGGCTGAAACAGGCAAAATTTCACTGGAAAACACAAAAAAGTCCTTGCATTCACAGATGACTTGTGGTATTATATTTCAGCATTCCGCACAGCCTCGGACTTTCGGTCGGTGCCGGACATCGGTTGGCCGGGAGGATGAAGAGGCTGGAGGTACAAACTAAACATCAAAGGAGAAATGAAACAACATGGCAAATCAAAACGTCGTATCCATGAAGTCTCTGCTGGAGGCCGGTGTGCACTTCGGTCATCAGACCCGCCGCTGGAACCCCAAGATGGCTCCCTATATCTATACGGAGCGCAACGGCATCTATATCATCGACCTGCAGAAGACCGTGAAAAAGCTGGAGGAGGCCTATAACTTTGTGCGCCAGCTGTCCGAGTCCGGCCAGTCCCTGCTGTTCGTGGGTACCAAAAAGCAGGCTCAGGAGGCCATCCGCGAGGAGGCCCTGCGCTGCAACATGTTCTATGTCAACGCCCGCTGGCTGGGCGGCATGATGACCAACTTCAAGACCATGCGTACCCGCATCGACCGACTGAATCAGCTTAAGGCCATGCAGACGGACGGCACCTTCGACATGCTGCCCAAGAAGGAAGTCATCAAGCATCTGGCCGAGATCGAGAAACTGGAGAAGTATCTGGGCGGCGTGAAGGAGATGAAGAAGCTGCCCGGCGCGCTGTTCATTGTGGATACTCGCAAGGAGCGCAACGCTATCGCCGAGGCACACCGTCTGGGCATTCCTGTGGTGGCTATTGCCGACACCAACTGTGATCCCGACGAGATCGACTATCCGATCCCTGGCAACGATGACGCTATCCGCGCCATCCGTCTGATCTCCTCTGTGATGGCCAACGCCATGCTCGAGGGTCGTCAGGGCGAGCAGACCGAAGAGGCTGCTCCGGAGACCGCTGACGCCGAGTGATCGGCCGAACGACCGCGTAAGCAACGGGGCAGGGATGTGTCCCTGCCCCTTTTCCATGAAACTATTTTACAGGAGGATCTATTATAATGGCTTTTACCGCTGCTGATGTGAAGACCCTGCGCGAGATGACCGGCGTGGGCATGATGGACTGCAAGAAGGCGCTGACCGAGACCGACGGTGACATGGACAAGGCTGTGGAGTTCCTGCGGGAAAAGGGCCTCGCTAAGGCTGCCAAGAAAGCTGGCCGTATCGCGGCTGAGGGCATGGCCTACGTGCTGGTGGAGAACGGCGTGGGCGCCGTTGTCGAGGTCAACTGCGAGACCGATTTTTGCGCCAAGAGCGACCTGTTTGTGGCGTTCGTTAAGGATATCGCCAAGGCTGTGATCGACAATGATCCCGCCGATGTGGAAGCCCTGCTGAACAGCAAGTATCCCAGCTCCGAACTGACCGTGTCGGAGACCCTGCCCGAGAAGGTCATGTCCATCGGCGAGAATCTGCAGATCCGCCGCTTTGTCCGCTACAACGACAACACCAGCGTGGGTTATGTCCATGCCGGCGGCAAGATCGGCGTCATGGTCAATCTGGCCGTGGAGGGCGGCGTTGACGCCACCGAGATCGGTAAGAACGTCGCCATGCAGATCGCCGCACTGAATCCCCGCTTCTGGGACAAGGCTGACGTTAGTGAGGACGTGCTGGCTGAGGAGAAGAAGGTGGCCCTGGCTCTGATGGACAGCGACCCCAAGATGGCCAGCAAGCCCCAGCAAGTCAAGGAAAAAATCGTCATGGGCAAGATGAACAAGTTCTACGAGGAGAATTGCCTGCTGCAGCAGGAGTTCGTCCGCGGCGACATCTTCACCGGCAGTGTGGAGCAGTATATCGCCGACGCAGCCAAGAAGCTGGGTGGCAGTGTGAGGTTCGTCAAGGCTGTGCGCTTCATGACCGGCGAGGGCATCGAAAAGAAGCAGGAGGACTTTGCCGCTGAGGTCGCCGCCCAGATGAACATGGGCAAGTGATTGCGGCAGGCGAGACATAAAAATGAAAGAGGCGAGCGGTCAAATCCGCTCGCCTCTTTGTTGTCCTGAAGCTATTGTTTATCTTCCACCGGAGAGTCCTCCTGACTCGGCTGCTTCGATTTTCCAAAACCGGAGAACGACTTCCTGCGTCCTCGTTTACGCCGCAATCCGCGGATCACAAGCACCACGATCACCGCAGCGGCCAGGATCCAGAACCAGGAATAGGCCAGAAAGATGACCAGACCCTCGAAGAAATCACCAATGCTCTCCAGCCCATCGGTAAAGGCATTACCGATTTTCTGCCCCAGAGTGAGCGGTGCTTCGCGGGTGCCGGAGAGCTTGTATACCTCACTGAGGGAAATGCGAACAGTGGCGTAATCCAGCAGATTGTCATAGTTCCGCAGCGTACCGGAGAGGGAGTCGATGATCTGCTCCGTGTCGGAAATGGCACTCTCAATAGTGATGATGTCTTCCATACTCTCGGCCTGAGCCAGCAGCTCCTGCAGCCGGGCCAGCTTGGTCTTAGCGGTGTTCAGGCGGGAGTCCACATCATAGTAGGACTCGGAAATGTTCTCCTGTGCGGTATTCAGGCGGATCAGGTGGCTGATGCTGCCGACTTGGTCACAGAAGGAGGCAAACTGCTCTGACGGGATGCGGACAGTGAGGTCGGCATACCGATAGCCGGAGGAAAACCCACCCACCGTCTGATCCTGGTAGTAGCCGTTGACATCCGCTACCAGCGCCTTGATATCAGTCATGGCGTCATCAAATGCCAGTGTCTCCAACTCGATGGAGGCGGTGTAGATCATTTTTGTGTTGCTGCTCTTTGCTTCAATGGCGCGGGAGGATTCGACTGAGCCGTTCCAGCCGCTCTCCGCCGTATCCACGACTTCCCCACCACCATGGTAGCCGCCGTCACTGTTCCCGGCAGCACCGTTGCTGCTGCCGCAGGCAGCCAGGGAGAGCACAAGTAAAAGACTCAACAAAATGGAAATGATTCGCTTCATATAAAACTCCTTTCTGAAAACAAAAGAGGGGGATGCACTCGGTCATCCCCCTATTGAGTTGCGAAAACAGCGGCCTGCTCATTCACTTTGGCCGCGGAAAAAAAGTCGGACCATACCGGCGACGCAAAGAATACCCACCACAACGGCCAGAGAAATGGTCAGGTAGGAGAGGGCCAGCCCGCTCCGGTCAGGCAGGAAAAAGGATGTCAGCGCAAATACCATGCAAAGTCCGACCAAGGCGGCAATCAGATTTCCGGGATTTTTCATGGGACGTGCTCCTTTCTCGCAGTTATATGAGGCACAGCCTTCTTTCTGATGCTACTGTAGCATGTGCGTCAGGCTTTTGCGTTACAAAGCAGATACAGAGCAGTTACAGCTTCGGCAACAAGGCGGTAACAGAAAAGGCACGCAGCAGAGGCGTATTTTTCCTTGTGTTTGCGGACAGTCTTTGATATAATATCTTATATATTGCCATCATGTACCCTTCACACGATCGGTAGAGGAGTTATCGTTTTGCACTATCTATCCAACTTGTTCCGTGCTCTGGATCTCACCTCGCTGGGCGATATGGTTTTGCGGCTCCTCTCGGTGTTGCTGTGCCTGACGGTCCACGAGCTGTGTCACGGTCTGGCCGCCTATGCGCTGGGGGATCCCACCGCCAAGCAGCAGCATCGGTTGAGTTTGAATCCGCTGCGCCACATCGACTGGTTCGGCTTCGCCATGCTGGCGCTGGCTGGGTTCGGCTGGGCCAAACCGGTGCCGGTAAACCCAAATTATTTCAAAAAACCGAAGCAGGGCATGGCTCTGACGGCGTTGGCCGGGCCTCTGTCCAACATGGTGCTGGCACTGGTGCTGCTGCTTCTGACGAAGCTGCTGTGGAAGGGGTCTATGACCGGCTCTGCGCAGGTGTTGACCTTTCTGCTACGGACGGCGCTGCTGTCCATCGGCCTAGGCATCTTCAACCTGTTGCCCATCCCGCCGCTGGATGGTTCCAAGGTGCTGTTCGCCGTGCTACCCGACCGCCAGTACGATATCTTGATGCGCTATGAACGCATTGGCATGCTGGCGTTGATGGCGCTGGTACTGCTGGGTGTAGGGGGCAGCTTCCTCACCACAACGCGGTATTGGGTATTCGATCTGTTCTGCCGCATCGTCGGCCTGTGATTCTGACATGATCGGGGTGTAATTTTGGACAATCCCATTTTCAAACTGGAAAAGGTGGTGCAGGGCAAGGGCGATGATGCCCTGCAGGACTTTGAGGGGCCTCTGGATCTGATCCTGTTCCTGCTGAGCAAGAACAAGATCGAAATACAAGACATCCCCATCGCACTGATACTGGAGCAGTACCTCCAGTATCTGGAGCAGCGCCAGCAGATGGACCTGGAGGTGGCCAGCGAGTTCGTCACTATGGCAGCCCATCTGATGTATATCAAGACGCGCATGCTTCTTTCCATTGAGGATGAAGAGGCTCAGAGTGAGATGGATGCCCTGATCAAGTCACTGGAGGAGCGGCAACGGGGTGAAATCTACTTGAAAATCAAGGCCCTGACGGAGCGCATAGGTTCCATGGGGGAGTTCGGCCGCAACATCCTCACCAAAAATCCGGAGCCGATGGAACGGGGCAGAATCTATGAGTACGATCAGGAGCCGGCAGAGTTGGTGATGGCCATGCAGGAGGTCATGGACCGGCAGGGCACGACGCAGGTCCCGCAGCTCTCTGTGTTCGACGATATCGTCCGCCGGGAGCCCTATCCGGTGGAGCGAAAGGCGCGGGAGATCTTCCGGCGGCTGAAACAGGGCGGCATCACCCGCTTCCTCCTGCTGTTCAAGGGCAGCCGCAGCCGCAGCGAGCTGGTAGCCACCTTCATGGCGGTGCTGGAGCTGTGCCGCAGCCGGGCCATCCGGCTGGTGGGCTCCTCCGCCGACTGTACTGTCAGTTGCGAGGGTGAGCTGCCAGATGAACTGAACTTTGAATAAAGAGTGAGAGATCGCATATGGATAATCTGGAAATGAGAGAGATCGAATCGGCCATCGAGGGCATCCTGTTTGCCTCCGGCGAGCCGGTACATATCGATCGTATCTGTGTGGCACTGGAGTTGGATCGTGCCACGGCGGAACTGGTCCTGAAGAGGCTGGCAGACCACTACAGCTACGATCGGCGTGGTGTTCGTCTGCTGCGGATGGAGGACACATATCAGATGTGCTCGGCGCCGGATTACGCCGATTATATTCGCAAGGCCTTTGAGATTCGCAAGCCTGCCAAGCTCAGTCAGCCGGCGCTGGAGGTGTTGACCATCATCGCCTATTATCAGCCCACCACCAGGGCCTATGTAGATCAGATCCGTGGGGTGGACAGCTCCTACACGGTGGGCCTGCTGCTGGACCGCCACCTCATTGAGGAGTGCGGGCGTCTGCAAGTTCCGGGCCGGCCCCGGCTCTACCGCACCACCAAGGCCTTCCTGCGGGCTTTCCACCTGAACTCTCTAGACGAGTTGCCGGAGATGCCGGGACTGGAGGCTGACGGTCAGCTGCGGCTGAATGAGGATGGCGCCGTGGTGGGGGACATCCCTCTGTCGGAGCGGGCAGGGGAGTGACAGATCCTTTATATGAATGTAGGGGGGGTGGCCGTTTGGTTGCGCTGTGGATACTGGGCATATTGCTGTTGTTGATCCTGGTGATCCTGCTGATCCGGGTAGGCGTGTATATTTCCTTCGGAGAGGAACTTTGGATCCGTGCCAAGGCTGGCCCTGTGACCATTCAGATTCTGCCAAGACCGGACAAGCCCAAAAAGCCTAAAAAGGAAAAAATCAAAAAAGAAAAAAAGGGGAAGACAAAGGAGCCCATCCCTGAGAAGGAGAAGAAGGGACTGGGACTCACCTTTGAGGATATCCGCTCCGCCGTGCCGGCGCTGTTCGAATCGCTGAAGAAAGGGCTCCGCAAGACACGGCGGCGACTGCGGATCCAACCCATGACGGTCTCTGTGACCTTTGGCGGCGACGATCCCTCCAAGGTAGCGGAGATGTACGGCTGGGCCAGCACTGGCATGTGGACACTGATGCCCCAGATCGAACGGCTGACCCGCATGCCGGACCCGCGTATCCATCTGGATGTGGACTACGGCAGCCTGCGCAACCGGGCCGAGGGGGACGTGGGTATCTCTCTGCAGATTCGAGATGCCCTTGCTATTGGTTTTGCTTTCGGTATCCCGCTTGTCAAATGGTTCTTGGTGTTTCAAAAAGCCAAAAAGGCCAGAGATAAGGCCTCTGCACCTGAGAGTACGAACAATCAAGATCATCATAAAGGAGAATGACCATGGATATGAACGAAAAGAAGGGCAATTCCCTGACGGACCTGATGTACACCTCAATGAGCAAGATCCGCGAGATGGTGGACTCCAACACCATCATCGGCGAGCCTATCACCACCCCGGACGGCGTAACACTGATCCCCGTGTCCCGGCTGAGCTTCGGCTTCGGCTGCGGCGGCGGTGACTATGGCAAGCAGATCCCTAAGTTCGGCGGCGCCAGCACCGCCGGCGTACGTGTGGAGCCGGTGGCTTTTCTGGTCATCCGGGACGGTATCACCCGGGTGTTGCCGGTGGCCATGCCCGCTGTAACCACCGTGGACCGCGTTATCGACATGGTGCCGGAGGTCATGGACCGAGTGGAGAATTTTATCGACAAGCGGAAAGCGGAAAAAGAGACATACTGACGGAATATACTGGGACCATCAACCGGATGGAGGGTGGCCCCATGAAACGATCGATCGTGTGTATTCTGCTCCTGTTCACCCTGTGGCCTTGCCGCACCGACGCCGTCGACCTGTCGGCTACGTCGGGCGTTCTGATAGAAGCCGAGACGGGAGAGATTCTGTGGGAAAAGGATCCCGACCGGCAGATGCGTATTGCCAGCACCACCAAGATCATGACGGCGCTGGTGGTGCTGGAGCGCTGCGACCTGCAGGAAACGGTCACCGTTACGGCAGCACATATGGCGGAGGGTTCTTCCATGTATCTTGTACCGGGTGAAGCGGTGACGGTGGAGGAACTGCTCTATGGCCTGCTGCTATGCTCCGGCAACGATGCCGCGCTGGCGCTGGCAGAGTACTGCGGCGGCAGCGTGGCGCGTTTTGCGGAGCTGATGAACGAGAAGGCTCTGGACTTGGGGATGTCCGGCACTTCTTTCGCCAATCCCAGCGGTCTGGATGCTGAGGGACACTGTTCTACCGCCCGGGACATGGCACTTTTGGCGGCTTATGCGGCGGAAAACCCCTTTTTTATGCGGATCTGCTCCACCTCCCGGGCGGTCATCGGGCAGCGTGACATGCGCAACCACAACAGGCTGTTGAACAGTCTGCCCGGTTGCGTCGGCATGAAGACCGGGTACACGCGTGCCGCCGGGCGCACACTGGTGAGCTGTGTGCAGCGGGACGGACACCGGCTGGTGGCGGTAACACTGCAGGACGGCAACGACTGGGCCGATCATGAGACGCTCTATACCATGGGGTTTGAATTGCTGAATGAGATGCGGGAAACTACGTGAGCGGAGGGATACATTTTGGCAGAGCGGCTGCAAAAATTGATCGCCCAAGCGGGGCTCTGCTCCCGCCGGGCGGCGGAAGAGCTGCTGCGGCAGGGTCGCGTGCTGGTGAACGGTCAGCCGGCCGCCTTGGGCGACAAGGCCGATTCCATCCTGGACCGCATAGAAGTGGACGGCACCCTGCTGCCGTCTGCACCGGGCCCGGTGTATCTAATGCTCAACAAACCGCGGGGATATGTGACGACACTCTCTGATGAGTTTGACCGCCCTACGGCAGCCCAGCTGGTGGCGGACTGCGGCGCCCGCGTCTTTCCAGTGGGCCGCCTGGATCTGGATTCCGAGGGCCTGCTGCTCTTCACCAACGACGGTGCGCTGGCCCAGGCCATGCTGCATCCCAGCCACGAGGTCGAAAAGGTGTACCACGTGACGGTGACAGGTGAGTTGGAAGGTGCAGTGGAGCGATTGCAGGCGATCCGCTCACTGGATGGTGAGGCGATCCGCCCGGCGCAGGTCCGGGAATTGAAGCGGCAGGGGAGACAAGCCTTTCTGCGCGTGACCATCCACGAGGGAAAAAAGAGGCAGATCCGCCGCATGTGCACTTTGGCTGAACTGAATGTGCTCCGCCTGCAGCGGGTGCAGGAGGATATACTGCTTTTGGGTGACCTCCCATCTGGCAAGTGGAGATACTTGACAGATATTGAATTACAAGAACTAGAAAGAAGATGCTGACGTGGTAAACAATGTTCTGCAGCATATCCGCTCTCATATGAAGGAATTTTCCAAGGGGCAGAAGCGGATCGCCAATTACATACTGGAGAACTACGATAAGGCCGCGTTCATGACAGCCAGCCGGCTGGGGCAGATCGCCCAAGTCAGCGAGTCTACTGTGGTCCGCTTTGCCGCGGAACTGGGATACGATGGCTATCCCGGCATGCAGCGAGCGTTGCAGGAGATTATCCGCGGACGGCTGACCTCGGTGCAGCGCATCCAGGTTTCCGACGAGCAGATCAACGGCGCCGACATGGTGGCTGAGGTGATGCAGCGGGACATGAACAGTATCCATGCGGCCATCGAGCAGGTCGACCGGGCGGAATTCTCCCGGGTGGCAGACATGCTGATGCAGGCGGAGCGGATCTATATTCTGGGTGTTCGCTCCTCCTCGTTTTTGGCCGGTTATCTGAATTTTTACCTGCACCTGATCTTTCCCAACGTGACGCTGGTGCTGAACTCGGCTGCCGGCGAGATCTATGAGCAGCTGGTGCACATCGGTCCCGGCGATGTGCTGATCGGCATCAGCTTTCCCCGTTACTCTATCATGGCGGTGAACGCGGTGCGATATGCCCACGACCGGGGCGCCGATATCGTCGCCATCACAGACAGCACCATCTCGCCGCTGTACGGTCTGGCGAAGGCAGCGTTGCTGGTGCGCAGCAATATGGTATCCTTTGTGGACTCCATGGCGGCACCTCTGAGCCTGCTCAACGCACTGATCGCCGAGGTGGGGCAGCGGCGCAGGGGAGATATCTCCGGCATTTTTGCCGAGATGGAACGCGTTTGGCGCAAACACAGCATCTTCGGTGGAGCAGATGATGAATAAGAGGGTGGTCGTGATCGGCGGCGGCGCCGCCGGTATGATGGCCGCCATCACCGCTGCGGGACAGGGCGCCGCTGTGACGCTTCTGGAGCCAAACGAACGGCTTGGCAAAAAGCTGAACATCACCGGGAAGGGCCGCTGCAACGTGACCAATGACAGCGGATCGGAAGTCCTGCTGCAGAACGTTCCGCGCAACGGGCGGTTTCTGTACAGCGTGTTCTCCCGATTCGACGGGCGGGATGCCATGGCCTTTTTTGAGCATCTTGGCATACCGCTGAAAACAGAGCGGGGCAATCGCGTGTTTCCGGTGTCAGACCGGGCGTTCGATATCAGCGGTGCGCTGGAACGGGAGCTGCGGCGTCTGAAAGTGTGTATCCTGCGCGACAGAGCAGTGAACATAGAGCTGTCAGACGGCGCTGTATCGGCCGTGCAGGGCCGGAAAAATGCTTATCCGGCGGATGCCGTGATCCTGGCCACCGGCGGGGTGTCCTATCCTGCCACCGGTTCCACTGGCGATGGGTACCGGATCGCTGCGGCGTTGGGCCACACCATCGTGCCGCCCCGCGGCTCGCTGGTGCCGTTGGTCAGCGATGATCCCTGCTGCCGCCAGATGCAGGGGCTGGCTTTGAAAAACGTGGAATTGTCTGTCCGGAACAGCAGAGGAAAAGTGGTGTTTCGGGAATTCGGGGAGATGCTGTTTACCCATTTCGGCGTATCCGGTCCCATGGTGCTCTCGGCCAGCGCCCATTTGCGGGATTGGGAAGGGGAGCACTACCGTCTCTTTATCGATCTGAAGCCGGCGCTGGACCGGCAGAAGCTGGAGACTCGCATCCTGCGTGACATGGGCGAGTCTCCCAACCGCGACTTTGAAAAGATCGTAGCGGGCTTGGTACACCGGAGCATGGTGGATGTGATCTGCCAGCGGCTGGACATCCCTGCCGGATGGAAGGTCAACGCCGTTACCCGAGAGCAGCGCCGCCGCTTGGTTGAGCTGTTGAAGAGCTTTGAGCTGGATGTGACCGGGCCGCGCCCCGTGGAGGAGGCCATCGTGACATCCGGCGGCGTGCAGGTGAGCGAGGTACAGCCCGGTACCATGGCGTCAAAACTGGTGCCAGGACTCTACTTTGCCGGGGAAATATTGGATGTGGACGCCTATACGGGCGGCTTCAATTTACAAATCGCCTGGGCGACGGGTCGGCAGGCCGGCCTTTCGGCGGCGGAATATGAGGAGAGTGACGCGGAATGAGTGAGCAGGTGTACGCCATTGCCATTGACGGACCGTCCGGTGCCGGAAAAAGCACGCTGGCCAAGGAGATCGCCGCTGAGCGGGGAATCCTGTATGTGGACACGGGCGCGCTTTACCGGACAATCGGCTGCTATGTGTTTCAGCAGGGGATCGATCCGAAGGACGAGCAGGCGGTGATCAACATCCTGCCGGAAGTCCACGTGGACATGATTTACAGCGAAGACGGTCTGCAGCATATGCTGCTCAACGGGAAGGATGTGACGACGGAGATCCGTCTGCCGGAGATATCCATGTATGCCTCAGCCGTGTCCGCCATTCCGGCGGTACGGGAACACCTGTTGGAGGTGCAGCGCACTTTGGCCCGCAGCCACAGCGTCATCATGGACGGCCGCGATATCGGCACAGTGGTGCTGCCGGATGCAGACGTGAAGATCTATCTGACCGCTTCGGTGGAAAAGCGTGCCGAGCGCCGTTGGAAGGAGCTGGCGGAGAGGGGAACGCCCAAACCCTATGAGGAAGTCCTGCAGGAGATGGAGGCGCGCGACTGGGCCGATACCCACCGGGAGATCGCCCCGCTGCGGGAGGCGGAGGACGCCGTTCGTGTCGACACCAGTGATATCGACTTTGCTGCCAGCAAGGCCGCGCTGTTGGATGTGATCGAGAGGAGCCTTGGTGAGCGATGAAAAACGAGTACTATGCAAAGGTCTACGATTTCCTGCGGCCAATCGTTCTCTTTTTTCACCCCATCGACGTAAAAGGTTTGGAGAATGTTTCGGATGAGCCTTTGGTGATTTGCCCCAATCACTCTAGCTGGTGGGATCCCATACTGGTGATCAGCGCGCTGCGGCGGGACTATCCGTTGCGTGTGATGGCCAAGAAGCAGCTCTTCGGCATCCCCGTTCTCAAGGATTTTTTGACGAGGATGGGAGTATTCCCCGTGGACCGGGGTAATTCCGATGTGGGCGCGGCAAAAACAGCTATTCGCAGCTTGAAGGATGGTTGGAGTCTGCTTCTCTTCCCCGAAGGGACCCGCGTCCACAAAAATAAGAAGGTCAAAGCCAAAGCTGGCGTGGCCATGATATCTATCCGCTCTGGTGTCAGGATGATACCGGTATTTGTGGGGACCACGAAAAAGCTGTTTCAAAGGATCCCCATCGTCTTTGGCAAACCCTATGAGCCCGTCTACACCGGGCGAAAGGGGACGGCGGAAGAATATCAGCGCAACGCGGAGGAAATCATGCGGCAGACGTATGAACTGGGTGGCGCGCAATGAAGGTGCTTTTGGCGGAAACCGCCGGCTTCTGTTACGGCGTGAAACGGGCTGTGGAGCTGGCTGAGACGACTGCCAGGGAGTGCGGCGGCTGTGTGATGCTGGGCAGCATCATACACAACAGCAGCGTGGTGCGGCGCCTGCAGGAAATGGGCGTCCGGCAGGTGGAGGACGTGTCTGCGGTTTGTCCGGGAGATACGGTGCTGATTCGTGCCCATGGGGAGCAGAAGCAAACCATTGAGCGACTGCGGGCGCTGGACATCCGCTGTGTGGACGCCACCTGCCCCAACGTGCTGCGCCTGCAGCAGATTGTGGCTCGGGCCGATGGGGAGGGGCGTGTGCCGCTCATCATCGGGGAACCGAATCACCCCGAGGTCATCGGCGCAGCCAGTTGGTCAGAGCACTCGGTGATCCTTCCGGGACCGCAGGCGATCTCCGCTTGGCTGGAGGAGGATCCCGCCCGCTGCGATCTGCCCATTACGGCGGTGGCCCAGACCACCTGTATACGGGAGATATGGGAAAGTTCCGTAGAAATTTTAAAAAAAGAGTGTACAAACGCCAAAATATTTGATACAATATGCGAAGCTACGCATAGGCGTCAATCAGAGGCGGCCCGACTGGCCGCTCAGGTCGACGCAATGGTCGTGGTCGGAGATCGTAAAAGTGCCAACACCAAACATTTGACGGAGATTTGCAGAGAGAGATGTTCCCGGGTCGTCCAGATTGAGGAGGCCGGGGAGTTCTCACCGGACTTTCTTACTGGATGTTCTGTGGCAGGCCTTACGGCCGGCGCGTCCACTCCGGCGTGCATCATTAAGGAGGTATATACAACGATGAGCGAAGAAATCAAGACCACAGAGCAGGCAGAGGAGAGCTTTGAGGAGCTGCTGGAAAAGTCCTTCAAGACTTTGAATACAGGGGAGAAAGTTACTGGTGTCGTTACGGCGATCGGTCCTACCGAGGTCCAGGTGGATCTGGGCTGCAAGCAGGCCGGCTATATCGCCATCGAGGAGTTGTCCGCCGACCCCAATGTCAAGCCCGAGGACGTAGTCAAAGTCGGCGATGAGATCGAGACTTACATCATCCGTGTCAACGACGTGGAGGGCTATGCCATGCTCTCCAAGAAGCGTCTGGACGCCGTGAAGGTCTGGGAGGACATCGAAGAGGCCCGCGAGAACAAGGCCACGCTGGAAGGTAAGGTGACCGAGGAGAACAAGGGCGGCATCGTCGTCAACGTCAAGGGCGTTCGCGTGTTTGTCCCCGCCTCTCAGAGCGGTCAGCCCCGCGGTGCCAACCTTAGCGAGATGATCGGCCAAACCGTATCCCTGCGGGTGACAGAAGTCAACCGTGCCCGCCGTCGTGTGGTGGGCTCCATTCGTGCCGTTGCCTATGAGGCACGCCAGGCCGCCCAAGCAGAGGTTTGGAACAACATTGAGGTGGGCAAGCGCTATACCGGAACCGTCAAGTCCATGACATCCTATGGCGTTTTTGTGGATATCGGCGGCGTGGACGGCATGGTCCACATCTCCGAACTGAGCTGGAGCCGCATCAAGAACCCCGCCGAGGTTTGCTCCGTGGGCGATACCTTGGATGTCTATGTGATTTCCTTCGATCCCGAGAAGCGCAAGATTTCTCTGGGTGTGAAGGATCGTTCCACCAATCCCTGGGATGTGTTCATGAGTACCTACAAGGTAGGCGATGTCGCGTCTGTGCGCATCGTTAAGCTGATGACCTTTGGCGCCTTTGCTGAGGTTGTGCCCGGTGTGGATGGCCTGATCCACATCTCCCAGATTGCTGACCGCCGCATTGACAAGCCCGGTGACATTCTGTCTGAGGGCCAGGTGGTGGATGCTAAGATCACCGCGATTGACGAGGAGAAGCAGAAGATTTCCCTGTCCATCCGCGCACTGCTGACCCCGGCTGCTGTTGACGAGCCGGTTGCCGAAGATGTACCCGACGAAGAGTCTGCAGAGGCGCCTGTCGAGGAATAAACAGGTCTGAAACAGAAGAGCCGACGTTTTTACGTCGGCTCTCTTTTCTTTTGTGGATACAGAGGGGAATCGCCCGCGCAGTAGCTGTCAAAAGTTGCTGAAAAGTCTCTTTCGACAAAAATAATTGCTATTTCTCCTTGAAAGTTTGCTCAAAAACGGTTATACTTATACATGGCAGATTATACCTATTTGTGCAAGAGGGAGGTGGACAGATGTATTCGGTGGGCGACAAGATCGTGCATCCCATGCATGGAGCGGGAGTGATCCGCGACATTGTGGATGAGCGCATGACCGGACAGTGCATACGCTATTATGTATTTTCTCTTCCGGTTGGCGAACTTGTTCTGAAGATCCCCGTGGAAAGCTGCGGGAAGATCGGCATCCGAACGCTGTCCTCTCCGGAGGCGATCGAACAGCTGATCACTATGATCCCACGGTTGTCAGTAGACATGACGACGAACTGGAACCAGCGATACCGGGAAAACATGGAGCGCCTGAAGAGCGGGAATCTGGTAGAGGTGGCGCGGGTCATCAAGACGCTCATGCTGCGTGACCGCAGCAGGGGCCTGTCCAATGGAGAGCGAAAAATGCTCCATAGTGCCAAACAGATTCTTTTGTCAGAAGTGGTGTTGGTAGAGGGGACAGACTATAAGGAGACGGAGCGGCGGGTCGATCAGATCATGCTGTCTGACAAAGAGTAGGAGTGCCTATGGGAAAGCTTTGGGATAAGATCCGCGGGATCCGTGACAAACGGCGTCCGTTTTGCACGGCGGTCATTGCGGCGGCGGGCCGTTCGGAACGCATGAACGGAGAGAACAAGCTGTTGCTGAACCTCTGCGGTGCACCGGTCCTGATGCGCACACTGTGCGCTGTGGACCAGACTGCGCTGGTGGATGAGATCATTGTGGCCGCCAGAGAGGATATGATGCTGGAGGTAGCCGATCTCTGCAGTCGCTCCGGGCTGCAGAAGCCTGTGCGGGTGGTCCGGGGCGGCGATACGCGGGCTGCATCGGTGCTGGCTGCAGTACTGGAGGCGGATTCCCGGACAGAGCTGATCGCCGTACATGACGGTGCCCGGCCGCTGATCCGGCCGGAGGAATTCGACGAATTGATCCGACAGGGCGGCGCAACCTACGCGGTAGCCCCCGCGGTGCCGTTGAGCGACACGGTGAAAGCGGCTGATGAAACCGGTAGAGTGACCGGCACGCCGGATCGCCGTACACTTTTTGCCATCCGAACGCCCCAAGTGTTTCAGGCGGATATCCTGAAGGCTGCGCTGAAGTCTGCCCTGGAGGCGGGCGTCGAGTTGACCGACGATTGTGCCGCTGTAGAGCGCCTTGGCAAGGAGGTTTACTTGACACCTGGCGATCCTGAAAATATCAAGATCACTACGCCGCTGGATGTCATCATAGCCGAGGCGATCTTGCGGCAAAGGGGGCTTGGCCAATGACGGACCTGCGTATTGGACAGGGCTATGATGTACACCGCCTGTCGCCGGGGTGCCGATTGATTTTGGGCGGTGTGGAGATCCCCTGGGATCAAGGACTGCAGGGACATTCCGATGCGGATGTGCTCCTTCATGCGGTGATGGATGCCCTGCTGGGGGCAGCGGCTCTCGGTGATATAGGCACGCTGTTCCCGGACAGCGACGACGCCTTTTTTGGGATTTCCAGCTTGGAGTTGCTGCGCCGTGTGGGACATCTGTTGGAGGAGGAAGAGTGGCGGGTGGTCAACATTGACGCCACGCTGGTCGCTCAACAGCCGAAGATCGCCGCTTATCGCGACGCGATGCGTCAAAACATTGCCAAAGCGCTGGGCATCCATGTGTCCCGTGTCAGCGTAAAGGCCACCACGGAGGAGCATCTCGGCTTCACAGGTGATGGGAGCGGCATGGCCGCCCACGCCGTTGCGCTGATCGAAGGCTGATCAAAAAGTAAACAGAGGTGCATCATAGAGGGCTCCAGCTGTATCCGGCCGGAGCCCTCTTACTGCACTCTGCCCACAGCACAGTCATAAACTGCCCTGTGAGGAGGTGTACGATGGAATACTATCTTTTGATCGCCCGATCCGTGACCCAGGCCCAGCGCATGGCGCGTCTGCTGGAAGGCTGCGGCATCCGTGCGTGGATGTTTCGCGCGCCGGCAGCACTGAGCAACCGCGGCTGCAGTTACGCCGTCCGGGTTCGGGCACAGCAATGGGATGCGGCACACGATTGCCTTCGTCGATCGGATCTGCAGCCGCTTGGCATATATCACGGGGATGGAAACAGGTATCGTGAGGTGAGCTGGTGATCTATTTTGATGCGGCGGCGACAACGCTGGAAAAGCCGGTGCTGGTGCGCCGTGCCATGGCCTCGGCGGTACACACCATGAGCTCACCGGGCCGGGGAGGACACCCTGCCGCCCGCCTGGCCGAGGAAACGGCCTATCGCTGCCGCACGGCTGCGGCGGCACTGTTCGGCGTGGGCAGCCCGGAACAGGTGGTGTTTACCTGCAGCGCCACTCACGGCCTGAATATCGCGATCCACTCATTGGTGACTCCCGGCAGCCGCGTCATTATCTCCGGCTACGAGCACAACGCCGTCACCCGCACGCTCCACGCGATTCGGGGCATCCGCCTGACGGTGATCGATACGCCGTTGTTCCGCCCGGATCTGTCCGCGGCAGCCTTTGAAGACGCTGTTGCCCGCGGGGCAGATGCAGTGATCTGCAACCATGTCTCCAACGTATTTGGTTCTATACAGCCGCTGGAGCAGATTGCGGAGAGCTGTCGGCGCCACGGCGTGCCGCTGATCGTGGACGCCTCCCAGTCTGCCGGTGTGCTGCCGGTGCGGATGGATCGGCTTGGGGCGGCATTCATCGCCCTGCCGGGTCACAAAGGACTGTATGGGCCCCAGGGAACAGGGCTTTTGCTATGTGGCCGGGATGCTCAGCCGCTCCTCTTCGGCGGCACAGGCAGCGCATCCCGGCTGCAGGATATGCCGGAGGCCTTGCCGGATCGGCTGGAGACCGGTACCCACAACATGCCTGGCATCGCCGGTTTGTTGGAGGGGATCCGCTTTGTGATGCAAAAGGATCTGGAAAGCATCCGGGCTCATGAGCAGCAACTGACCGCGCAAATGGCCGACCAACTGCACCGCCTGCCCGCGGTCCATGCGCTGATATCGGAGGAACCTGCCTGTCAGGCGGGTGTGCTGTCCTTTTGGACGGAGGATCGTGACTGTGAGGAACTGGGTGAATCGCTGGCCCGCCGGGGCGTTGCCGTGCGGGCAGGCTTGCACTGTGCGCCGCTGGCCCACCGTACCGCGGGGACCCTGGAGAAAGGTACGGTGCGGGTGAGCTTTTCCGCTTTCAATACGTTCCGGCAAGTGCAAGTTTTCAAGGAGACTCTGGAACAAATACTTCGTGAAAAAGTAACATTTTAGACAAAGTTTTTTTGTTGCAATCTCCCAATATTTTTTATATAATAGATAACATCTATCAGTATGCGCAGACGGGAAGGATTTGCCTATGGACAAGGTGCTGTCTTTTTTGGAGAATATCGGGAGATACGTACTGCTCATCCGTCCGATGGATGTCTTGGATATGGCGATCATCGCCTATCTGGTGTACCGCCTTTTGAAGATGGTCAAGAGCAAGCGGGCGGAGAACATCCTGAAGGGCGTGGCTGTATTTCTGCTGGCCTTGTGGATCAGTCAGCTGCTTCAGCTCAACGCCATCAACTATCTCCTCAGACACATCGTGGAGTTCGGCGTTCTGGCGCTGATCATCGTGTTTCAACCTGAGATCCGGCAGCTGCTGGAGAGTCTCGGCAGCCGAAATATCCGCCTGCTGCGGATCTTTGCGCCGACGGAGAGTTCCTCGGAATTGGAGCGTGCCATCGATCAGACGGTCATCGCCTGCACGGAGATGTCCAAGACCCGTACCGGTGTACTGATCGTGTTTGAGCGTAAGCTGCTGCTGGACGATATGATGCGTACCGGCACCACGCTGGACGCTTCTGTATCCAGCGAACTGCTGAAGAACATCTTCTTCTTGAAGGCACCCATGCACGACGGTGCCGTTATCATCCGGGACGGGCGCATCCTGAGTGCCGGATGCATGCTGCCTCTGTCGAAGAACGCCAATTTGAGCCGGGATCTGGGTATGCGTCACCGGGCTGGTATTGGTATGAGTGAGAATTCCGACGCTGTGGTGGTCATTGTATCTGAAGAGACAGGTTCCATCTCCGTGGCGCTTGGCGGCATGCTGAAGCGCCATCTGATGCCGGAGACGTTGAGCAAGCTGCTGCGCAACGAGCTGTTGCCGTCAGCTGAAGAAGCAGCGGAGAAGTCGCACGCAGGTCTTGCCACCCTGTTGCGCGGCCGCGTGAAAGGAGATCACCATGGAGAAGAATAAAAGAAGCAGCACCGTACTGCGGATCATTCTTTCCATACTGGTCGCCGCTGCCGTATGGCTGTATGTGGATATCGGAGAGGGCACCAGCGTGCGGACCACCGTGCATGATGTCCCGGTGGAATTCATTGGAGAAAACACCACGCTGGCCGATCGGAACCTGATGCTGATCAGCGGTTATGATGCCACGGTGGATTTGTGGCTGGAGGGGCCGCGGAGCGCACTCTGGCGCCTGAACAAGAACGACATCCGCGTCGTTGCCAACACCTCCAGCATCACCAGCACCGGCACACAGTCCCTCACGTATGAGACGATCTTCCCAGACAATGTGCCCCGCAACAGCGTCAGCGTGGAGCGCGCCAGTGTATATGCCATCACGGTCACGGTAGGCGAACTGTCTACCAAGGAGATCCCGGTCTATTGCGATGTCGTGGGCGAGGTGGCTGACGGCTTCTTTACAGAAACTGTCCAGTTGGATCCCGCTACGCTGGTGCTGCGGGGCCAGCGGGACGATCTGGTGAACGTCAGCTATGCCAAAATCGAACTGGATGCCGACGGTGCCAGTAAGGAAGTGGTGCAGGGAATCGCCTATACACTGTACGACTACAACGATATTCCGGTGGAGAGTGAGAGCATCCGCACTTCCACCAAGATGATCCAAGCCACGCTGCCGGTGAAGACCACCAAGGTGGTGCCGCTGGTGATCAACTACGAGGAATCCCCCGGCTCCTCGCTGGCGCAGACCAGCCGGACACTGGTACCCTCCAGCGTGACGTTGAGCGGTGAAAAGGATACGCTGGACGGAATCGACTCCATTATCCTGGATACGATTTATCTGCAGGATCTGTTGCCCTATCAGTCCTTTGAATACACGGTCAGCGCTCCCAGCGGCACCGTGCTGGAGGAGGACAGCAACAAGGCCACGCTCACCATCGTGGTGAACAACGTCATCGAGCGGACGCTGGTGGTCAGCGATTTCCGCTTCACCAATGTGCCGGAGGGCTACACCGCTACCGCCGTCAGTGAGAGTCTGAATATTCTTGTGCGCGGCATCACCAGCGAAGTGGAGAGCTTGACACCGGAGGACATCACGGTAACTGCCAGCCTGGCGGATATCACCACCGCCGGCGACTACACCGTGTCTGCACAGATATCCATGTCTGGTCACCCCAACGTAGGGGAGAAGGGGCGCTATCAGATCATCGTCAACGTATCTGAAACGGTGGAGGAACCGACGGACGATGAAACTGAACCGCTCGAAGCAAATGGCCCGGAGGATACGGCGGATTGACGGCATGCCCCGGAAAGGAATGTATGTACTATGACACAAATCGCAACTGTTGAAGAGATCCTCTCCGGCGGCTACGCCCGGATCTCAGTGCCACGCAAGTCGGCCTGTGCGCATGACTGCGGGGAATGTGCCGGCTGCGGCGTGACCGGTACAGCTGTGCAGGCCAGAGCCAAAAATGACGCAGGTGCCCGGCCTGGGCAAAAGGTCGTGGTGGAGAGCAGTACGAAAAAGCTGATGGGCGTTGTGCTCCTGGTTTATATCCTGCCGCTGATCGGCTTTCTGCTGGGGTATTTCCTCTCGGAGGGATTGACGGAATCTGTGCGATATGTCATCGCGGCGGCAGCGGCGGCGGCAAGCTTCTTCCCCTGCGTGATATATGACCGCTATGCCCGCCGCCATGAGACACTGACCTACACCATTTTACGGGTGTTCTGATATGTTCGGCTATGTGCGTCCGGCGCTGGACAAGCTGGATGAGGCGGATAAAGACCGTTTTCAGGCTGCCTACTGCGGACTGTGCCATACATTGGGCCGGCGGTACGGCTTGATGTCGCGGTTCTTTTTGAACTATGATCTGGCCTTTTTGGCCATGCTGCTGGAAAAACAGTGCGCCGTCGGATTTCGCAGCTGTGCTGTGCATCCAATCCGAAAGCGCCCCTGCGCCTGCAGCAGCGCAGCGCTTGATACGGCGGCGGATTACAGCGTGATTCTCCTGTGGTGGCAGCTGCAGGACGGAATCAGCGATCGCGGCTTTTTCGGCGGACTTAAATACCGCGCAGCCGCACGGCTGCTGCGCCGGGCTTACCAACTGGCCCGGCAGGCCCAGCCGGAATTTGATGCGCACACTCAGACCCAGCTGACCCAGCTGGCCGCTCTGGAGCGGGAGAACTGTAGTTCTGTCGACAGACCGGCGGACACTTTTGCCCGGCTGCTCTCCGGGGTGTCGGCTGCCGAAAACGATCCGATCAGACAGCGGGTCCTGGAGCAGCTGCTCTACCACTTGGGCCGCTGGATCTACATTATCGATGCGGCGGATGATTTGGAAAATGATCTGCGGCTGGGCTGCTACAACCCTGTGGCGCTGCGCTTTCCCCATGAGGGCGGCAAGCTGACAGAGGTGGGGCGGCAGGAGGTAGCCGGTACGCTGGATCAGTCCGTCCGCATGATGGCGGCAGCCTATGAACTGACGGACTTTGGCGCCTACAGCGCTGTGATCGAGAGCATTGTATACGAGGGACTGTATCTGGTGGGTGCCGCCGTGCTGAACGGCACCTTTCACCGGCGACCGAAGAGAGAGAAACGGTAAATCCCACACGAAAGGCAGGATCTGCACATGCGCGATCCCTATCAGATTCTGGGGGTATCCAGCTCGGCGACAGACGAGGAGATCAAAAAGGCATACCGCAATCTGGCCCGCAAATACCATCCTGACAACTATCATGATAACCCTCTGGCCGATCTCGCCCAGGAGCGGATGAAAGAGATCAATGAGGCATATGAGACCATTCAGACACAGCGGCGCGGCGGCGGACACGGGCAGAGCAGTTCCAGCTATAGCGGCAGTTACGGCAGCTACAGCGGGACATACGGCAGCACCTACAGCGGCAATCCCGTCTATCGCCGGGTCCGTGCCGCCATCCAGCAGGGAAATCTGAACCTGGCAGAGGAACTGCTGAATGCGCAGAGCAGCCGTGGCGGCGAATGGCACTTTCTCAAAGGCTCTGTCTGCTATCGCCGGGGATGGATGGATGAGGCTCTGCGCTACTACACGACGGCCGTCCAACTGGAGCCGGACAACCCGGAATACCGCCGGGCGCTGGATATGATGGAGGGCCGCCAGACCGGCTATCAACCGGACGGCTATCGCGCCATGACCACCGCTGGCTGCGGCAGCGACAACTGCAGCCGTCTCTGCGGCACGTTGCTGTGCCTCAACTGTTTGTCCGGCGGCGGATATTTCTTCTGCTGCTGATTTGGAAAGGAAGCGATCGGATTGGTAAAGAGTATGACCGGTTACGGCCGGGCCAGAGAGACGCTGAACCAGCGGGATATCACCGTGGAAGTCCGCAGCGTCAACAACCGCTATCTGGACTGCACAGTAAAGATGCCCCGAGCATATGTTTTTGCCGAGGACGCCATCAAGTCACGGGTACAGTCGGCTGTTTCCCGTGGGAAGGTGGACATCTTTGTATCCATAGACACCAGCGCAGCCGACGTATCGGTCGTATCGATCAATGAGCCGCTGGCCAGGAGTTATTATAAGGCGCTGGCAAAGCTGCAGGAGACGTTCTCGCTGGAGAGCGGCTTGTCGGCAGCTTATCTGGCAAAATTCCCGGATGTGCTCACCGTCACCAAGGCGGAAGAGGATCTGGAGACCGTTTCCGCCGACATCTGCCGTGTGCTGGACCAGGCCCTTGACGCCTACAATACCATGCGCGCTGCAGAGGGTGAAAAGCTGGCGGAGGATATATCCGGTCGCGTGACCGCCATCGAGACGGCGGTTGGCAGAGTGGAAGCGCGTTCGCCCCAGACGGTGGCGTCCTATCGGGAGCGGCTGGAGAATAAGATGCGCGAAGTTCTTCAGTCCACCACCATCGACGAGAGCCGCATCCTCACGGAGGCGGCCATCTTTGCCGACAAAATCGCCGTGGACGAGGAGACGGTCCGCCTGCGCAGCCATATCGCCCAGCTGCGGCAGATGCTGCGCAGCGACGTGCCTGTAGGTCGCAAACTGGATTTTCTGATCCAGGAGGTCAACCGGGAATGCAATACCATCGGCTCCAAGTGCAACGACCTGACCATAGCGCAGGACGTAGTGGATATGAAGGCTGAAGTGGAGAAGATCCGCGAGCAGGTACAGAACATTGAGTGAGGAGGCGCCTATGCAGCTGATCAATATCGGTTTCGGAAATCTGGTCTCAGCCCAGCGCCTGTTGGCTGTTGTCAGTCCGGACAGTGCCCCCATCAAGCGTCTGATCCAGGAGGCGCGTGACCGTGGCATGCTGATCGACGCCACCTATGGACGCAAAACAGCGGCTGTTCTGATCATGGACAGCGACCATGTGGTGCTGTCTGCCCTTGCTGCTGACCGGCTGGCAACCCGCATGGGCATCACTCTGGATCAAGGGGAGGAAGAACTGTGAGCAGACGCGGCAAGACGTTTATCGTATCCGGGCCCTCCGGTGTGGGCAAAAGCACCGTACTGAACGCTCTCTTTGAGGGGAGGGACGACCTCTTTTTCTCTGTCTCCGCCACCACGCGGGGTCCCAGGAACGGCGAGATTGACGGGAAGGATTATCACTTTATCACTGCAGATGCGTTCCGCGCCATGATCGAAGCAGACGCCTTTCTGGAATACGCCGAGTACGTGGGAAATTTCTACGGCACGCCCATGCGCTATGTAGATGAGGCACTGGAGGATGGCCTGGACGTGATACTGGATATCGAGATCCAGGGCGCGGTACAGGTATATCAGAAGCGTCCGGACACCGTCCGCATCTTCATCGCGCCCCCCAGTTGGGAGGAGTTGGAGCGCCGTCTCACTGCTCGGGGGACCGACACACCGGAAAAGATCCAGAAGCGTCTGCTCCGGGCCAAGGTGGAGCTGGACTCTGCCAGCGGCTATGACTATTTCGTTATTAATGACACGGTGGAAGAGGCCGTGGAAGAGCTTCGGGCGATCTTGCGGGCAGAGCATTGCCGCCCCGCGGAACGAATCCCGCTGATCCTTGGCAGATGACCGCTGCAAATCGTTATTTATCGCCGAAAGGCAGATTGGAAGGTAATAGACATGATGCTGTATCCCGCAATGAACAAACTGACTGAGCACATTCCCAACCGCTATATGATGGTCAATGTGGTGGCGCGGCGCGCGCGGCAGATTGCCGAAGAGGCTGAGAAAAACGAGGAGCACCTGACGGAAAAGCCCGTGACCATGGCGATCCACGAGGTGGCCGAGGGAAGCTTTGACGTGGCAAAGAACATCGAAATAACCGAAGAAGAGCAGGAATAGACCGCGAGAGGAGGGAATGTCAATGCCGCAGATCGCCAAAGTCGCTGTGTTGGCAGCGACCTACGCCATTGACAGGCCCTATGACTATATCGCGCCGGATGGAGTCTGTCCCGGGCAGCGGGTGCTGGTGCCCTTCGGACGCGGAAACCGCGTCAGCGAGGGGATGATTCTGTCACTGCGGCAAGAGGTGCCTGACCGACCACTGAAAACTGTACGGGAGATCTTGGACACAGATCCCATTGCCTCTGAGCGGGAGATCAAATTGGCGCTGTGGATGCGCCAGCGTTATTTCTGCACCTTTTACGACGCGATCCGCACCGTTCTTCCGGCCGCCGTATGGTATCGCTACCGCGAGATTTGGGAGGCGGCGGAGGATTCGGACGAACGGGACTTGAGTGATAGGGAGCGGGAAATCCTGACGCTGCTGCGACAGGCACCGATGGAGACAGATCAATTGAAGGAACGCTACGGAGAGACGGTGGTCCCGGTTCTCCGCGGCCTTGCAAAACGCGGCTTAGTCTCTACTGTTATCAAAAGTGACCGCAAGGTACATGACAAGGTGGTCACAATGGCGGCGCTGACCATGACGCTGAGCTCTGCTCTTGAGCAGATCCGCAGTACGCGGCAGGCGGCTGCCGTTCGAATGCTGGCACAAGCAGGGGAGACTTCGCTCCACGATCTGACCTACTTTACCGGTGTGAGCCGCCAGGCACTCACCGGCCTGGAGAAGAAGGGAATCGTGACACTTTGGCAGCAGGAGGCGTACCGGATTCCCTCAAATGAATATGCTGTAAAGGCATCTCACATTACACTAAATGAAGAGCAGCAGCATGTATTTGAAGAGATCCTGGCCCAGTCGCTCTCCGGACGGGCCGGCGTCACGGCCTTGGAGGGTGTCACGGGCAGCGGCAAGACGTTGATTTATATCCGGCTGGCTCAGGAGCTGCTGCGGCGCGGCAAGTCTGTTATGATTCTGGTGCCGGAGATTGCGCTGACACCACAGATGATGGCGCGGTTCAGCGCCTATTTTGGCGATCAGGTGGCGCTGCTGCACAGCGCTCTGCGTATGACAGAGCGATACGACCAGTTCAAGCGGATCCGCAGGGGAGAGGTCCACATCGTGGTCGGTACCCGCTCCGCGGTGTTCGCGCCGCTGGAGAACATCGGACTCATTGTGCTGGACGAGGAGCAGGAGGGATCCTATGAATCGGAGGATCCGCCCGGCTACCACGCCAGAGATATTGCCAAATACCGCTGCGTGCAGGACGGTGCACGTCTGGTGCTGGGCTCCGCCACTCCCACGGTGGAGACGGCGTATTTTGCCCGGCAGGGGGTCTATCAGCTCGCCCGCCTGCGCAGACGCTACAACGAACAGAGCCTGCCCCAGGTCATCATCGCAGATATGCGCCGGGAACTGCGGGAGGGCTATACAGGCACTGTGAGCCGCGCATTGGCCCGGGAACTGCAAAGAAACATCGAAGCGGGAGAACAGAGCATTCTGTTCCTCAACCGCCGGGGCAACAGCCGTCAGTTGATCTGTCCTGCCTGCGGCTATGTACCGCAATGCCCACGCTGCAGTGTTTATCTCACATACCACTCTGCCAACGGACGGATGATGTGTCACCATTGCGGACATTCGGAGCCCGCCCCGGAGACGTGTCCGGACTGCGGCGGTGTGCTGAAGCACATCGGCATCGGCACACAGAAGATCGAGGAGGAGCTGCATGTACTTTTTCCGGGTACAGAGGTGCTGCGCATGGATGCGGACACCGTAGGGGCAGGACATGAGAAGCTGCTGCGTGATTTTGCGGAGCAGGAAATCCCTATTCTCCTGGGTACTCAGATGGTGGCCAAAGGGCTGGATTTTGAAAATGTGACGCTGGTGGGTGTGCTGGCAGCGGACCTGAGCCTGTATGTAGACCATTATCGCGCCTCGGAGCGCACCTTCAGCCTGTTGACCCAAGTGGTAGGTCGGGCCGGACGGGGCGACAAGGTGGGCCGGGCCGTGATCCAGACCTTCACACCGGAAAATGAAGTGATCCAATCGGCTGCTCAGCAGGACTATGAGCGGTTTTACGCAGGAGAGATCCGTATGCGGCGGCTTCGCCGTGACCCACCCTTTGCCGACCAGTTCGTGGTTACCGTTTCCGGGCCCGAGGAAGTGCAGGTGCGCCGGGCGTGTATGGAGGTGCAGCAGGGGCTGCGCAATGCGGCCGGCAGGCCGCCATATGATGCGTTGGGGTTGGAGATCCTCGGCCCGGCTCCTGCGCCGGTGGTAAAGGTCAACAATCGCTATCGCTATCGTCTGACGGTGATCGGTCCCAATGAAAAGACCCTGCGGGATCTGATTGCCGCATTCATGAAAGAATTTGCGCAGCGGTCGGAAAACCGCGGCATGAGCATATATACCAGCTGCAACCAGATGTATTGAGGTGGACAAGTATGGCTTTGCGAAAGATCGTACTGCAGGGCGACGAGTGCCTGCAGAAAAAGTGCCGCGTGGTGACAGATTTCAACCAGCGGCTCCATATCCTGTTGGATGATATGGCCGAAACGCTGGCGGAAAGCGGTGGCGTCGGCCTGGCCGCGCCGCAGGTAGGCGTCCTGCGCCGCGTGTGCGTGGTGATGAACGAGGACGAGGAGATCATCGAACTGGTCAATCCGGAGATCATTGCCGCCGAGGGGGAGCAAACCGGTTTGGAGGGTTGCCTGAGCGTACCTGGAAAATACGGCGTGGTGACACGGCCCTACACGGTTCGTGTTCGCGCCCAGGACCGCAACGGCTCCTTTTTCGAGGTAGAGGACGAGGGCCTCACCGCCCGTTGTTTCTGCCATGAGATCGAACATCTGGATGGGCATCTGTTTGTAGAACACACCGACCATCTGCTCTCGGATGAAGAACTGCAGGAGTACATCCGTCAGCAGGAAGAAGAGGAAGAAGAGGAATGAGGATCTTGTTCATGGGAACGCCGAATTTTGCGGTGGCTTCCCTGAAGCGACTGGTCGAGGATGGCCATGAGATCTGCGGCGTGTTCACACAGCCGGACCGGCCGAAAAACCGCGGTCATAAACTGGCGTTTTCCCCGGTCAAGGAATATGCGCTGGCCCAGGGGCTGACAGTCCATCAGCCCCTGAAAATGCGTGACGGTACCACGCTGGCGCTTGTGCGGGAATTGCAGCCGGAGTTGATCGTGGCAGCCGCCTACGGTCGGATCCTGCCGGAGGACATTCTGCAGACACCCCGGCTGGGGTCCATCAACGTCCACTCCTCAATTCTGCCCAAATACCGGGGCGCGGCTCCCATCAACTGGGCCATTCTGAACGGTGAGAGGGAGACAGGCGTGACCATCATGTATATGGCAGCTCAACTGGATGCCGGGGATATCATCCTCTGCAAAAGGACATCCATCGGCCCGGAGGAGGACGCCCAGCAGCTGACGCTCCGTTTGGCTGCGCTGGGCGCTGACGCGCTGAGCGAGGCGGTGGACCGCCTTGCCGACGGCTCCGCGACGCGTACGCCGCAGGATCAAAACGCCCATACCTATGCCCCTATGCTGGGGCGCGAGCTGTCTCCCATCAACTGGGCACGCAGCGCACAGCAGATCCACGATCAGGTGCGCGGTCTGATCCCCTGGCCCTGCGCCACCACAGTACTGCAGGATAGAAACCTGAAGATCTACGCTACCTCCATCGGTGGCCCCACTGCAGCCATGCCCGGCAGCGTGCTGTCAGCCGGAAAACAGGGCATCGAGATCGCCTGCGGCGACGGCAGGAGCCTGCTGATCACCGAGCTGCAGGCGGAGGGTGGCAAGCGCATGACTGCGGCCGCCTATCTGGCGGGGCACCCCATTCAGGTGGAATGCCATGGCTGATAGGATGCTTTCCCCGGCGCGGGATACGGCGCTGGAGGTCTTGATGCAGATATCCGGTGCCAACGCCTGGTCCGACGGCAGTTTGAAGCGCACCATCTCCCAAAATGGTCTGGACAGCCGGGATGCGGCACTGGCCACTCGGCTGGCCTATGGCGTGATTCAGAACCGGCTGCTGCTGGATTACTATATTGGTTGCTACTGTTCTCAGAGACCCGGTCATCTGGAGGCGGTCGTGCTGAATATCCTCCGCATCGGTGCCTATCAGATCCTGTTCATGGACAAGATCCCCCACCGGGCAGCCGTGAATGAGGCGGTGGAGATGGTCAAGCGCCACGGTCGGCCCAAGGCCTCCGGGCTTGTCAACGCCGTGTTGCGGAAATTCGTGACCAACTGGCTGGATATGCCGGCGCTACCGGACGACGCTCCGGCGTCATATCTCTCCATCCGATACAGTCACCCTCAATGGCTGGTACAGCGCTTGCTGGATCAAATCGGGGAGGATGAGACAGAGCGTTTCCTTCGCTGCAACAACGAGATCGTACCTACCACCATCCAGACCAACTGCCTGCGCTGCAGCGATGATGAGCTGGAAAAGGAACTGCACCTGTCTGACGCGGCGGCAGAGCGTCATCCCTGGCTCGACGGTTGTCTGCAGGTGAGCGGCACAGGCGATCTGGAGCAGCTGCCTGCCTTCCAAAAGGGGCATTTCTGGGTGCAGGACGCTGCGGCCCGCCTGGTAGCTGTGGCGGCGCAGGCACGGCCTGGATACCGCGTGATGGATGTGTGTGCCGCGCCCGGCGGCAAATCTTTCGCCCTGGCGGTTGATATGGGTGACAGGGGGGAAATCCTCTCCTGCGATATACATCCCCACAAGCTGAAGTTGCTGGAGAACAGCGTGGCGCGACTCGGCTTCAGCAGCATCCGCACGGCGCTGGCTGACGGGAGAGAGCCCCATACCGCCTGGTTGGGACAGGCCGACCTTGTGGTGGCTGACGTACCCTGCAGCGGCCTGGGCATCATCCGGAAAAAACCGGACATTCGCTACAAGCCCGCCCGGGACCTGGCGGCCCTGCCGGATATCCAACGATCGATTCTGGACAACGCCTCCACCTACGTATGCCCTGGCGGCGTACTGCTCTACTCCACCTGTACGGTGCTGCGGGCGGAAAATGAGGCGGTAACGGAGGACTTTTTGGCCTGCCACCCTGATTTTGCGCAGGAGCCCTTTGAACTGCCCGGCCCTATCGGGTGGACGAGCGGGCAGATCACTCTGTGGCCCCAGCAGTATGGAACAGACGGTTTTTATATCTGCCGCATGCGAAAAAGCAACTGAGGAGACGACGGTTTTTATATGATTGACATCAAATCCATGACGCAGGAGGAGTTGGGAGCCCTCCTCCGTCAGCTGGATGAACCCGCCTTTCGCAGCAGCCAGATCTTTGCCTGGTTGCACCGGGGGGCGACATCCTTCGACGATATGTCCAACCTGCCCAAGGCCCTGCGCCGGAAGCTGGAAGAATCCTGTTATATTACCGTTCCAACGGTGGAGCGCAAGCAGATCTCCCGCTTGGACGGCACAGTGAAATATCTCTGGAGGCTGCGGGACGGCAACTGCATCGAAACGGTGCTGATGCACTATCATCACGGCAATACGGTGTGCATCTCCTCCCAGGTGGGGTGCCGCATGGGCTGCGCTTTTTGTGCCTCCGCCATTGCCGGCAGGGTGCGGGATCTGAGTCCTTCCGAGATGCTGGATCAGGTGCTTTTCACGACGCTGGATACCGGGGAGGACATCTCCAACATCGTGCTGATGGGAATCGGCGAGCCACTGGACAATCTGAACAACGTACTGCGATTTCTGGAGTTGGTCCATCACAGGGATGGTTTGCACATCGGCATGCGTCATATCAGCCTGTCCACATGCGGCCTTGTGCCGGGCATCGATGCCTTGGCGGAGCTTCGGCTTCAGTTGACACTGTCTGTTTCACTCCACGCACCGGACAGCGAGACGCGCAGTCGCATCATGCCGGTCAACCGCGCCTATGATGTGGAACAGCTCTTTGACGCCTGCCATCGGTATTTTGAAAAGACCGGGCGGCGCATATCCTTTGAATACGCTATGATCGACGGCGTGAATGATCACGACTGGCAGGCCGATCTGATTGCCAGGCGCATCCGGGGCATGCCGGGCCACGTGAATCTGATCCCCCTCAACGACGTGGTGGAGAGGCCACTCAAGCCCAGCCGCCGGATAGCGGCCTTTCAAAAAAGATTGGAATCCCATGGCCTCACCGCCACCGTGCGGCGAAGTCTGGGTGGAGATATCGACGCCTCCTGCGGCCAACTCCGCCGCAGAGCGATGGACGAGAAAGGAGGAGCGCATGAGAATCTGGGGCATCACTGACACCGGACTGGTGCGCGAGGAAAACCAAGATGCCTACGCTATCAAAGCGATCGGCCAACGTGAACTGGCCGTGGTCTGCGATGGCATGGGCGGTACCAGCGGCGGTCAGTTGGCCAGCGGTATCGCCGTGCAGATCTATCAGCAGGAGATGGAAGCTCTGCTGAAGAATGACATGTCCGCCCAGCAGATTGCCCAAACCTCTGCCTACTGTGTTTCCCAAGCAAATGACGCCATCCGCAGGGAGGCGGCACAGCATCCCGGATATGAGCGCATGGGTACAACATTAGTCTCTGCTGTGGTATGGGACAACAATGCGTTGGTGACGAATATCGGCGACAGCCGTGCTTACCTGATCTCACAGGACGGCATCACCCGCATCACACGGGATCACTCTGTGGTGGAGAACATGGTGGAAAACGGTGAGCTGACGCCGGAGGAGGCCCGTCATCATCCTAACCGTAACCTTATCACCCGCGCGTTGGGACCGGATCCCCAGGCATTGCCTGACACTTTCCCTGTAGCTTTGAAACCGGGTATATTCCTGCTGTTGTGCACTGATGGCCTTGTAAATACCGTGGCTGATCAGGAGATCCTGTTCGAGGTAATCCACGGCGGCGAACCGGATGATTGTCTGGACCGGCTTTTGACATTGGCCAAGCAGCGAGGCGCACCGGACAACGTGACAGCTGTCCTGATGGCAACTCCCTGACCGACGCGGCGATTTTGGCTGCACGCATATGAAAGGATAGGACATAGATATGGATCAGTATATTGGTAGGATGCTGGACAACCGATACGAGCTTTTGGAGCTGATCGGCCGGGGCGGCATGGCCAACGTGTATAAGGCAAAATGTCACCGGCTGAACCGCCTCGTGGCGGTGAAGATCCTCAAGAGCGAGTTGGCTGAAAATGCTGAGTTCCGCCGCCGCTTCCGCGACGAGTCGCTTGCTGTGGCGCAGCTCTCCCACGCCAACATCGTCTCCGTATATGATGTCTCCCGTGGCGATGACCTGGACTACATCGTCATGGAGCTGATCGACGGCATCACTCTCAAGCAGTACATGGAGCGGCGCGGGAATATGGATTGGCGCGAGGCGCTGCACTTCATCATCCAGATCATGCGCGGTTTGAGCCATGCCCACAGCCGCGGCATCATCCACCGGGACATCAAGCCCCAGAACATCATGGTGCTGCGGGACGGAAGCGTAAAGGTAGCCGACTTTGGCATCGCCTGCCTGGCCAATGCCGGGCAGACGTTGACCCAGGAGGCACTGGGCAGCGTGCACTATATTTCCCCGGAGCAGGCGCGCGGCGACCGGACCGACGCCCGCTCGGACATCTACTCCGCCGGTGTGGTGCTCTATGAGATGCTGACAGGGCGTCTCCCCTTTGAAGGCGACAGCGCCGTGTCCGTGGCAATCCAGCACCTGAGCTCGATTCCCCTGGCGCCGCGGGATATCAACCCAGACGTGCCGGAGGCGCTGGAGCTGATCACCATGAAGGCTATGAACCCCGATCTGGAGAGGCGTTATGCCTCCGCCGAGGCGATGCTGGACGATCTGGAGCTATTCCGTAAGGACCCTAACGTGGATATGGAACACATCCGGACCCAGTTGACCCAGCCGGTCATTGACGAACCCACTCAGCCAATTCCCTCTGAGGAGCTGTCTGCCGTGACGGGACACGGAAAAAAGATTAAAACGGAGACGGATGTCAGCACTCAGGACAAAAAGCGGATGGCTATTATCATCGGTGCCTTTGCCGGCGCTCTGCTACTGGTGTTCCTGATTTTTAAGCTGATCGGCAGCGGTATGAACACAGATCAAACGCCGGAGTACTATGAGGTGCCCAATGTGCTGGGCTACACGGTGGAGGAGGCGGAGAATCTGCCCACCGTGCGGGGAATCTTTACCATCCAACAGCGCGGTGGACGCTATGATCCCAGTTATGAGCCGGGTCAAATCCTGGAGCAGGACCCTGTCGCCGGCAAGACCCGGGATAGCAAAAGTGAGCTGATCATCAATGTATACATCTGCATTGAAGAGGAAAAGGTCCTGATGGAGGACCTGACTGGACTCAACTATCAGGAAGCCAAGGTGCGCCTCAAAAATCTGAATATGGATCTGGACATCCAGACGGAGGATGAGTTCTCCGACACCTATGAGGCGGGCGAGGTCATCCGTACGACACCGGCTGTGAACGGCGAACTGAAACGGGGCAGCACGGTGCTGCTGATCTACAGCAAGGGCCCGGAGAGCAAACCGGTCACTGTTCCGTCTTTCCTGGAGAAAGAGGTAACTGCTGCGGCTGCAGAGGCCGAGGCACTGGGCTTGGTCGTCGGTCAGCATCAATATGTCTACAGCGACAAGCCGGATGGACAAGTCATTGACCAGAGTATCGCCGCGGAGACTGTAGTTGAAGAGGGGGCCACCATCGTCTTCACCGTCAGCCGCGGCCTGCGGACGGTGACAGTGGACTTCTTTGTAGGCAGTACCATCGAGGCTGCTTCCACCAAAGCCCAGAGCGACGGCCTGACCGTTGGAGAGTCCGCCTATATTTACAGCGACGAACCCGCAGGCACCGTGCTGGGACAAAGTCTGGCGGATGGTCTGCAGGTAGCCGAGGGAACCACCATCGTCTTCACTGTCAGCCAAGGGCCCGAGCCAACGGCAGAGCCAGAGCCGGAGCCGGAACCGGGCGATGACAACAGCGACAATGAAGAGAGCGGTTCCTCTGAGCCCGGGCAGGAGGGCGGCAATTGATCTGGGGGCGCATTGAAAAGGCCCTGAGCGGCTTCTACTATGTGAACACAGGGGAACAGGTGTTGTGTTGCCGCGCCCGGGGCAAGTTTCGTCGTCAGGGCGTCAGTCCTCTGGTGGGAGACCAGGCGCAAGTCCTCCCGTTGGAAAATGGTGAGGGCCGGATCGAGGCGCTGGCACCCCGGAAAAATGAGTTCACGCGCCCGGCTGCGGCCAATATTGACCAGTTGGTCATCATCGCCTCCGGTGCCATTCCAGTGACAGATCCCTATCTCATCGACCGGATCTCCGCCATCGCGGCACTGAAAAACTGTCAAGTTTTGGTGGTGCTGAACAAATGTGACCTGGACCCTGCGGATTCGCTGTACGACATCTACAGTGCGTCCGCCATACCGGTGCTGAGGGTCAGCGCGTTGACCGGTGAAGGAATCGATGATCTTCGCTGTGCAATTGATGGCAAGGTAAATGCCTTTACAGGTAATTCAGGTGTAGGGAAATCCAGTATACTCAATGCGCTCTCGCCAGAGTTGTCCATTTCTGTAGGAGAGGTGAGCATGGCTCTGGGGCGTGGAAGACACACCACACGCCACGTGGAGATGTTCCCTCTGAGCGGCGACACTTACGGGATTGATACGCCGGGTTTTTCTTCCTTTGACACGGAGGAGTTGGAGCTGGAGTTGAAGATGCGGCTGCCTGAGACTTTTCCGGAGTTCACGCCCTATTTGGGCGCCTGCCGCTTCGTAGGCTGCAGCCATGTAAAGGAAAAGGGTTGTGCCGTGCTGGAGGCCGTCAGAGCCGGATACATCCCTGTTCAGCGTCACAGGAGCTATGTGCGGCTGTTTGAGGAGTTGAAAGGCAAAAAAGAATGGGAATAAACGAAAAATGCGGGAGCGATCTGTGACGCTCCCGCATTATTTTCATATATTGATAGCAGAGGGGGCGGTGCCATGAAATGGAGAGGGTGTGGGACAGCTGTTGGGCTGTGCGCGCTGGGATTGGGTGTGGGAATCCTGCTTGCTGCCATTTTTCCACCCAGCGCCACGCTGTTTTTGGTGGCGCTGGCTCTGGTCGCCTGCGGCATGATCTTTCTCAGAAACGGGGGTTAAGTATGAAAATCGTTGTGTGGAAGGCACCCAAAATTCTGCGGAGCCTGTTACGGGCCATCTTCGGCGTGGAGGAATAATCCCGGCGGTGTCCGCATATGCTTCGAATCAGTACTGGAAGAATGTGAGGGCAACGCAATGGACGATCTGAATTTGAGATACAGAGAGATCATCAGCTATGAGCCGGCCGGTGATCTGGTAATGACCCACGAGGAATCGATGGAGACGGCCATTCCGGAGTACTGTCCGGACCTGACCAGAATCGTGGATACGGCCGGTCAGATCTGGGTGCGGGAAAAGAGCCTGACAGATGGAAAGATGAGCGTCAGTGGCAGCATCCACGTCACGGTGCTCTATACCTCTGAGGAGAGTGCCGGGCTGCGAAGCCTGACTGTGTCGCTGCCTTTTACTTGCAGGGCAGAGGACAAACGGGCCTGTCAGACCGTTTCGGTCGATGGCAAACTGCTGTTGTTGGAGGTCAAGATGCTGGGTGCCCGAAAACTGTACATACGGGCACTGCCGGAATTCCGCGTGCGCGGCTATCGCCGCGTGCAGCACCACCTGTGCACAGGCGTACAGGAAGACGAGGGACTGCAGATCCTGCGGCGCCAGACGGTCCTGCCGCTGCTGACAAACATTTGGGAGCGAGATATCAATTTTGCCCAGGAGATCGCGCCGGAAACCGGGGAGGAGCAGACGGCAGATCTGCTGATGGACAGAGTCTTTCTGCAGTTGAACAGTTGCCAGCATTTCGGCAATAAGCTGGTGATAAAGGGAGAGGCCATCATGTCTATGCTCTGTCGGGCCGAGGATCAGACATTGAACAGCCGCCAGGTCACGTTGCCCTTTTCACAGATCATCGACGGGGAAGACCTGCCTGAGGAGGCCACCTTCAGTTGCATAGCCCGCATGGCGGAGCACGAGATCCACCCCGTGCGGACGGAAAGCGGCAGCGGGCTTGGCGTAACGATGCGGATCACGCTGGAGATCCGCACCTATGAACAACTGGCCGTGGACTACGTGGCCGACCTGTACAGCACCCGTCGGGAGGTCACGGCCAAGCTGGCGGACATTGCCTTTTCCACCGCGGCAGTTCCGGAAGACATCCGCCGTGACTGTGACCAGCGGTTGGATGGGGCAGGCTCCTTCGCATATCTGACCGACACAAAGGTTTCCCAGCCGGAGGTGACCGCTCTGGAGGGCGGGCGCCCGGCGCTGCGCGGTACACTCCGCATGAAGATCCTCTATTTGGATGACACTGGTACCCCGGTGACGGCGGAGCGCTCTGCTGAAGTGGGCGCAGAGCTGGGACAGATGCCATCTTCTGTGCGAGTACGGACCGGACCGGAGTCCTGGCAGCGGACCGGCAACGGTTTTGAGGTACGTGTGCCGGTGCTGTTTTCACTGCAGCGCTCGGATCAGAAGGAGCTTTGCGCCGTGACCGCTGCTCAGCAGGGCGGCGAGATCGACCATTCCGCCGCACCGTCCTTGATCCTTCGCCGCCTGCAGGAGGGGGAAAGCCTTTGGGATGTGGCAAAGCAATGTCAGACGGAGGAGGCGATCATCCTCTCAGCCAACGAACTGGGGAACGGGGCGGAGGCAACGGATCATCGACTGCTGCTGATTCCCCGGATGCGATAAGAAGTATATCAGCGCATGAAAAAAGGGAGCACCGGCGTGTATACGCCGGTGCTCCCATGTCTGTCAGCGAGCAGGTCTGTAAGCCGGGTTCTGTCTTGACAGTCATCTATCTAGCCGCACCGTTGCCGGCGCGGTCAAGCCACCTCGGGAGCGGCCGGGCCGGCCTGTTGCTCCCATACCGGTGTTGCTCCGGATAGAGTTTACAGCATCGGACTGTTCCCAGCCGATGGGTGAGCTCTTACCTCGCCTTTCCACCCTTACCCCACGCTGTGAGGCGGTATATCTCTGTTGCACTTTTCCTGAAGTCGCCTTCGGCGGGCGTTACCCGTTATCCTTGCCCTGTGGAGCCCGGACTTTCCTCATGGGCAGGCTTTCGCCTTACCCCCGCGACTGTCTGACCTGCTCGCGGTATTTATTGTAGCCGCGCCGGGTGAAAAAGTCAATGGCAGGCAGATATTTCCCGGGAATTTCATTGAACTGTGGGGCCGGATGCGGTATAATATGTAGCAGAGAAATTGTGCTGTTTGGAGGGAATACATGTGACCTTGCGCGAGTATCTGGAGGACATACGGGGCTGCACGGTGGCTGTCATCGGCATCGGCGTCAGCAACACGCCGCTGATCGAACGGCTGGCCCGGGAGGGTATCGCCGTTACCGCCTGCGACAGACGTGACCGGACGGATCTGGGTGATGTGGCTGAGCGGCTGGAGGATCTGGGCGCCGTGCTTCAGTTGGGGAGCGGTTATCTGGAAAATCTGCACCAGGATATCATCTTCCGCACACCCGGTATGCGGCCCGATGTACCGCAGTTGCGCCACGCTGTGGAGGATGGAAGCCGGTTGACCTCCGAAATGGAGGTCTTCTTCCAAGTCTGTCCCTGTCCCATCATCGCCGTGACAGGCTCAGACGGCAAAACTACTACCACGACCATCATCGCAGAGTTGCTGAAGGCGGCGGGCCGCACCGTCCATGTGGGCGGCAACATCGGTCACCCGCTGCTGTGTCAAGCGGACGAGATCCGCTCCGGGGATCTGGCAGTGCTGGAGCTCAGTTCCTTTCAGCTGATGACCATGACCCGCAGCCCCCATATCGCCGTGGTGACCAATCTGGCCCCTAATCATCTGGATGTGCACACCGACATGGCAGAATATGTGGCGGCCAAGGAGAACATTTTCCGTTACCAAAAGGCCGATGACGTGGCCGTGTTCAACTGGGACAATGACATCACCCGGGAGCAGGGGGGGCGCTCCAACGGCAGGACCCGCTTCTTCAGCCGGCTGGATGAGGTCTCCGACGGTGTGTTCCTGCGGGCTGATACGATCGTCTCCCGGCAAAATGGTGTAGAGCGGGCCATTCTGACTACCGCCGACATCAAGCTGCCCGGACTCCACAATGTGGAGAATTACATGGCCGCCATCGCCGCCGTGGACGGTCTGGTGCCGGACGAGGTGATCCGCCGGTTCGCCCGGGATTTCGGCGGGGTCGAACACCGGATCGAACTGGTGCGTACCTGGCACGGCGTGCGGTTTTACAACGACTCCATTGCCTCCAGCCCCAGCCGCACCATCGCAGGCCTGCGCTCCTTCCCGGAAAAAGTGATCCTGATCGCCGGCGGCTATGACAAGCACATTCCTTTCGACGTGTTAGGGCCCGAGATCGTAGAGCATGTGAAAGCGCTGGTGCTTTGCGGTGCCACGGCGGAGAAAATCGAGGTGGCCGTCAAAAGCACCCCCGGTTATGAGCCGGGGCGGCCGGAGATTCTCCATGCTTCGCCCTTTGAAGCAGCTGTGGAGGCGGCTCGCGACCGGGCAGAGCCCGGTGACGTGGTCACCCTGTCACCGGCTTGCGCCGCCTTTGACCAGTTCAAGAATTTTATGGAGCGAGGCAAAACTTTTAAGACCATCGTCAACAGCTGGCAGGCATAATCGCGTCCCGGCGGCATATGCTCCATGGGGGTGTATGCCATGGGAAGACTGCGCTACCTGCGCCTCTCGCTGCGAAACCGGGTTCTGATATGGCTGTTCTGTGCGGCAACGCTGTTGATTGCGCTGTGCATCGTGGCGTTGACGCACATGAAACCGATCCTCATCAATCTGGCAGCGGCCCGTATCAACAACACGGTCAACCGCATTGTGGTTGCTGCCGTCAACGACGCGGTAAGCAGCGGCACAATCCAGTATGATGCGCTGGTGTCTCTGGAAAAGGACGCCTCCGGCCATGTGACTGCTCTGCGCAGCAATATCGGTGAGGTGAACCGCCTGCAATCGCTGCTTGCAGACGACATCCTGCAGCGGCTGGGCGAGGTATCCACCTCAGAGCTGTCTATCCCGGTGGGAACCCTGACCGGGTCGGCGCTGCTGGCCGGCCGCGGCCCGTCCATCCACGTGCGGATGCAGGCCGCGGGCTCCACATCTGCCACCTTCCGCAATGAGTTCACCGCCGCAGGTATCAATCAGACCAAGCATCAGATTCTGCTGCGGGTGGATGTATCCATGAGCATACTCCTGCCCGCATTTACCACCTCCACACGGGTCTCTAATGAAATCGCCGTGGCAGAGACGGTGATCGTAGGCGGCGTACCGGAAAACTACACGTATTTCAGCACTCTGCCGGAGGAATTGAGCGACTACGCAGAGGACTATATAATGAACAACAGGTGATATGATGAAGTATCAGGAAGAAATGAAACAGCTCCGCGATGAGCTCAACGCCCACAGCTACCGCTACTATGTGGAGGATTCTCCCACCATCTCTGATTTTGAATACGATCGCATGCTGCGGCGCCTGGAGGATCTGGAAAAGGAACACCCGGAGGAGATCACGCCGGATTCGCCTACCCAACGGGTCGGTGGCATCGCCCTGAGCACCTTTGCCGCTGTGGAGCACGCTGTGCCGTTGGAGAGCCTGCAGGATGTGTTCAACGCTGACGAAGTGCGGGAATTTCTGAATCACCTTCACGAAATACTGCCTCAAGCGACCTACAGTGTCGAGCCGAAGGTGGACGGCCTCAGCGTGGCGCTGGAGTACCGGGACGGTGTCTTTTTCCGGGGCGCCACCCGCGGCGACGGCAGGGTGGGGGAGGACGTAACGGAAAACCTCCGTACCATCCGCTCTATCCCCATGGTGCTGCCGGACAAGTTGCCTCGGCTCATTGTGCGCGGTGAGGTGTATATGTCCCGCCAGGTGTTTGAGGAGATCAATGCCCAGCGCGAGATCGAGGGTAAGCCGCTGATGGCCAATCCTCGCAACGCTGCTGCCGGATCTCTGCGGCAGCAGGATCCCAAAATCGCCGCCCAGCGGAGGCTGGATATCGCTATTTTCAATCTGCAGTTGGCGGAGGGAAAAATCTTTACCACCCATACAGAGGCCATCGACTATCTGGCTACCCAACATTTCAAGGTGATCCCCCACCGCTGTCTCCGGGATCCGGAGGACATCGTCCAGGAGATTATGCGCCTGGGCGACGAACGAATGGTATTTCCCTATGACATCGACGGTGCCGTTATCAAGATCGACACACTCAGCGATCGCGACGTGCTGGGCAGCACCTCCAAGAATCCCCGATGGGCCATTGCCTACAAGTATCCGCCGGAGAAGAAGCCCTCCGTCCTGCAGGATATCGTGGTGCAGGTGGGGCGCACCGGCGTACTGACCCCCAAGGCCATGCTGGCACCGGTTCGTCTGGCCGGTACCACTGTCACCTTTGCCACGCTGCACAATCAGGACTTCATCACCGAAAAGGACATCCGCATCGGCGACACAGTCATCGTTCAGAAGGCCGGGGAGATCATCCCCGAGATCGTGGAGGTGGTGCGGGAGAAGCGCCCTGCCGGTACTGTCCCTTACCGTCTGCCGGATCGATGTCCTGTCTGCGGAGCACCGGTCTCCCGGGACCTTGATGGGGTGGCCATCCGCTGCACCGGCGCCGAATGTCCCGCCCAGCGGCTGCGCAATCTGACCCACTTTGCCTCCCGCAACGCCATGGATATCGATGGACTTGGCCCGGCTGTGCTCAATCAACTGGTGGAGTCGGGCCTGGTACGAACGGCAGCTGACCTCTACACGTTGCAGGCCCAGGATATTGCCCAGCTGGACCGCATGGGCGAAAAGTCCGCCCAAAACGCCGTGGATGCCATCGCCGCCTCCCGGGACAACGACCTGTGGCGGCTCATCAACGCCTTGGGCATCCGCCAGGTGGGCGACAAGGCCGCTAAGATCCTGGCCAGTCATTTCCGCACCTTTGATGCGTTGGCTCAAGCCTCAGAGGAGGAGCTGACGGCCATCGATGACATCGGGGGCATCACCGCCTCCTATATCCGCAGCTGGATAAATGATCCCCAGTCTCAGGACTTGATGGCCCGGCTGAAAGCGGCCGGCGTCAATATGGCTTGTAAAGAGGAAATATTTGACAAGCGTTTTACGGGTATGTCTTTTGTCCTAACAGGCGCCCTGGAGAGCCTTACCCGGGAGAAGGCCGAGGAGATGATCGGACAGCGGGGCGGAAAAGCCGCCGGCTCCGTGTCCAAAAGGACCACTTATGTAGTGGCCGGGGAGAGCGCCGGCAGCAAGCTGCGCAAGGCACAGGAACTCGGTATTCCTGTGCTGTCGGAAGACGAGTTTCTGGCGATGATGGAGTGATGTGTCTATGGCTTTTTCAACCGACACGGCCCTTCGCAACCAGATGATCTACAGCGTCTTTGTCCGCAATCACACGCGGGAGGGGACCTTCCGCGCGTTGGAAGGGGATCTGGACCGGCTGCAGGCGATAGGGACCGACATCATCTGGCTGATGCCCATCCATCCCATTGGCGTGATCAACCGCAAGGGCACGCTGGGCAGCCCGTATGCCATCCGCGATTACCGGACCATCAACCCGGAATACGGCACTTATGAGGATTTTCTCCATCTAGTGAGGGAGATTCATCGACGCGGTATGCGCTGCATCATTGACGTGGTGTACAATCACACCTCACCTGATTCCATTCTGGCGCAGGAGCATCCTGAATATTTCCTGCAGGACGCCCAGGGACAGCCTACCCGCAAAGTGGCCGACTGGTCTGATATCGTGGACCTGGACTACGGCAACCTCGACTTGTGGCGCTATCAGATCGAAACGCTGTGTCAATGGGCCGGGATCGTGGACGGCTTCCGCTGCGATGTGGCCAGCGCAGTACCGGTGGAATTTTGGGAAATGGCCCGGGAGAAAGTGGAGCAGGTACGGCCAGGCTGCATCTGGCTGGCGGAGAGTGCGTTCTCCGCTTACACCATGGAAATGCGCCGCCGCGGTATCCGATCCGCCACAGATACCGAGCTCTACCGGGCTTTTGACATCACCTATGACTACGATGTATGGCCCTGCTTTGAAGGATATCTCACTGGCAGAAACACGCTGGCGGAGTATATCGATCTCATCAATTTCCAAGAGGAGCAATACCCCGCCGACTATGTGAAACTACGCTTTCTGGAAAACCACGATCAGCCACGGATCGCTTCGCGGATACAGCATGAGACACTTCTGCGCAGCTGGTACGCCTTTACGTATTTTGAGAAGGGAACCGTGCTGCTGTACAGCGGCTCAGAATTTGCTCCGACGCGGCGGATTACCCTCTTCGATGCCGACAACTGCTATAACGGCAAACAGCAGGATCTGCAGGATTATCTGACCTGCCTGAAGTCCATCAAGGCCACTCTCCCTGCCGACAGTTACTTCCGCCTGGAGCGTTGCACGGGAGACATCGTAGTGGGCTGCTACGACGGTCCTCAGGGGCTGGCACGCGGCGTCTTTCCGCTGGGCGGGGCAGGGGGGAAGGTTCCCGTGTATCTGCCGGACGGCACGTACTACAACCGCATCGACGGTGCTCCATTGGAGGTGATAAACGGATCCCTGTGCTGCTCCGATCAGCCCATCATCCTCTGAGACAACCGATATATTTGGACAAAATGAGCCTTCTGTCCCATTATCGGCAAAAGATATCGTTAAACTGTTGACATTCTCCCGGTCTGTGATAAAATGGCAATGTCGACTTGATAACTTATTAACAAACGGGAGCGCAACTATGATTGACTTTATTTCTCAATATGCAGCCAGCTACCGCAGTAAGATCCGCACGGCGGAGCAGGCGGCACAGGTGGTCAAAAGCGGTGATTGGATCGATATCGGTATGGGCGCAGGCTTTGCCTCGCTGATGGATGCCGCTCTTGCCAAGCGGAAGGATGAACTTTGGGGCGTCAATGTACGTGGCTATCTGATCCATGAGCCCATTCAGATGGTGGAGTGCGATCCGGAGCGAAAGCATTTTATTTATAACAGCTGGCACATGTCTGCCTATGAGCGCAAGCTCTCCGACAGGGGACTGTGCAACTATACATCCATGGTGTTCCGCAATCTGGGCCATTACTATCGGAATTATCTGACAGTGAACGTGGCCATGGTGGCGGTGACGCCGATGAATGCCCAAGGCTATTTCAACTTTTCCATATCCAACGCCGCCACTCGCGAGGTGCTGAACAGGGCCGACATTGTGATCGTAGAGGTCAACGAAAACCTGCCTTGGGTCTTCGGCGGACTGGATGAGTGCATCCATGTGGACGATGTGGACATCGTGGTGGAGGGTGAACACGGGCCGTTGCCCCATTTGGATTCTGCACCTGCTACGGCAGAGGATCGAAAGATAGCCGAATTGGTGGTGCGGCGCATGGTCAACGGCTCCACACTGCAGCTGGGGATCGGCTCACTGCCTAACACGGTGGGCTCCATTCTGGCGGAATCGGATCTGAAGGATTTCGGCGTCCATACGGAGATGCTGTGTGATTCCTACCTGGATCTGCGCCGTTCCGGTAAGATCACCAACCGCATGAAGGGCATTGATCGCTACAAGAGCGTTTTCGGCTTCGCACTCGGCGCACAGGAGCTCTATGACTGGGTGCGGGAGAATTCCGGTGTCGTGTCCTATCCGGTGGCTTACTGCAACAATGCCACTAACCTGGCCAAGCTGGAAAACTTCGTCTCCATTAACTCCTGTATCGCCGTGGATATCTACGGTCAGATCTGTGCTGAGACGGCCGGCATGCGGCATATCAGCGGTACCGGCGGCCAGCTGGACTTTCTGGAGGGGGCGGTGCTCTCTCCCGGTGGACAGGCCTTTATCTGCCTGACCTCGTCTTTTACCGACAAACAGGGCAATGTCGTCTCCCGGATCAAGCCCAACTTCTCCGACGGCGATGTGGTCACGGATCCCCGCAGCCTGGCCTTCTACATAGTCACCGAATACGGGTGTGTCAACTTGATGGGTTGCAGCGCCTGGGAGCGCTCAGAACGGCTGATCTCCGTGGCCCATCCCATGTTCCGGGACGAGCTGATCGCGGCGGCCGAGAAACAGGGCATCTGGATCCGGTCCAATAAGCGATAAATAGCAGGATAAAGCAACAGAGAGAGGGCGGTACATATGCTTCTGGCGATCGACGTGGGGAATTCCAATATTTCTGTGGGACTGTTTGACGATGACCATGAATTGAAATTTCTCTCTTCACTGGATACTGACGGGCGCAAAACATCGGATCAGATCAGTATCGACCTGATGAACATCTTCTCGCTCTACCACTACAATATCCATGATGTGAGCGGCGCAATCTTTTCCAGTGTGGTACCGGCTATGAACTTCATGATGTCCAAAGCGCTGACACGTTTGCTGGGCAAGACACCTATGGAGGTGGGACCCGGTATCCGCACAGGGCTAAATATCCGTATGGAAAACCACAACCAGCTTGGTGCCGATCTGGTGGCCAATGCGGTTGCGGCGCTGGTGAAATACCCCGCGCCCATCGTGCTCATCGATATGGGCACCGCCACCACCATCTCCTATATTTCCGCCCAAAAAACCTATGAGGGCGGTCTGATGTTCCCCGGCGTCTATTTATCGCTGGATGCGCTTTCGGAGCGCGCTGCACAGCTGCCGGATGTTTCGCTGCAGCACCCCAAAAACCTCATTGGCAAAAATACGGAGGATTGCATGCGCAACGGCATCGTCTTCGGTATGGCCGGCATGCTGGACGGGATCATTGATCGTATCCGCGATATGCTGCCCGGTGAGAACGTCACGGTAGTAGCCACCGGCACACCGGCGCCAGTCATCGTACGCCACTGCCGGAATGAGGTGCTCTATGACAAGTATCTGCTGATGGAAGGCCTTTGGGAAATCTATCAGCGAAACAAATAGGGATGGAGGAAGACGTTGTGTCTTTCACCATATGGAAACGGTCCTTTGAATCCCATATCTGACTGAAAAGCACCCCGTGGAAGGATATCCCTTCCGCGGGGTGCCTCTTGATTTTGCCTGTTTATTTGGCCAGGATCTTCTTCAGCTTGCAGAAGCGGGGGAGGGAATCCACCTTGGGCAGATCCGGTTCTCCCTGGATCAACGGCAGCACATAGTCGATGAACTGGTGGTTCACGCCGTTGCCGGCTTCATTGATCCACTCCCGGGGAATTTTCTTCTCCACGTTGGCCACCTCCATCAGCGGCACCAGCTTGGTCTTGCATGCATATTTGCCATCCCGCAGACCGCGCTCAAAGCCGATCATCCGGCCGTTGATACCATTGACAGCGTTCTCAACAGCCGCCTTACCGGCCATAAAGGATTCCTCAATGTCTGTCTCGGAGGCCAGATGGGCGCCACAGCGCTGCAGCAGATTCAGTTCGATGCCGCGCACCTTGGCGCCAGTCTCCTCCTTGAGCACCTGGGCCAGGATCGCAGCAAGACCACCCAATTGGGCATGACCAAAGCCGTCGTTGGCGGCAACCTTGGCCTCGGAGACGAAACCGCCGTCTTCATAGTGGATGCCCTCGGATACAGCCACGATGCAGCTTCCCTTTGCCGCATAGATGCGCTTTACATCAGCGATGAATGCGGGCATATTGAAGTCAGTTTCCGGCAGATAGATCAGATCGGGGCCCGCCCCATACTCAGTGGCAAGGGCAGCGGAGGCGGCCAGCCAGCCGGCGTGACGTCCCATGATCTCCATGACCACGATCATACCGGTGTCATAGACATGGGCATCCTGATAGACCTCCATCATGGAGGTGGCTATATATTTGGCAGCAGAGCCGAAGCCGGGGCAGTGATCTGTGCCGAACAGATCATTGTCGATGGTCTTGGGCACGCCCATCACGCGGCACTCATAGCCCACAGACTGCATGTAGGTGTTGATCTTGTTGCAGGTATCCATGGAGTCGTTGCCGCCATTGTAGAAGAAATAACGGACGTTGTGCTTTTTGAATACCTCCAGGATGCGCTTGTAGTCGGTGTCATCCTTTTCCGGGTCCGCGATCTTGTAGCGGCAGGAACCCAGCGCGGAAGAGGGGGTGTACTTCATCAGACGCAGTTCCTCGGGATCCTCAAGCCCCATGTCAAACAGACGATCATTCAGTACGCCCTTGATGCCGTGCTCCGCGCCCAGTACCTGGGTGATGACGCCGGATTTCAGGGCTGTATCGATGACCCCATAAGCGCTGGCATTGATGACAGATGTAGGGCCGCCGGACTGCCCGATGATACAGGCACCTCGCAATTCTTTCATAGTAAAAACCCTCCTTGTTCCGCTCCGCATCGCACTTCACATGCAGAGGCATAATTCAAGATTGTTTGTATTTTATCATACGTTTTTTTACCTGTAAACCGTTTTCTGCTTGCATATAAGAAAAAAGGTGGTATAATAAAGCCATCGAGTAAGTTGTACCAATCGTTCCGTACAAAATTTAGGGAGGAGATCAGATATGCCACTTGTTACTTCCAAGGAAATGTTTGAAAAGGCCTATAACGGCGGTTACGCCATCGGCGCTTTTAACGTCAACAACATGGAGATCGTGCAGGGTATCACCGAGGCCGCCGCTGAGCTGAACGCCCCGCTGATCCTGCAGGTTTCCAAGGGCGCTCGCGCTTATGCCAACCATACCTATCTTATGAAACTGGTAGAAGCCGCCGTCATCGAGACCGGCCTGCCCATCGTACTGCACCTGGATCACGGCGACAGCTTTGAGACCTGCAAGAGCTGTATCGATGGCGGATTCACCTCCGTGATGATCGATGCCTCCGGCAAGCCCTTTGAGGAGAATATTGCCATCACCCGCCAGGTGGTAGAATATGCCCATGACCGTGGCGTGGTCGTGGAGGCTGAGCTCGGCACATTGGCCGGCGTGGAGGACGAGGTAAAGGTGTCCGCTGCGGATTCCTCTTATACCCGCCCTGAAGAGGTGGAGGAGTTTGTCTCCCGTACCGGGTGCGACTCTTTGGCCATCGCCATCGGCACCAGCCACGGTGCCTACAAGTTTACAGCCGCCCAGTGCACCCGCAATGAGCAGGGCATCCTGGTGCCGCCCCCGCTGCGCTTCGATGTGCTGGAAGAGGTCTCCAAGCGCCTGCCCGGGTTCCCCATCGTGCTGCACGGCTCTTCTTCCGTGCCTCAGGAATTCGTGAAGATGATCAACGAGAACGGCGGCAATATGCCTGATGCTGTGGGCATCCCTGAGGAGCAGCTCCGTAAGGCCGCCACGCTGTCCGTCTGCAAGATCAACATCGACTCCGACCTGCGCTTGGCCATGACCGCCACCATCCGCAAGCACTTCGCCGAGCATCCGGATCACTTTGATCCTCGCCAGTATCTCAAACCTGCCCGTTCCGCCATCAAGGCGCTGGTAGCCCACAAGATCGTGGACGTGCTGGGTTGCGACGGCAAGGCTTGATCGACTACCTTTTCGCTATCAAAAAAGATCGCGGATACAACTGTATCCGCGATCTTTTTTGAATCGACAGGGAAGAGGATCAGCCCTTGAGCAGATTGCTCAGTAGATTGCCCAACAGGCTGCCGCTGTTCTTCTTCTTTTTCTTCTTGGCATTGCTGGTTGTGGTGGTGCTTGTCGCAGTGCCGCCCAACAGGCCGGTCAGCAGGCTGCCCATATCCACGTTCTGCAACAGGGAAGATGCAACCGCACCCACAGCGGAAGAGGTGGCGCCGGCATTGTTGGAGCCGGACTGCTGGCCCAGCAGACTCATCAGCAGGGGAGCCACAGCGGCCAGCACGCTGCCGGTGCTCTGGCTGCTGGCGCCGGCCTTCTGGGCGATTTCGGTGACGGCATTGGTGTTGGAACCCAGCAGATGCCCCACGATCTTACCGCCATCCTCCAGGTCCACACCCTGCAGGAAAGAGGCTAGGTTACTGGTGTCGTTCTGTCCGTGAGACAGCAGCGCATTGGCAAAGCTGGCGGAGGTATCCGCATTCTGGGACTGGGCTTTGGCGCCGTTGAGCAGCGCGGGCAGCGCGGCGTTCAGAATGTTCTGGGTGTCTTGGCTGCTGATATTAGTACTCTGGCTGATGCCGTTGACGCTATCGTTGCTCATCAAGGTGTTGACAAGGGACGTAATATCCATGGTTTTCTCTCCGTTTCTACAGTTTTATCCATTTTCTTGGATGATTATGTATATTATAGGTCATCTCCTGTAAATTTGTCAATGTAATGCAGTAAAAACCTGCCAATTTCCGAAAAAAGTATTGTGTTAAAGGAAAAAACAGGTATAATAACAGTGAAAGCAAGATCACCACGCAACGTGTTTGAAAATGGAGGGAATCTCATGGCTGAAAAAAAAGAACACAAGATCGTTTCTGCGAGCACCGGCGAGCAGGTGACTGCCGCTGCCAAGAAAAAGCCCGCGATCAAAGAGGCCGCGCCGGTCGGCAACGCCAGCAGCCTGCGCATTGGTGCCATCGTCCTGTGGGTTGTGGCCATCATCATGGAGGTGCTGGCACTGCTGGTGGTGCTTGGTAAATTCAATATGAAGTTTTTGCCCACGCTGTGGCAGTTGATCCTGCTGCTGGTGCTGGATCTGGCATGCGTCATCATTGGCGCACAGCTGTGGAAAAAGGCCAATCACATCAAGCCGGCCTCCGAGGCCAATCCGCTCAAGTTCTGGCTATGGAACAACATGGGCGTCATCGTCTGCGTGATCGCATTTGTACCCATCATCATTCTGATGCTGACCAACAGGGATCTGGACAAGAAGACCAAGGCTATCGCCACTGTGGTGGCTGTGGTAGCGCTGTTGATCGGCGGCGTGGCCAGCTACGACTTCAATCCGGTGTCTGAAGAGCAGCAGACCGCTGCCATCAGCGCCTTGGGCGATGAGGAGGTCTACTGGGCGCCCTTCGGCAAGGTCTACCACACCCATGAAGATTGCCAGGCTCTGAACCAGAGCGATACACTGACCGCCGGCACGGTGGAACAGGCCATCGCCAGCAACCGCACCCGCCTGTGTGCCTTCTGCGCCAAGCGTGACGAGATCACCGGCGTGGTGACCGACGAGGCGGACGTGAGTAGCTACGTTCCCGAAGAAACTGCGGATCCCGCTGCATAAAAAAGAGCACGAAAAGAAGAGAGGTCGGCAAATCCGACCTCTCTTTTTATATATTCATTTATATATTCATACAGGTTTGTTACAGGGTCTCCTTAATCTTCGCGGCGATCTGCTCTGCCGTCAGACCATATTCACGCAGCACATCGGCTGCTTTGCCGGACTGACCGAACTGATCCTCTATACCGATCTTGAGAAAGCAGCAGTTGACCTTGCCCATCAGCACGTCGGACACCGCGTCGCCCAGACCGCCGATGACACTGTGCTCCTCCACGGTGATCACGGTGCCGCACTTGCAAGCGTAATCCTTCACGCACTCCGCGTCGATAGGTTTGATAGTGTGCACGTTGATGACACTGATTTCGACGCCCTCAGCTGCAAGCAGCTTGGCAGCTTCCAAGGTCTCGCTGACCATAAGGCCGCAGGCGAACACGGCGGCGTCCTTGCCCTCGCGCAGAACGTTGGCTTTGCCGATCTCAAAGGGATAGTCCTCATCGAACACGGGGGTGGCTAGGCGGGCCAGACGCATATAGGCGGGGCCGTGGAGGTCGGCCAGTGCCAGCGTTGCCGCCCGAGCCTCCTTGGCGTCAGCAGGGACAATGACCGTCATGCCGGGAATCAGCCGCATCAGGCCGATATCCTCGATTGCCTGGTGGCTGCCGCCGTCCTCTCCTACGGATACGCCGGCGTGAGAACAGCAGATTTTCACATTGAACTTAGGGTAAGCAATGGAGTTGCGAATCTGCTCATAGGCGCGGCCGGCGCCGAACAGGGCGAAGGTGGAGCAGAAGGGGATCAATCCCATGGTGGACAAGCCGGCGCCGATATCCATCATATTGGCCTCAGCGATGCCGCAGTCAAAGAAGCGATCGGGATATGCGGCCTTAAAATGCTTGGTCATGGTAGCGGCAGCCAGGTCGGCATCCATGACCACGACCTTGTCGTTGATGGCCCCCAGCTCGACCAAGGTCTTGCCGTATGCCTCGCGGGTAGCTATCTTCTCACTCATGCTCTCAATCCTCCAATTCTTTCAAAGCCTGCTGGCGCTGCTCGGCATTTGGTGCCTTGCCGTGCCAGCCCACCTGATTTTCCATAAACGACACGCCCTTGCCCTTGACGGTGTGCGCCAGGATGCACTTGGGCTGTCCGGAAACGGGAGTGCTCAGAGCCGCCTCGATGGCATCCAAATCGTGTCCGTCGACCTCAAACAACTCAAAGCCAAAAGCCAGCAGCTTGGCAGGCAGATCGCCCAGGGACATGACCTCGTCGTTGGTACCGTCGATCTGCAGCCCGTTGTGGTCGATCATAACGGTTAGATTGTCCAACTTGTGGTGGGCAGCTGCCATGAAGGCTTCCCAGATCTGGCCCTCCTGACACTCGCCGTCACCCAGCAGGGCATAGACCCGGATATCCTTCTGCTGGATCTTGGCGCCCAGCGCCATGCCCACGGCAATGGAGCAGCCCTGGCCCAGGGACCCGGTGGAAGCGTCCACACCGGGGACTTTTTTGCAATCAGGGTGTCCTTGCAAAATGGAATGGAGCTGACGGAAGTTGGTAAATTCATCGCGGCTGATGAAGCCCATCTCAGCCAGGACCGCATAATAGCAGGGGGCGGCGTGACCCTTGCTCAGCACAAAGCGGTCACGATCCGGCGCGTCCGGATTCTTGGGGTCCACGCGCATGTGGTTATAAAATACGCTGGTCAGCAGTTCCACCGCCGACAGAGATCCGCCCGGATGGCCACTGCCGGCGTTGGCCGTCATCTCGATGATGTCGCGGCGCACCTGCTTGCATACCTTGGAAAGCTCCGTTGTGTTCATATAAACCTCCGTATAAAGATATTTCCAGCTACAAGAGTACTGCGTTTTTTTCAAAAAGTCAATGGAGACAGCTCAATCCTGTTCCGAAGACTGATCTTTTGGCTTCACGCGGGAGAGGGGATTGGCCCGGGCCGCCACGCGTAGCGCCTCGTTATCCACGTGGGTGTAGATCTCCGTGGTATTCAAATGCTCGTGACCCAGCACCTCCTGCACCGCCCGCACATCCACACCGTTTTGCAGCATCAGCGTGGCTGCGGTGTGACGCAGCTTGTGGGAGGAGTACTGTGTGCTGTCCAGGCCGGCTTCCGACAGATGCTTCTTCACCAGCGCATGGACAGTTGAACGGCTGATCCTCTTGTTTTGGCCGGAGAGAAACAATGCATCCTGATCGCGTCCTGAAATTGGTCGTCGGACCGCCAGATAGCGGCCCAATGCATCCTTGCAGGCCTGATTCAGATAAACGACGCGCACCTTGTTGCCCTTGCCCAGCACCCGCAGCGCATCCTCCTGTACGTCACTGCGGTTGAGGCCGATCAGCTCGGAGATCCGCAGTCCACAGTTCAAAAAGAGCGTCAAAATGCAGTAGTCACGTTCACGGTGCGGTCCGCCCACAGAATCCAGCAGGGAGAGGGACTCGTCCAGTGTCAGATAACGGGGGAGGGACTTTCTCGTCTTGGGCGTATCAATATCCTTACAGGGATTTTCTTCCAATAGATGCATTTTATTACAGATATAGTTATAAAACGAGCGAATAGTGGATAGTTTTCGAGCTCTGGATGCTGAATTCAAACCCTTGTTAGAATTTTCACTATTTTGATGTACCACCCGGTCACGGCTCAGATAGGTCATGTAGCCGTAAATATCCGTCAAAGTGATGGAGCCCACAAAATCCCGATCTATATCCATGATGCTGATCTCGTCCAGATCCTTATCCTGCAGCGCATCGTCACGGATCCATTTCATGTAACGGAAGAAATTTCGCATGTCCAGGAAATATTCGTCCACCGTGCGCTTGGAATGAGCTTTGATGGTTTCATGATACGCCAGAAAATCCAAGAGAATCTTCGGCGACTCTTTACGATAATTGATTGCCATAACCGTACTACAGAAGCAGTCAGGAAAGATCGTGGCAGGTTTTCACAATACGACGCTGAGCGGGACAACATGTCGTGTCGGATAGTTCTGATGTGACAAAGAACTTCGGACTGCGGCAGGAGTGCCGAAAGATGCTACGCCTCATGCAGCAGGTACCCATCGGCCCCCAAAGCCGAAAATGCCGCGTTTGTCCCGATCTTTCTCTTCCATATTGAACAAAATTTTTATTTTGTTCAATTTTATATGCTTCTGAAAACCTCCTTCCCTCTGAGAATAGTCTGCCCTCAGACGTAACTTCCGGATCTGCGAAGAACGCGTCAGCGGACTTATCGCCACTTCTATCATGCGCATGATCGGTTCAACTCAACTTTTCCGATCGCTAAATAGCTGCAACCTGCGGGATACACTTTCATCCGCATCGACAAAACACGGACCTTTCTCATTTACCAGTCACCAAGTTGGGCCTGAACGTGATGAAGCAGCGCAAGCGCCTCGTCGTCAATGACTCCAAAATAGTGGTCATAATACACGATTTTCAGTTCATATGAAAAATAATATGTATTTTGATCCCTTGAAAACGTGATCTCTCCGTCGTAATAATGCTCTAGTCGGTTGCAGGCGTAGTCATCTGTTCTCCCCTGCATGTTTCGGATGGCTTTCCGCAACAGATGAGCCTGTCGATGCGTCAGCTCTGCTTTCATCGAAATATGCGGCAAATTATTCTCTGATGTAGGTCTGTCGTAAAACGCCACACGACCGGAAGACCCTGTATACCAGATGATCCCCGCCACACAGAGCGTCAGAATGAGTAATCCAACAATGGCTCGTTTCATGATCGTTCCCTCCCTGCTGTACTTTATCTGTCATCTGTCATTCTGCATTATAAATGACAGATTTCGAGGGGGAATATTTTGAAGGAATCACTCCTCCGATGTGTGGTGCCTCACATCGATCTGGCAGCTGCGCATGGTCACCAGCGCCGCCTCGTGGGCTTCCGGTGTAACGCCGGCGCAGCACGAGGCGTCTACCATGATCGGTATTTCCGGGAAAAACGCTTTCAGGAGCAGCGCATTGCTGACGACGCATATGTCCGTACACAGTCCTACCAACTCCACGCAGAAGGTCTCCTCCCCTGCCGCGCGATACAGCAGTTCCGGCAGATCAACAGAACCGAAGGTGTGCTTTTCTACAGTGGTAAATCCCTTGTTTTGCAGCGCTTCCACAACTTTTTCTTCCAGTTTCCAGCCCTCCGTATCCTTGATGCAGTGCATGACCGGTAGCTTCTGCCCCTCCGCAGTGTCCAGATAATCATCAAAATGGGTATCCAACGTGACAAAGATATCTCCGTCAAAGGACCGGATCTTTTCCACCACATCCGGCACAATAGCCACGGCCTCCGCCGTACCCAGCGAACCGTCCACAAAATCCTTCTGCATATCTACGACGATCAAAAACTTCTTCATACGGATCACCCCATCGTATTAAATGGGCCTTTGCCGGCCTTATTATAATATAGACCGCGTTTGGAACGCAAGGCACACGCCTGTTAAAAACAGGTTTTTTGTAATAAAAACGCATAATATGCGCATAATACGTGTAAGGAGTGTGAGAATATGAGCTATATTATCTGTACGGACAACTGCCGCTATCAAGCAGACGGGATGTGTACCCTGGAGCACTGTACGGTCCAGGGACAACCCAGTCAGCGTCATCCCTGCGTCCACTACTTGCCTCTCAGCCCCGGACCAGAAGTTGCAGCGCCTGAGCAATGCTCTGTACTGGAAGCAATGTCAAATGCGGGAATGTCCTGATCTCTCTGGTTCGGTTGGCTGGAATGATGCACTTGGTGAAGCCAAGCCGCTCCACCTCAGAGAGGCGCTGCTCCAGATGGCTGATGCTGCGCACCTCGCCGGAGAGTCCCACCTCGCCGATGGCCGCTATATCATTTGGCACCGGCTTGTCCAAATAACTGGAAGCGATGGCCACTACTGCAGCCAGGTCCGCCGCCGGCTCCTCCAGCGTCAAGCCGCCGATGATGTTCAGATAGGCGTCGCACTGAGACAGCTTCAGGCTGCCCCGCTTTTCCAGCACAGCCAGCAGCATGGATGCCCTACCATAGTCAAAGCCGTTGCTACTGCGCAGAGGCTTGTTGCCACTGGAAGGGGCAATCAGCGCCTGTATCTCCGCTAAAATCGGTCGCGCCCCCTCCATCACGCAGGTCACGCAGGTGCCGGGCGCATCCTTGGGTCGGCCGGACAGAAGCACTTCTGAGGGGTTTTCTACCTCCTTCAGCCCCCGATCCAGCATTTCAAACACGCCGATCTCATTGGTGGCGCCGAAGCGATTCTTCGCAGCCCGCAGGATGCGGTAGGACATATGCTGATCTCCCTCAAAATATAGCACGCAGTCCACCATGTGCTCCAACACCTTGGGCCCGGCGATGGAACCCTCTTTGTTGACGTGGCCTATGACAAATACTGTGATTCCCTGCCCCTTGGCCAACTGCATCAACGCCATGGTACAGTCCTTTACCTGGCTCACGCCGCCCGCCGGGGCGTCGAGTTCCTCGTTATAAAGTGTCTGTATCGAGTCCACGATCAGCACATCCGGCTGCTCGCTGTCCACACAGGACAGAATGTCCCCCAAGCATGTCTCCGACAGCACAAACAGGTTTCCGCTCTCCACATGCAGTCTTTGGGCCCGCATCTTTAGTTGATTGGCAGACTCCTCGCCCGATACATACAGTACCTTGGCAAAAGACCCCAGCTGGCCGCAGATCTGCAGCATCAAGGTAGATTTGCCGATGCCGGGGGCGCCGCCTACCAGCACCAGCGACCCCTTGACCGCTCCGCCGCCCAGCACACGGTCCAGTTCTCCCATACCAGTAGAAAAGCGTATCTCATCCGAGCTATCTATCTCTGTAATAATTTTTGCCTTTACAGCTTTTGTCTGTAAAGGGCGTCCACTGTTCTTCCTGCTGCGCTGCTCTGCGACCTGCTCCACCATAGAGTTCCAGGCGCCACAGGCTGGGCAGCGCCCCGACCATTTTGGGCTTTCGTTCCCGCATTCCGTGCAGAAAAAAACGGTTTTATCCTTCATACGCACTCCATTCCCGGTTGTCATGTAAAAATTGCCTGTACCCGGCTGTGATCGCCGCCGCCAGGCGCGTCTGATAGGTGGGTTCCTGCAGCAAGTGGCTCTCCTCCCGGTTGCTGAGAAAGCCGCATTCCACCAGAATGGCGGGGTGGTGGGATTCCTTCATCAGATAGATACTGCTGTCAATGGCCGTTACCGGCCGCTCGTTGCCGCCGTTGACGGCCTGGTTCAATGCCGCCTGGACGATTCCGCCTGCCCTCTGCGCCGGTGATACCGCATTATAGAATACCTGTGCACCATGCACCTTGGGATGAGACGGCAAGCTGTTCTGATGAATGCTGATCAGAAATGCGTCCTCCCTGCTGTTGAGTATCGCTGCGCGATTTTGCAGGTCCGATACTTTTTTCTCCCGCAGCGTAGATGCCTCCGGGGAGTAAACAGCCTCCTCCCCCTCCCGGGTCAGCAGGATCTCATGTCCCAGGAAGGCCATCAGCGCTGCCAGCTTTCGGATGATCTCCAGGTTGATGCCGCTCTCGGCCGTTCCGTCAGCCGCTACAGCACCGCCATCCTCTCCTCCATGTCCGGCATCCAACACCACAACAGGGCCGTTCTGATCGGCCCAAACAGCCACCGGGCGGCAGCAGGAAAAAAACAACAGGACGAAACACAGCCATAAGGTGATACCTCGTCTCAGAAAACGCATACAGATCTCCCCCTTCGGGTAAACCTATGCGCCTGTTCAAAATAATTATACCACACTGCAGCGGGAAAAGAAAAGACCCCCGAGTCGTTTCGGGGGTCTTTTGCCGGAAATTTCAGCGGTCGAAGGACGGGTTGATATAATAGATATTCCGCTGGTCCATTTTCTCCTTTGCCAGACGCAGTCCCTCACCGAAGCGCTGGAAATGGACGATCTCGCGCTCTCGCAGAAACTTGATCACGTCATTGACATCGGGATCATCGCTGAGACGGAGGATATTGTCATAGGTGACTCTGGCCTTTTGCTCCGCCGCCAGATCCTCAGTCAGGTCTGCGATAGTATCACCCTTGACCTGCATACTGGCCGCGCTCCAGGGGAAGCCAGAGGCAGCGGTGGGATAGACGCCGGCGGTGTGATCCACAAAGTATGTGTCAAAGCCGGCGGTTCGGATATCCTCATCGGACAGCTCTCTGGTCAACTGATGGATGATGGCACCCACCATCTCCAGGTGACCCAGCTCCTCCACGCCGATGTCGGTCAGCAGGCCCTTTAGCTCTGCATAGGGCATAGAATATCGCTGGCTCAGGTAGCGCATGGAGGCCCCCAACTCACCATCGGGTCCGCCATACTGGCTGATGATCACGCTGGCTAGCTTGGGATTGGGTCTGGTGATCTTGACGGGATACTGCAGCTTCTTCTCATAGATGAACATCAGTCGTTGCCTCCTTTCTCCCAGGGCCAGGGATCATCCAGCCAGCGGTAGCTCCCCGGGGTGATGTCCGTCTGACTCAACGGGCCGTAGGTCTCCACATATTTCTCCCGTCCCTCCCGGGCCAGCTTGATATAGGACCAGTACAACTCCAGAGCATCCTCGTCTTCCCGATGGGTGGTGAGGTAAAGCCCCAGTTCCTGAATGGCAAAGTCCAACGCCATCAGTTCCGACAGCGCACGGTTAACCGCGGGAAAGCGTGTCTCCAGCTCCTTGTGGAAGGGCAGGTCCAGCCCGGGAAACAGCGTTCCTTCCCGCAGTGCCTCCTGTTGGCCATAGCGCCGGGCATTCTCCGGCTGCATGGGTACATAGGGAAAGGCCAAGGCAGCGCAGCGGCCGGGCAGCGTGCCCTGCCCTATCGAGACGCCGTTCGCATCGCCGTTGCCGTTGCCATTCGCCTCGGCAATCACGATCGCTCTTGTGTTTTCTGCATACAATGTGCGTTCCTCCTTTGGATTGCTCGCCGTTTCTGCGGCCACCCCATTGTATGAAAAGCAATCATGCGCGGTGACGGATGAAAAACGACAGAGGCTCCGCGTTCACCGTGGAGCCTCTGTCGTTTTATAGATGAGGTTTACTCGTTGTCCCAGTTGTGCCAGACGTTTTGCACGTCCTCATTCTCCTCCAGCATGTCCAGAAGCTTTTCCATACTCTTTACATCATCGGGATCGGTCATGGTGACGTAGTTTTGTGGCACCATCTCGATGTCGGCGCTGACAAAGGTGTAGCCCTTGGCCTCCAGCGCGGCAACCACGTCGTTGAAGCTGTCCGGATCGGTGGTGACCTCGAACACGGGACCATCTGCCTCGAAGTCGGCAGCACCGGCCTCCAGTGCGTCCATCATCACAGTATCTTCGTCCAGCTCCTCGTCCTCGTTGTTGATAACGATGACGCCCTTGCGGTCAAAGGACCAGCTGACGCAGCCCTGGGCCCCCATACCCTTGCCAAACTTGTCGAAATAATGGCGGACCTCCGGCGCGGTGCGCTGACGGTTGTCGGTCAACGCCTCCACAATCACAGCCACTCCGCAAGGTCCATAGCCCTCATAGGTAACGGACTCGTAGTTATCGGTATTGCCGGCGCCCAATGCCTTGTCGATGGTGCGTTTGATATTGTCGTTGGGCATATTGGCGGCCTTGGCCTTGGCCACCACCGTCGCCAGCCGGGAGTTGTTGGCCGGATCGCCGCTCCCTCCTTGCTTGACCGCCACAATGATCTCTTTGGCGATCTTGGTAAAGGTGGCGGAGCGCTTGGCGTCCGCTGCGCCCTTGGTCTTCTGAATATTGTGCCACTTGGAATGTCCGGACATAGTTTCAGCTCTCCTTTATGCAGTATTGGATGATCTCGCGGCAGTGCGCAGCCGTCTTCACAGAGGTGACTCCAGGAAAAGCGGCGGAGATCCGCCGCACAAGCTCGGTACAGATCAGATCCTCTGTGGGGAAATGGCCGGCGTCGATCAGGTTGATTTCCGTTGTATCCAAAAAATCGTGGTACTTGAGATCAGATGTGACGAAAGTGTCACAACCCATCTCGACGGCCTGGCGGATATAATCGCCGCAGGCGCCGCCGCCTACCGCTACCCTCTGAACGGGCCGGCCGCGGTCCGTATACCGCAAACCGTTTGCTCTTAGTAATTTTACCACAGAGCGGGTAAACTCTACAAGGGGTATTTCCGAATTTAACGTGCCGACCCGACCGATTTTTTCTACGCTCAGCGGTATTAGATCCGTTAGGCCCAAACGATGCGCCAGCATATCGTTCACACCGCCCTCCGCTGCGTCTAGATTCGTATGCATGCAGATGACCGCGATCCCCTGTTGGATCAGGGCCGTCAGGATACGGCCCTGCCGGTCATCTGCACGGACAGTCTGCACACGGTGCCAGGTACAGTTCATTACCGGGTGGTGGGCTACGATCAGCTCTGCACCCTGCTCTGCCGCCTCTGCCACCACCGCCTCCGTGATATCCAGCGCCACAAGGATCCGGCGGACCGGGATATCTGGGTCGCCCACCAGCAGTCCCACATTGTCCCACTCCTCTGCCAACTCCCGCGGAGCCCAGGTGAACAGCATCCGCTCGATATCCCGCACGGTCGTCATGATAACTCCTCCCTCTTTTCCCGCAGCGACGCGCACAGTTGCTCCCACACAGCCGCTTCCTCCAGTGCGGCATCGGTTCCGGAGCGCCGCAGGCCCTCGATGCGCACACGCAGCTTTGTCATCTGCTGCTCCAGATAGCGGCCATAGAGTGGGTCACCGTCCAGTGCTATGCCTCCGTAGGCGGACTCCAACGTCAGTCTTTCCATCTCTCCGCCGGTCACACAGAACACCGGGTAGAGAAATCCTTTGTCAAAAGCCAACCGCTCTGCTGTAAAGCAATATCCGTTATCACCTAGCCAACTGCGAAGCATTTCCGTCTTTGTCATGGGTTGGAGATAGAGCCGGATGCCATTTTGCGTCCAGGGTGCTGCCTCCAGGATGGTCTGCATGGTCTCACCGCCCATGCCGGCAATAACGACTGCGTCCACCTCATGGGGGGCTATCCCCTCCAGTCCGGCACAAAGCCGCAGATCCATCTGATGCTCCACACCATATGCAGCAGCGGTCCGCCGTGCGTGGGCCAGCGGCTCAGGACGAATGTCGGAGGCGATGGCAAAGGGGATCCTCCCCTCTTGCAGTAGCCATGCCGGCAGGTAGCCGTGATCCGTGCCCACATCGGCCAATCTCGCCCCTGTTGGGATCAGATCGGCCAGTAGCCGGAGACGCGGCTGGAGCTGCAGTTTTTTTCTTACATCCATCCTGTTTCCTTTCTCTTCGTGACATAAGGGAACGCATACGGCGTGTGCCGTATGCGTTCGGCATCATTTAGTTGGCCTGTCTGTTGGCTTCCTCGTTGACAATCTCCAGCAGCTTGTCGCAATCGACGCCGTGGACGGCACAGGCCATCTCCACGGTCTCACCGCGGGAGGACGGGCAGCCCAAGCAGTGCATTCCGATGGACAGAAAAATCGGAGCCGTTTGGGGAGCAACATCCAGAATGTCGCCAATGATGGTGTCTTTTGTGATCTCAATCATGGGAAATAGACCTCCATTCGTTTTTTACATGCATAGTATACCCCAAAAGGGTACATCTTTCAACCGTAAGTTTTGTTTTCCGTCAAGGCCTGGCGGGGATCACCACAGCGCAGATGATATACGCCAGGATACCAGACCCGGTAGCGGCGAGCAGCGCCCAAGCCACACGGATGATAGTGGGATCTACATTGAAGTATTCGGCGATGCCGCCGCAAACACCGGCCAGCATCTTGCCCTCCGTCACACGGTACAGCTTTTTTTCCATCGTTTTTCCTCCTGATTTGTTCGTTTCATAGGAAAAGACGGCGCATTCCCCTGAACGCACCGCCTAATCGTTCCATATGACCTGGCCGGCAAAGGATCAGCCGTTTTCGCGCATCTTGGCGAAGCAATCGCTGCAGTACACCGGACGGTCGGTCTTGGGTTCGAAAGGTACCTTGGCCTCGCCGCCGCAGGCAGCGCAGACAGCGGTGAAGTATTCCCGGGGACCGCGGGCGGCGTTCTTGCGGGCATCGCGGCAGGGCTTGCAGCGCTGGGGCTCGTTCTGGAAGCCGCGCTCGGCATAGAACTCCTGCTCACCGGCGGTGAAAACGAACTCCTTGCCGCATTCCTTACAAACTAGAGTCTTGTCTTCGTACATGATTTTACCCTCTCTTTGAGAATTATATTGCGTCAGCTACTTGCTGATATCGCCCAGTTGCCTTGCCACCTTGCGCCGGATCCGCTGGATCGCGTTATCCACCGACTTTGGCGGTCTGCCCACCGTATCCGCGATCTCGCGGCAGGTGAGGCCGTCCAGATAGTACCCTAAAATCTTTACCTCAAAATCGGACAACTGCTTGCGGACTTCTTCCAGCATGGCGGCTGCTTTTTCCCGGTCGATCAGCAGATCTTCCGGGTCGACCTGTGCGAAAGAGGAGCTTGCGTCAAAGAGAGAGGGATTCAAGGGGATTGATTGGTTCAATGGGGTGTGCTTGGAGCTGTTGGCCGCCTTCAGCACCGAATACAGCCTGCGGCGGATACAGGTTTCAGCGAAAGTACGGAAAGACGCTTCGCGCTCGGCGTCATATTCCCGTATCGCCTTAATCAGGCCGAACATGCCCTCCTGCAGCAGGTCTTCATTGTCCCCCCCTGCCAGGAAATACGGACGAGCATAGGAACGCACCAGCCGGTGGTAGCGAGCCACCAGGATCTCTTCCGCCTGGCGGTCACTGTCGGAGGCCAGCACGCACAGCTGTTCATCCGTCAGTCCACCCAAACGGGTATCATCCTCCCAATTATTGTTCAGCATGATGATTATACCTTTGATAAAAATAATTTGTCAAGCGATTTGGAAAAATTTGTGATATTTGCACCGATTATACCAGCTTTTTTATATAATCGGCCAAATCACAGGCCACACAGGAGGCAGTTTCGGTGGTCTTGGCCTCTACCATCACGCGGATCAGCGCCTCGGTGCCGGAAGGGCGTATCAGGATGCGCCCCTCGCCGGCCAGCTGCTCCTCCCTGCTCTTCACCTGCTCCCACAGAGCTTCGCACGCCATGATGCGCTGCTTGGCGTCCGGTACCACCGCCACATTGACCAACTCCTGGGGATACTGCGGGCAGCAGGAAACCAGCTGTGAGGCCGGTACGCCCGCCTTCTGCAGCACCTGCAGAAACTGCAGTGCGGTCAGCTCACCGTCTCCGGTGGTGGCATACTGCCGGAAGATCATGTGGCCCGACTGCTCACCGCCGATGACGTAGTCACACTCCACCATTTTTTCCAGCACATGCCGGTCACCCACGTCGGTACACACCAGAACTATGCCGCTCTTGCGGCAGAACTCGTGGAGCCCCAGATTGGACATGACCGTGGCCACGACGGTGTTGCCGGAGAGCTTGCCGTGGCGGCGCAGATCTGCCGCACAGACCGCCATGATCTTGTCCCCGTCGATGACACCGCCCATTTCGTCCACCAGCAGGCAGCGATCGGCATCGCCGTCAAAGGCAATACCCAGATCGTACCCCCCTGCCACGACGCCCTCTGCCAAGGAGGCCAGGTGCGTAGATCCGCAGTTGGTGTTGATATTTACGCCATCCGGCTCGGCATGGATAAAATCCGCCTGCAGCGGCAGCATGCCAAACAGCTGCGGCGCGGTGGCGGAGGCGGCACCGTTGGCGCAGTCCACCAACACACGCAAACCGGACAGGTCACAATCGAGCGTGGAGTAGAGATGGTGGATATAATCCTTTTTCATCTGGCGCATACCGTGGTAACGGGCACCGATTTCTCTGTGGGATTTGGCCGGCAGTTCCGCGTGGGAGAGGATCAACTCCTCCACCGCCGATTCCATCTCGTCCGACAGCTTATAGCCCTGCCCATTGAAGATTTTGATGCCGTTGTGCTCATAGGGGTTGTGGGAGGCGGAGATTACGACGCCCGCGTCCGCCTGCTCCTGCACGGTCAGAAATGCCACTGCCGGCGTGGGGATCGTACCCAGCGGCATCACATCGCCGCCCATGGCGCAGATACCGGCCATCAGGGCCGACTCCAGCATGTCCGAAGAGATCCGCGTATCCTTTCCGATGGTGATCACCGGCTTGTGTCCCAACTGCTCCGTCAAAACTGTGGTAACGGCCCGGCCCACCTGATAGGCCAGTTCCGCCGTCAGCGTTTTGCCGACCACTCCGCGAATGCCGTCCGTGCCAAACAGTTTACCCATATCATCGATCTCCCATTCTCTATTATGAAAGTTCAAGCTGCTCCTGCCCCAAATAATCCATGTGCAGGTGCTCATACGCCTTGCGGGTCACACAGCGGCCTCGCGGCGTGCGGGTGAGGAAGCCCAATTGCATCAGGTATGGCTCATACACATCCTCCAGCGTGACGGACTCCTCGCCGATGGTGGCGGCCAGCGTGTCCAGCCCAACCGGGCCGCCGCCGTAATTCTCGATGATGGCCCGCAGCATGCGGCGGTCCACCGGATCCAGGCCCAGATAGTCGATCTCCAGTGCCAACAACGCCGCGTCGGCCACCTCCTTGGTGATGACGCCGTCCGCCTTCACCTGGGCGAAATCCCGCACGCGCCGCAGCATACGGTTGGCGATGCGGGGCGTGCCGCGGGACCGGCGGGCGATCTCCATGGCGCCGTCTTCCTCGATGGGGGCGTTCAGGATACCGGCGCTGCGCTGGACGATCCGGGCCAGTTCACGGGGTGTGTACAGCTCCAACCGCAGTGTGACACCGAACCGATCGCGCAGCGGTGCCGACAGGGATCCTGCCCGGGTGGTAGCGCCAATCAGTGTAAAGCGGGGCAGATCCAACCGGATGGAGTTGGCCGAGGGGCCCTTGCCGATGATGATGTCGATGGCGTAATCCTCCATGGCGGGATACAGGATCTCCTCCACGGCCCGGTTCAGCCGGTGGATCTCATCCACAAACAGGATGTCGTTTTCATTCAGATTGGTCAGCAGTGCCGCCAGGTCGCCGGGTTTCTCTATGGCGGGGCCGGAGGTGATGCGGATGTTGACGCCCATTTCCTGGGCAATAATGCCGGCCAGTGTGGTCTTGCCCAAGCCCGGTGGCCCGTGAAGCAGCACGTGATCCAGCGATTCTGTGCGGCGCCGGGCCGCCTCAATGAAAATGGAGAGATTCTCCTTGGCCTTCTCCTGGCCGATATATTCCTTCAGCGTATGGGGCCGCAGAGAGTTCTCGCTGCTGTCCTCCGTCAGAAAGGTCTTGGCCACAATGGGCTCCTCGTAGATGTCGTTTCCAAAGTCGATGCTCAAGCTGCTCCCCCCTTACCGGACCATTTTTTTCAGCGCCTGGCGGATGATCTCCTCCAGCGGCAGAGCTTCCATGTCGATGCCCCGCAATGCCGCGGCGATATCCTGAGTGCCGTAGCCAAGAACAGCCAACGCGGCAGAGGCCTCGGAGGACTTGCTTCCCTGCTGCATGGCCGGAATAGTGATTCCGGCCGCCTCAAAGCCGCCGGAGCTCTGCTCCTTGGCCAACTTGTCTTTCAGTTCCAAGATGATCCGCTGGGCGATCTTCTTGCCGATGCCGGGTGCAGCTGTCAGCGCCTTTTCATCTCCCATCACCACGCTCATGGCCAGATTGGCCGGCGTGGTGGAGGACAGGATGGACAGCGCCGCCCGGGGGCCGACGCCGTTCACATTGATGAGCATTCTGAAGCTCTTTAGCTCGCTCTGGCTGGCAAAGCCGAACAACTCTACCACATCATCTTTAGCATTGGTGTTGATGTTCATGTAGGTGTATAGCCTGGCCCGCTCCCCCCTTTTCAACTGGGAGAGCGTGTAGTTGGTGGTGGAACAGGCGTAACCCACGCCGCCGCAGTCGATGACAGCCAGATTGGCCTCGATCTCGGCCACCGTGCCGGAGAGATAGTAGAACATGTCAGATGGTCTCCTTTACATTGGGATCATGACGCCGCAGCAAACTGGTGGCACTGCGGGCATGACAGATGGCGATGGCCAAAGCGTCGGCGGCATCATCCGGCCGTGGGACAGTTTTCAGCTTCAGTAGCCGCCGTACCATGTCCATGATCTGGGATTTTTCCGCCAAGCCGTAGCCAACGACTGCCTGCTTGACCTGCATGGGCGTGTACTCAAAGATGGGCACCTCCATCTTTTCGGCTGTATAGAGGATCACACCCCGGCCGTGGGCAACGGCGATGCCGGTGGTGATATTCTTGCTGAAGAACAGTTCCTCGACGGCGATCTCGTCCGGCCGGAACAGCTCAATGAGCTGTTCCAGATCGCGGCCGATCTGCAGCAGCCGCGTGGCCAGAGGCAATCCCGCCTCCGTGTTGATGGCCCCATACTGCACCATCCGCTGCTGGCCTCGATCCACATCGATGACGCCAAAGCCGACGATGGCCACACCGGGGTCGATCCCCAAAATTCGCATGAGAAACCATCCTCCACACCTAATAGATAGTAATATTATAGCAAACCGCACTCTGTATGGCAACAAAAAACTGCCGTCCGGAACCAGCGGGCGGCAGTTTGTTATGCACGGGGATGTGCCTTGATGTACACGTCTTTCAGTTGCTTTTTGATCACGTGCGTGTAGATTTGTGTCGAGGATATATCCGCGTGGCCCAGCATCTCCTGTATGGATCGGAGATCCGCACCGTTCTCCAGCAAATGGACGGCAAAGGAGTGGCGCAGCATGTGGGGTGTGATATCCTTGTTGATCTCCGCCCGTTCCTGGTAGTATTTGATGATCTTCCAGAAGCCCTGGCGGCTCATGCGATCGCCGCTCATATTGACGAACAGCGCCTGCTCTTTGGAATCGGCGATGATCCGGGGCCGGATGTCCCGCACGTAATCCTGCAGTGCCCGAACGGCGGTAGAATAGAGCGGTATGATCCGCTCCTTTCCCCTGCTGCTGCAGCGGATGAATCCAGCGTCCAGATTCACGTCGTTCAGATCCAGACCAATCAACTCCGACACACGGATTCCGGTGGCGTAGAGCAACTCCAGCATGGCGTGGTCGCGATATCCCTTTTCATCCACACACTTGGGCTGTTCCAAAAACAGCTCCACCTCCCGGTTGGTAAGAATCTCCGGGTATTTCCGCTCCACCTTGACAGAAGCAACGCTCTTGGCGGGATTTGTCTTGACGCTTCCCTCCATGAGCATGTAGCCATAGAAGGATTTGATGGATGCCGTGGCCCGCGTGATAGTGGCCGGAGACTTGCCGCGGGCGTTCAGATTGTCCAGATAGCGGGCGATCTGATCCTTTTTCACTTTCCGCAGATCCGGTGAGCCGTGCTCCAGCAGCCAGTCGTGGAACTGATGCAGGTCGCGCACATAGGAAGTGAGTGTGTTGGCAGAGGCATGCTTCTCGTTCTCCAAATAAGACTGATAGGCGGCGATATAATCCGTCATAGCCAGCAAACACTCCCTTCCTAAAAGATATGGCCCAATACCCGGGTCAATAACTGCGGGACAAGAGATATCTCTGCCACGCAGCCAATCAGCAGCGCAATGCCGCAAATGAAGATCGGATACAGATCCAAAACTCTGCTTTTCTTGTTTGTCCGTGCAGACCTCCCGCTGCGCAGTCGGTCAGCCGCCGCCCAGGATCGTCCCGCTAGGAAAAAAATACAGGGCAACACGAACAGACAACGGACGCCAAGCGCGGCAAGTGCCAGCAGGACCCCCCCGCGCCCAAGTACTGCCATAAGGCAACGCAGGCAAAAAGCCAGAGCAAACCCTTGTCCTGCCATGCACAGCGGCACCAGCCAAGTGCCACAGGGCGCCAAGCCTATACAGAAAAACAAAATAGGACCGCGAAAATAGGAAAAAAGGACACCGGCCAGTGGAACAGTTCGTCGGAAAGCCGCAGACTGCGCATAGCTGAATAGATAGCCATACAGATCACAACGCTGCGCTTCCGTTATAAAACCGCCCACCACATGACCGGCAGCCACTCCCATCAGAAAAAGCAGAGAGAAAATCAAGCATTCCGTCCGCGGCCTTTGCGGCGGACGCAGCACGAGCAAAATGCGATGCGGTCGCCTCAATGTACTCACCTCATGACACTCTATGAGACAAGCACAAAAAGTAGAAGAGGATTACATTTCCGTAACAATAAATATAGGTCAAAAACTCTGTTTTCGCAAGGTTTTTCAAGTAAAAAATATTTTTTTGTCATTTATGTCAAAATATTATGTAAATAATATTATGTAAATTGAGTAGACCGGCCAGGGTCCGCTGTCAGCATCAGTCAATATGTTGCGAGGGTCTCTTTATAATATTACTATATCTTGAAAATGCGGTGCATTACCAAAAATCATTTTTGGCAATGCACCGCTCAATCGCTTTCAGCAGAGATGTTTTGTTGAAAAAGTCAAATTTGTGATTTTTACCATATCAGTTTTATGTTACCGCCTATTTTTCAGTCTTTTTACGGTTTGGGTTCCCCTTCTCCGGCTGAGGCGGTGTCCTTTCTTTCCAGCGCGCAGCACAGCTGTGAACAGACAACTCCCGATGATCGATAAAAAGATCTTCCATCCACTCTCGCTCAAGGATATCCCTCCTGTAAAAAAGACGGCTGCCGTGCATACGCCGCTGAGCAGCAATGCAGCCACGGTCAGCGCATTGATTACAGGCTTCTTTTTCCCAGCGGCTGCGACCCATACCCCAGCCGCACTTGCAAGGGCATAGCTAATGCAAACCCACCCCGACTGGGTGTCTCTGGATAGCCATCCTCTGGTAATCAACAACGCCCCGAGTGCGCTCATCAGAAAGAAAAGTGCGATGGACATTGCCAGGCCAAGCCACAGCCGCTTCGAACAAATCAATTCGATCACAGGCATAAAAAGACCTCCCCGATATGCTTTTGTAAAGCATATTCAGAGAGGTCTGTTCTTATGTGGGATTATTCTTCCGTCTCGTCGGAGGTCTCCTCCACCTCTACAGCGGTCTCTTCGATCTCCTCCTTGGCGGTGGCTGCAGCTCTGCGACCGGCAACACCGCGCTGCTGAGCAGCAGCGGCCTGTTCATCCAGCGTACCGACATTGCCGATGGCGGACTTCAAAAACTCCAGGCGGACACGGTCCTCGCTGGTCTCGATCACGACGGTGCGGTCGGTAATGGATACCACACGGCCATATACGCCGCCGATGGTGGTCAGCCAATCGCCCTTCTTCAGACTGCTGCGCATCTCCTCCGCCTGCTTCTTGCGCTTGTTCTCCGGGCGGATCAGCAGGAAATAGAAGATAGCGACCATGATGACTATCATGATGAGCGTGGAACCCATACCGCCTCCTGCGGCGGTTGCGACCGTATACATAGCAAAAACTCCTTTTAACTGAAATGATGGTGATATTATACATAACTCTGTCGCCTTTGGCAAGTGGTTTTCCCGCCGTAGACGACAATTGCTTCAGATTTTTTCTGCCAGTTTTTCACTGTAAGCGCTGCGAAAATCCTCAAAAGTGCCCGCATCCAGATTTTCCCTGATGCAGCGGGTCAGCTCGTTGTAAAAATACAGGTTGTGCATCACCGCCAGTCGGAGCCCCAGCATCTCCTCCGCTGCGAACAGATGACGGATGTAGGCGCGACTGTAACGGCGGCAGACCGGGCAATCGCACTGTGGATCAATGGGCCGGTCATCCAGCCTGTACTTAGCGTTTTTGACATTCATTGTCCCCTGCCAGGTAAACAGCTTACCATGCCTCGCATTGCGGGCCGGCATGACGCAGTCGAAAAAATCAACGCCCCGGGCCACACCCTCGATGATGTTGGAAGGTGTGCCCACACCCATCAGATAGCGGGGCTTGTCCGCCGGCATATAGGACTCCACAGCTTCAATGATTTCGTACATCACCTCCGTCGGTTCCCCCACCGCCAGACCGCCAATGGCATAACCGTCACAGCCCAGCTTTGCGATCTGCTGCATGTGCCAGATCCGCAAATCGGCGTAAGTGGCGCCCTGGTTGATGCCAAAGAGCATCTGTCCGGGATTCACCGTATCCGGCAGCGCGTTGAGCCGGTCATGCTCCGCTTTGCAGCGCTCCAGCCACCGCAGCGTCCGCTCACAGGAGGCCTTGGCATAGTCATAAGGCGCGGGATTTTCCACGCACTCGTCGAATGCCATGGCAATATCCGACCCCAGGTTGGACTGGATGCGCATGCTCTCCTCCGGCCCCATGAAGATCCGGTGTCCATCCAGATGGGACGCAAACGTAACGCCCTCCTCCCGGATCTTTCGCAACCCGGCCAGAGAGAACACCTGAAAGCCGCCGCTGTCTGTGAGGATCGGCCCGTTCCAGCACATGAAGCGGTGGAGCCCCCCCATGGACCGGACCACCTCATCGCCGGGCCGCAGGTGGAGATGGTAGGTGTTGCTCAACTCGATTTGGCAGCCCAATTCCTGTAAATCCAGAGCGCTGACGCCGCCCTTGATGGCCCCCTGTGTGCCCACATTCATGAACACTGGGGTCTGTACTACACCGCCGTGGGCGCACTGAAAGATGCCGCGCCGGGCCCTCCCTTGCATTTTGATCACTTGAAACATGGGGCAACTCCTTCGGTGTAAATCACCAGCATGATCACGGTTTACTTGCGCTTTCCCACTCCGCCCGCAATGATCAATCCCACACCGATGGCAAACATCAGCACGATCACAATCAGAGTCAGCGCACTCATATGCCTGAGATAAAACCTCGTACCCATGAGGACAGATATCACGATCATCAGGACATCCGCTGCGGCCAACCCCCAGGCCAGTTTGCTCGACGACACTACGGCCCAAATCACGAGCAGGACCAGTGCCACAATCAGCACAGGTGCAGTGCTGACCCGCCCAATGTGGTAGAATCCGAAGCTGGTCACATCGATGTTGAGCAGCAAGATGACAACTGCCACGAAGGCCATTACCAGGCCAAACAACTGCTGCAGTGGATTGCTGTCGCTTTTATTCTTCACAAGTATCCCCCCTGTTTGGAATCATCTCGATCATTTTTATTGGATGAACATGGCGTCTCCAAAGGAGAAGAAACGGTATCGCTCCCGCACAGCCTCCTCATAAGCCCGCAGCACGTTTTCGCGGCCCGCCAGCGCTGACACCAACATGATGAGTGTGGACTCCGGCAGGTGGAAATTGGTGATGAGTGCATCCGTCACCTTAAAGCGGTAGCCGGGATAGATAAAAATGTCGGTCCAACCGGCACAGGCCCGCATGGTGCCGCCCTCAGTTGCCCAGCTCTCAACAGTGCGGCAGGAGGTGGTCCCTACGCAGATCACACGGCCGCCGTTTCGCTTCGTCCGGTTGATGAGATCGGCCGTCTCCTGTGGAATGACGCAATACTCGCTGTGCATTTCGTGGTCGGTGATCTCCGCCTCCTTTACCGGGCGGAAGGTCCCCAGTCCTACATGCAGTGTCACGTATCCGATCTCTACACCAATGACGCGGATCTTCTCCAACAGTTCCTGCGTAAAGTGAAGGCCCGCCGTGGGGGCGGCGGCACTGCCGTTTACCCGGGAGTAGACCGTTTGATACCGCTCTCTGTCCTGCAGTTCCGTCTTGATGTAGGGTGGCAGCGGCATCTTACCCAGCCGCTCCAGTACCTCCAGAAAGATACCCTCATAGTCGAAGCGTATCAGCCGGTTGCCGCCCGGCAGCTCCTCCGTCACCTCGGCCGTCAGTTCGCCGCTCCCGAAGGACAGCTTCGTCCCGGCGCGCAGCCGTTTACCGGGTCGCACAAGGCACTCCCAAATCTTGTCTCCCCTGTCGATCAGCAGCAGTACCTCGCAGGCACCTTCGCCAGGCAGACGATGGCCCAACAGGCGGGCCGGCAGCACCCGGGAATCGTTCAGGATCAGGCAGTCGCCCGGTCGCACCAGATCAGGCAGCTCATAAAAATGCCGGTGGACCCAAGCTCCCGTTTCCTTGTCCAACACCAGCAGCCGAGAGGCGTCCCGCTGTGGGATCGGCGTCTGAGCAATCAGCTCCTGTGGCAGATTGAAGTAAAAGTCGTTGGTCCGCATCACACCAAAACGACCCGGTGGAACACCTTCTTGCCCTTGCGGATAATGAGACCGTCACCGGTAAACTGTTCGCAGCCGTAACTGTCGTCAATGGAATTCACCCGGGCGTCGTTGACGGTAACGCCCCCCTGCTGCACCAGGCGCCGCGCCTCGCCCCGGGACGCGCACAGGCCGCACTTCACCAGCAGAGTCATCACGTTGATGGCACCGCCGCCGAAGTCATCGTTCGTCAGTTCGGTGGTGGGCATATCCTCCGTATTGCCGCTGCCGGAGAACAAGGCGCGGGCGGCTGCCATGGCCTTCTCCGCCCCCTCCCGGCCGTGGACCATCTTCGTCAGTTCATAGGCCAGGATCTCCTTGGCCTCGTTGAGTTGGGATCCTTCCCAGGCCGCCATCCGGTCGATCTCCTCCAGCGGCAGGAAAGTCAGCATCCGGATGCACTTCATCACGTCGGCATCATCCACGTTGCGCCAGTACTGGAAGAATTCGAAGGGGCTGGTCTTGTTGGGGTCCAGCCACACGGCGTTACCCGCGGTCTTTCCCATTTTCTTGCCCTGAGAGTCGGTCAGCAGCGTGATGGTCATAGCGTGGGCATCCTGCCCCAGTTTTTTACGGATCAGTTCCGTGCCGCCCAGCATATTGCTCCACTGGTCGTCACCGCCAAACTGCATGTTGCAGCCATAGTGCTGAAACAGATAGTAGAAGTCATAGCTCTGCATGATCATGTAGTTGAACTCAAAGAAGCTGAGTCCTTTCTCCATTCGCTGCCTGTAGCACTCGGCCCGCAGCATGTTGTTGACGGAGAAGCAGGTACCCACCTCCCGCAGCAGATCCACATAATTCAGATCCAGCAGCCAGTCGGCGTTGTTGACCATCTGCGCCTTGCCGGGCCCGAATTCGATGAAGCGCTCCATCTGCCGGCGGAAGCACTCGGCATTGTGGTCGATATTCTCCCGGGTCAGCATCTTGCGCATGTCGGTGCGGCCAGAGGGGTCCCCGATCATGGTGGTGCCGCCGCCGATCAGCGCGATGGGCTTGTTGCCTGCCTCCTGCAGCCGCTTCATCAGCGTCAGCGCCATGAAGTGGCCGGCGGTCAGGCTGTCGGCCGTACAGTCAAAGCCGATGTAAAAGGTAGCCTTGCCCGCGTTGACCATGGCGCGGATCTCCTCTTCGTTGGTCACCTGGGCAATCAGCCCACGGGCCACCAGTTCCTCGTAGATTCCCATTTGTTCCTGTTTCCTTTCTTTCGTCGTGTTGCCGCGGCAGCGAGCAAAAAGCACGCCCCCTGCCGCATCGGACAGAGGGCGATATAGATCGCGGTACCACCTCGTATTCACCGCCCTCCTCGCGGAAAGCAGCCTCGCGGAGTGCTGACGCACCCCACCGCTGTAACGGGCGGACCCGGCACGCTCCTACCGGCCGCCGCGGCTTTCAGAGGGCTGCTCTGGGATGTATTCGCCGTTTCGGTCCTCTCCCCCTTCCACCAAGCGGGGTCTCTCTTGGCAGGTCGCCGGAACGGCTACTTCTTCCCTTCATCGCATTGACAAATATCAACTTATCGGCGCTATTATAGTGGGATTCTTCCGCTTTGTCAACTGTTTTCCGGCAGGATCACAGCAGGCTGTTCCGGTATGTCTCCGCCTGTGCCAGCAGCTCCTCCGCACCGGAGAGCATCACCTCCGACACACATGTGCCGCCGGTGAGCCGCGCGATCTCCTCGCGCCGTTCCCCGCGATCCAGCCGGTTCACACGGGTATAGGTGCGTCCGCCGGACTCGCCCTTCTCCACAGAAAAATGGGTGTCCGCCATGGCGGCCAGCTGCGGCAGATGGGTCACGCACAGCACTTGCTTGCGGCGGCTGATGCGAGCCATCTTTTCCGCCACCCGCTGGGCCGCCCGGCCGCTGACGCCTGTGTCCACCTCGTCGAACACCATGGTACTCACCTGGTCCTGCTCCGACAGCACGTTCTTCAGAGCCAGCATGATGCGGGCCAGCTCACCACCAGAGGCGATCCGGTGGATGGGCTTGAGTTCCTCGCCTGCATTGGCGGATATGAGGAACTGCACCTCGTCCATGCCGCTTTCATCCAGCGGTTTCTCCCGAAATGCCACTTCAAAGCGGATCCTGCCCATATCCAGCTGCCGCAGCTCCGACAAGATCTGCTCCGACAGTGCTGTCGCTGCCTGCCGCCGTGCGTCGGACAGGCTCTGCGCCGCCTCATCCGCCGCTTTTTTCGCTTTCTGCCGCTCCTTCTCCAGGACGATCAGCGTGTCGTCCGCCTCACTGATTTCGTTCAGCTGGACCCGGCAGCGTTCCAGATAGTCCAGCATATCCTCCACCGAGGGCCCGTACTTCTTTTTCAGCCGGTAGAGCTGATCCAACCGCCCCTCCACCTCGTCCAACTCATTGGGAGAGAATTCGAAATCGTTCCGCCGCTCCCGTAGGATGTCGGCCACGTCGTATATCTCACTGTACACGGCTCCCAGCCGCTCAAACAGTTCTCCATAGTTCTCATCCAGATTCTTGACACCGGCAAGAGCACCCTGCGCCTGCCGTAGCAGCTGCAGCGCGCCGTCTCCGTTGTCGTCGCCGCTGAGGCAGTAGTCCGCCTCGCTCACAGCCGAGATGAACTTCTCACTGTTACGCAGAAAACTGCGGCGGGCGTTCAGTGTCTCCTCCTCGCCGCTCTTCAGTTCCGCATGTTCCAGTTCGTTGATCTGATAGCGGAGGGTATCCAGCCGCCTTGCTTTTTCCGCCTCGTCCATCTGCAGCGTCTGAATCTGCCTCCGCAGCTCTGTCAGCCGCTGATAGACCACCTGATAGGGCTCTTTGACCCCCTCCGTGCGGCCGAAATTATCCAGATACATGATGTGCTGCTCCGCGTCCAGCAGTTGCTGCCCGTCGTGCTGTCCATGGATGTTCAAAAGCCGTGTCCCCAACGTGCGCAGCTGCGTCACCGTGGCCGGCCGGCCGTTGACGCGGCAGAGATTGCGCCCATCGGCGTAGATTTCTCGCTCCAACAGTAATTCCTCGTCTGGCTCCGGCACCATATCTCCTGTCAGAGAAGCGGGCACACCCGTAAAGCAGGCGCTGACAAAGGCTTTGTCGCTGCCGGTGCGGATCAGATCGCGGGAAGTCCGCTGGCCCAGCACCGCACTCAGCGCGTCGATGACGATGGACTTACCTGCGCCGGTCTCGCCGGTGAGCGCGTTGAACCCCGGTTCGAAAGCGATATCCGCCTGCTCGATGATGGCAATATTCTCTATATGCAGCAGCTGCAGCATCTCTTTACCCCCTGCGTCCATCGTTTCATATCGACTCACTGTGGGTCTCAGCCCTCGTATTTGGCCGCCTCCTGGGCCATCTTCTTGTCCAGGATCTCGCAGAAGCTTTTCTTGGAAAGGCGTACCAGCTTGGTGCAGTACTCGGATTGCCGCACCGTGACTCTATCGCCTTTTTTCAGAGAGAATGCCTTGCCGCCGTCCGCCGACAGATAGACGAATTTGCGGTTGGCATCGGCGGCCTCCACGGTAATCACATGCTCCGGTGAGAGTACGTAGGAGGCGGCCCGGGTGGAATGGGGACAGATCGGTGTGATCAGCAGATTCCGGGCCGTAGGCTCCACGATAGGTCCCCCGGCCGCCATCGAGTACCCGGTAGAACCGGTAGGAGTACTGATTACCACGCCATCACCCGTCACCAGGGTCAAACGCCCCTCTTCTGTAAAGGCCTGTAGCCTTACAACTCTTGCAATAGCGCCTTTAGAGATAACTGCATCGTTGAGTGCAATGGTGTTGTATATGGTCCGCCCGCTGCGCAGCACGCTGACATCCAACATCATGCGGGACTCCACGACGAAATCCCAGCTGGCCAGGTCCTTCAGACGCTCCAGCTCATTGGCTTCCAACTCCGACATGAATCCCAGACTGCCCAGATTGATGCCCAATACCGGCACGTCATGGAGCGCCACCGTCTTTGCCAGATGCAGAATGGTGCCGTCGCCGCCGAAGGCGACCAGCAGGTCTGCCGACTTGATTTCATCCTCCAGCGGCGTCACCTGCAGGCTGGAGCGGACCTTCGCTCCCTCCGGCTCAAAGGGGAGTGACGTGACCGTATGGATTCCGATCTTCTCCAGGATCTCTCTGGCGCGCTCCGCCACCTTCAAATCGCTGTCTCTATACGGATTTGGGCACAGGATCACCTTTTTCATGTCGTGTTCCTTTCTGTCTCGTCTGTTCGTTCCTCATGATGCTATTTCAGGTGTCCAACTCCTCGTGGGAAGCTGTCACGATGGCGTCGATATCGACGACAGCGTCGGGCTCCTCCGCTTTGCGCAGATACCCCAGGTACTCGATGTTCCCCTCCGGTCCCCGGATAGGTGAATAGGTTATTCCAAGTACTGTAAAGTGGTTTTCCTTTGCATACTGCAAAAAATGCTCCAGTACCTCACGATGCACAGTGCGGTCTCGCACCACGCCCTTTTTTCCCACTTTTTCCCGCCCCGCTTCAAACTGCGGTTTGATGAGGCAGGCGCTCTCGCCGCCGTCCTTCAGCCGGGCACACAGTGCCGGGAAAATTAGCTTCAGAGAGATAAAGGATACATCGACGGAGGCAAAATCCAACTCTTCCGGGATCTGCTCCTCCGTAAGATAGCGGGCGTTGGTCCGCTCCATACAGACCACGCGCGGATCGCTGCGCAGCTTCCAGTCCAACTGGCCGTAGCCTACATCCACCGCGTAAACACGTTTTGCCCCGTTCTGCAGCATGCAGTCGGTAAAGCCGCCGGTTGAGGCACCGATATCGGCACAGATCTTCCCCGCCAGCTCGATGGGCCACGTCTTTATGGCCTTCTCCAGCTTCCAGCCTCCGCGGCTCACATAGGGCATCGTCTGCCCCCGCACCTCCACGGCGGCGTCCTCTGCCACCGCAGTGCCGGGTTTATCCACACGCCGGCCCTCCACGAACACGCTGCCGGCCATGATGAACGCCTGGGCCTTCTGGCGGCTGTCGGCCAATCCCCTCTCCGCCAGCAACACGTCCAGTCGAATCTTTCTGTTCAAGCCAACGCCTCCTCCACGGCCGCGGCAATAGCCTCCGCGTCCAAAGCGCAGCGGTGCAGAAGCTGTGCCACTGTGCCGTGATCCGGCACTGTGGTGCCACAGTTTTTCAAAATCACCCGCTCCGGCACCGCACCATTCTGCGCCAAGATCGCCGCCAAACGCTGGCCCACACAACCGGTGGCCATGCAGTCCTCCAACACCAAGAGGCAAGGGCTCCCGCCCAGCAGCGTGATGACCTCATCCGTTTCAAAGCGGGAGATGCGGTTCCATTTCACCACACGTGCGTCGATGCCCCGCCGGCGCAACAGTTCCGCCGCCTCCAGTGCCTGATTGACCAGCACTCCGTAAGTGGTGATAGTGCAGTCCTCACCCCGCTGCAGTATCACACCGGCGGGGCCTGTGTCCGCGCAGTCTCGATAACTCTCCTCTTCCCCCCTGGGATAGCGGATCGCCACCGGGCCACCGCAATCGCGGATCGCATATTGGAGCATCTCCCGCAGTTCGGCAAAACTGGCGGGACACAGCACCGTCATGCCCGGCACCTGGGCCAAGTACACGGGATCAAAGCAGCCGTGATGGGTCTCTCCGTCCGCCCCCACCAGGCCGGTCCGATCCACGCCGAATACCACATGCAGTCCTTGCAGGGCCACATCGTGGATCAACTGGTCAAAGCCCCGCTGCAGGAAACTGGAATAAACAGCGCAAACAGGGATCAACCCCTGTCTGGCCATGCCGGCAGCCATGCCCACCGCGTGAGCTTCTGCAATACCTACATCGAAGAACCGCTCAGGAAACTCCTTCGCAAAGCCGCTCAGGCCTGTGCCGTCCCGCATACCGGCTGTGACCGCACAGACGCGCCCATCCTGGTGGGCCAGTTCTGTCAGCGTCGCTCCGAACACGGCGGAAAAGCTCTCCGTTTTCTCACCCAGGGCCGCGCCCGTCCGTGTGTCAAAGGGGCCCGTCCCGTGAAACCGGTCAGGCTCCCGCTCGGCGGGCGGATAGCCCTTGCCCTTCACCGTGTCCACATGCAGCAGCACAGGGCCGCGGATGTTGCGGGCCAAGGTGAGCACTTGCGTCAGCTGCTCCACGTTGTGGCCGTCCACCGGCCCCAGATAGGTAAAGCCCATATTCTCGAACACTGTGATATCAGGCAACAGTGTTTTTTTCAGGGCCGTCTTCACCTGATGGCTCAGATGATAAAGCTTTTTGCCGACTGCGCTGCCACTCAGCTTCTGTCGGTAGATCTGCTTGAATGCGATGTACTCCGGTCTGGTACGCAACCGCGCCAGATGGCGGGACAGCCCACCCACATTACGGCTGATGGACATGCCGTTGTCGTTGAGTATGACGATCATCTGCTCGCCGGAGGCGCCGGCATCGTTGAGTCCCTCAAAGCTCATGCCGCCGTTGAGGGCTCCGTCGCCGATCAAGGCCAGTACCTGATAGTCCTCCTTCTGCAGTGTCCTGGCCCGAGCCATGCCCAACGCTACCGAGACGGAGTTGGAGGCGTGGCCGGCGATAAACGCATCGTGAATGCTCTCCCGTGGCTTGGGAAAGCCGGAGAGGCCGTCTAACTGCCGCAGCGTGTCAAATCGGTCCCGCCGTCCAGTCAGTGCCTTGTGCGCATAGCATTGGTGCCCCACATCGAATACCAGGCGATCACGGGATGTGTCGAACACACGGTGGATCGCCACGGTCAACTCCACCACGCCCAGGTTGGACGCCAGATGGCCGCCGGTATGGGACACCTTCTCTACCAGGAAATCACGCAGCTCCGCACAGAGCTGCCGCACCTGCTCGTCATTGAGTTTTTTTACGTCGGAGGGATCTTGAATCTGTTCCAGGATCAAAATATCTCATCCTTTTCCGCGAGATAGATGCAGGGTGCTCATCACAAGGGCCACCCGATGGACCACCCTGGTGCAATCGTTGATGGCCACCGTTTTCCCCAGGGCCTTGCCGCCGATGGTAGCGCCGGAGATCAGCGCCGTGACACCGATGGAGAGGAGCACCGATGTAGTGGAAAGGCTGTGCTGCAGCTGCGTCACGATCACGGCCGCGGTAGAGCCGCTGACGATGCCGCAGATATCGCCCACCACATCGTTGCAAAAGGAACTGACCCGCTCGGCATTGTTCAGCAGGCGGATCGCCTCCCGGCCGCCCTTTTCCCGATGGGCTGCCATGGAATGAAAGGGGCGCGGATCGGCCGCCGTGACCGCTACGCCGATCATGTCGAAGAGGATGCCCAGGGCAATAAAAGCCAGCAGCACCAGCACCGCCACGACATAGCCGGCACCAGACAGCGCCACTGAAGACAGCAGACTCAGTACTGCCGACAGTGCCACGGACATCAGGAATACCCGCAGCACCCAATGGTTTCCACCGTTTTTCTTTTTTGCTTTTTCTCTGTCGCGCAAGGTGGCTTTCCTCACTTGTCAAAAATACTGAACAGGGCAGCTCCGAAGGTAAATCTTACGGCTTAGGTACGGGTTGGCTTTCCCCACAGCACGCCTCTCGTCGCCGATCAGGCGGTTTCCCTTTCAGCGCTGCGCCACGTTGTTGCCGGTACGTGGTACCCGACTGCCACTTAGTCCGCACTGCAATCCCTCCGGTGCCCCATGACAGGACAGCCTAGGTGATTTCCACAGCAGTCAAACCGTTTCTTATCCTCTTTTGCAGGTGGGGTTTCAAGGGAATATCACGTCGTCCCTGGCCGGGGAGTCGGTGCATCAGCTCCCCTATCCACCCAACCCACGCAAGGCAGGCTACTCTGCACACAGCGTTAGGGCAGCATAGGCCGCTTTAGCACCGCATTGCAGGTTTCTTATCATCTGCCTCGTACGCAGGTCGCTTACCTCATGGGGAGTACGCCCACGCACAACAGCAGGTCTCCACAGAGGCAGGGTCGGGTCCTCCATGCCATTGGAGGGCGCCCTACATCCGCAGGCTACGGCTGGGGCCGCGCCTCCCTCCAGCACCCACCCCAAACTGGGCGTAAGAAGCAGGCACCAGAGGTTTCACAGGTGTGCCCTTTAAGGGATTTTTAGGCCCCTCTTAGGAAACGGCAGATCTGACTAGGATACTGCGCCACTGTTCAGTAGTTATGTATCATATCACATTTTGCTGCAATTGACAACTGCTTCTACAGAGGTTGTTCGGCAAAAGGTGATTTACGCCGTCTGCGGCACAGCACCGCAGCCGTTATGCCGGCTGCGGTGCTGCGTTCTCTCATTACTTTTCCCGGTCCAGCAGTTGATCGGCCAGTTCCAGCAGGAACGCCCGGTCACCCCAGCTGGCCACAGCAGCCTTGGCCCGGGCGGTGCAGGCGGCCACCTCTTCCCGGCAGCCATCGATCCCCTTCAGGTCCACCAGGGTGAATTTTCCCTCCGCCTTATCAGATCCAATGGGCTTGCCGAATACGGCCTCATCGCCCACCACGTCCAGCATGTCGTCCCGCACCTGGAAGGCACGGCCCAACTGTGCGGCATACTCCAGTGCCTGCAAACGCATGGTGGACGGCATCCTGGCCGCCACGCAGCCCAACTCCACCGCTGCGGAGATCATCACACCGGTCTTGAGCCGGTTCAGTTCCCGCAGGCCCTCCTCATCCCGCACGTCACACACCGTATCCAGCACCTGGCCGGCCACCATGCCGTCCGCGCCGCAGGCATGCGCCAGGATCTGGATGGCCTCCAGGCGGTTCTCCGCGGACATCATAGGCGCCCTGGCGATCATGCGGAAGGCCTCCGGCTGCAGGGCATCACCTGCCAGGACCGCCAAGGCCTCACCGTATACCTTGTGGTTGGTGGGCTTGCCCCGGCGCAGGTCGTCATCATCCATGCAGGGCAGGTCGTCGTGGATCAGACTGTAGTTGTGCACCAGCTCCAGCGCGCAGGCATAGGGCAGCGCCAGATGCCAGTCCATTCCTCCCAGACGGGCAAATTCCAGCGTCAACACCGGGCGGATGCGCTTCCCGCCGGAGAGCAGACTGTAACGGATGGACTCATAGAGCCTTCCATAGGGCCGCTCCTCGGTAAAGAGGTGATCCAGATACGCCTCAATGGCCGTCTGATAGGCAGCGTAATGTTTATTGAATTTCATCTCACTCCTCCGCGAGGAAATCGCTCTCCACCGGCGCACCGTCGGCGCCCTTCATCAGCTTGACCACCTGCTGCTCCGCCTGATCCAGCTCACCACGGCACTCGGCCGCCAGGCGGGTACCCTCTTCAAACAGCGCCAGCGAATCGCTGAGCTGTGCGTCGCCCTTCTCCAGCTTCGACACGATCTCCTCCAAGCGGAGCATATTCTCTTCAAAAGTCTTCTTCTCTGCCATGGTATGACCTCCTTACTCTTCTGTATCCACCGTATCCACCGTGCAGCCGAGACTGCCCCGGGCCAGCTGTATCCGGACCCTGTCGCCGGCCGTCGTCTGTCCGCTCTCCCGAAGGATCGTACCGTCCGTCAACTGCACCATGGCGTAACCGCGACCCAGCACCTTCAGCGGGCTCAAGGCATCCAGCGCCGCAGCCAGACTGGCAAAACGGCGCGCATCCTCCTCCAGCCCCCCCCTGGCGACCACGGCCAGCTTCTGCTGCACAAAATCCAGCTGCAACCGCCGGTCCTGCAGAAAGGCCATGGGATCTGTCAAAACGCGCTTTTTCTCCAGCGCGGCCAACTGCTTGTCCGCCCGGTCCAGCCGGTGCAACATTCCCTGGGCCATGCGTCCCTGGGTCTCCTGCAGCTGCCGCAGCAACTCCGCCATGTCCGGCACCGCGATTTCCGCGGCGTTGGAGGGCGTGGACGCCCGGCGATCCGCCACAAAGTCTGCGATGGTCACGTCCGGCTCGTGGCCCACGGCGGAGATCACCGGGATTTCCGATTCGTATATGGCCCGGGCCACCCGCTCGTCGTTGAAGGCCCACAGGTCCTCCAGCGATCCGCCGCCCCGTCCGGTGATGAGTACGTCTGCCAGATGCCATCGGTTGGCGTAGCGGATGGCGCCGGCAATCTCCGGCGGTGCCTCCGCGCCCTGTACCCGCACCGGCAGCAACAGCACCTTGGCGATGGGATATCGCCTGCGCATGATGCGGATCATGTCGTGCACCGCCGCGCCGGCAGAGGATGTGACGACCGCGATGCGCCGGGGATAGCGCGGCAGAAGCTTCTTGTGTGCCTCGTCGAACAGTCCCTCCTGCAACAGCTTTTCCTTCAGCTGCTCAAAGGCCACGTGCAGATCGCCGACGCCGTCGGCGGCCAGCTGTCCGCAATAGAGCTGATAGGCTCCATCCCGCGGAAAAACGCTGATGCGCCCGAAGGCGATGACCTTCATCCCGTTCTCTGGCCGGAAGCGCAGCTTTACGGCGGCACTCTTGAACATCACGCAGCGCAGTGCGCCCTCGGCATCCTTGAGCGTGAAGTAGTGGTGGCCGGAGGGATATATCTTATAATTGGACAATTCGCCCCGGATATACACGCCGTTGAGCTGCGGAACACCGTCAATGAGCTGTTTGATGAGTCCATTGATTTCCGATACGCTGTAGATCTGCTGCTGCATGCCCTCACCTCCCGTAAACCGAAAACAGGCAGAGCACCGCCGCCCTGCCTGATCGGATCATTCTTTCACTTCCTGCCGCACAAAGCTGCCCAAGATCCCGTTGAGAAAACGCACCGTCTCTGACGATTCGTATTTCTTGGCGATCTCAACCGCCTCGTTAATGGCGACGCCGTGTGGGATGTCTGGCATATACAGGATCTCGAACATGGCCACCCGCATGATGGCTGAGGCCATCAGCGAGATCCGCTCAAACCGCCAGCCCTTGGCGTATTTCTCGATATAGGCATCCAGCTCCGCTGCGTGCTCCGCCACACCGGTGATCAAACGGCGGATGTATGCCTCCTGTTTCTGATTAGGCAGGTCCCGATAGAGCTCACACTCCGGTGCCAGGCCGGCGAAATTTTCCTCCGACAGCTGCCGGTCCAGGAACTCTTCCACTCTCAAGTCGGTAAAGCTCAGGGCATAGGCCAGATGCGCGGCGATCTCTCGGGCAGTATTGCGTGTCATATTGTGTCGATCCTTTTCTCTCGTTCTGACTGGGGGATCAGTTGAAGCTGATGCCGCCCACGTGCACGTTGACCGCGTTCACCTTGAAACCGGTGGTGCCCTCCAGCGTGGAAAAGACCGAGTGCTGCACCTTGCCGGCCACGTCGGAGATCTCGCATCCGTAGCGGATCATCAGGAAGAGATTGATCACCAGACCGTCGTTTTCCATGTCCACGCGGACACCCTTTGCCGTCAGCTTCTTGCCGCCGACCAGATCGGACACATTGCTGCTGAGCAGTCCGCCCACACCGTCCACCTCCAGAGCGGTGGCGGTGGCCAGGTTAGCCACGACCTCTTCGGCGATCTGAATATTCCCCATGTCCTCCTGGCGGATCATGTAATCTTTGTTCTCAGCCATGATAAGACTATCTCCTAACTGTCGTTGTCGTTTGTATCTGCAGTTGTAGACAGTATATCATTTCTCCGCCGAAAACACAACAGTTAATTTGCCTCCACAATCTTGATCTGATCCGGCGTGTAGTCGGTCTCATTGATGACGATGTCCTTAATCCGGGCTACATCGGCGCTGTTCAGTCCGTCAGGCGCCGCCACCACCACGCTGATGGAGTCAGCCCCCATGAAGGCCACGCAGTCGGCATATCCCTTGGCCGTGACCAGGCTCTCGATCTGCGACTCGGCCACCGTGTAAGCCGCCAGCACCTGCAGCGTCTGGGACGCTCCGTTCAGTGTCTGCTCGTCGGCGTTCTCATCCACCTCAGCCTCCTGGAGCATGCTGATGGCGCTGTCGCGGGCCTGCTTGCGACTCAGACGCGCCGTGGCAAAGTAGTCGTCCTCCGCCGGGACGGCCGTCCCCTCTGCCTGATTTCCCTCGTTCACCTGCTCTTCGCTGCTGACCAGTGTAGACTCCCCCAGCACCTTGGAGCTGTCGGCCACCTGATCGGAATACCGCCAGTTCAGGTAGACCGCTGCAGCCACCAGCACCAGCACGCCGGCGATCACCGCCCGTTTTTTCCACAGTTTTTTCATGTTCATCCCTCCTATGATTCCTTCCATTTGACCACAGTGATCCGGTCGCTGCTCAGTCCCGTCAGGGCAGACACCGCCTCTATAAGCGCCAGGCGCACCGCGCTGCTGCCCGCCCCTTGGCAGACAATCAATGCCCCTTGGTAGACCGGGTATACCTGATTGGTGATGATCACCTCCTGGTACCCGCTGCCCCGGTTCAGCGTCACCGTCTCCTGCCGGCTGCGGCTCTCGCTCGTACCGCCGCTGCGGCTGAGGTCCGTGTCCTCCGCCAACTGGAGCTGCGGCCCGCTGGAGAGCGTCAGCATCACCTGCAGCTTCCCCACGCCTTCTATCTGCCCCAGGATCGACTCCATCCGCTGCTCCACCTGCTCCAGAGAAAAGGTCTCTCCCTCCTGTCGCAGGGTGGACGACTGCTCTGCGGCTGTCCGGCGCGAGGTGGGCAGCAGCATCAGCAGCACACCTGCTAACACGATCATCGCCGCGAATTTGTACTTTTTCCAAAGCTCTGCCCATTTGATAATCCGCATAACCTACCTCTCCTGCCAAATCTGACGTTCCGCCGGAATGCCCAGGGTATCCGCGATGTAGTCGGCCAGCTCCTGCTGCAGCGGGATATCCATGGTAACGTTGTCGGGATACGGCACGCCATCCCGCAGCTGCGTCATCACCCGCGGATGACAACTGACGCCCAGTTGCTGTCCTTTGTCCGAAATATATGCGGCGACCTGCTCTGCTATGATATCCCGTGCCTGTTTCAGATTTTCCTCCTGATAGGCCCCGATCTGCTCCTGGATCTCACGGGCACAGTCCTCATAGCCCATCTCCCATTCCGTGTCCATCCCAACCAGCGGCCTCAGCACCGCCAGCAACAGCACCAGGCCCCCGGTAAAGCGCACCACTGACCGCAGCTTCCCGGCCGGCAGCAGCGCGTAGATCACGGACAGAAGCAACGCCACGGCGATAACGCCTGTCAGCCATATGCGAAGCAAGTCCATCATGTCACCACCACCGACACGGACGCGGCCACCGATATGAGCAGCAGCATCGCACAGGCACCGGTCATTCCCAGCACCAGGCCAAAGGCCGATGCCAGCGCGTCGATCAGCTCCACCAGCGGGCGCGGTCCCACCGTCGAGGCCAGAAAAGCGGCCAGCTTATAGAGCAGATACTGCACCGCCAGGTCCAGAAACGGCGCCAGGCAGATGGCCAGCACACCCAACATGCCGAATATGCCGACAGCGTTCTTCAAAATGCCCGCGCCGGCCAGCACGCTGTCAGCGGCATCTGCGATGATGCCTCCCACCACGGGTACGGCACTGGAGATAGCCGAACGGGTCAGACGGACGGTCACGGCATCGGCCGAGGAGCCAGTGACGCCGGCCAGCGTCAAAAAGCCGGTAAACAGCACCAACATCCCCGTCAGCCCCCACGTCGCCAGCTTTCCGATCCCCGTCCGGATCAGCCGGAGGTCGTGCTCCGGCAGGACCGCATCAGCCGCCGACACTGCCATATAGAAATAGACCAGCGGCAGCAGTATGTGGCGGATCAGGGACAGCAGCACATTCGTGAAATACACCGTGGCTACCTGTCCTATACCGGCAGAGATTGCCCCTCCGCTGGCGGCCACAGCGGCGGCCAGTGTCGGCAGCAGCGCCTTGGAGAATATATCCAGCTGTTCCATGCTCTCCAGCCCCGCACCGATCAGGGACCGGACGCCGCTCGCCGACAGCAGAACGATGGCCAGCGCGCCTGCCATGGTGACAACGGGCAGCCCGCTGCCGGCGGAGCGGTGCAGTTCGTCAGCCGTGCCGCACAGCAGCACCACACCCACAAGAGCCACCATACCGCCGATACGCTGGCGGATCGCATGCAGAAAATTCTCCCAGGCAGTGTGCGCCAAGCGCTCCAGGCCCTGCAGCAGCGAACCGTGGTCATATCCTCCCACCTCCAGTCCGTCCAGCAGCTGCTCCGCCTCTGGCGGCAGCGTATCTGTCATGCCTTTTGGCAGTTCCGCCGCCCATACGGGTCGCGCAGAAGCCGTCAGCAACAGGCCGAGAAAAAAGACCACGCAAATGTACTTCTCTTTCATATCAATGACTGCAGCGTTTCCCACACCGCCCGCAGCAGCGGCACCGCCACCAGCACGGCGCCAAGGGCACCGCCCATCTCCACCAGGGTGGCCATGGCACTCTGCCCAGCGTCCCGGCACAGCTCCGTGCTGACACGGCAGATGAGCGCGATCCCCAACGTTTTCAACAGAGGGACGAAGATCTCCTCTGACATGCCACTCCAGATCATCATCTGCCGCAGCAGGTCTAGGACCTCCGCCGCCGGCCCCAACAGGGCTGCCGCAGCCGCAGCGCATATCGCCAATACCAACAACAGGCCGATTTCCGGACTGGTCCTTTTTAAAAATACGGCCCCTACCGCACCGATCACACAGACCGCAGCGATGCGCATGACCTCTTCCATGGTCATAGACTGAACAGTGCCTTGACCAAGTCAAAGAGGTCACTGATCTTCTGCAGCAGGAGCATCATCACCACGACCAGTCCCGCCAGCGTCGTCATCATGGCCTGTTCCTCCCTTCCGCTGCGCACCAACAGCTGGTTGAGTACCGCCACCAGGATACCTACAGCAGCGATCTTGAATATCAGATCCACGTCCATCTCGTGTTCTCCATCATATCAGCACTACGATCAGCAGACCTACCGCCGAAAAGGTTGCCGCGGCACACAGCTTCTCCTGCTGCCCCAGGGCCTCGCGTCTGCGGCCGTAAAGCCCGGCCAGCTGCTGTGCGGCATAGTGCATACTCCCCTGCAGCTGCTGGGCGTCTCCGCTCCATTCCATGGCACACAGAATATCGGCGAGCTCATGTGGCAGCCGGCAAAAAGTTCGGCACCACGCCACTTGTAAAGGAATATTGCTTTTCAAACTTATTTCGATTTCCGAGAAATATTTCCCGGAAATGTCCCGTCCCGCCAGTTCTTTGATCGCCTGCGGCAGAGGGAGACGTTTCCATCGCACGGAGCTCTCCAGCAGCGCAAGGGCAGTAGACAGGTCCCGGATCAGCGCCAGGTCCCGGCGTAGCGTCCGTGAAAACCGTCCCCAAACGCCCACGCCGCCCAACAGCACCAGCAGTACCCCGGCCGACTTCACAGCTCCTCCACAGTGTAGGTCCGTCCCTCCGGCTGCCGCCGGATGGTGACAGTTTTCTGAAACACGCCCTGCTCCAGCAACTCCCGGAACAGCGGTCTGGACCGCAGTTCTTCCTGATCAGCCGCGTGGATGGTGGCCAGCATGGCCACGCCGCAGTTGGCCGCGGCCGCCATGGCGGCCAGATCCTCCCGGGCCGTGATCTCGTCCACCGCAATGATCTGCGGGTTGCAGGAGCGCAGCAGGATCGGAATGGCCACAGCCTTGGGGCAGCCATCCAGCACATCGGTGTGGCGCCCCACATCCATCTGCGCTTCTCCCTGCTGCATTACAGCGATCTCTCCCCGCTCATCCACCACCGCCACACGCCGCGGTGTCAGATCCTCCGTCCCGTCAGACAGCAGTCGAATCACGTCCCGCAGCAGGGTAGTCTTTCCAAGGCCCGGCGGTGAGAGGATCAGTGCGTTCGGCAGTCTTTTTTCGGTATAGAGCTGTCTGTACACCTGCTCTCCGATACCGATTCGCTGCCGGTTTAGCCGCACAGTCATTGAGGAGATGCTTCGCAGGTTGGTGATGACGCCTCCATCCATGACAGCGGTGCCGCATACGCCGACACGGAAGCCCCCCTCCGCCGTCAGATATCCCTGACGCAGCGTCTCTGTGGCGGCATAACGAGAATACCCGGTGAGCCGGTCGCACATTTGCTCCAGATCCCCCGCCGTCACCCGTAATCCCCCGCCATCGAGCGGCAGCTCTCCCTCCGGCAACAGCACCGTTACCGGATGTCCCGCCCGCAGGCGAAACTCCTCTGCCAATCCCTTCTGCTCTGCCGGCAGCGCTTTCGCCGCCCGCTGCCAACGAAATGGCAGCAGTTCTGCCGCCTCTATATACCGCTCCGTCCCGTCACGCATACCCAAGTCACCCATCTCCTTTTTGATGGTCTACTCTATGACGGGTTGTCCCCCGATATGCCGGTGCACAAAAAAAGACCCCTGTACAAATGTACAGGGGATTCGCTTTACGGAATTTTGCTTTACTGATCTTCCTCCGGATACAGAGCCGCTAACAACCGGGAATAGGTCTTCTCCGGACTCCGCCGAAAGCGCTCCGCCAGGTCGCGGGCCATCTCTTCCGTCGCCACCATCAGCTGCAGACGCATCACATTCTCCAGATCGTCACTCAGAGACAACTCCACTGTGAATGTCCCGCTGTCGCGTGGCGTCACCTGGCCGCGCACTTGTGCACGGCGCAACAGCTGCCTGTTGTAGACTGCCACGTTCTGGTCTGTGCGCACGCGGATGGAATACGGCAGGCTCGTCTGGCAAATCTCGCTGTTCTTCAGTCCCTTCGGCGTGATGCAGTAGGTCCCCTCCTCGGTCAGCCGCAGATGCTCGGTGCGGACCAGGTCGTTGAGGCACTCAGAAAAAGCAAAATAGTCAATGCCCTCATCACACATGGTCAGCTCCTGCATTCCCTCCAGCGGCAGCGGCTCGATCACCCTCGCCGCAATATACAGGATCAAGAATTTGATCTCGATCTTGTCGCGGATAAATCCAACGCCCACGTCAGCGCCTCCTTTCCTGTGATCTCCTATGTTCTTATGATTGATTATACCGTCTTTTTTCACATTTGTACAGGGGAACACGACAAATTTTCTCCCCATCCGAATTGCAATTACCCGACATATCTGCTATGATAAATACAGGCAATTCTATATGTTGTACCCGGGAGGCATATGTATGTACAAGAGGATCCTCAGTTTTCTGCTGGCCGCACTGATGCTGCTGGCCTGCACAGCCTGTGGCGGCACCAGTGAGGACACCGCCGACAACATCGACAACAATATTCCGGAGGAGAACGTGGACCCCGTTCCGGAGCCAGAGCCGGAGCCGGAGATTCCCGCCATCGTCAACCCCCTGACCGGCGAGCCCATGGAAGATGAGGAGTTAGCCAAGGCCCGCCCCGTGGCGGTGATGCTGAACAACATCCATGTCGCCCTGCCACAGCACGGACAGTCCGACGCAGACATGATTTTTGAGTTTAATGTGGAAGGCGGTATCACCCGCATGGTGGCATTCTATCAGGATCCCTCTCAGGCGGGCACCATCGGCTCTGTCCGCAGCGCCCGCCCTTGTTTCGTGGAGACTGTGATCGGCATGGACGCCATCTATTTCCACGCCGGGGGCAGCGGTGCCGCCCGAAATATGATCAGCAATTATGGTGTACCCAGTATCAGCAAGGAAGGAGATCCTTATTGGCGTGACACCGAGCGACGCAAAACCATGTCCTATGAGCATACGCTGATGACCTCCGGTGAAAACATCGCAAATTACTTGGAATCATCGTCCGTACGCCGGCAGCATGAGGAGGATTACATCTATCCCGTCACCTATGTAGAAGTCGCCACGCCGGAGGGCGGTCAGGCCGCCAACCACATCTCCGTCCGTTTCTCCAACTACAAGACTGGCCTCTTCGACTATGACGCCGAATCCGGTCTGTACATGATCAGCGAGTACAACGCCCCTTATGTGGACGGCAACACCGGCGAACAGGTGGGCACCACCAACCTGCTGGTGCTGCGTACCAGCGTGACCAACAGCGGCGATGCCAAGGGCCATATGAACATTGATCTGGAAGGCACCGGTGAAGGCGTCTTCTTCTGCGGCGGCAAGGCCGAGCCCATCACCTGGAGCAAGGCGAGCATCTACGAGCCCTTCACCTATTACCACGCCGACGGCACGCCTCTCTCGCTACAGGTGGGACACAGCTACATCTGCGTCATCGGTCTGGACGCTGAGCTGACCTACGGCGAATGAGGAAAACAGGAAAAATGCAAATTGCCCGTTGCTTTTTCCGCTGCAACGTACTATCATAGTAAACACATACCTACTTCTATGGAAAGGAGCTTCGTCATGGATCAGATTTCTGTCGCCGACACCCGGGGCATGCTGGGCTCCTATTGTGCTTTCGTTCGCATCGATGCGGGCTACTCCTATTGCGCCCGCTCCATGTCCTGATTCGAGCGTAAGCAGTAGCTTTTTCTACTCTGTGAAAGCGGTTCTGTTTCGCGCGGAACCGCTTTCTTTTATTCTTCCGGTGAGGTGATGACCATGAGTGAGCTGGAGCAGGCCCGGGCAATCATCAACAACACAGACCGCGAAATAGCGGCGCTTTTCTGCAAACGCATGGAGGCAGTCGGGACGATTGCCGCCTATAAGCGCGACCACGGTCTGCCGATTCTGGACGAGGCCCGGGAGCGCGCCGTCATCTCCCACAACATGTCCACACTTCCCTCGGAGGCGCTTCGCCCTTATTACACTGTTTTTCTACAGAACGTGATGGCTGTTTCAAAACGATATCAGCATGACCTGCTGGCAGCCGATGCCTGTCCCGCTCTTCGGACGACCGGTCTGGGCTACGACATTGTCCTTGCGCGGGACAGTATCCGGCATGCGTCGCAGCACCTGAATCTGCAGCGCAAGGTGCTGGTGGTTACTGACGACGGCGTCCCGACTGCGTATGCCGACCTCATCGCCGCACAGTGTCGGGACCCCTTCGTCATATGTATCCCACAGGGCGAGGGCAGCAAAAGCTTTGATACGCTGCAGCTTCTCCTGGGCCGCATGCTGGACTCCGGTTTCACCCGCAGCGACTGCGTGGCAGCCGTGGGAGGCGGCGTCGTGGGCGATCTGGCCGGATTCGCAGCCTCGATGTATATGCGCGGCGTCGACTTCTACAACATTCCCACCACCCTGCTTGCCCAGGTGGACTCCTCCATCGGTGGCAAGACCGCTATCGACTTTGCCGGGCTCAAAAACATCGTGGGTGCCTTCTATCCTCCCAAAGCGGTGCTGATCGATCCCTCGGTGCTGGATACACTTCCTCCCCGGCAACTGGCCGCCGGCCAGGCAGAGATCGTCAAAATGGCCCTGACCTCTGATCGGGAGCTGTTTGAACAGTTGGAGTCCGGCTTCTCATCCCTTCCCTTGGACGAGATCATCGCCCGGGCTCTGCGCATCAAGGCGGATGTGGTCGCCCAAGATGAGAAAGAGGCAGGTTTGCGGCGCGTACTGAACTTCGGCCACACCATCGGCCACGCCATCGAGGCTGTCCGCCCCGATCTGCTCCACGGCGAGTGCGTGGCGTTGGGTATGCTGCCTCTCTGCGCCCCCGATGTGCGCTGCCGCCTGATCCGTGTACTGGAGCAGTTGGGTCTGCCCACCTCCTGCCGTGCGGATGAGTCACGCCTGCTGGATGCCCTTTTGCATGACAAAAAGGCTGACGGCACCCACATCACGGTGACAGAGGTACATGAGGCGGGCCACTTCGTCATGCGGTCTGTCACCCTAGCGGAACTGCAGGCTCTCCTGCCCGTCATTTTGAAAGGAGCGGAAGACGCATGAAGAACAGCTTTGGACAGAATCTGATCGTAACGCTTTTCGGTGAGAGCCACGGCCCCGCCATCGGCGCCGTCATGGACGGTCTGGCACCCGGCATCCCGGTGGACGAGTCGTTCATCGCCGATCAGTTGACGCTGCGGCGTCCCGCCGGCGATCTCAGTACGGCCCGGCGCGAGGCGGATGCGTTCTCCATTGTCAGCGGCGTATTCGAGGGGAAAACCACCGGCACGCCCCTGTGCATCCTGATCCCCAACACCGACACCCGCAGCGGCGACTACACCGCCCTGCGCCACCTGCCACGCCCCGGTCACGCCGACTACACCGCACAATGCAAGTACCACGGTCATCAGGACTACCGCGGCGGCGGCCACTTCAGCGGACGCCTCACTGCCGCGCTGGTGGCGGCGGGTGCCATCGCCCTCACGGCGCTGCGCAGCAAGGGTATCTGCATTGGCACCCACATCCTCCGCTGCAGTGGCCTCTCCGACCGTCCCTTCGGTGATTTGGCGTCGGACCTCGCCGCCTTGAACACCATGCCGTTTGCCGTGCTGGACAGAGCCGCCGCTCAGGCCATGCAGCAGGCTGTCCTCCGGGCCGCTGCCGACGGCGACAGCGTGGGCGGCGTGCTGGAAACGGCCGTGACCGGTCTGCCCGCCGGCGTGGGTGAGCCGTGGTTCGACACGGTGGAGGGTCTCCTCTCTCACGCGCTGTTCAGCATTCCCGCCGTCAAGGGTGTGGAGTTCGGCGACGGCTTCGCCATGGCAGACGCCGCCGGCAGTTGCTGCAACGACAGTTTCTGTTTGAAAAATGGCCGCGTCGTCACGAAAACCAACCACAACGGCGGTATCAACGGCGGCATTACCAACGGGATGCCGATTCTGTTCCGCTGTGCGGTCAAGCCCACCCCCTCTATCGCCAGGGAGCAGGAGACGGTGGACCTCCGCAGCGGAGAGAGCGTTCCTCTGCAGATCCGCGGGCGCCATGATCCCGCCATCGTCCACCGGGCCCGGGTGGTGGTGGATAGCGTCGCCGCGCTGGTGCTGTGCGACCTGCTGACCGGCCGTTTCGGGACCGACTGGCTGTGCGGCAGGACAGATGAAGCCCCCGCAGAAAGGGCGGCCACATGAAATACGCCTGTATCGCCCCGAAGCTGGGCCACAGCTTCTCCGCCCTGATCCACGCCATGATCGGAGACTACGATTATATCCTGCGTGAGGTGCCGGAGGATGAACTGGACGCCTTCATGCGCGCACGTGATTTCAAGGGCCTCAATGTTACGATCCCCTATAAGGAGCGGGTGCTCTCCTACCTGGACGAGATCAGTGACACGGCCGCCGCCATCGGCGCCATCAACACCGTGGTGAATCGGGACGGCAGGCTGTATGGCTATAACACGGACTTCGGCGGCCTGTCCGCTCTGATCCGGCGCATCGGCGTCGACCTGCGGGGCAAAAAGGTGCTGGTACTGGGCACCGGCGGCACCAGCAAGACGGCCCGTACCGTGGCCCGCAGTCTGGGCGCGGCGGAGATCATTGTCGTCAGTCGCAGCGAAAAGAGCGGCTCCGTCACCTATGCCGAGGCCCGCCGCTCCCATACAGATGCGGCGTATATCATCAACGCTACCCCCTGCGGCATGTTCCCCGACCTTGACGGCTGTCCCATCGACCTGTCGTATTTCCCGGCGCTGCAGGGTGTTGCGGATCCCGTGTACAATCCCCTGTCCTCACGCCTGGTCCTGGCGGCCCGCAGGCGCGGCATCCCCGCCCAGGGGGGGCTCTACATGCTGGTGGCCCAGGCGGTGATGGCGGCGACGCTCTTCACCGGCAAAACCTACCCGGTGGAGACCACCGACCGCATCTATGACACTCTGCTGCGCTCCAAGCGGAACATCGTGCTGATCGGTATGCCCGGCAGCGGCAAGAGCACCGTGGGCCGCCTGGCGGCGGAACGGCTGGAGCGCCCCTTTGTCGATCTGGATGAGGAGATCGTCCGGCATACCGGACGTCCTATCACCGATATCTTCGCCCGGGACGGCGAGGTGGCCTTCCGGGATCTGGAGAGCGCCGCCGTCCGCGAGGCAGCCGGGCGGACAGGTCTGGTCATCGCCACCGGCGGCGGGTGCGTCCTGCGGCCGGAGAATGTGGAGCTGCTGCGGCTGAATGGCTCGCTAGTCTTTCTGGACCGCCCTTTGGAACATCTGCTCCCCACGGCGGATCGCCCGCTGTCGGACTCCAATGACAAGCTGCGGTCGTTGTATGCCCGGCGACGTCCCATCTATCTGTCTGCCGCCGATGCGGTCATTCCCGTAACGGAAGATATATCTGCGGTCGCCGACTCGGTGATCTCCTGCTGCGCTAAGGAGTGAAACACATGCACATACTCGTCATCAACGGACCCAATCTCAACATGCTGGGCATCCGGGAGCCGGATGTTTACGGCCGCACCACCTATACCCAACTTTGCAGCCGGATCGAGGACCACGCCGTACTCCGGGGCGTGTCGGTGGAGATATACCAGTCCAACCACGAGGGTGATCTGGTGGACAGGATCCAGGCGGCATACGGCCGTGCCGACGGCATCGTCATCAATCCCGCCGCCTATACCCACACCAGCGTCGCCCTGCTGGACGCGCTGAAGGCCGTAGCTCTGCCCGCAGTGGAGGTACACCTCTCCCGGGTGGAGGAGCGGGAATCCTTCCGGCAGATCAGCTATGTCCGTGCCGCCTGTCTGGCCACCATCACCGGTCACGGCATCGACGGATACCTGGAGGCCATCGACCTCCTGCTGGCAGAGGTAAACGGCCATGATCGCTGAGATACGTCCCTCTGCGGCGCGGGGCTCTGTGATTGCGCCTCCCTCAAAGAGTGCCGCTCACCGGCTGCTGATCTGCGCCGCGCTGTCCGGCGGCGTCAGCACCGTCCGCGGCATCGCGCCGTCCCAGGACATGCTGGCCACCATGGACTGCCTCCGCGCCTTGGGCGCCCGCATCGACTGCGACGATGAGATGGCCGTTGTCACCGGAGCCCACCTCCCGGGAACGCTCTCCGGAGCGGTGCTGCCCTGCCGGGAGTCCGGCAGTTCGCTTCGCTTTCTGATTCCTTTGGCCCTACTGCATGACAGGCATTTTACCTTTACAGGCAGTCGGCGCCTATTTGCCCGTCCGCTGTCGGTTTATGAAGGCCTCTGCCGAGCACAGGGGCTTCTCTGGCAGCTCGGGAGCGACTCTCTGACGGTCTGCGGTCCGCTGACCACCGGAACCTTTACGATTCCGGGGGACATCAGCAGCCAGTTTATCAGCGGTCTGCTCTTTGTCCTGCCACTGCTGGACAGCGACAGCGTCATCCGCCTCCTGCCGCCGGTGGAGAGCCGGCCCTATATCGATATGACGCTGCAGGCCCTGTCCCTGTTCGGTGTTACCGCCGGTTTTGAAGATGAAGTCACCATCCGCATTCCCGGCTCCCAGCAGTACATGCCGCGGGATGTGGCCGTTGAGGGCGACTGGTCCAACGCCGCCTTTTTCGATGCGCTGAACACGTTGGGCGGCGATGTACAGCTCTCCGGGCTGCAGGCAGACAGTCTGCAGGGCGACCGGGTCTATCCCCGATACTTTGCGGCGCTACGGGACGGCTCTCCCACGTTGGATCTGTCCGACTGTCCGGACCTGGGCCCCGTCTGCATGGCGCTGGCGGCGGCACTCCACGGCGCCGTATTCACCGGTACCCAGCGGCTGCAGCTCAAGGAGAGCGATCGGGTCGCCGCCATGGCGGAGGAGCTGGCCAAATTCGGCGTCAGAGCCTGTCTGGGAGCGGACACCGTGACCATTCCTCCTTCCTCCCTGCAGGTCCCTACACAACCGCTCCTGGGCCACAACGACCACCGCATTGTCATGGCGCTGGCGGTACTGTCCACCCGCACCGGCGGCGTGATCCGCGGTGCCGAGGCGGTGGCCAAGAGTCTGCCGGATTTCTTTCCCCGGCTGCAACATCTCGGAATCGAGGTTGAAACGTATGGAATGGATCAGTAAGAGCAACATCATGATCGTGGGTCTGGGTCTGATGGGCGGCAGCTATGCCCGCGCCCTGAAGCGGCTGGGCTATCGTGTCAGCGCCATCGACAGCCGTGCGGAGGCCATCCGCTATGCCCTGGACCGCGGTATCATCGACCGGGGCTTCACGGAGCCGGACGCGGCTGCGCTGGGTGATTCCGACGCGGTGATCTTCGCCCTCTACCCCGGTGTGTTCAAGGCTTGGATCGCACAATACCAGCACCTGTTCAAGTCCGGTGCACTGCTCACCGACGTCACCGGCGTAAAGAGCTGCCTTGTCTACGCCATCCAGGCCATGCTGCGGCCTGACGTGGAGTATATCGCCGCCCACCCCATGGCCGGCCGGGAGGTATATGGTGTAGAAAACAGCGATGAGCGCATCTTCCTGGATGCCAACTACATCGTGGTGCCCACAGCGCGGAACACGCCGGAAGCCATAGAGTGGTGCAAAAGTCTGGGCCAGGTGCTGGGTTTTGCCCGGGTGGTCGTCCTCTCACCGGAGGAACACGACGAGATGATTGGATTTTTGAGCCAGCTGACCCACTGCATCGCCATCGCTCTGATGACCTGCAATGACAGCCGTCATCTGGCAGAATACACCGGCAACTCTTTCCGCGATCTGACCCGCATTGCACGGATCAATGAGGATATGTGGAGCGAGCTGTTTCTGCTGAACAAAGAGCCTCTGCTGCGTCACATGGACGCCTTTATTGGCGAGCTGCAGGCCCTCCGGCACTGCCTGACAGACGACGACGCGGAGGGTCTGCGCGCCCGGATGCGCCTGTCCACCCAACGCCGCGCCGCCTTTGACGAGCCTGAGGAATGAAAGGAGCTGTACGACCGTGAACATGGATTTTGACAGAAAGCTGGCCATCCCCGCCGAAGTCAAGGAGATGTACCCGCTCTCCCGACCGCTGGCAGATATCGTGGATCGCCGGCGGGTAGCCGTCAAGGAGATCATCAGCGGCCACTCTGACAAACTGCTGCTGGTCATCGGTCCCTGTTCGGCTGACAATGAGGACAGCGTCATCGACTACATCAGCCGCCTGCGCACCGTGCAGGAGAAGGTGGCCGACAAGCTCTTCATCGTGCCCCGGATCTACACCAACAAGCCCCGTACCACCGGCGAGGGCTACAAGGGTATGCTCCACCAACCGGACCCCAACGGCAAGCCGGATCTCTTCAAGGGCATCGTGGCCATCCGCGAGATGCATATGCGCGCTCTGGCCGAGACGGGCTTCTCCTGCGCCGACGAGATGCTCTATCCCGAAAACCACAAGTATTTGGACGATCTCCTGTCCTATGTGGCCGTGGGTGCCCGCTCGGTGGAGGATCAGCAGCACCGGCTCACCGCCAGCGGTCTGGAGGTGCCCGCAGGCATGAAGAATCCCACCGGTGGCGACATCGACATTATGATGAACGCCATCACCGCCGCCCAACATTCCCACACTTTCGTCTATCGGGGCTGGCAGGCCCACTCCCACGGCAATCCTCACGCCCACGCCGTGCTGCGGGGCTACGTGGATAAGCACGGCAAATCCCATCCCAACTACCACTACGAGGACCTGATCCACCTGGCTGAGGCCTACGCCCAGCGGGACCTGCAGAACCCGGCCGTCATCGTGGACACCAACCACGCCAATTCCGGCAAGCGGTATCTGGAGCAGATCCGCATCGCCAAGGAGGTCATGATGAACCGGCGCTACAGTGACACCGTCCGCTCCCTGGTCAAAGGCTTTATGATCGAGAGTTACATCGAGGACGGCGCCCAGCCGATCGGCGGCGGCTGTTACGGCAAGTCCATCACCGACCCCTGCCTGGGCTGGGAGAAGTCCGAGCGGCTGATCTACGACCTGGCAGAGCTGATGTGAGTTTTCCAAGGCACGAGCATGAGGAGCGGACAAGGGTCCGCTCCTCTCTCCTTTTCCCGTATTCTCCCTCTTTTTAGAGCCGGTCCTCTACCGGCATGCGCAGTAGCTGCGAGCGCTGGAATAGTCAGTGGGCGTCTCCACCGTGTTGGGCGGGAAGAACTCACTGACGGGGAACGCCACGCTGCGGAACAGGCCGCAGGGATCCTCCTGGTCGTTGCTGGGGCAGTCGGTCTGGGGGATGCAGTAGTTATACACCGGGATCAGCAACTGAGTATCCCGCTCCAGCCGCACCAGGGAGAACTGGCCCAGCGTCACGTAGTAGCGGCGCTCCTCAGCGCTGTCGAACACCAGCTCGCCGGAGAAGCTCTCTGCAATGAAGGACGGGATCTCCGTCAGTGGCACGTCGGTGCCCAGGCTGCGGTCAGAGATGCGGGTGTCCAGCACGATGGGGTCCACCGCCTCCACCACCGCCACAGGGAGATTGCTGCGCATGGCCCCGGGAACATCCAGCTCCTCCAGCACCATGTCAGATGAGAAGATCTTGGCGTTCCCCTCGCTGCCGAAGAGGATACACCGCTTGTCGAACACGCACAGGCCCTCGGCCTCGGTGTAGCGAGGCGCGCCTGTGTAGACCTGCAGCAGCACCCGGTAGAAAAAGCGCATGTCGATGGAGTAAAACCCCCGGTTGAAGGTCACCGGCTCCACATCGGTATAGACGTACAGAAGCTCTGCCGTGCCGCCCTTCACCATCTGCGAGGTGTTCAGGATCTCCCGGGATTCCACCGTGGGATAGAACCGCAGGTCCTCCACGCAGTCCTTGTCGCGGCAGCTGTCAAATATCTTTCGGGTATGGATGCAGACGGATTCCCGGATGTTTTCCAGATCGTTCACCGGGCCCGGCATGACATTTTCAGGCATTGGCTTACCTCCTGTTTTAAGTACTGAAAGATGGCCTCTTTCAATCCATTGTATGCTGCGGTCCCGCGAATGTGAGAGGACTCCGGCAGCAATATGCCGCCGGAGTCCTCTCTGTCATAACCTCTTTATTTCTCCTTAACCACCACGTTCTCCTCGCCCAGCCACTCACGGCACTCCTGCAGCAGGGCCGGATGATGGAGACATTTGCCTCCTAGCAGCTTGCCGCTGTCGGCCAGACGGATCTTCACGGGAGTCTCCCCCTCGAACATGGTCATCACCAGACGGATGTGGCGAAAGGCCGGGCTGTCCTGTCCCGGTACGCGCAGATAGATCACAGCGCTCTGCCCCTCCGCTGCCGATTTTTTCTCCGGCCCCGGCCCCGCCGTCTGCTGCAGCGGATAGATGGCTTCGCACATGATCTGGGGCGGCTTTTCATCCCGGACAGAGAGCCGACCCTTCACCAGCACCGGCATATTCACCTGCATATAGCTGCCGTTTGTCTCAATGACCCGGCTGAAGCACAGCAGTTCAATGGAGGCCATCTCGTCCTCCACCACCACGTAGGCCATCAGGCTGTTGTTCTTAGTGGTGCGGGTCTTGCTGGAGGTGACGATGCCCGCCACCGTGATATTCTGCCCGTCGGCAAAACGGGTGGGGCCCGCCTCCTGGGCAAAGTCCTCCATGATGTCATGGATGGAGGCAGCACCGGCACGGCGGGCGATCTCACGGTAGTCCGCCATGGGGTGCCCGCTCAGGTAGAGGCCGGTGGTCTCCTTCTCCATGAACATCCGCTCCGTGGCGCTGTACTCCGGGATGTCCGGCAGGTCGATGTGGGTGTGACTGTCCGCCGAGGCGGCTGCGGCCATGCCGAAAAAGTCCAACTGTCCCTCCACATTGTGACGGCGGCTGTCGGCGATGCTGTCCAGTACCTTTTCATATACGGCGATCAGCTGGGAGCGGCGGGCGCCCAGCGTGTCGAAGGATCCGGCCCGGATCAGGTTCTCCACGGCCCGCTTGTTCATGTCGGTGCAGTCGAACATCCGCTCGCAGAAGTTCTGGAAGGAGGCAAAGCTTCCCCCGCGCTCCCGCTCGCGCACCACGGCCTGAACGAAGCCGCGACCGATGTTCTTGATAGCCACCAGGCCAAACCGGATGCCGTTCTCCTCCACCGTAAAACGGTCGAAGGACCGGTTCACGTCCGGCGGCAGCAGCGTGATGCCGCAGTTGCGGCACTCGGCGATATACTCAGCGATCTTGTCGGAGTTGTCCAGCACGCTGGTCAGCAGCGCGGCCATGTACTCCCGCACGTGGTGGCACTTGAACCAGGCGGTCTGATAGGCCACCACCGCATAGGAAACGGCGTGGGCTTTGTTGAAAGCGTAGTTGGCGAAGTCATAGATCTCGTCGTAGATGGACTGGGCCACGTCCTCGGGGATGCCGTTGGCGGCGCAGCCCTTGATGCCGCGCGCCGGGTCGCCGTGGAGGAAAGCACCCCTCTCCTTCTCAATATCCTTGACCTTTTTCTTGCTCATGGCACGGCGCACCATGTCCGCCTGGCCCAGGGAGTAGCCCGCCAGCTGCTGGAAGATCTGGATCACCTGCTCCTGATAGACGATGCAGCCGTAGGTGATGTCCAGAATAGGCTTGAGCAGCGGATGTTTGTAAGAGATGAGCCGCGGATCGTGCTTGCAGGCGATGAACCGCGGGATGGACTCCATCGGGCCGGGGCGGTACAGGGCGATGATGGCGGTAATGTCCTCGATATTCTCCGGTTTCAGGCCCAGGCACACGCCGGTCATGCCGGTGGACTCCATCTGGAACACGCCGGAGGTTTTCCCCTCGGTCAGCATTTGGAACACTGCCGGATCATCCATGGGGATCGACTCCAGTGTGAAGTCCGGCTGGCGCTGCTGCACCATTTTCACCGCGTCGTCCAGCACAGTCAGATTTCGCAGACCCAGGAAGTCCATCTTCAAAAGGCCCAGCTCCTCCAGCGTGATCATGTTGAATTGGCAGACGATAGCGTCATCGTTGCGGGCCAGCGGTACGTATTCGTATACCGGGCGCTTGGTGATCACCACGCCGGCGGCGTGGGTGGAGGCATGGCGGGGCATGCCCTCCAGCGCCTTGGCCATGTCGATGAGCCGGCGGATGCGCTCGTCGGCCTCATAGAGGTCGCTGAGCTGCTTGCTCAACCGCAGCGCGTCATCCAGCGTAATGTGGAGGGCAACCGGCACCAGCTTTGCCACCACGTCCACCTCTGCATAGGTCATGTTCAGTGCCCGCCCCACGTCACGGATGGCGCCCCGCGCGGCCATAGTGCCGAAGGTGACGATCTGGGCCACGTGATCATCGCCGTATTTGCGGCGCACGTAGTCCACTACCTCGCCGCGCCGCGTGTCGCCGAAGTCCATGTCGATATCCGGCATGGACACCCGCTCCGGGTTCAAAAAGCGCTCAAAATACAGGTTGTACTCCACCGGATCAATGTCGGTGATGTGCAGGCAGTAGGACACCATGGAGCCGGCGGCACTGCCGCGGCCGGGTCCCACGGGGATACCGGCGCTTCTGGCGTAGCGGACGAAATCGGACACGATGAGGAAGTAGTCTGTGAACCCCATCTTCTCAATCATGTCCAGCTCATACTCCAGCTGCCGGCGGTACCCCTCCTTCTCTGGGCCGTATCGCCGGGCAAAGCCCTCGTCGCACAGCTTGCGCAGATAGGTAGGGGAATCATAACCCTGCGGCAGCTTGAATTCCGGCAGATGGTATTTGCCGAAGGTGAACTCCACCTGGCAGCGGTCGGCGATGCGCTGGGTGTTCTCCACTGCGTCGGGATAACCGTCGAACAGTGCCTCCATCTCCTCTGTGGAGCGGAGGTAAAAATTCCGCGGCTCATAGCGCATGCGGTTCTCGTCGTCCACCGTCTTGCCCGTCTGGATGCACAGCAGCACGTCATGGCTCTCAGCGTCCTCCCGGCGCAGATAGTGGGCGTCGTTGGTGCACACCAGCGGGATGCCCGTCTCATTGTGGATCTGCAGCAGCGCCCGGTTCACCGTGGTCTGGTCGGCGATACCGTGGTCCTGCAGCTCCAGGTAGAAATTGCCCTCCCCCAAAATGCCCTGCATCTCCAGGGCGTAGCTCTTGGCTCCCTCGTAGTCGCCGCTCAGGATGCGCCGTGGGATCTCGCCAGCCAGACAGGCCGACAGGCCGATCAGCCCCTCGGCGTGCTGGCGCAGCAGGTCCAGGTCGATGCGTGGCTTGATATAGAAGCCCTCCACATATGCCTGCGACACCATGTAGGACAGGTTGCGGTAACCCGTCTCGTTCTCGCACAGCAGCACCAGATGGCGAGACTCGCTATCGAACTCATGTACCTTGTCGAACCGGGTGCGTCGAGCCACGTAGACCTCGCAGCCGATGACCGGATGGATCCCCTCGGCCTTGCATGCGCGGTAAAAGTCGATCACGCCGTACATGGCGCCGTGATCGGTGATGGCCACCGCCGTCTGCCCCATCTCCCTGACCAGCTTCGGCAGGTCGCGGATGCGGCAGGCGCCGTCCAGCAGGCTGTATTCCGTATGCACATGCAGGTGTGCAAATGCCATGGTCTTACTCCTTATCCAGCTCGTCCAGCATGTCGCTGAGCATCTCCACCGCCGAGACGATCAGTATCCCGCAGTGGTCGGCAACACCCAGCTTTTCCACCATCTCCGTGCCGCGTAGCTCCTTTGTGGCCAGCAGTTCACGGCAGTCCAACGCGCCAAAGCGCTCCTGATATCTCCGGCGGAACTCCCGCGTCAGCCGGGCCAAGCGGCGCCTGCCCTCCATATCGTGCTCTGCCGTATGGGGACACCGGGCTCCCAAGACCATGAGCGCGGTGTTGACGGTGCCGCACATGCCGCCGTAGCCGCCGCCGCGGCCCAATCCGCCGCCCAGCGCGGCGCAGGTCTCCTCGCTCAGGTCCAGCACGTCGGAAAACGCGACCATCATGCACTGTGCGCAGTTCAGCGTTCCCTCGTGCAGTGCCAGCGCTCTGCGGCAGCGATCCTCTTTCGTCATATCCGATCCTCTCTTGCCAACTCCATCAGCTTGCGCATCCGGTGGTTGATGCAGGATTTGCTCACCGGCGGATCGCACCGCTCGGCCAGCTGCAGCAGCGTCAACTCCTTGTGCTCCAGCCGCAGCTCCGCCGTCTGGCGCAGCTTTTCCGGCAGGCGCTCCAGCGCACCTCTGCGCTGCAGCTTTTCAATGGCGCTGCACTGCTCCTGCGCCGCGTCCAGCGTCTTGTTCACGTTTGCCATGTCGCAGTTCATGGCCCGGTTGGCGCCGTTGCGGATCTCCTTGTCCACCTTGGCCGTCATAATATCCATGGCGGACACCGGCGCGCCGATGGTGGTCAAAAAATCCTCAATGTGCTCGGACTGCTTGAAATAGATCACATTATTGGCTCCGCGCCGGACGCTGCGGGGCAGGAACCCCATCTCCGTCAGCAGGGCGGACACCTCCCGGCTGGCCTGGATGTGCGAGGTGGCCAGTTCCAGATGATATCGCTTCTCCGGGTTAGTGACGCTACCCCCGGCCAAAAAAGCACCCCGCAGGAAAGAGGCGCGGCAGCAGTCGTCTTCCAACAGGCCGAAATTCACGTGCAACGCCAGCGCCTGGCGTGGGGCATAGCCGAACTGGTTGATGATCCGCTCCAGTTTCTCCCGCTGCGTAATGCCGAAAATCAGCTTACCCCCGGCGTCCTCTTCCGGCAGCCGGTCGAACTTCAAGGCGAAGGCCCGCTGAAACAGACGCGGAAGCCGAGCGGCAAATTCCGCGTTCTCTGTGATGATGCGTATCTCCATCGGCGTGAAGGTGTTGGCGAACAGCAGCACACCGTAGGCCTCCGCCCGGGCGCAACAGAGGCGCTGTACCGGTGTGCGGCACAACTCCGACCTCACTTTGTAGGCAAAAGACTGCATCCCTCTCCCTCCCGTTCTCATACTTCCACCCGGTTGGTACTGTGGCGGACCGACTCGCCCACCACCCGGATGCTGCGGCTGGCGTGCAGCTCTATCAATTCCCGGGCCAGATAACCGGGGTTGTGCCGCACGGCGCCGTTCTCCACCGCCGCCAGCGGCCGCCTGATGATCTCCACGCCCAGTGCTTCGCAGGCGGCAGTGTCACAGCGCAGCATCTCTGCGCCCTGCTCGGCGTACCGGCGGGCTACCAGCGGCGGGATCGGCGTGGAGTTGACCAAACAGATGTGGAACAGTTCCTGAAAGGAGTGCTTGAACAGCGCCCGGATGTGGTCAGATACGGCATAGCCCTCCGTCTCACCCGGCTGGGTCATCATGTTGCAGATATACAGCTTCAGCGCGTGGGAGCGCCGGATGGCATCTACGATGCCTCCCACCAGCAGATTGGGGATGATGCTGGTGTAGAGGCTGCCGGGCGCCAGGGCGATCATGTCCGCCTTCTCAATGGCGGCCAGCGCCGCCGGCAGGGCCCGGGGCCGCTCCGGCAGCAGCCGGATCCGGGAGATGCGGCTGCCCTGCAGCCTCTTTACACGGGCGATATGAGACTCGCCCGTCACCACGGTGCCGTCCTCCAGCGTGGCCTCCAGCTCTATGTTCTCGTTGGTCACGGGCAGTACCCGGCCGGTGATGGCCAACACCTCGCTGAGGCTCTCCACAGCGGCGTCAAAGCTGGGCATAATGCCGTCCAGCGCCGCCAGGAAGAGGTTGCCGAAGCTCTGTCCCGCCAGGGTCCCTTCGGTGAACCGGTACTCCATCAGCTGAGACATCATGGGCTCGCAGTTGGCCAGCGCCTCCAGACAGTTTCGGATGTCGCCCGGCGGCAACATACCCAGGTCATGGCGAAGCATGCCGGAGCCGCCGCCGTCATCCGCCACGGTGACGATGGCGGTGATATGCTTCGTATACAGCTTCAAGCCCCGCAGCAGCGTAGACAGGCCCGTCCCGCCGCCGATGGCGACGATGTGGGGGCCACGCTCCGGCGGCACCTGATAGAGATAACCTTCCATGGTACGATCCCTCCTCGGGAAGCTCTCTTCCGGTCTGACTTACCGGGAGATGTCGCGGTGATTTTCCGTCACCTGGTAGCCGGCCTTGGCTATGTACTCCGCCAACTCATGGGCCACTGCCACACTGCGGTGGTGGCCGCCGGTGCAGCCGACGGCGATGACCAGCACCGTCTTGCCCTCCTCGCTGTACAGTGGCAGCAGAAACGAAAGCATCTTCTCCAACTGCTCCATAAAGTCATGGGTCTGGCGGAAGGAGAACACAAAATCCCGCACCGGCTGATCCAGGCCCGTCTTGTGCTTGAGTTCCTCCTCGTAAAAGGGATTGGGCATGAAGCGCACGTCAAATACCAGGTCCGCCTCGATGGGGATGCCGTGCTTGAAGCCGAAGGACAGCACATTCACGTTCAGCCCCGACCGGTCGTTCTGGCCTCCGAAGATGTTCAGCAGCTCGCTGCGCAGCTTGGCTGTAGAATAGGACGTGCTGTTGATGATAAAGTCCGCGTGGTCGCGGATTGGCTGCATCATTTCCCGCTCTGCCTGGATGGACTCCTCAATGCTGTGGCCCCTGCCGGCCAGTGGGTGCAGCCGCCGCGTCTCCTTATAGCGATTGACGATGGTCTGGGTGGACGCCTCCAGAAACAGCATGCGGCACACGACGCCGATGGAGCGCATCTGGTCCATGGCCTCCACCAGTTCGGTATAGGGCTCGCCGGCCCGCACGTCGTACACCAGGGCCACCTTGTCGTAGTGACCGCCGGAGGCCACGCAGAACTCGGCAAACTTCACCATCATCTCCGCCGGCAGATTATCCACCGTGTAGTATCCGATGTCCTCCAGATAGGAGGCAGCCTGGCTCTTGCCGCTGCCGCTGAGACCGGATATGATCAAGATTTCCATAGTGGCCTCCTCACTGAATGATCCGGACCTCCGGCTCCAGCAGTACGCCGGAGGTCTCCAGCACCGCCCGCTGCACGCGCGTGATCAGCTCCCGCACGTCAGCACAGGTGGCGCCGCCGGTGTTGATGACGAAGCCGGCGTGCTTTTCGGACACCTGTGCACCGCCTGCTCTAAGCCCCTTGAGCCCCGCCTCCTGGATCAGCGCGCCGGCATAGTGACCGGCCGGCCGCTTGAAGGTGCTGCCGGCGCTGGGGTACTCCAGCGGCTGGGATGCCTTGCGCCGAGCCATCAAATCCTCCATCTGCGTCCGGATGGCAGCCGGGTCGCCGGGCGTCAAGCGGAACTCAGCCTGCAGCACCACCGCTTCGGGCCGGTCAGTCAGCAGGCTGTGCCGGTAGGAAAGGTCCAGCTCCTCCGCCGTCAGGCGGCGGATCCCCTCCTCCGGGAACAGAATCAAGGCCTCCTGCAGCACACCCTTGATCTCGCCGCCATAGGCGCCGGCGTTCATGCACACCGCACCGCCCACGCTGCCGGGGATGCCGTGGGCGAATTCCAGGCCGGTCAGGCCGTTCTGCTGGGCGAACACCGCCAGGCGCACCAGAGGCAATCCCGCACCGGCCAATACCTCCCGCTCCCCGATCCGCTCCAGCAGACACATGTCTCGGGTGTTGATGACCAGGCGGTCCAATCCCTCGTCGGGAAACAGTACGTTGGTACCGTTGCCCAGAATCAGCGGCTCGCCGCCGCAGTCGCGGCCGAAGCTCTCCAGAAGCACCAGCTGTTCACCGCTGCGTGGAAAAGCCATCCGCCGGGCCGGACCACCGATGCGGAAGGAGCAGTGCTTCGCCAGCGGCTCCTCCCGCTCCACCGTCACATCCGGCAGGTAGTCCGCTGCCGCGCGGTCAAATTCCTCATACCAGAGCATATATCCTCCTGTACGCGCCTATATGTTCCTATACACGCCTGATCGGCGCCTATACACGCTTATTCTTTCCCAAAAAGGCCGCGCCGATGATGCCCGCCTGGGTACCCAGCTCCGCCCGTACGATGCGGGTCAACCGATCTCGGCTGCCGGGCAGGCTCTCCTGCTCCGCCCGCCGGCGCAGCGGCTGGAGCAAATAGGCGTCGTCTTCGTTGCTGACACCGCCGCCGATGGCTAAGGTATCCGGCTGGAAGATGTTGATCACATTCACGATGCCGGCGGCCAGATAATCGATGTACTGCTCACAGACCTGCCGCCCCACAGGATCCCCCAGCCGCATAGACATAAAGGCCGACTGGCCGGATACATGGCCGTCGTGTTCCTCCACGACGCGGTGCAGGATGCTGTCCGGGTGATCCGCCATCGCCCGGGCCGTCATGCGCTTGAGGGCACTGGCAGAGGCATAGCGCTCCCAACAGCCCCGGCGGCCGCAGGGACAAGGCTCGCCCCCGTAGACGATGGTCATGTGGCCCACCTCGCCAGCCATGCCGTTGGCGCCGTGGAAGATCTTGCCGTTATGGATGATGCCGCCGCCGATGCCGGTGCCCAATGTGATGGTCACGAACCGTTTGCTGCCCCGCCCGGCACCGGCAAAGTATTCGGCCAGTGCAGCACAGTTGGCATCGTTCTCGATATAGAGCGGCAAGGGCAGGTACCGGTGAAAAAGCTTGCGCAGGGGCACATTCTGCAGGGGCAGGTTACAGGTGTAAAGGATGGAGCCGGCGCGGATATCCACTGTGCCCGGCACGCCCACGCCCACCGAAGCCACCTGATCCAACGGCACCCCCGCCGCCCGACAGAGATCCTGGGTCAGCGCCACCAGCGTCCAGGCCAGAGAGTCAGGATCATCCACCTGGGCCACCTTCATCCTTTGGGTGGCCAGGACCAGGCCGCTCTCATCCACCAGCCCCGCCTTGAGGTTGGTGCCGCCGATATCGATGCCGATATATTTCATGCTTTCTCCCCGCTCTGCGGTCCCATGCGGTCCACCTGACGGTCAAAATGCTCAATGAAGCTGCGGGCCGTGTTGAAGCCGTATTTCATCTGCCGGTTCTTCATGGTGGCGATCTCCACGATGCCGGCCAGATTTCGGCCGGGCCGCACCGGCACCGTCACCACCGGCAACTCTACATCCAGTATCTGATACTTCTCCTCGCCCAGGCCCAGCCGGTCATAAAACTTGCCCTGGACCCATTGCTCCAGCTGAATCACCAGATCGATCTCTGTTTCGAACTGCACCGCGCCCATGCCGAACAGTTGCTGCACGTCGATGAGGCCGACGCCCCGGATCTCGATATAGTGGCGGATGATCTCCGGAGCGGCACCGTAGAGCGAATCAGATACGCGCCGGATCTCCACAGCGTCATCCGCTACCAGACGGTGTCCGCGCTTGAGCAGTTCGATGGCCGTCTCGCTCTTGCCGATGCCGGAGTCACCCAGCAGCAGCACGCCTTGGCCATAGATGTTCATCAGCACACCGTGGCGTGTAATCTGAGGCGCCAGAGCCCGGTTCAGATAGTCGATGATGCGGCTGGTGATCTCCACCGTGGACAGTGGAGAGCGCAGCAGCGTGCGGCCGTGACGGCGGGCGCTGTCCATGATCTCGGGGAACACCTCCATGCCGCGGGCCACGATCAGCGCGGGGATCTCACAGTGGAAGAGATCGTCAAAAACGCGATGCCGCTGTCTAGCCTCCATGTCGCCCAGATACGTCATCTCCGCACGCCCCAGGATCTGCAGGCGCTTTACATCAAAATTGCCATAAAAGCCCACCAGCTGCAGCGCAGGACGGTTCACGTCCGAGATGTCTATCTCCCGTGAATCGTAGTCTGTTCCTTTGTTGAGTATCTCCAGATCAAAGCTCTCCACCAGCTCGCTCAGCTTCGCCGGTGTGATACGCACCTTTTCCTGCATGGGGTCCTCCTCCTGGCGGCGGGACTTCGTGCCGTCTTCACCTATTTTAATAATTTATTATACCGTATGCCACGCGCTTTCGCAATAGTTTCCGCGGCCTTCAGTTTTTTTCGTTTTTTTGGTAAATAGTACTTGCATTTTTTCTCTCCATCTGTTAATATATTTTCTGCTTGCAAAAGCCAGCGAGTACTTAGTCACAGCAAGGAGGTGCAACGGATGGCAAAATGCGAGTTCTGCGACAAGGGTGTGACCTTCGGTATCAAGGTTTCCCACTCCCATCGGCGTTCCAATCGTCCTTGGAAGCCCAATGTCAAGCGCGTGAAGGCTCTGATCAACGGTACGCCCCGCCATGTGTATGTTTGTACCCGGTGTCTGCGTTCTGGTAAAGTTACCAGAGCGATCTGAAATTGGACAGACAAAAGCCCTGCTCTGGGGAGCAGGGCTTTTTACATGCGCCCTCACCTTTGCAAAGGGAGCATTTTTTCACGCAAGAGGGCTCTCATCCCTTTCCAAAATATCCCACATGCGTCAGATCTTTCCTGCAAATTATCCGCGTCTGCAATTCAAGGCGTCCTCCCGGCAGAGGACGCCTCACTTCCTTTTTTCACAACTTTTTCAGGTGCTGCCCTGCCGCCTTCAGCATCAGCTTCTTGGTGCCCACCTGGTCAAAGGCCACCTCCACGAGGGCGTCGCCACCCATGGGCCGCACGCTCAGCACCATGCCCTGCCCGAAGGCGCTGTGGGACACGCTGTCGCCGGGCTGTAGCTGCAGCAGCGGAATACCGCCGCCTCCACCCCGGTGAAGCGCCGCAGAGGTGCCGCGCTGGCGGTACGTCTCCTGTCTCGGGATATGGGGAGTATCCCCGTCGTCGCTGCGCTCGACCGGACGACTATGGAAGCTCTCTCCATAGCCAAAGGCGTCATCCCAACCACCGTCCCACTCCCGACGGGTCGGGCGGAGCTCCGGCTTTCCGATCCACTCCATGTCACCCTCCGGGATCTCCGCTAAGAAGCGGGATGGCATGCAGGGCGTGGTTCGGCCGAAGAGCGTCCGCTGGCGGGCGTTGGTCAGGGTCAGCTTCTCCTTGGCCCGCGTCATGGCCACATAGCACAGGCGGCGCTCCTCCTCCATCTCCTCCTCGTCGCCCATGGCGCGGTTGCCGGGGAAGAGCCCGTCCTCCATACCCACCACGTAGACGCAGGGGAACTCCAGACCCTTGGCCGCATGCATGGTCATCAACGTCACGGTGTTATCGCTGTCGTTGGTCTCGTCCAGATCGGTGTAGAGCGCCACCTCGTCCAGGAAGCCGGCCAGGGTGGGGTTTTCCGGCTCATTTTCCAGAAAACCCAGGATACTGGAGGCCAACTCCTGCACGTTTTCAATACGGCTACGACTCTCCAGGTCGTTCTTGTCCATCAGAGCCTGCACATACCCGGTCCGGTCACAGACATAGCTGTAGAAGGATACCAGTTCCATCGTGCCGACACGGCTGCGCATTTCCTCCACAATGTCTGTAAAGGCCATCAGCTTGCCGGCTGAATTCTTTAGTTCCGGGTATTCAGAGGCCCGGCGGAACACCGCGTAGAGGGACACACCGTCCCGCGTGGCCAGCTGCTGGGCCCTGTCCACAGTGATCTCGCCGATTTTGCGGGATGGCACATTGACGATGCGGCGCAGGCGCAGGTCGTCCGAGGGGTTGTTGATGACACAGAGGTAGGACAGCATGTCCTTGACCTCGGCCCGGTCGAAGAACTTCATGCCGCCCACTACCTTGTAGGGTACGCCATTGCGCTTGAAGGCATATTCCAGCGCGTTGGACTGGGCGTTCATGCGGTAGAGCACGGCGTGATCCCGCCAGCTGCCGCCGCGGTTGTATCCCATCATGATTTGGCCCACCACGAAGTTGGCCTCGTCGCTCTCGTTGAAGGTAGTGCGGATCAGCACCCGCTCCCCGCTGCCGTTTTCTGTCCACAGCGTCTTGCCCTTGCGGCCCACGTTGTGGCGGATCACGGCGTTGGCCGCGTCCAGAATGTGCTGAGTAGAGCGGTAATTCTGCTCCAGGCGGATGGTGCGGGCGCCGCGGAATTCCTTTTCAAAGTTCAGGATATTCTCGATATTGGCACCGCGGAAACGGTAAATGCTCTGGTCGTCGTCGCCCACCACGCAGATGTTGCGGCAGCCACCCGCCAGCAGGCTGGCCAGCAGATACTGCAGGTGGTTGGTGTCCTGATACTCGTCGATGAGCACGTAGCGGAACTTGCGCTGGTAGTATTCCCGGCTCTCTGCGTTGGTCTGCAGCAGGCGGACCGTGTGGAGGATGATATCGTCGAAGTCCAGCGCATTGGCATCCCGCAGTCTCTTATTGTAAAGCGCATATACTTTACCGATTCTGATTTTACGCCAATCGCCGTTCCCCTCCCACTTGTGGATGAAGTTCTCCGGGTCGAGCATGGCATCCTTGGCATTGGAGATGACCGACAGTACCTCGCGAATGGGAAAGGTCTTCTCCTCCAGGCCCAGTTCCTTGAGGACGTCCCGGATGACGCGCCGGCTGTCGTCTGTGTCATAGATGGTGAAGTCCCGGGAGAAGCCCAGCTTGTCGATATCGCGCCGCAGGATGCGCACGCAGGCCGAGTGGAAGGTGGCAGCCCACACGTCCCGGGCGTCCTCCCCCAGCATTTTCTCCAGGCGCTCCTTCAGCTCATTGGCGGCCTTGTTGGTGAAGGTGATGGCCAGCACCTCCCAGGGGCGCGCCGGTTCCACAGCGCAGAGGTACTGTGCCAGCGGACGCTGACTCTCCGTGGGCTGGAGGGCGTACTGCTCCAGAAATTCCACCTCGTCCTCCGATACGGGTAGCGGGATCTCATCGCTGTCGCTGCCGCGGCCGTACCGCAGCAGATTGGCCACGCGGTTGATCAGCACCGTGGTCTTGCCGCTGCCGGCACCGGCCAGCAGCAGCAGCGGTCCCTCCGTGGCCAGTACGCCTTCTATCTGCCGCTCGTTCAGATGGCGGTAATCCGCGGCGATAGCGCGGCGCCGCGCTGCCAGAAATCTCTTCTCCAAATCGCTCATAGGGTCCCTCTCTGTCTATCTATCGTTCTGTCCCTATTTTAATACAGTTTGCTCTGCCGGTCAACGTCCGAAATAAAAAATATCGAAAATTTGTTCGATTTTCTATTGACAAAAACATTTGTTCGATTTACAATGCTGATAGAACAAATGTTTTATCGGGGGCAACTGCTATGACTACTATGAGCTACATCATTGTGATCCTGGGCGCCGGCTCTATTGCCGTGCACCTGATGCATCTGATTGACCGGATCGACCAGCCCCGGCACGGCCGGCGCCGCGCCGCCTGACAGGCCACTATGGACCTGCTGGAGAAACTGACGATCCTGTCCGACGCGGCCAAGTACGACGCGGCCTGCACCTCCAGCGGTGTCAGGCGGGGTTTCCAGCCCGGGAAGATCGGCAACACCTCTTCCTCCATCGCCGGATGCTGCCACAGCTTCTCCGCTGATGGGCGGTGTATCACGCTGCTGAAGGTACTAATGACCAACAGCTGCGTGTACGACTGCAAGTACTGCGTCAACCGCCGCTCCAACGACACGCGGCGCGCTGCGTTCACGCCGCGGGAGCTGGCGGAACTGACCATCGGCTTCTACCGGCGCAACTATATCGAGGGGCTGTTCCTCTCCTCCGGCGTGCTGCGCAGTCCGGACTACACCACCGAGCAGATGGTCCGCTGTTTGCGCATCCTGCGGCAGGACTATGCCTTCAACGGCTACATCCATGCCAAGGCCATTCCCGGCACATCGCCGGAGCTGGTCTATCAGCTGGGGCTGCTGGCCGACCGGCTCAGCGTCAACATCGAGCTGCCGTCAGAGGCAGGACTGCAGACGCTGGCGCCGGACAAGAACAAGGCCGCCATCCTGCGGCCCATGGGGCAAATTCGGGACCGGGCAGCCCAAAGCAAGGCGGAGCTGGTGAAATACAGACACGCCCCCTCCTTCGCCCCCGCCGGACAGAGCACACAGCTGATCGTCGGCGCCACGGAAGACAGCGACCGGCACATCCTCCACCTGACGGAGTCCCTCTACGAGCGCTACCGGCTCAAGCGGGTGTTCTACTCCGCTTATGTGCCGGTGGTGGAACACAGCCTCCTTCCTGCCCCAAGCACCAAGCCGCCCCTGCTGCGGGAGCACCGCCTCTATCAGGCGGACTGGCTGCTGCGTTTCTACGGCTTCCGGGCAGAGGAGCTACTGACGGAGGCGCAGCCGGATTTCAACCCGCTGATTGATCCCAAGTGCCACTGGGCGCTCAACCATCTGGAGCAATTCCCTGTCGAGATCATGCGGGCGGATTACGAGACGCTGTTGCGGGTGCCCGGCATCGGGCCGGTCAGCGCACGGCGGATCGTATCAGCCAGACGGATGGCGCATCTGACCTATGAGGACCTGAAAAAGCTGGGCGTCGTGGTCAAGCGGGCACAGTTTTTTACCACCTGCGGCGGGCGGATACGCAGCGGTCTGCGCTTTTCGGCGGCCACACTGGCAAACCAGCTGGAGAGCATCGGGCGGGGCGAACTGCCGGCCGACGGCACGCCGGTGCAGTTGTCCCTTTTTGACAACGCGGGGTGACGGCTATGGCATGGCAAGAGACGATCTATCAATATGACGGCACATTTGACGGCTTTCTCTGCTGCGTCTATGAGAGCTACGTCAACAGAGAATTCCCCATCGCCTTTTGCGGCGATGAGGAATACTTTTCCCTCTATGAGGTGCGCTGTGTCATCACCCAGCGAGAGCATGCCCGGCGGGTGATGCGGAGCCTGCTGACCCGCTCGGAGCCGGCAGTGGATGTACTGCGCCGGGCCTTTCTCACCTGTATGGAGGACCGGGAGCAGCATCTGTATGCCTTTGTCCGCAAGCTCTACGCCCAGGGGTCCGACTTTATGAAAAACCGGTCCGACCCGACCTACTACCCCCTGGCCAGAGCCATTCGCCACATGAACGGCGAGCTGGAAAAGCTGCGGGGCTTCATCCGTTTCTCTGACTACGGCGGCGTGCTGGGCGCGGAGATCAAGCCGAAAAACCGGGTGCTGCCTCTGCTGCGCAGCCATTTCTGCAATCGCTATGCCAACGAATCCTTCTTCATCTACGACCGCAACCACCGGGAGCTGCTGCTCCACACGGCAGGACGCTCCCGCATCCTGCCGGTGGACCGACTGCAGCTCACGCTGCCGGGTCAGGAGGAGCTCTGTTACCGGGAGCTATGGAAACGCTTCTATGACACCATCGCCATCCAGGAGCGGACCAATCCCCGTTGCCAGAACTCCTTCCTCCCCAAGCGCTACCGCGGTGTGATGACGGAATTCCTGCCCACCGATTATGAGGCGCGGCAGGCCACTATTCCCCCAGGATCGACCGCAGTCTTTCCAAACTCCGGCGCTCCAGACGGGATACCTGCACCTGGGACACCCCGATAATCCGGGCTGTCTGGTTTTGGGTGAGACCCTTGAAAAAGCGCAGCAGTATAATCCACTTCTCGCGCTCCGGCAGGCTCTCCACAGCCTCCCGGAGCGCCAGCTTTTCCACCAGCAGCTCCTCCGGTCCCTCTGTACCCAGTGTGGATTCCAATGTCAGTCCGTCGGCAGTCTCCTGCTGGAGAGACTCCGGTGCGGCTGTGGCCAGTTCGATAAGGGCGATCTCCTCCACCGTCATGCCGGAAACCTCCGCCAGCTCCGACAGGCGGGCTTCACGGCCCAGCGTACCCCGCAGCCTTTCCCGCACCCGCCAGAGCGTCTGCCCCTTTTCCCGGGTGGTGCGACCCACCTTGATAACCTGATCGTCCCGCAGATAGCGACGGATCTCACCGGCAATTTTGGGCACGGCATATGTGGAAAACTGCGTCCCATATGTAAAGTCAAAACACTTTACTGCTTTGATAAATCCTATACAAGCCAGTTGATAGAGATCATCTGTCTCCACGCCGCAGCCAATGTAGCGCCGCACCACGGACCAGATGAGGCCCTCATTCTCCTCCAGCGCGGTCCGGCAGGCCATCTCGTCGCCCTCCCGGGCGCGCTCCAATAGTGTGTGCAGTCGGCTCATCGGCCGGCGGCAACGCGGGCGGCGATCCGCTTGCGCATGGTGACGGTGGTGCCCCGGCCCGGCACGGACTTGACTGACAGCTTGTCCATAAAGCTTTCCATGATGGTGAAGCCCATGCCGCTGCGCTCAGCGCCGCCGGTGGTAAACAGCGGCTGGCGAGCCTGCTCCACATCCTCGATGCCGCGGCCCCAATCCCGAATCGTCAGTTCCAGCACGTTGCCTTCCATAAGGCGCAGTCTCAGCATAATCTTCCCCAGCGAGTCAGGATAGGCGTGGACAATGGCGTTGGTGACGGCTTCGCTGACCGCTGTCTTGATGTCGCCCAGCTCGTCCAATGTGGGATCCATCTGCACAGCAAAGCCAGCCGCCGCCACACGGGCAAAGCTCTCGTTACTGCTGCGGCTGAGAAACTCGATCTTCACGTAATTTTCGATACGCTTCATATGTACTCCTCCTTATTCCACAGCTATCAGCCGTGTGATACCAGACGCTTCAAAAACTCTGCGGGGCTGCTGGGACACGCCTCGGATGACGACTCCGCCGCCCAGCTCCCGCATCCGCTGGCGGCACCGCATGACCACAGCGATGCCGGAGCTGTCCATAAATGTCACGCCGCTGAAATCCAGCACCAGACGCAGCGGCAGACCGGCGTCGATCTCCTGCTCCGCCCTGCCGATCAGTCCCCGCGCACCGTGGTGGTCCAGTTCCCCTTGCAGCCGCAGCGTCAGATCCCGCCCGCTGCCGGATACGCTGATCTCCATTTGTCCGCCTCCTCTGTGTAAAAAAATCACCGCAGATCATCGATCTGCGGTGATTATACTCTATGGAACCTCTCCCTTTTGGTCGAAAACTGTCACGGGTTTGGAGAAATCAGTTTTTCATCGCCGCGGCGGACTCCTCCAGCTTGGCGATCAGTGCGCGGGCTTTGTCCGCCTTCTCACGCTCGGCATTGACCACGGCTTCCGGCGCCTTGGATACAAAGGACTCGTTACGGAGCTTTCCCTCGATGCGCTGCAGATTCTCCCGGGCTCTGGTCAGTTCCTTCTCGATGCGTTCGCATTCCTTCTCCAAGTCCACCAGCTCGTTCAAGGGCATATAGACGGTGGCGTCGTGGGTGGCCACGGCGACCATTCCGCTCAGATCGGCGGGCGCCTCGGCAATGACCTCCACCTCAGCGGCGTAGGCCAGGCGGGTGATGAAGTGACGGCCCGCCTCGTAGTCATGCGGCCGGGCGGTGGCGATGATGACCTTGGCCTTGCGGGACGGCGGCACGTTCATCTCGGCGCGGCGGGCGCGGACGGCGGAGATGGCGTCCTTCACCGACTCCATGGCCGCCTCATCCTCTGGGAAGCACAGCGCCTCACTGTACGTCGGCCAGGGGGCACGGATCAGGAAGTCGCCCTCGTGGGGCAACGCCTGCCAGATCTCCTCGGTGATGAATGGCATGTAGGGGTGCAGCAGCTCCAAAATACGCAGCAGCACATAGCACAGCACGTTTTCCGCTGCCAGACGGGCCTCGGGATCCTCGCCGTTCAGGCGGGTCTTGGTCAGCTCGATATACCAGTCGCAGTAGGTGTCCCAGATGAAGTCATAGATTTTGGCGGAGGCCACGCCCAGCTCAAAGGCCTCCATGTTGTCGGTGACCTCGCGGATCAAGGTATTCAGCTTGCTGAGGATCCACCTGTCCTCCCGCTCCAGCTTCTCGGGCAGGGCCACCTTGTCGATGGTCAGGTTCATCATCACGAAGCGGGAGGCGTTCCAGATCTTGTTTGCAAAGTTGCGCATGGCCTCGCACTTTTCCACGAAAAAGCGCATGTCGTTGCCGGGGCTGTTGCCGGTGATTAGGTTGAAGCGCAGCGCGTCGGCGCCGTAGCGCTCCGCCATCTCCAGCGGGTCGATGCCGTTGCCTAAGGATTTGGACATCTTGCGGCCCTTGTCATCGCGGACCAGGCCGTGGATGAATACGGTGCCAAAGGGCTCCCGCTTCATGTGCTCCATACCGGAGAAGATCATGCGGGCCACCCAGAAGAAGATGATGTCGTAGCCGGTGACCATGACGGAGGTGGGATACCAGTAGTTGAGATCCGGCGCCTCCCGGTCGGGCCATCCCATGGTGGAGAAGGGCCAAAGCGCTGAGCTGAACCAGGTGTCAAGTACATCCTCTTCACGGCGCAGCTGCTCACAGCCGCACGCCTCGCAGCAGGTGGGATCCTCCCGGCTCACGTTGATGTGGCCGCACGCCTCGCAGTACCAGGCGGGGATCTGGTGGCCCCACCACAGCTGGCGGGAGATGCACCAGTCATGGACATTCTCCATCCAGTTGATATAGGTCTTGGTGAAGCGCTCCGGCACGAACTTGATGGTACCGTCCTTCACCACACGGATAGCCTCCTTTGCCAAGGGCTCCATCTTCACAAACCACTGGGCGGAAATCAAGGGCTCCACGTCGTTGTGGCAGCGGTAACAGGTACCCACATTGTGGGAGTAGGGTTCAGACTTGATGAGGTACCCCTGCTCTTCCAGGTCGCGCACCAGGGCCTTGCGGCACTCGTAGCGGTCCATGCCGTTGTAGGGGCCGCCGTTTTCGTTGATGGTGCCGTCGTCGCTGATGACGCGGACGATCTCCAAGTGGTGGCGCAGGCCCACCTCAAAGTCGTTGGGGTCGTGAGCGGGCGTCATCTTCACGGCGCCGGTACCGAAGCCGATTTCGCAGTACTCGTCGCCCACGATGGGGATCTCCCGGTTCATAATGGGCAGGATGCAGGTCTTGCCGATTAGGTGGCGGAAGCGCTCGTCCTCCGGGTTCACCGCCACGCCGGTGTCTCCCATCATGGTCTCGGGCCGGGTGGTGGCCACCACGATGTCGCCGCTGCCGTCGGCGAGGGGATAGCGGATATACCACAGGCTACCGGGCTTGTCCACATACTCCACCTCGGCGTCGGAGAGGGCGGTGAGGCAGTGGGGACACCAGTTGATGATGCGGCTGCCCTTGTAGATGAGCCCCTTGTCATAGAGGGAGCAGAACGCCTCACGGACAGCGTGGGAGCAGCCCTCGTCCATGGTGAAGCGGGAACGGCTCCAGTCGCAGGAGGCACCCATCTTCATCTGCTGCTCCACGATGCGGTTGCCGTACTTCTCCTTCCAGGCCCAAACGCGCTCCAAGAACTTCTCCCGGCCCAGGTCGTAGCGGGTCAGGCCCTCCTCGTTGCGCAGCGTCTCTTCCACCTTGATCTGGGTAGCGATTCCGGCGTGGTCAGTACCGGGCAGCCACAGGGCGGAATATCCCTGCATTCGCTTGAAGCGGGTCAGGATGTCCTGCAGGGTGGAGTCCATAGCGTGTCCCATGTGGAGCTGCCCCGTCACGTTGGGGGGAGGCATGACGATGGAGAAGGGCTTCTTCGCCGGATCGGCCTCCGCCCGGAAGCAGTTGTTGTCCATCCACATTTGATAGATGCGGGACTCCACGTCCCGGGGCTCATACACCTTGGGGAGATCTTTTCTCATAGATGTGCGCTCACTTTCTACAGTATTTCGGCAAAACAAAACGCCCCGCTTTGCCATAGGGCAAAACAGGGCGAACCATGGGTCCGCGGTACCACCTGCATTCGGGATCGCTCCCGCACTTCGCCGGCACAGCCGTGCCGCGCCCCGGTAACGGAGGGCCTCCGCCGCGGCCTACTGACACCTTCAGCCACGAAGCTCCGGGACGACTTGGGCGGCGCCTCATGGGAGCTTGCACCAACCGCTCCCTCTCTCCGCATCCGCAGACCGCTTACTACTTCCCATCATCGCATGTTCTGACAACCAGTATAGTACAGAATCGGCGCGTTTGTCAAGAGGGGCGTCAAGAGGCCCCCCGCCTGGAACAACGAAAAGAAATGCAAGGCACCATATCTTGAAGACAGATACACTTTTCATGGTCTCCTCACCGCGTCAATCTCCGGGGCAGGGATGCCGCTCCCCTACTCTTCCACGGTGAGCGTCAGGCAGTCGTTGTCTGCGGCGGCGTCCTCCAGCACCTGGCGCAGGGCCGGATCGTTCCAGTTGCGCAGCACCAGTTCGGTGTCCTCGCGCAGGTCCAGCAGGCAGTCGTAAAGGGCGTCCAAATTCTGGCCGTACCACGCGGGAAAGTGCAGATGATACGCCAGGTAGAGGTGCACCTGCCCCCGGTAGGGCAGCTTCTCACCGTCCAAAAACAGCCGCATCAGCCCGCCTCCTCTCCATAGAGCAGTATAAAGGTATTATAGTGGTCCTCTGTGTAATAAATCAGTCCGTCGTTGGAGTACACGATACGCTTGGCACCGCGGCTGTCGGTCCCCAGTGTGTCGATGTCGCACTCCTTATAACTGCGGCCGTCTTTCTTGGGCAGGCTCCCCTCATAGTTGCCGAAACGGTCGCCGCCGATGCAGCAGCCGGGGGCGTAGGGCTCCAACGAACCGCCGGGCCAGCCCAGCTTTTCTGCCTCGCGCTTGGTGATGAAGTTGCCTGGCAAATGGCCGTACAGGTGGAGATACAGCGCCACATCGTCCCGGGTGGTATAGGTACCGGCCTCCGGCAGCGTCTCCGGCTGCGCCGCCGGGTCCTCGCCTGCGCCGTCCTCCGGCTGCGCCGGATCAGCCGGTGTCTCATCGCCTTCGTCGCCGGGGAGCACCGTCTCTTGCTGCTGATTTGGGGCAGGCTCGTCCGGCTCCTGCGCCGGGCGCAGCCACTGGTACACCGCCGCCACGATGATCACCGCCGCCAAGGCAAGGCCCAGCCACCGCTTTATGCTCTTCATCCCATCACCGCCATTTACTGATTCTGCCGATATTATACGGCGGCACGGCGGACGCTGTCAACGGTATTCGACGGCGGAAGTGCCCCGTCCGGCACACAAAAAGGGCGGCGGATGACCGTCGCCCCCCTCGTCACAGGATGATGCAGATCAGACCTCCGCTGCCCTCGTTGATGATGCGCTCCAGCGCCTGGCGCATCTTCTTCCGCGCGTCCTCCGGCATGCGCTTGAGCTTGGCCTGCAGGTCGTCGCCCACGATTTCGTGGAAGCTGCGGCCAAAGATATTGGACTGCCAAAGCTTGCCGGTGTCGCCCTCGAACTCCTGCAGGAGATAATTCACCATATCCTCCGACTGCTTCTCGTTGCCCACGATGGGTGATACGGTGGTCTCGATGTCCGCCCGGATCATGTGGATAGACGGGGCGCTGGCCTTCATGCGCACGCCGTAACGGCCGCCCTGCCGAACAATCTCCGGGTCCTCCAAATCCAGCTCCTCCACACCGGGCACAACGATGCCGTAGCCGGTCTCCCGGGCCTCCCGCAGCGCCCCGGCTACCTTGTCGTATTCGCTCTTGACGGCGGCCAGCGCCGTCAGCTGCTCCATCAGGTCTCCGTCGTCGGCCACCGTCAGGCCGGAGCGGTCGCTGAGAGTCTGATAGAACAACTTCCGGGGCATCACGATCTCCGCTGCAGCCACGCCGGTCCCCAGATCCACGGTCCGCAGCTCCGCCGACGCCACACTCTCCTCCCCCGCCAGCGCCGCCATACACCCCTCAAGCTGGCGGATGTGCTGCAGTTGACCGGTCTGTTGGCGGATGGTCTGGTAGAGTCGGCTGCGGATGGGGTGCTCCACCGGCAGCGCATCCACCCAGGCGGGCAGAAAAACATCCAGTTCCTGCAGCGGGAACTCATACAGCAGCGCGCGGAGCAGTTCCGTCACCGCCTCCTCATCCAGCTCCTGGCAGTTGACGGGCAGGCATTCGGCGCCGCAGCGGTGGCGGATCTCCTCCGCCGCAGCAACAGCGGCGGCGCTCTCCGGCTGGCGGGAGTTCAGCAGCACGATAAAGGGCTTGCCGATCTCCTGCAGTTCCCGGATCACACGCTCCTCCGCCTCCCGGTAGTCCTCCCGAGGTATCTCGGTCACCGTGCCGTCGGTGGTGACGACAATGCCCACGGTTGAGTGGTCGGTGATGACCTTGCGGGTGCCCAGCTCCGCCGCCTCCGGCATAGGGATCTCGTGGTCATACCAGGGGGTCATCACCATGCGGGGTGCCAGATCCTCGTACTGGCCCATGGCGCCGGGCACCATATAGCCCACGCAGTCGATCAAGCGGACGGAGCAGGAGACGCCGTCCGCCAGCCGGACCTCTACCGCCTCCTCCGGCACGAACTTGGGCTCCGCCGTCATGATCGTGCGGCCGGAGCCGCTCTGTGGCAGCTCGTCCCGGGCCCTGTCGCGGCGGAAGTCATCGCCGATGTTGGGGATGACCTGTGTCTCCATGAAGCGCTTGATGAAGGTGGACTTGCCCGTGCGGACCGGGCCCACGACACCGATATAGATGCTGTTGCCCGTGCGAACAGCCATGTCCTGATAGATGGATGTGGTTTGATTCATAATGCTCCCTCCGCCGTAACAGCTTGTTGCTCCATGTCTATGCATTGGCGGCAGGATTTAGAAGCGAACGAAAAGCGCCGCCGGCAAAGCCGACGGCGTCTTTTGTACGGGTTTATCCGCCAAGATATGCCTTTTTGATGGCCGGGGAAGCCAACAGCTCCTCGCCGGTGCCGGTGGTGACGATATGACCCGTCTCCAGTACATAGCCGCGATCCGCCACAGACAGCGCGGCCTGAGCATTCTGCTCCACCAGCAAAATGGTGGCGCCGGAACGGTGCAGATCCTGGATGATGTTGAATATCTGCTCCACCAGGATGGGTGCCAGGCCCATGCTGGGCTCGTCCATCATCAGCACCTTCGGCTCGCTCATCAGCGCCCGGCCCATGGCCAGCATCTGCTGCTCGCCGCCGGAGAGCGTACCGGCCACCTGGCGGCGGCGCTCCTTCAGACGGGGAAACTGCTCATAGACACGGTCCAGACTGTCACCGATGCGTCCCTTGCGGCAGTAGGCGCCCATCTCCAGGTTCTCCTGCACCGTCATCTGGGTGAAGACGCGGCGACCCTCCGGCACCATGGCGATGCCCTTTGCCACCATCTTGTGGCAGGGGACACGGCTGACGTTTTCGCCCATGAAAGTCACGGACCCGGTCCTGCTGCGCAACAGACCCACGACGGTGTTCAGCGTGGTGGATTTGCCGGCGCCGTTGGCGCCGATCAGCGTGACGATCTCGCCCTGGTTCACTTCGAAGGAGATATCCTTGATGGCATGGATGCTGCCGTAGTACACATTGATACGATCGATCTTCAGAATCGGCTCCATGGTCACGCCTCCTTCTGCTTGCCCAGATATGCCTCGATCACCGCCGGGTTGGACTGGATGTCCTCCGGCGAGCCCTTGGCAATGACCCGGCCGAAGTTGAGGACGCAGATGCCCTCGCAAATGTTCATCACCAGGTTCATGTCGTGCTCGATGAGCAAAATGGCGATCTGAAACGTGTCGCGGATCTGGCGGATGTGCTCCATCAGCTCCGCCGTCTCTGACGGATTCATGCCGGCCGCCGGCTCATCCAGCAGCAGCAGGCTGGGGTTGGTGGCCAGCGCCCGCACGATCTCCAACCGGCGCTGGGCGCCGTAGGGCAGCGAGCCAGCCTGCCAAGAGGCCATATTCTCCATGGAGAAGATGCTCAGCAGCTCCATGGCCCGCTCATGGGCCACCCTTTCCTCCTTCCAATAGGACGGCAGGCGGAACATGCCGCTGAGGAGCCCATAACGCATTTGGGCATTCATGGCCACGGTGACGTTCTCCTCCACCGTCAGGGTGGGGAACAGCCGGATGTTCTGGAACGTTCTGGCGATACCAGCGTGGTTCACCTGGGCGGTGGTCATGCCGTTTGTATCCTGACCGTCCAGCAGGATGGTGCCCTTGGTGGGCTGATATACCTTTGTCAGCAGGTTGAAGACCGTGGTCTTGCCCGCGCCGTTGGGACCGATCAGGCCGGCGATCTCCGTGCGGCCCAGGACCAGGTCGAAGCCCTCCACGGCCTTCAGGCCGCCAAAGGTGATGCCCAGGTCGATGCAGCGCAGGATGGGGGATTTATCGCTGTCGCGCTCGGGAATCAGCGCGGTCGAGGGGACCGGCACCAATCTGGTCTTCGTGTCACTCATGGTCGCTCCCCCCTTCCGCGGTCTCCGTCGTGTCTGCCTTTCGTTTTCGGCGGCTTCCGGGCCGCAGCAGCCAGTTCAGCGCCTTCTCCAGCACACGGGACATGGAGAAATCGTAACTGCCAAGCAGTCCCTTGGGGCGGAAGATCATCATCAGCACCAGAGCCAACGAATAGGCCACCATGCGGTAATCCTCCACCGAGCGCAGCATCTCCGGCAGCACCGTCAGCACCGTGGCCGACAGGATGGAGCCCAGCATGCTGCCCATGCCGCCCAACACCACCATCACCAGGATCTCAATGGACTTCATGAACTTGAAGGTGGAAGGATACAGCGAGCCCAGATAGCCGGCATACAGGCAGCCGGCGATGCCGGCCATCATGGCTGACAGGACGAAGGCCATGGTCTTGGAATAGGTGGTGTTGACGCCCACGCTCTCGGCGGCGATCTCGTTCTCGCGGATGGAGAGAACAGCCCGGCCGTGGCGGGACTTGATCATGGTGTGGGTGAAGAAGCAGCAGATCACCACGCAGATGAACACCAGGTGGAAGCCGGAGAACTTGGGGATGCGCATCAGTCCTGCGGCGCCGTAGGTAAACTTGAAGCCCAGCACCGAGTCGATGTTGGTCAGCACCACGCGGATGATCTCGCCGAAGCCCAGCGTAATGATGGCCAGATAGTCGCCCTTCAGACGCAGGGCGGGGATACCGATGATGAGGCCGAAGATGCCCGCCACCAGGGCGCTGATCACCAGCGCCGCCAAAATATAGGGCACCGTGGCGGCGGTGTTGCCGCTCTTGAGCAGGCCGGCCATTGGCGTGGCCTTCATGAAGATGCCGCCGGCATAGGCGCCCACCGCCATGAAGCCGGCGTGGCCCAGCGGCAGCTGGCCCAGATAGCCGGTGGCGATGTTCAAAGATACCGCCAGGATGATATTGATGCCCACGGTGACAAAGATGCCCTGCCAGTAATTGGTGATGACACCGGAGGAGAGCAGCAGGGCAAACAGGCCCCACAGGGCCAGCAAAAGCACCGTATTGATCCCGTAGCGCAGAGGCATGGACAGGCGTATCGGCCCGGTGCCGGAGCTGGAAGCATTCGTCTTTTTCATGTTGCTGCCCTCCTTACACCTTCTCCTGGGTACGTTTGCCCAGGATGCCCGTCGGCTTGACCAGCAGCACGATGATCAGGATCGCGAAGACGGCAGCGTCCTTCCAGCCGGACAGGCCCACCGCGGAAACCAGCGCCTCCAGAAGGCCGATGGCCAGGCCGCCGATCATGGCGCCGGGGATGGAACCGATGCCACCCAGCACCGCCGCCACGAAGGCCTTCAGGCCCAGCATACTGCCCATGGTGGGCGAGGCCTGGTTATAGGCGCATACGTACAGCACCGAGCCGATGCCTGCCAGCGCAGAACCCACGGCAAAGGTGAACATGATGGTCATGTTGAGGCTGGCACCCATCAGCTGCGCGGCGCTCATGTCCTCCGACACAGCCCGCATGGCCTTGCCCAGCTTGGTACGCCGGACCAACAGCGTCAGCAGCACCATGGACAGCACCATCACGCCGATGGTCACCACAGCCGTGTAGCTGATCTGGGCCTCACCGATGCGGAAAGCCCCGTTGATAAGAGACTCCACGCGCTTGGCGTCAGCACCAAACAACAGCTGCGCGCCGTTTTCCAGCAGGAACGACACACCGATGGCGGTGATCAGCAGACTCAGGCGTGGCGCCGAGCGCAGCGGTGTGTAGGCCACCTTTTCCACCAGGACGCCCAGCAGCGTACAGGCGGCCACTGCCAGCAGCATCGACGTAACGGGGTGGAAACCGAACATGGTGATGGAATAGTACACCATATAGGCGCCCACCATGATGACATCGCCGTGGGCAAAGTTCAGCAGCAGGATGACGCCGTATACCATGCTGTATCCCAGCGCCACCAGTGCGTAGATCGAACCGGACTGCAGACCGTTGATCAGCTGCAGAAAAATCAGAGATAGCACATTCATTAACGGATCCTTTCCCGGCACGGGCCGGATCGGGCAGCGCTTCGATGACCGCCGTTTTTCTCCAACGGCAGCCCTCGAAGAGCCGCCACACACCTTCCGGTGCGCTAACAGCGTGTGGAAGCGGGCTGCTTCCACACGCTGTGCGCATGGGCTTACTTCATCTCATACATGGCGTCGAAGATCTCGGCGCCGTCCTTCAGCATGATCATGGCCACGGGCTTCTCGGGGTTATTGTACTCGTCGAAGCTGTAGCTGCCGGTGATGCCCGCCACGCCGTCCATGGCAGCGATGGTGTCGATCACAGTCTGCTTATACTCGTCGCTGCCGGGGGTCAATCCCTTGGCCTCGGCCGCCTCCAGACCCTTGCAGAGGATCATGGCCGCGTCGTAGGCCAGCGGAGCGAACATGTTGGGCACATCCTCGTTGTACTTGGCCTTATAGCCGGCCTCGAAGTCCTTCACGGAATCGGTGCCGGGGGCATAGCCAGAGCAGTAGATGGTACCCTCCAGGTCTTCGGCGGAGGCATAGTCCTTGATGCCGCCGAAGCCGTCACCACCGAGGATGGTCTGCTTCAGGCCCAAAGTGCGGGCCTGGGTCACGGCCACACCGGCCTCCGCATAGTAGAAGGGAAAATACACCACGTCGGGGTTCGCGTTGACAATGTTGGTCAGCTGGGCCTTGAAGTCCTTGTCGCCGGTGGCAAAAGCCTCACTGCCCACGATCTCCATGCCGACCTCCTTGGCCTTGGCGGTGAAGGCGTTCATCAGGCCCTCGGAATAGTCGCTGCCGGATTCATAGAGGATGGCTGCCGTGCGGGCGCCCATCTTATTGTAGGCGTAATCTGCCATCAGCTCGCCCTGGTAGGGATCGGTGAAGCAGGCGCGGAACACGTTGGTACGCACCTCGCCGTTGGGATCGTCGGGATCGATCTGGGTCACGTTCAACGCCGTGGCAGAGGCCGTGATCTGGGGCAGATTGAGCTCATAGGTAGCGTCGGCCAGGGCGATGGTGGCACCGGTCAGCACGGAGCCCAGCACCGCCGTGGCGCCGTTCTGCACGGCCAGATTCAGCGCGTTCGTGGACTCGGTGCCATCCGCCTTGTCATCGTACTCCAGGATCTTCAGCTGCTTGCCGTTGATGCCGCCGGCAGCGTTCACTTCCTCGAAGTACATCATGGCGGCGTTGTGGACGGGCAGTCCGTAGTTGGCGTAGTCACCGGTGGTGTTGGTGATCAGGGCCACCACGATCTCCTGGGCTTCGTCGCCGGAGGTGTTGCTGTCCCCCCCGCTGCTGTTGTTGTTTCCGCCGCTGTTGTTGGAGCCCCCTCCGCAGGCGGCCAGGCTCCATACCATGACCATGGCCATCACAAGAGCAAATACTTTCTTTTTCATCATCTTTTCTCCTTTCAAATGTTGCACATATCCATCATAAAAGAGCGGTCCCGCCGCCGGCGGGACCGCTCTCGTGTGATCGTCAAATCACCTTCGCGTTTCCAGCACCGTCGGCATGCCATAGGGGATCAGGCAAACCGGAATAATGACCAGGCATACCAGGATGGACAGCCCCAGCAGGGATACCCCGCATACGAGAACAGAAAAAATGGACACCATCGCAATGGTGCCCAAAATGACCGCGATCAAGGAGCAGGCGAAACAGGCGTCTGCCATACCGGCGGACGCAGGAGCCATGTTGGTACGCATTCTGTGCTGCATCATGCTGCTCCGCTCCTTTCGCTTGCTGTCGTGTGAATTGCCCTCATTTTAGCGTTCTAAAGCAGGAAAGTCAATCCCTTTACCATCTACTATTTGCACAAAATTTGAGCACATTTTTCGTCATAAAACCAGTTATGTGCATAGAATAGCAATGTTTGTCTTTGTATTGCGTACAAAATCTCTTCATTTGTCTTATCCGATCTTCTGGATCTCGCTGCGCAGGCGGGCGATGATACGCTTTTCCAGACGTGAGATATAAGACTGGGAGATGCCTAATCGGTCGGCCACCTCCTTCTGTGTCAGTTCCTTGTGTCCCCGCAGGCCGAAGCGCATGGTGATGATATCCCGCTCGCGGCTGTTGAGGCGGGAGACGGCCGTGTGCAGGATCTGACGGTCCACGTCGGCCTCGATGGGCCGCATCACGATATCGCCGTCGGTGCCCAGCACATCGCTGAGCAGCAGCTCCTTACCGTCCCAGTCAGTGTTCAGCGGCTCGTCGAAACTGACCTCTGTGCGCATACCGCTGGTCTTGCGCAGATGCATCAAGATCTCATTTTCGATGCAGCGGGAAGCGTAGGTAGCCAGCTTGATGTTCTTGTCGGCCCGGAAGGTGTTCACCGCCTTGATGAGGCCGATGGTACCGATAGAGATCAGATCCTCGATATTGATGCCGGTATTTTCAAACCGCCGGGCCAGATATACCACCAGCCGGAGATTGCGCTCGATCAGCGTTTGGCGGACCGTCTCGTCCCCGGCATCCAGCCGGACGACCAGTGCCGCTTCTTCCTCGCGGGGCAGCGGTGGAGGAAGCGTGTCGCTGCCGCCGATGTACATGACCTTACACGGCCTGATCCTCCGGCGGAGCCACCGCCGCATGGCGCGCCATATGCCCGTCATATTTTCTTCTCTCCTCTCCGCCCCACAGGGCCTGATATGTACCGCCGTCGCTGAGGGGCCCCTCTGACAGTGCCAGCAGCGTCCGCCGATGGGTCCGGCCCTCCACCGTGATGCCGTCGCTGCGATAGGCCAGCAGCAGCCCCGACGGGACACCCACGCTGCGGTAGGGCAGCAGCGAGAAAGCCCGCCCCAGCTGCAGGCGGTGGAGCTGCACCATCTTCTCCTCCGGCGGCAGAAGCTGGTCCAGGATACCGCTCACCTCCGGCGGCCACAGGTCATAGATGGCTGACTGCTCCAGCACGAGCACCGCCTCGCCGCTGACCGGATCACACAGGGTGTTGCCCGTGTCGTGCAGCGCCAGCAGTGTCCGCTTCTTCTCTCCGATGGTGACAGTAACTCGCATGATCTCTCCTCCTCCGTGGCGCAGGCTGCGGCGAAACAGCAGCGTCAGCAACAGATAAAACGCCGCTGCTGCACCGGCGAACACCGGCCAGCTGATTTCTGCCCGCAGGGTACGGCCCAGATACGCCTCAGGCGCCCCGACCGCCAGGCCCAGCGCCAACAGCACTCCTGCCAGCGCGCCGGAGAGCAGAAGGAACAGTGCCGTCAGCCGCAGCCGCCGGGGCTGGGGCCAAAAGGCCAGCACCGCCATGCCCACACCGACGGACAGTCGCCAAACGGGCCATGCCAGTATGGCGCCGCCCGGCAGAAAAACGGCCACCGCATAGGCTGCGCCCAACAGCGCACACAGCGCCAGCCGAAGGCGGCGCAGAGGGATGCCGGCCAGGCGGGACGCCGTCAGCAGCAGCAGGTAATCCGCCAGAAAGTTCAGCAGGAATACCCGGTCGATATATACGGTGGTCATGGGCCTCACCCCCGAGTGCCGTTCCATTATAGCGCCTGTGCTCCACAAAAACGGTCAAAAAAAGAGAACCCGCCGGGATGACGGGCTCGTCTTTTTTCACATGTCACAGTCGAAGATCGCCTTTTTCTCCAACAAACTTCCGTATCGCGCTTTCCAGGCGTGGTGCATCTCCGAATCGTCGTACATGGGCAGGGCCTCCCGGTCCATGTCCAGCACGATCAGCACGTCGTACCGGTTGTTCCGCTGCACGCAGCAGGGATAGACCGCCGCGCCACGAACGCCGGGGATCTGGTCCGCAGCGGAAAACAGCACGCGGATGGGCTCCAGCAGCGCCGCTTTGTTGGCCACCTCCGGCTTGAATTTGGCCAGGATCATATGTTTCAAAGAACACGCCTCCCCTTAGGTCACAGATAGGGTATAATCAGGCCGGCCAGCATAAGTAGCGCCAGCAAAAAGGCGATCCCCATGGAGATGTATCGAATCCATCTTTTTCGCTTCATGTCGTCTGTTCTCCCTCCTCCGAAATAACGCGCCGGATGGCCTTTTCCACCTTGCGGCGGGTGACCATCACCTCATGGCCGCAGCCCAGACAGCGCAGCTTGATATCCATGCCCACGCGCAGCACCTCCCACACCTTGCTGCCGCAGGGGTGTGCGCGCTTCAGCTCCAGCTTGTCGTGCAGCTTCAGGTCCAAGGTGATCCTCCTCCATTACGTGTCCTGCCCTTTGATCAAATCCCAATAGTGCCGGGCAGCCTGCTCGGTCTTGTTCTCACCGTACTCGTAGTAGTGCCTGTCCCCCAGCTCCTCCGGCAGATAGCGCTGGCGGACATAGTGGTTGGGGTAATTGTGAGGATACTTGTACTTCGGCACCGGGTCGCTGCCGGCACTGTCGGCGTGGGCATTCTGCAGGTGGCGGGGGATATTGCCCATAGCGCCCCGTTGGATATCCGACATGGCGGCGTTGATGGCGCTGTTGGCGGAGTTGGACTTGGGCGATGTGGCCAGCAGGATCGCCGCCTCCGCCAGGGGGATACGGGCCTCCGGCAGGCCCAACTGCAGCGCCGCGTCCACACAGGCCTTGGTAACGACTACAGCTTGGGGATAGGCCAGGCCGATATCCTCTGCCGCGATGACCAGCAGCCGCCGGCAGGGTGAGAGCAGGTCGCCCGCTGTCAGCAGCCGGCCCAGATAGTACACCGCTGCGTCCGGATCGGAGCCGCGGATAGATTTCTGCAGTGCCGAGAGGAGATCATAGTGGTCGTCCCCCTCCCTGTCATAGCGCATCGCGCTGCGCTGGGATAGCTGTAAAGCGTCTTCACTTGTCACATATAAGACGCCGTCTTTTGGTCTGGCGGATTGGTAGAGCAGTTCCACAGCGTTGATGGCCTTGCGCACATCGCCGCCGCAGGAAGCCGCGATGGTGGAGGGCACCGTGTCCTCCCAGGTAAATGGTAATCCGCTGCGGCGCCGGACGATTTCCATCGCCCGCTCTACAGCCGGCAGCGTCTCCTCCGCCGTCAACGGTTTGAACTCGAACACCGTACTGCGGGAGAGCAGGGCGTTGTAGATATAGAAATAGGGGTTCTCCGTGGTGGAAGCGATCAGCGTGATTTTTCCGTTTTCCATGAACTCCAGCAGGCTCTGCTGCTGCTTCTTGTTAAAGTACTGGATCTCATCCAGATACAGCAGCACGCCGTTGGGGGCCAGCATGGTATCCACATCGGCGATGATGTTCTTCACATCCTGCAGTGAGGCGGTGGTGGCATTCAGGTGATAGAGAGCCTTCTCCGTCCGCTTGGCGATGATGTTGGCCACGGTGGTCTTGCCGGTGCCGGAGGGTCCATAGAAGATCAGGTTGGCCGAGGTGCCGCTCTCGATCAGGCGGCGCAGCAGCGCACCCTCGCCCAACAGGTGCTTCTGCCCTGCCATCTCATCCAGCGTCTGGGGCCGGATCTCATCTGCCAGCGGTTTCACGGCGCCGCCTCCTCTCGTTTGGAATAGAATGATTATAGCATCATTTGCATTTTTGTGCAACCGCTGTTATAATGGGCGGCGAGGTGATGTCGAATGAAGTCGAAGGCCGATACCGCGGCGATCATTGACACTTTGAAAGGGCTCTACCCCGACGCGCTGTGTTCGCTGGACTACGGCAAGGACTACGAACTGCTGTTCTCTGTGCGGCTGTCCGCCCAGTGCACCGACGCGCGGGTAAACCAAGTGACGCCGGCACTGTTCGAACGCTACCCCACGCTGGAGGCCTTTGCCGGGGCCGACGTGGAGGAGGTGGGTCGGTACGTCCACTCCTGCGGCTTCTGGCGGGCCAAAGCCCGGGACATCGTGGGCAGTGCCCGGCATCTGTTGGAGCGCTTCGGCGGGCGGGTCCCCGACAACATGGAGGATCTGCTGACGCTGCCCGGCGTGGGACGCAAGACCGCCAACCTGATCCTGGGGGACATCTATGGCAAAGAGGGTTATGTCTGCGACACCCACTGCATCCGCATCACTGGCCGTCTGGGCATCACCGACGGCAGCAAGGACCCGCTGAAGGTGGAGCAGCAGCTGCGCAAGGCCATCCCGCCGGAGGAGTCCAACAACTTCTGCCACCGCATGGTGCTCTTCGGCCGGGACGTGTGCACGGCCCGCAGCCCCCACTGCGCTGACTGCCCGCTGCGCAGCCTGTGCGATCACCCGACGGCATAAACTCCATATGGATCCGTGCCTGCCGCTGCGGCAGGCACTTTTCTTTTGTCCGGCTCATATACTGCCATGAGAACGACACGAGGAGGGGTTTCCTTGGATCAGAAAAGGATGATCGAGCGGCTGAAGGAAAATCCGGCCGCGCTGCAGGCCATTGCCCGTTCGCCGGACGGCCAGGCGCTGATGCGCCTGCTGCAGGGCCGGGACGGTGGCCAGCGGCTGCAGCAGGCCGCCTCACAGGCCGCTGCCGGCAGTACGGCACAGCTGTTGCAGATGCTCCAAAGCATCATGGCCACGCCGGGGGGCGCAGAGTTGATCCGCCGGATCGGGCAGGACCTGCAAAAATAGGGAAAGGAGTCAGGCACCATGGCCGAGCTGGAGGACAAACTGAACGCGCTGCTATCCGATCCCGGCAGCATGGCCCAGGTCATGCAGCTGGCGCAGCAGCTCTCCGGCGCCATGGGACAGGGCAGTGCGGCTGCGGATGCATCTGTCCCGGCCTCGCCGCCCGTTCCGCCGGCGGCGCCGGAGGGGATCGACCCGCAACTGATTGGGCGTCTGATGCCGCTGCTGCGGGCATACAGCCAGAGCAACAGTCAGACCATGCAGCTGTTGATGGCACTGCGCCCCTTCCTGAAGCCGGAAAAGCGGGACAAGGTGGCCCGGGCCGCACAGTTGTCCCATATGATCCATGTAGGAAAAGCCTTCCTGCTGGAACGGGGGTCGGGCCATGTATAACCGCTACATCCGTGATGAGAGCGGCCGCTATGAACGGGTGGTGCAGCGGGAGGAGCCGCCACCGCACCGGCCTCCGCCGCCGCCACCCTTTGAGGCACCGCCTCCGCCGCCACCACCCGTTCCTGATGCGCCGCCCGTACCGTCTTCCTCACCTCCTCTGCCGGGGCTGCCGGCTCTGGACCGGCTACTGGACGCACTGCATCTGGGCGATCTGGACTCCGGCGACCTGTTGTTGCTGCTGATCCTGTTTCTCCTCTTCCGGCAGGAGGCCGACGAGGAAATCCTGATCGCGCTGGGCCTGCTGCTGATCCTGTAAAGAACAATGGCCCCATACCGTACATTTGTGCGGTATGGGGTCTGTCGTTTGCGCTGCTCGGCCAGCTTCTGCTGGATCTCGTTCAGCTCCGCCACGCGGGCCTGGTACCGCTGCAGGATGTCCCGCTCCGCGGCGTTTTGGGCTGTAGTCTCCAACGCGTTGGCCAGCAGCTCGCGGCTGCTGATGTTGGCGGGGGATCGGAGGGAATACTGGCTGTGGAAACGTGCCAGATCGCTCATCTGCCGTCCGCCGTTCTTGTAGTGGGTCTTGATGGTCTCGATGATCTCCCCGCTCCGGCTGACGTTTTTGCTGATGCTGGAGCTGGGGTCGTACCACTCGCTTCGGATGGTGTTTCCGTTCTGATCATCAAAGTCCAGTACTACGCCGTCATGCCGCAAAGCCCATGTGATGTAACGCCGCAGTTCGGCATACTGTCTGTCGGTAGGCTCCGCCTGCAGGTTGATGCCACCGGTCTCCGGCATGAGCCGGATGTTGCCCTCGCTCATGAACTGGATCATGGCATCGGAGTATCCGTTCCCGCCGTAATCAAGCCCGAGCGCCTCGCTTATATCGCGGTGATCCACCGTGCGCGACCCGCCGGGGGCACCGTCGTGTCTTCCGGAGAAGTCAAGCACTTGCCCGTCGGTTGTAAGGTACCCCGCTTCGATCCAGTTGTGGGTCGTGCCAAAGTGGCTTGCCGCAGCGCGGATGTGGTCTTGCTGCTCCTGCTGACTGTACACAGCTCGGTCCGATTTTTGGGTGTTGACAGAAGGGGCGTTTTGTGGTACTCTACTTTCAGAGGCAATACCACTATAGTCGTCGGCAATTGGCGCCGGCCGCTCACTGGTGGTAGTGCCTTTCTTTTTTATGCGCACAAGGTTTTTATTTTGTACCTCTCGTCTGATATAGTCCCGAAAGCCGATTTTTCCAAACACGGTAGCCAGACTGTTTGTATCTACCATAACCATTTCGTTGCTCAGAGCCTTGGTGTTAATGTAAACAGGTATATTGATAATGTTCTGGTCCGCGTCCTTGTACTTGGAAACAAGCAGGAAATAGTTTTCGCGACGTGCCGGTTTTGCAGCGTATTTTGTTCCTCGATATCCCTCTACGATGTCGTTAAGATTGTCGATCACTTCATAGAACAAAGGCTCACCAAGGCCATGATAGTGGTGATCCGGTCCGGTCGGGAATCCTCTCTGTTTGGCTTCTTCTTCTGTCAGGATGTTCTCGCGAATATGGCTCGGCTTCATCGAAAGTGGAAGGTTCCGGACACCTGCATGGCCGAGCATAATTGCCGGTGTTCCGTCCGTCAAATAGATGTTGTGGCGGATTTCTTCACCTGCAAGTATTTTTTTAACCTCTTCTTTCGCTTCTTCCCTGATAGAAAACTGCACCCGCTCGCTCTTCTGCACACGCTGTTCCGCCTCGAAGGTCGGCAGCGTGTTTTTGATCTGCTTCACGATCTCTGGAACGGCGGCATCCTGTTTGCCCTGCAGCAGCGCGTCCTCCTCCAGCCCCATGCGGATCAGATCCTGCATGGAGCCGAAGGCGCTCTCCTCGGTGGGCAGCGTCAGTTTTACGCCCCCCTGCGGGGCTGCGTTGCCGTTGCGGTCATAGCAGTTGAAGTCCTCCAGCAACTTGTAGTACCCCGCCTCGTAATTTCATATAAAAACAAAAGGCCCGCGTACCGAAGAGTACGCGGGCCACTTCTTTACACAGGTGTGATTTACTTGCAGGCCTCTTCCACAGCGACGGCCACAGCGACGGTGGCGCCCACCATGGGGTTGTTGCCCATACCCAGGAAGCCCATCATCTCCACATGGGCGGGCACGGAAGAGCTGCCGGCGAACTGGGCGTCAGAATGCATACGGCCCATAGTGTCGGTCATGCCGTAGCTGGCGGGACCGGCGGCCATATTGTCCGGGTGCAGGGTACGGCCGGTGCCGCCGCCGGAGGCCACGGAGAAGTACTTCTTGCCCTGCTCAATGCACTCCTTCTTATAGGTACCGGCCACCGGGTGCTGGAAGCGGGTGGGGTTGGTGGAGTTGCCGGTGATGGACACATCCACGCCCTCAAAATGCATGATGGCCACGCCCTCGCGGACATCGTCGGCGCCGTAGCAGCGGACGTTGGCCCGCTCGCCTTCGCTGTAGCGGATCTCGCGGACCACCTTCAGCTCGCCGGTGTAGTAGTCGAACTGAGTCTGCACATAGGTGAAGCCGTTGATGCGGCTGATGATCTGGGCGGCGTCCTTGCCCAAACCGTTGAGGATCACGCGCAGCGGCTCCTTGCGAGCCTTGTTGGCGTTCTTCACGATGCCGATGGCACCCTCAGCGGCGGCAAAGGACTCGTGGCCGGCCAGGAAGGCGAAGCATTTGGACTCATCGCTGAGCAGCATGGCGCCCAGATTGCCGTGGCCCAGGCCCACCTTGCGGTCCTCGGCCACAGAGCCGTCGATACAGAAGGCCTGCAGACCCACGCCGATCAGCCTGGCGGCCTCGGCGGCGGTCTTGACGCCGGATTTGACGGCGATGGCGGCACCTACGGTATACGCCCAGCAGGCGTTCTCGAAGCAGATAGGCTGGATACCCTTGACGATCTCGTATGGGTCGAAGCCCTTGTCCCGGCAGATCTCGCGGCACTTTTCCACAGAGCCGATGCCGTATTGGGCGAGGACACCGTTGATCTTGTCGATCCTTCTCTCGTAACTTTCAAACAGAGCCATTGTGTCGTCCTCCTCCCTTATTCCTGCCGCGGGTCGATATACTTCGCCGCACCGTCAAACTGGCCGTAGCGGCCGGTGGCCTTCTCCAGGGCGGTGTTGGCGTCATCGCCCTTCTTGATGAAGTCCATCATCTTGCCCAGGCTGACGAACTCATAGCCCACGATCTCGCCGTCGGCATTCAGCGCCAGGCGGTTGATATAGCCCTCGGCCATTTCCAGATAGCGGGGGCCCTTCTCCCGGGTGGAGAACATGGTGCCGATCTGGGAGCGCAGGCCCTTGCCCAGATCCTCCATGGAAGCACCCACGGCCAGGCCGTTCTCGGAAAAGGCGGACTGGGTGCGGCCATACACGATCTGCAGGAACAGCTCGCGCATGGCGGTGTTGATGGCGTCGCACACCAGGTCGGTGTTCAGCGCCTCCAGAATGGTCTTGCCGATGAGGATCTCGGCGGCCATGGCGGCGCTGTGGGTCATGCCGGAGCAGCCGATGGTCTCCACCAGTGCCTCCTCAATGATCCCGTTTTTCACGTTCAGCGTCAGCTTGCAGGCGCCCTGCTGGGGCGCGCACCAGCCGATGCCGTGGGTAAAACCGGAGATGTCGCCGATCTCCTTGGCCTGGACCCACTTGCCCTCCTCGGGGATGGGGGCCGGGCCGTGATATGCACCCTTGGCAACCGGGCACATGTGCTGCACTTCGGTCGTATAGATCATGATGACGATGTTCCTTTCTGTCGTGATGATTCCTGTTGGATCCGTCCTGTTAATTATATCAAATGCGGTGGGGATTTGCAAGGAACAGCGGCGCTCACCGGGCCACGAAGCCGATCTTGCGCTGCACCTTGCCGAGCGTCCGTACAGCCAGCTGCTGGGCCCGCTGGGCACCGGTCTTGTAGACGCTCTCCAGATACGCTTTGTCGCCCATGATGCGCTCTGACTCCTCCCGGATAGGGCGGAACAGCTCCACGACGGCCTCACCCACGGCGGGCTTGAACACGCCGTAGCCCTGGCCGGCGAACGCAGCCTCCGCCTCGGCCAGCGTTTTGCCGGTGGCGGCGCAGTAGATGGTCAGCAAATTGGAGATGCCTGGCTTGTTCTCCCGGTCATACTTCACCGCCGTCTCGCAGTCGGTGACGGCGCGCTTGAACTTGCGCATGATGACCTCCGGCGGGTCCATCAGGTTGATGCAGCCCTCCGGCACGGACTTGCTCATCTTGGCGGTGGGGTCGTCCAGCGACATGATGCGGGCACCCAGCTTGGGGATGAAGGCCTCCGGCAGCACAAAGGTATCGCTGTAGACGCCGTTGAAGCGCTGGGCGATGTCCCGGGTCAGCTCCACATGCTGGCGCTGATCCTCACCCACCGGCACCAGATCTGCCTGGTAGAGCAGGATATCCGCCGCCATCAGCACCGGATAGGTGAACAGGCCGGCGGTAATGTTGTCGGCGTGCTGCTGGGATTTGGCTTTGAACTGGGTCATACGACTCAGTTCACCGAATTGGGTGTAGCAGCCCAGGATCCACGCCAGCTCCGCGTGCTGGGGCACGTGGCTCTGGATGAACATGATGTTCTTCTCCGGGTCCAGACCGCAGGCGATGTACTGGGCCAGCTGTGCCACGCAGCGCCGGCGCAGCTGCGCCGGGTCCTGCCGTACCGTGATGGCGTGCTCATCCACGATACAGTACAGACAGTCGTACTCTTCCTGCAAAGCTACCCAGTTGCGGATAGCTCCCATGTAGGAGCCGAGCGTCAGCTCACCGGAGGGCTGGATGCCGCTGAATATCCTCTTTCGTCTCTCTTCCATCAGTATCTGTGCTCCTTTGGTCTATTATTACAAAAGCATTTGGTTTATTGTAGCACTCTTCCTGTGGTATTGCAAGAAATGTTGATTGGTGATTGACCTTTTCCGCCGGATAAAATATAATATATGGGTGATTTTTTTGCCATCAACGGCAATATGTACAGGAGGTTGCGGCATGAGCGTCGATCAAGCCTATTTTACTGATATGGAAGCCCGGATCCCCCACGGAAAGGTGCGTACCCGGTTTGCCCCCTCCCCCACCGGATACATGCATGTGGGCAACCTGCGCACGGCGCTGTACACCTGGCTTATCGCCCGCGGGAACGACGGCACCTTTATCCTGCGCATCGAGGATACAGACCAGGGCCGCCTGGTGGATGGCGCGGTGGATGTGATCTACCGGACGCTGGCTGAATGCGGTCTGGATCACGACGAGGGCCCCGACGTGGGCGGCCCGGTGGCCCCCTATATCCAGTCCCAGCGGCGGGACACCTATGGCAAGTATGCCCACCGGCTGGTGGAGATGGGCCACGCCTATTACTGCTTCTGCGAGAAGACCGAGTCTGAGGAGGACAGCGGCGAATTCGGCCGGGCGGCCGACCCCTGCCGGGATCTGCCGGCGGAGGAGGTCCGGGCCAGGCTGGATGCCGGCCTTCCCTATGTGATCCGCCAGCGGATTCCCGACGGCGGCACCACCACTTTCCACGACGCTATCTTCGGCGACATCACCGTGGAGAACAGCACGCTGGACGATCAGGTGCTACTGAAGCGGGATGGCCTGCCCACCTATAACTTCGCCAACGTCATTGATGACCACCTGATGGGCATCACCCATGTGGTGCGGGGCAGCGAATACCTGGCCTCGGCGCCTAAATACAATCTGCTGTACGAGGCCTTCGGCTGGGAGGTACCCACCTACGTCCACTGCTCCCCCGTCATGCGGGATGCCCAGAACAAGATGTCCAAGCGGCACGGAGACCCCAGCTATGAGGATCTGAAGGCCCAGGGCTATCTGACCGAGGCCATCCTCAACTATGTGGCGTTACTGGGCTGGAGCCCCAGAGGTGAGCTGGCAGAGCAAGAGATTTTTTCTCTCCCGGAGCTTGTAAAGGCCTTTGATATGACAGGCATTTCCAAGTCCCCGGCCATCTTCGACCGGGCCAAGCTGGACCACTTCAACGCCGTCTATCTGCGCTCTCTCGCGCCGGAGGATTTCCACGCCGCCGCCCTGCCCTACATCCGGCAGGCGGTGCGGGGTGAGCAGTTCGATACGGCGGCCATTGCCGCACTGCTGCAGGCCCGCTGCGAGCGGCTGACCGACATCCCGGAGAAGCTGGACTTTTTCGACGCACTGCCCGACTATGACTTGGAGTTCTTCACCAACAAGAAATCCAAGACCAACCCCGATGTGTGCCGCGATATGCTCCGTGCCGCGATCCCTGCGCTGGAATCCCTGCCGGAGTGGAGCGGCGATGCCATCCACGACGGGCTCATCGCCCTGGCGGAGCAGCTGGGCGTAAAGAACGCTACGCTCATGTGGCCGGTGCGCATCGCCGCCGCCGGCAAGCTGGTGACGCCCGGCGGCGCCGTGGAGATCTGCCACATCCTGGGCCGGGAGGAAACGCTCTGCCGGCTGCGGCTGGGGCTGGCGAAACTGGAGGCGTAAAACTTCTCTCCGTCTGCGCTTATCTGAACCAAAATTTGCGGTGAAAGGAATGATACGCAATGTGTGATACGATTCCCCATATCCCCGAGCTCTTCGGCAGCATGGTCTTCGGTGAGGAGCAGATGCAGCAGCGCCTGCGCCCGGACATCTACGCCGCCTGGAAACGCTGTGTCATGGAGGGTGCGTCCCTGGACCGCTCCATCGCCAACGAGATCGCCGCCGCTATGCGGGACTGGGCCACGGAGAAGGGTGCCACCCACTACACTCACTGGTTCCAGCCCATGACCGGCTATACCGCAGAAAAGCACGAAAGCTTCATCTCCCCCGTCGGGCAGGGCAGGATCCTCATGGAACTGGGCGGCAAGGAGCTGATCCGTGGCGAGGCGGATGCCTCCAGCTTCCCCTCCGGCGGTCTGCGGGCCACTTTCGAGGCCCGCGGCTACACCGCCTGGGATCCCACCTCTTTCGCTTTCATCAAGGACAACACCCTCTACATTCCTACCATTTTCTGCTCCTATGGCGGTGAGACGCTGGACAAGAAAACGCCGTTGCTGCGCTCCATGCGTGAGCTGGACCGCCAGTGCGTACGGATCCTGCGCCTGTTCGGCAACGACACGGTACAGCACGTGACACCCCAGGTGGGGCCGGAGCAGGAGTACTTCCTGATCGACCGGTCCATGTATGAGCGGCGCGAGGATCTGAAACTGTGCGGGCGGACGCTGTTTGGCGCCAAGCCCCCCAAGGGACAGGAGCTGGACGACCACTATTACGGTGCCATCAAGCCCCGCGTGGCCGCCTTCATGCACGAACTGGATCTGGAGCTGTGGAAGCTGGGCGTGCCCGCCAAGACGGAGCACAACGAGGTGGCGCCGAGCCAGCACGAGCTGGCCCCCGTCTACTCAGATGCCAACTCCGCCTGTGACCACAACCAGCTGACCATGGAGCTGCTGAAAAAAGTGGCCGCCCGCCATGATTTGGTCTGTCTGCTCCATGAAAAGCCATTCGCCGGCATCAACGGCAGCGGCAAGCATGACAACTGGTCTCTGGCCACCGACAGCGGCGAGAATCTGCTCAAGCCGGGCCGTACTCCCAGCCAGAACGCCCAGTTCCTGCTGTTTCTGGCGGCGTTCGTCAAGGGTGTGGACGAGTACCAGGAGATGCTGCGCTGCTGCGTCAGCTATCCCGGCAATGACCACCGTCTGGGCGGCAACGAGGCACCCCCGGCCGTGGTGTCCATCTTCCTGGGGGACGAGCTGAACGCCGTCATCAGCGCCATCATCAACGGCTCGGAATACGTGGACATGACCAAAAAGCGACTGGAGATCGGCGTGGACGCTATGCCGGAGATCCCTCAGGACACCACCGACCGCAACCGCACCTCTCCCCTGGCCTTTACCGGCAACAAGTTCGAGTTCCGCATGCTGGGCTCCTCCCAGTCCATCGCCAGCCCCAACGTGGTGCTGAACACGATGATGGCCGAGGAACTGAGCCGGTTCGCCGACGTGCTGGAGCACGCCGACAACTTCCAGACAGAGCTGCAGGCGCTGATCCGCGACACGTTCCGGCAGCACCAGCGGATTATCTTCAACGGCAACGGCTACGGCGAGGAGTGGGTCGAGGAGGCGAAGCGCCGCGGGCTCAGCAACCTGAAGGACACTGTGGACTGCATGCCCTCCTACATCGACGCGAAAAATGTGGACCTGTTTACCCGCCACGGCATCTTCAGTGAGAAAGAGATGCGGGCCCGCTACGAGATCCACTTGGAAAACTACTGCAAGGTGTCCTCTATCGAGGCCAACACCCTGCTGGATATGGTCCTGCGGCGCATTTTGCCCTCCGTGTTCCTCTACAGCAAGCATCTGACGGAGGGTGTGCGGGAGCAGGCCGCAGGCGGTCTCCCCGTCTCCCGGGCCCAGGACGACCTGCTGCGGCGGCTCAACGCTTTGGGCGACGAACTGTACGAAACGTGCCAGTCTCTGCAGGCAGCGCTGGCCGACGCCCCCGCCATCGACGGCGGCATCGAATCGGCCCGGTACTTCCGGGACCGGGTCTGTCCCCTGCTGAACAGCGGGAGAGAGCAGATCGACCAGCTGGAGGCCCTCACCGCCGCCCGGTACTGGCCCTATCCCACCTACGCCGACATTCTCTTCAGCGTGTGACGCGGCGCTGCGCCCCATACCTTCATATATGCAAGAGCTCCGGAACGAAATCGTTCCGGAGCCCTTTTGTATTTGTCACAATTTGACACTTACTCGGGTAAATCATGTATAAGCTATAGAAGGTCAAACAATTCCTGCGCACCCATGCTTTTTCCCCATGTAAATCCCCGATTCATCTAATTGATACAGTCCATTCATCTCCTGAAAGCAAATACTGAAATTCCGTCAGTTCCGGCGTGTTCATCACTTTCAGGAGATCGTCAAAATCATCAACGGCCTTTACTGTTGAAAGGTCGCTGTACTTGATCCATTCCATCTGGCCTTCATCGGACGAAATGAGATCTCCTGACCACCGCTTTGCTTTAAACAACAGGACGACATACCTTCCGTTCTCTAAGGGAAACTGTTTTACTCCAACCAATCTCGGATCAAGGATCGTCAGGCCGGTTTCTTCCTTCATCTCGCGGACCACCGCATCCACAAAAGATTCTCCGGGTTCCACATGACCGCCCGGTAATGCGTAGCCTCGCCAGTTTTTCTTTCTTCTGTTTTGAAGCAGTATCTTGTCGCCGTCTTCGACCAGGCATAATACTGTCAGTTCAACATTCTCTGTTCTACTCATGATATCATTGCGCTTCCTTTACATACGCGACCTGAATTTTCTATGCTGATTCTATCATCCTCTTCAGCGTATGTCTACCTGCTACTCATCTTTTCTGTCGGATGTTCCCCTTCAGTCCCACCTTTCCTAACCGTGTTTTCCAATTCCCCGCAAGTATCGGTGCATTTGCTTTTTTTGCCAAAAACCGACAGTACGACTAAAAAAAGCTCTACATTTTTTTCCTTGTAATCTCCGGCAAATCCCTCTATAATGGGAGCATATTTTTTGGGAAAGAGGTGTCTCCCCATGAGCAAGGTCTATATTCCCGAGGGCTACCGCACGCCGCTGCCCGTCTACGAGATGCAGCGGGCCATTGAGTTCATCAAGAGCAATTTCCAGCTGAACCTCTGCAACGCGCTGAATCTGCGCCGCGTCTCCGCTCCTCTGTTCGTGGATGAGAACTCTGGCCTCAACGACAACCTGAACGGTGTGGAGCGCCCCGTCTCCTTTGACATCCCCGACGTGGGCATCAACGGGCAGGTGGTGCACTCCCTGGCCAAATGGAAGCGCCTGGCGCTGAAACGCTATCACTTCAACGAGGGCAAGGGTCTCGTCACCGATATGGACGCCATCCGACGGGACGAGGTGGTGGACAATCTCCACTCCATCTATGTGGACCAATGGGACTGGGAAAAGGTCATCAGCCGCGAGGACCGGACTGAGAGCTATCTGCGCCAGGTGGTCCGCGCCATCGTGGGTGCCATCTGCGAGACCAACGACGCGCTGCAGGTGGCCTTTCCCAGCCTGCACACCGTGATCGAGCGGGACGTGTACTTCGTCTCCACCCAGGAGCTGGAGGACATGTATCCCGACCTGACGCCCAAGCAACGGGAGGACACCGTCTGCCGCCAGCACCACACTGTGTTCCTGATGCAGATCGGTGGCGCGCTGAAGCGCTCCGGCCAGCCCCATGACGGCCGGGCCCCCGACTACGACGACTGGGCGCTCAACGGCGACATTCTGATCTGGAACGAGGTGCTGGGCCGCTCCTTTGAGCTGTCCTCCATGGGCATCCGCGTGGACGAGGCTTCGCTGGCGCGGCAGCTGGAGATCCGCGGCTGCACCGAGCGGCGGGAGCTGCCCTTCCACAAAATGCTGCTGGCAGGCCAGCTGCCGCTGACGATCGGCGGCGGTATCGGACAGTCCCGCCTCTGCATGGCCATGATCGGCACCTGCCACATCGGTGAGGTGCAGTCCAGTCTGTGGGACACCGAGACCACGGCGGCCTGCGAGGCAGCGGGTGTACTGTTGCTGTAAGGCGATCTGCGGCACAACAAGCAAAGCGGCGATCCCCGCTGGGATCGCCGCTTTGCTTATACATGCAGACTCACAGCACCGCACGGATGGCCTGCAGCAGCTCATCGTATTCCTCCAGTGCCGGCAGCTGCGGGTAGTCCGCCCTGATCTGCTCTGTGGTGCGAAAGAGAAAGCCGGACCGCCCCGCCAGGATCATATCCAGATCGTTGTAGCTGTCGCCGCAGGCGATGGTCTCGAATCCGATAGACTGCAATGCCCGGACCGTAGTCAGCTTGGATTGCTCGCAGCGCATGCGAAAGCCGGTGATGGCGCCGTCCGGGGCCACCTCCAGTGAGTTGCAGAACAGCGTGGGGTAGCCCAGCTTGGCCATCAGAGGTCCGGCAAACTCGGCAAAGGTGTCGCTGAGGATGATGACCTGGGCTACAGCCCGCAGTGCATCCAGAAAGTCCTTTGCGCCCGGCAGCGGGTCGATCTGCGCGATGACGTTCCGGATCTCCGGCAGGCCCAGACCGTGCTGCCGCAGGATCTCCAGCCGCCAGCGCATCAGCTTGTCGTAGTCCGGCTCATCCCGGGTGGTGCGGCACAGCGCCGGGATGCCGCTGACACGGGCGAATTCGATCCATATCTCGGGAGTCAGCACACCCTCCATATCAAGGCAGACGATTTTCATGTTACCACTCCTTCTCCACAGCCTTTTTCAGCACATAGTCCAGCATGTCCGACCGGTCGATCACATCCTGGTGCCGCTCCGGCCTGTCCGCCAGGCCCGTCAGACCCCCGGGCACCGGCACACCGGTCAATGCGTGCAGCCGGTCGATCACGGCAAACTCGTCGCCCGAGGCGTCCGCTCCCAGCCCCTCCAGCACGGCGGCCGGGAACTTGTAGGGTGAGGCCGTGGACAGAATCACCACCGGCGCGTGGCCGGGACAGGCTGCCTTGTACTGCTGTGCCACGTGCCACGCCACCGCCGTGTGGGTGTCGCACAGATAGCCATGGCGGCGATAGACCTCTCCGATGGCGCACTTTGTATCCTCATCACCGCAGCAGCCGGGCCAAAACACCGACTGCAGATCCCCCAGCAGCGCCGCCGGCACCTGGAAGGTGCCCGTCGTCCGCAGGGCGGCCATCCAGCCGCGCACCGCCTCCGTGTCGCCGGAGAGCAGGTACAGCAAGCGCTCCAGATTGCTGGACACAAGGATGTCCATGGAGGGCGACACCGTTTTGTAGAAGGGGCGGTTCCTGTCATAGCAGCCGGTCCGCAGGAAATCTGTGAGCACGTTGTTGGCGTTGGAGGCGCACACCAGCCGCCCGATGGGCAGGCCAAGTTCCCGGGCAAAGTAGCCCGCCAAGATGTTGCCGAAGTTACCGGTGGGCACACAGCAGTCCATCCGATCGCCGCAGCGGATGCGGCCGCTGTTCACCATATCCGCATAGGCACGGAAATAGTACACCACCTGGGGGGCCAGGCGGCCGATGTTGATGGAGTTGGCACTGGAGAGACGCACATTCGCCCCGTGCAACAGGTCGCCCGCCGTGACGGCAGCAAAGATGTCCTTGACACCGGTCTGGGCATCGTCAAAATTGCCCCGTACTGCGCAGACGCAGACATTGCTTCCCTCCTGGGTGACCATCTGGGCCCGTTGTACGGCGCTGACACCGCCGTCAGGATAGAACACAATGATCCGGGTGCCCGGCACGTCACAAAAGCCCGCCATGGCCGCCTTGCCGGTGTCGCCACTGGTAGCAGTGAGAATCAGGATCTCCTCCTTGGCCCCACACTTCTCCCGGGCGGCGGTCATCAGATGGGGCAGCAGCGACAGTGCCACATCCTTGAAGGCACTGGTGGGGCCCCGGAACAGCTCCAGCACCGTGTCCTCCCCCACCGGCACGCAGGGCGTCAGGTCCTCCGTCTCAAACTTGCCCGCATAGGCGCGGTCCACCAATGGGGCGGCCTCCTCCCGAGTGAAGGAGGGCAGCAGCGCGGCCAGGATCTCCCGTGCCATGCCTTGTGTATCCAGCGTGAGGACAGATCTCCAGTCCAGCGACACCTCCCCCAGCGACGGCATGGTGAAGAGCCCCCCGTCCGGCGCCAGTCCCTCCAAAATCGCCTCGGCGGCACTGACGCGGCAGTCCGCGCTTCGCGTGCTTTGATACTCCATTTGATCGTTTCCTCCAAAATCCCGCTCTGTCGGCATTGACTTTTTTGTTGACTACCGGCAAAGTTTCTGTTGCATTTTCACAGGGAACATGTTATATTGTTCTCACGTAAAAGTCAAGTGTTTTTTATAGAAAGACATTTATGGTGGAATTGTACAAAGAGAGGTGATTGTGATATGCGCATCGGACTGCTGGGCTTCGGCACGGTGGGTTCCCATTTCTACCAGTTGGCCGCACAGCAGAGCGACATACAGGTAGTCGCCGTCCTCTCCCGCCGGCCCCGGCCGGAGCTGGACTGCCGCGTCACGGCGGACTTCAGCGAGCTGCTGGCGGACCCCACCATCGACATCATCGCCGAGGCCATCGGCGGCGATCGGCCGGCATTTGACTATATCTCTGCTGCGCTGCGCGCCGGCAAGCACGTGGCCACCGCCAACAAGCAGGTGATGTGTGCCCACTACGACGAGCTGCTGGCGCTGTCCACTGCCTCCGGCACTGCGCTGCGCTGCACCGCGGCGGCGGGAGGCGGCATCCCGTGGCTCACCTCCCTGGCCCGCGCCGCCGTCGTGGACGAGATCGTATCGGTGGACGGGATCGTGAACGGCACCACCAACTTTATCCTCTCCGCCATGACAGAACAGGGCGCCGATTTTGCCGACACGCTGGTTCGTGCACAGACGCTGGGGTTTGCAGAGGCGGATCCCACGGCGGATATCGAAGGGCTGGACGCCCGGCGCAAGCTGGTGCTGTCGGCAGATCTGGCCTTCGGCATCTCGCTGCGGGAGTCGGATATCCCCTGCGTGGGCATCTCCTCTGTCACCGCCGGTGACATCGAGATGGCCCGGCAGCAGGGATCGGTCTGGAAGCTGATTGCCAGAGCAGAGCGCCGGGGCGACAGAGTGGCAGCTTGGGTTTGCCCCACACTCTTCCCCGCCGGTGCGCCTGAGGCCTGCACCGGCGGCACCGGCAATCTGATCTCCCTGTGCGGACGGCGCATCGGACGGCAGAGCTTCTCCGGGGCCGGGGCCGGGGGCTTCCCTACCGCCTCCAACCTGCTGGCCGATTGCCGCGCCATCATGGGCGGTGCCCGGGGATACTACACCGATACGGCCCGACCCTGCGCCGTGGACAACGGTGCCGTCAGCGGACGGTGGCTCTTCCGCGCAGGAGGGGTATATCAGACCGCCGAGGACACGGTAGCGGATGCCTTTGCCCGCTACGCAGCCCTGCGGCGGGAGGATCCCACCGCCGTACTGGCCCGCATCGCCGATCCCACATGAGAAAGAAGGTCACACAGTGAAGGTATTGAAATTCGGCGGCTCATCCTGCGCAGACGCCGCCCAATTCGAAAAGGTACGCTCCATCGTCCGGGCCGACCCGGCCCGACGGGTGGTGGTGGTCTCGGCGCCGGGAAAGCGATTTTCCGGCGATCACAAGATTACCGACCTGTTGTATCTCTGCGCCGCCCATATCCAGTACGGCGTGGAGTACGACGATATTTTTGACATGATCCGCTCCCGCTTCAGCGAGATCGCACAGGGCTGCGGATTGGCCACGGATCTGTCCGGAGAATTTGACACCCTGCGGAAACGGATGGCCGCCGGCGCCGTCTCCAGGGACGAGCTGGCTTCCCGGGGCGAATATTTCACCGCCCGGCTGATGGCGGAATATCTAGGTTACGCCTTTGTGGATGCGGCCCGGTGGGTCCGCTTCCGCTTTGACGGCACGGTGGATCAGGACGCCTCCTACGCGGCGCTGCAGGCGGCATCCGGCGGGCGCAGTGTGGTGATCCCCGGGTTTTACGGCGTCATGCCGGACGGCAGCATCCGCACCTTTGCCCGTGGCGGCAGCGACATTACCGGCGCGCTGGCGGCCGCCGCGCTGGACGCGGAGGTCTATGAGAACTGGACAGATGTGGACGGCATCCTGATGGCGGATCCCCGCATCGTCACCGACCCTGCGCCGATCCGCCGGCTGACCTTCAGCGAGCTGCGGGAGCTCAGTTACATCGGCGCCCAGGTGCTCCACGAAGGTACCATCTTCCCCATCCGGGAAAAGGACATTCCCCTGAATATCCGCAACACCAACCGGCCCGACCAACCCGGCACCCTGATCCTGGATTCCATCCGCGATGAGGACGCCGACGGCAGCTTCATCACCGGCATCGCCGGCAAAAAGGGGTATTCCATCATCACCATCGCCAAGTCCGGCATGTCCTCCGAGCCGGGCGTACTGCTGCAGATCCTGGAAATTCTGGCCAAGCACGGCGTCAACATCGAGTACATTCCCTCCGGCATTGACATCGTCTCCCCTGTCATCTCCACCGACAAGGTGGGCGGGCAGATCTACGAGCTGCTGGGCGAGCTGCAGAAGGCGGTGCAGCCGGACAAGATCACCGTCACCGACCACATCGCCGTGGTGGCGGCGGTGGGCCGGAAGATGGCGTATCGCCCCGGCGTATCTGGCAAGATCTTCGCCAAGCTGGGTGAGAACGGCGTCAACATCCGCATGATCTCCCAGGGGCCGGAGGAACTGAACATCATCGTAGGTGTGGAAGAAAAGGACTTTGAGCAGACGATCCGCACCCTGTACGACAGCTTTATAAAGGAGCATGTGCTATGAAGAAACAAGTCAAAGTCGGCGTGCTGGGCGCCACGGGCGCTGTGGGCCGCGAGATGATCAAGATCCTGGCTGAACGTGATTTCCCTGTGGCGGAGCTGCGCCCCATCGCCTCCGCCCGCAGTGCCGGCAGCCTCATCCGCTTTCGGAACGAGGAGATCCCTATCGCGGAGGCCGGTGACAATGCTTTCGCGGGACTCGACATCGTGCTGGGCGCCGCCGAAAACGACATCGCCCGGCGTTTCGCTCCGGCAATCACAGACGCCGGGGCGGTGTTTGTAGACAACTCCAGCGCCTTCCGTCTGGACCCTAAGGTGCCGCTGGTGATTCCTGAGATCAACCCCGAGGACGTCCGGTGGCACAGCGGCATCATCTCCAACCCCAATTGCACCACCATCGTCACGCTGGTGGCCATCCACGCGCTGGCGCAGGAGAGTCCCATCGAGGCCATCATCGCCTCCTCCTATCAGGCCACCAGCGGTGCAGGCGCCGCTGGTCCCCTGGAGCTGGAGGCCGAGGTGCAGGCGCTGCAACGGGGCGAAACATATGAGCCGAAGGTGTTCGCCTATCAGATCGCCTACAACGTGATCCCGCAGATCGGCGGTGAGCAGTACAGGGGCTACACCAGCGAGGAGATGAAGATGCAGAACGAGGGACGAAAGATCCTGCATCTGCCGGAGCTACTGGTCAGCTGCACCTGCGTCCGGGTGCCGGTGGTACGCAGCCACAGCGTCTCTGTGGTGCTGCGGACGAAGGAGAAAATCAGCGTGGAACGGGCCCGGGAGCTGATCGCCGCCGCACCGGGCTGCCGGCTGGTGGACGATCTGCCGCACAACATCTATCCTATGCCGCTGGATACCTCCGACCAGGACCTGGTCTTCGTGGGCCGTATCCGCGACGACTTGACCGACCCGCGCGGTCTGAATCTTTGGTGCTGCGGCGACCAGGTGCGCAAGGGTGCCGCCACCAACACCGTGCAGATTGCCGAACTGCTGCTGTAGCCGGATATATCCCTGTATGACAAAAGCCGCCGGGCGCTGTATGCCCAGCGGCTTTCTTCTGCTTGCAGGGACAAGTGGTCGGATGGTCGCCCAGCCGCCGTCGATGGTCAGCAGCTGCGTGGTATAGCCGGAGGTATAGGAGAGGCGAAGTAGATCACAGCGCCGCCCAGCTCGCCCGGACGACCTGCGCGGCCCATGGGGCAGTAGGTCTTCAGGTCCATGCTGAACTCCGGGATATTGGTGGCCGCATATAGTGATTCTCTTTTCCTCGCGGCAGGGCCAATCATGCTATAACGCTATTCTCCCTCAATCATAGTTTGTCCAGAAATCTACGAGGTTATTTGGGCGCGCTTTGCGGCCGAAGCCGGCGCGGTGACACCGCCCGCCTTCGGAGTTTGTTTCGAATCCTTCAAACGGCAGAAGCCATAACAAAAGATCCATACCGCACATGCGGTATGGATCTTTTGGCACGCCGTGAGGGATTCGAACCCCCGGCCTTCTGGTCCGTAGCCAGACGCTCTATCCAGCTGAGCTAACGGCGCATCTTCCGGAACAGCTTGATTATAATAACATAACGTTGCCCAAATTGCAAGCGCATTTTTTGCTTTTCACGATTTTTTTCTTCTCTCTTGTAAATTCTCCACGATTGTGCTATGGTATAACAAAAAATGACACGCTTTTACAGGAGGATATCGATATGGCTACCACCTTCAAGACCTGCCTCTTCGGCGGCTTCGACCGCGAGGATGTGATCGCCTACATTGAAAAGACCGCCCGGGAGAACAAAGAACGCCTGGACGAACTGACCCGCAGCAACGAAACGCTGCGCCGGGACAACGAGATCATGAGCGAGGAGCTGGCCTCCCTGCGGGATCTGGCCGACAAGTATATCCCCACTGCGGACGCGCTGGAGACGCTGCAGGTGCGCGCCGAGGAGCTGACAAGGCAGGTGGAGGCGCTGACCGCCGAGAACGAGCAGCTGCGTGTCCAGGCACAGGAGTACCAGTCGCTGAAGGATCACATCGCCGACATCGAGATCTCCGCCCACCGGCGGACGGAGGAGTTCCGCGCCTCTGCCGTGGCCAAGCTCCACGACATGATGGCCCAGCAGAGGGATTGGTGCGACGGACGTCGCCAGGAGTACTCTGCCATTCAGGAGAACCTGCAGCAGCAACTCCGCTCCGCCCAGGAGGCGCTGAATGCGCTGGATTTGGCGGGCTTCGACCGTCTGGCCCAGCAGCTTCAGGACGCCGAACGCGCACTGGATGAATGATATGTATATGAACAGCAGCCCTCCGGTAGGCGCCGGAGGGCTGCTGTTTTGTGCGTTTCGTCAATCCGTGGGTACTAGGACGCCCAGCACCACATAGCGGGCATTCTGGAACTCGTAGGAGCAGGTGGACAGCGTCAGGATCGGCCCCTCCGGCACCACCACGTGGTCCGGCTGGAAGGTGGACCGGGCGATGCAGCGTTGCAGATACTCCTGTGACACGTGGTTCTGATAGATATCGGCGTCGGATTCGATGATGCAGCCGGCAAACAGGTCCAGCCGGTACTGCCGCTCCGGCGTAACCAGATAGATGTCGGAGTGCTCGTCGTAATAGTTCTGATCCTTATACTTCACCAGATTGCCGAACATGGCGCCGGAGCGCATATTGTGGCCATAGATGATGCTGTTCTCATCGGAAAAGTCTCCGCTGCAGCGGTAGTCCAGAAACAGCGAACCATTGTCGTTCCAGTTGCCGTCGATCAGCCGGTGGAGATAGTAGTCGTTGTCGGGGGCCTGCAGCACGGGATAGTTGATGCCGGTGTCGGGGCTGACCAGCCAGGCCACTACGTCGCTGTTGATCTCCCACAGGGCGTCAAAATCCACCTCGATCCGGTTCGGGTCTTCCTCGTTCCCGTCGGAGACGCCGTCTTTTTTTGCGCCATAGCCATCCGGCACGCGGACGTACCGGGCAACTTCCTCTACACTCTTGTCGCTGCGGCGTTTCTCCAGCAGATATCCGCCGATTTGATAGGAGGAATAGGCAAACACGCCCAGCAAGGCCACGATGATGATCCAGAATAATGCCTTTTTCATTGCCATACCCTCCCTTTCCTGTGCTGACCGCATTATACCAAATATTTTCCCGCTGTGCAAGCACCTGTTCCGCTGCGGTTTACTCTTTACTTATGAATCCGGATGCGGTAAAATGTGGCAGAGAACACTTGCGCCAGCACCTTCTCCGCCACCGGACCGGCGCGAAAGGGGCAATCTGCAAACGAAAGAGGGATATACGCATATGATCCACTTCAACAGCGACTATCTGGAGGGCGCCCATCCCGCCGTGCTGGAGCGTCTGGTCAGCACCAATCTCGAGCAGACCATCGGCTACGGCTGCGACCCCTATTGCGATCTCGCCCGGGAGAAGATCCGCGCCGCCTGCGCCGCGCCGGAGGCCGACGTACACTTCCTGGTGGGCGGCACCCAGACCAACACCACCGTTATCGCCGCCGTGCTGCGGCCCTATCAGGGCGTGGTATCCGCCGTCAGCGGACACATCAACTGCCACGAGGCCGGCGCCATCGAGTCCACGGGCCACAAGGTCATCGCCCTGCCCGCCGAGAACGGCAAGATCACCGCCAGGCAGGTGGCCGACTATGTGGAGTGGCACCGCAACGACGAGAGTGTGGAGCACATCGTCTATCCCGGCATGGTCTATATCTCCTATCCCACCGAGGGCGGCACCCTGTACACCAAGGCGGAGCTGACCGCTATGTACAACACCTGCCGCAAATACGGCCTGTACCTGTTCATCGACGGTGCCCGCCTAGGCTACGGTCTCACCTCTGATGCAGCTGACCTGACATTGCCGGAGTTGGCCCGCCTCTGCGACGTGTTCTACATCGGCGGCACCAAGGTGGGCGCCCTGTTCGGTGAGGCGGTGGTCATCATGAACCCCGCCCTAAAGCGGGACTTCCGGCCTATGCTGAAGCAGCGGGGCGGCATGCTGGCCAAGGGCCGCCTGCTGGGCCTGCAATTCGATGCCCTGTTCACCGATGACCTCTACTTCCGCATCGCCCGCCACGCCAACGAAATGGCCTACCAGGTGCGTGATATTTTCGTATCCGCCGGCTATCCCCTGCTGTTCGACTCCCCCACTAACCAGCAGTATCCCATCATGAGCGACGAGGAACTGGCCATTCTAGGCAAAAACTTCGGCTATGAGTATTGGGAGCGGGTGGACGCCACCCACTCCGGTGTACGCTTTGCCTCCAGCTGGGCCACCACCCAGAAGCAGGTGGACGCCCTGCGCAACGCTGTGAATGCGCTGGAAAAATAAGCCGCCGCATATGTGCATATACAGGAAAGGATCCCCCGGTTGCACCAGGGGATCCTTTTCATGTGAACATATGAGAAGTGTTCTCCGCCTGCCAATAGGCGACCCAGGTCAACATTCCGCCGTAGCTCTGCCGCACGGAGGCCATCCAGGTGGAATCTCCCTTTGGATAGTATGCTCTGCCGCTGTTGACGCGGTAAAATGCCATGATCGCCGTACCCGGTACCGTCGACAGCAGCAGGGCCAGGGTCAGCAGAATGCCCAAGCCCTGTTTCATGTCCGTATCCTCCCGTTATTATAATATTGGCAGGCTGGAACGCCTGTTTAAGTATATATAATTATGGTTCTTGCCAATATGAAATTTGGGCAATTTGTCAAGAAGGCCGCGAACACACCAAATTCCGCCCGAAAGAACGGCGCGGGGATCGCTCCCCGCGCCGTTTGTTCTGCTCGGCTGCGCCGCTCACTTCACCGTCAGCGTCACCACGCTGCTGTACACGCTGCCTGCGTCGTTCTTCACCAGGCAACGGTACTGGTACCCGTTGTGTCGCGCCGCCGTCGTCAGCGTATACGTGGCCGACGTCCCGTTCTTGCTCACCTTCGTCCACGTGCCGCTGCTGCCCGTCCTGTAGTACCACTGGTATGTCAGGCCCGTCCCGCTGGCCACCACCTTGAAGGTCGCCGTCTTGCCCGCCGTCACACTCACGCTCTTCGGCTGGGTCGTGATCGCCGGCTTCGCCACCACCGTC